>JAEWYW010000038.1 GCA_023458535.1 Bacteroidota bacterium
TCCAAACCAAAAGTGGTATCAAAGTTTTAATGAATGATGATGAGAAAAGTGTAACGATTCTTGATCCAAGCGGAAATACTTGGTTTATGGATGGTCAAGGAAGCATAACTGTGACGGCGCCGAAGAATATGACATTTAATGTAGGAAATAATTTGTATGTAAATGTTGGTAATGATATGAAAACATCAATTGGAAATAATAATACAACCAATATCACTAATGATCATCATTTTACATCCAAAAATTATAAACAAACCGTTAATGAAAATAAAACAATAAAGGTAATAGGCAATCTTAATGAAACGACTGCTACTACAATACATAAAGCTCAAAATGGTGATATTTTACTACAAAGTGCTGGAGTAGCAAAAGTTCTAGGAAAAATAGATGCTAAAGTAAATAAAGGATAAACTAAAATGAAAAAAATAATACTTGAAAATTGGAGAAATTCTTTCAATACGACTAGTAAAATTACAAAACTTGAGTTTTGGTCTTTTTTAATAGTCAATTATTTTTTGATTGTTGTATTATCCTTTATTATTGGTGGATATATGGAGCTTTCAGATTCAAAAGAAAAAGCATTGAATTATTTTTATGCGTTTTTAGTTATTTT
Source organism: Bacteroidota bacterium (assembly GCA_023458535.1). Lineage (GTDB taxonomy): Bacteria > Bacteroidota > Bacteroidia > Flavobacteriales > Weeksellaceae > Chryseobacterium. Next base: position 614 of record JAEWYW010000038.1, read on the forward strand.
GCTCTTGTTTCCAATTTGTACAGCTGCAATAAGGAGAATAAATGACGTCAATAAATCTAAACTTTTATTACTCATTCCTTTTTACAATATTTTTCTTTTGTTAAAGAAAGGAAATAAACAAAATGAGGTTAGAATAGGCGATGCTTCCCAAATTAGAATGTTAATGAGGATAACTTTTGGGACTATTTTAATAGGCGCTATGAACCTGATAATTGAGTTTATTTTGTTAATTATTGTTGGTGATAATGCTGGGACGAATGAAGTATTTGGAGTAATTATTTTCGCTTTGCTTAGTATTCCTATTGCTCTTTTATCGGTGTTTTTATTACTTCTTTTAAATAAGAAACAAACGTCAAAAGAGACTATTAATACAACGTTAATACAATCATTTTTAATTATTCTTCCATTCATTTTAATTATTTCCTATGCAGCAATTCAGTAAAGTACTAAAATTTATTTTTTTATTATCAATCTTTACGCAAATATCATGTCAAGAAAAAAAAAGATAATAATAACAATCTAGCTATGACAAAATATGAATGGACCGAATGTACATCTGCTCCTTTAGGTTATCCAATGGAAGTATACAAAGGAGGTATAGAATGTGAGGGTGGAGAATGGGTGAGCCTAAGTGGCGGATTAACAACAGCTTCTTCTGCTTGGGGAACTCCTACCTATGGAATGTCTAGTGGATTCAAAAGTTTACCTACTCGTTTAGATTTTGTTTGGATGTCCTATAATGAAAATCAATTTTATCACATTGATTCCGATATTGAGATCAACAAAATAAGGGACTTCTTTAGCAAAGGTTATGAAATAAAAGGTAGAAGTGGAAAAATGCAGCATTTAAATTATGATATGATTTGTGTTGGTATGGCTCCAGGAGGAATAGTTGTCGTTTGGGTTGCAGGTGTAGGAGTTCAAAAAGAAGTAGGTCGTTATCAAGGCAAAAAAGTAACAATCCCCGATTCTGAAATTGCAAAATTAGATAGTCATGAAAATCGTTTTTGGAGAAAAGATTATTTGGATATGGTACGCACAGGTGAAAGAATTGTACCTAAAAAAGTACAAGAAGAAAACAAAAATAAACCGATTCCATTTGGTTTATGGGATGTATACAGAACAAGATTTTCTTGGAAACCCATTTTTGATCTTCCTGAGAATTCAAAATTAAATGCTAAAGCAGATGTAGGTTTAGCTATGATTAATGGAGAATGGGAGCAATTGGATGGAGCAAAAGAACCTTTTGCAGAATATAGTTTCAGAGCAATGCCAACAAAAATTCTTTTTACTTATATCAACTCGAAAAATGAAGAGTTTGGAGGAAATTGTGATTTGAATGAAAAGTCAAATTTTGAAGCTTTTAATAAAGTTTTTGGGGATGACTCTACAAGTACAAGGGCAGAAGTAGTTATTAAAGTAAATGAAGCTAACAGTTTTTTTACAGTTCAATTAAGAGGAGAAAATGGTGAAGAAGCATTTATTAAAACTGAAAATTTGGTAGTATTTTAATAGTTAAATTATGGGAAAGACATTTGTTTATAATACAGGAAATCCAAAATCTTCTATTGATGAAGTTCAAATAGATATAGGTGTTTTTTTTGATGGAACTTTGAATAATTTAAAAAATACTGAACTCAGACAAAAATACAGAGATGGCAAAAATAAAATAGAAGGTGCTGATTCTAAAGAAACAATTTTAGATAAAGAAAAAGCCATTGAAGCAACCAGAAGACAACAAGAAAAGGAATATGGTAAGCTGAAAAATAAAAAAATCAGTGAGAATGATTCTGAGTACGAGCAATATTTAAAAGCAAGTCATAGAGGATGGATAGATAAACAAGGGGTGGATAATAGTTTTAGTAATGATTATACCAATGTTGCAAGAATGTATTTGTCTTCAAAGAGAGATACTTATGGAGTCTATGTGGAGGGAATAGGTACTTTAGATAATAATAGAGATGTTGATGATGGTTTTCAGTATGGATCAGGAAAAACAGGCATTAGAGGAAAAGTAAGATTAGGCTGTGAAAAAGTAGCAGATAGAATAAAAAAAATTAAAAGAAATTTAGGAAATCCTAAAGCTAAATTAAAAATAGTTTACATTGACACTTTCGGTTTTAGCCGTGGAGCAGCGGCGGCGAGAAATTTTTCTTATGAAATAAATGGAAACAAAAGACCTCAAGATATAGAGGTAAAAAAATCCAGAAAGATAGTTGGTTATCGAGAAGAATATTCTTCAGCTCATGAAGCTGGGTTTGTGAGAGTTCCCGTATATGAAGATATATGGGTAGATAAAGATAAAACAGAAGTGGATCCTCAGTATCTCGATAATGGAAAACTTCCTAAATATGGTTTTTTGGGGTATTATCTTTTAAGTAAAGATATTTTATCAAAAGAGGAATTAGAAGACTTAGAGCTTCAAGTTCGTTTTATTGGAGTATATGATACTGTTTCTTCATATGAGGAATTTGGTGATATGGGAACAGGGAAAAGAGTCGGGGGTAAAAGGTACGGTACATTCTACAAGAGGGCCAAGTTACTATTTTGGTAATGATGTGGAACAACTTCAACTAAAAAATCCAGGACCTTATTTGAAAGCTGTTCACTTTACAGCTATGGATGAACACAGAGAAAATTTTTCTTTAACTACATTTCCTGGAAGTATAGAAAAAGAATTTCCAGGTGTTCATTGTGATATCGGAGGTGCTTATGAAAATGGAATGGAAGTCGTAGATGAAATTGAAACTTCTAATCATAAACCTTTGTGGTTTTTAAACAATAGAAAACAACAATTAATTGACGATTATTGGTATAATGATGATGAGATAGAAATCAACAATAAATTCCTAAATATAATTACTGGAGGAAATGTTTATAGAAAAATTACCGGAACTCGTTTTTTGAGGAAAGAATATAGTTACATTCCCCTTCATTTTATGGGAGAGCATGGGAATCAATATTTTAATCATCAATTGATACACGATGATGTATTGAATACATCTTATTCCCTTGAACATGATGAATATTTGCCTTCCGCTAAACAATTTCTCTATCAGTATGTTTTTGAAGATGGAGCAAGATGGGATTTTAAGAATGATGAGCAAGTCGCAAAAGATAAAGCAAAAAAAGAACAGGAAAAACTACTTGAAGAACAATTGGAAGCGAAGCCGATTGAAAATAAATTGCCCATTGCAGTAAAAGACAATATTTACGTAAAACCACCTTTGGAAGTTAAATTACCAATACCACCAACAGAAAAAAAAGAAATAAATTATGAGGATGCTATAGACGAAAACGGAGAGAAAATAAAGATTGGGAATATTGAAGGAGTAACAGTAATCGGATATTCTAAACAAAGTTTATTAAGAATTCTAAGAAATAAATATTTGCATTGGTCTGCCAATAGAGACTGGTTGGGAATGGATCCTAATAGTGATTATAAAAGAAGAGAATATTAATTCTATGTTACAAGGCTTGAACTTCAAAACTTACAGGTTTGAAACAATTGTTATAGAAGAAGTCAACCCCAAATATTATATAGAAAAGAAATATGTAAGAAATGTTGAAATTTATATTTTAGAAACCAATAATAATGTAAATACATTCCAATTATTGGTTATAGAATTTCAATTTTCTGATGACGATAACGCTTTGGGGAAGCTCATAAAACAAATAAGTTATCTTTTTGATGAGTTAATAATAGACGTAGATGATAATGGAAAAATAATTAAGTTGAGAAACATTCATTTTTTACAATTAAGATGGTTGAAAATAAAGTCTAAACTTTCCCTCAGTCACAAAGGAGATGTTGTAGAAAATTATTTTAAGCAAATAGATGAATTGTTAAACAGTGAGGATAAACTTATCGTTTTTCTAGAAGATTACAATATGTTTGGGTTATTATTTCATGGATTATGGAACAACTTAGAAGGAAAAATTAAACGACTGTTGAAAAATAACGTTACTGAAATTATTAGTATCAAAAAAAATAAAGAAAAAATAACTCAAGAAATATTTGCTGAAAGTTTAGACGATACAGATTTTCTTATTTATAGAGGGTTTTGTGAATACAAGAACGGAAATTATGAAGAAGGATTTATTGAAACAAAAACACATAAAAACCATTTAAAATATTCATTACTATGGGTGAATTAAATAGCACTAACAATTCTGAATTGCAACAAGCGAAAAATAGCAAAAAAATGGAAGACAAACGTGCTGAAAATAATGAAAAAGACAGTACGGATGAAAATTTACTGTTGGCGATAGATGGCGCCAAAATAAAATTCAACTCCCATATGGGTGAATTTAAAGTTTTAACAGATGTTCCCACAACGCAAGATAAATTGACAGGAACGATTGTAGAAAAACAAATACCTAATTTTACTTTTTATGACGGTTTCCAAATGATTTCCCTTACCCAATGGCAAGATTTTGGGACAGCAAAAGTGCAGGATAACGAGGTTTTGTTAAAAAAATCCTTCCTCCCAGGCGTAGGAAAAATGCCCGGAAACATCCCGCCAGAAACTGGCAAAATTGAATTTGTAGATTCAGGACAAATAAATGTCCCCGAAAGTTTGAATACCGCAGGAGCTCCAATTCCTGAGCCGAAAGACGATGATACAGAATATATTTATTATACAAAAGATGGATATTATTTGGGAGGAAAAGAAACAAGTAATAAAATTTATTTGTCAACCCAAGAAGAATATAACAAAGCTAAAAAAGATAAAAAATGGTCATTGATTAATAAAAGTGAAAATTTATTAAAAGAAAAAGAACGTATAATTTCTAATAATGAATTTTGTAATAATGCCTATTTAGTGCATCATGAAGCGTCATTAACTGGTAATAAACAAACTGCTCTATGGATAGCACATACAGTTAATAATGCATTAGGCTCCAAACATAGAAGAGGTAAAAATACTTTTAATGAACTATTTAAAACCGGTTATTCTTCTGTATCATCCGCTGATAAAACTAAAATAATAAAAGCAAACAACAATTCACAAAATGAAATTTTTGCAAGATATGCTGTCATAGATGTATTAATTGGTAGTTATGATCCAACTGGCAAAGCATATTTCTGGGACGGTTTGGATTTATTTACAAGGAAAGGTGAACTAGATCATCCTAAATTTAAACAATATAAATCAGTGACAATAGGTTCAAATGAACTTAGATTAGCCATTATCTTTTGGAGCGATAGTAACAATAAAAGGAAAGTTAATCCCAATTCCGTAATAAATACCATTTTTATCGAAGAGTATAAATTAAAAAAAGTTACGAACGGAGCAATCAGCAATATTAATGGTTATTTTACCGGAGCACGAACAGATTCACAAAATAACCATAGAGTAACTGAAGATTTATATTCAACTGGATTTCATGGAGGGACAATGTTTTGGACAACACGCAACTAGAGGGACACTAAAAATTAATTATGAAAAATTTAATATATCTATCAATATTGCTTTTTTGCATTTGTTGTCAAAATGGAAAAAAGTTTACAAAAAATTCAGAAATTTTAAAATTAGATACTTTAAAAGCTCCTAGTAGAAAAATAAGCAGTACAAAATGTGAAAAAGAAACATATGGTTTTAAGAATAAATTGGGGATACATGTGTCAAACTTTTATGTAGTTAGTCAAAAAATAGAAAGCAAAAAAGATAGCATCGCAATACTGAAACCTTTTTATGTTGAAACTACAGAATATGATTGTTTTCCAAAAGTAATTGACGAAAATATATTACTTGTTTATAATATTGAAAATAAAAAAACAAACATATATAAAAATCTATTGTTTTCAGACGATAGAAATGTATATCAAGAACTAAAGCCTAATAATAATGGATTTATTATAAATGCTGAGCAAGGAAATTCTTCCAAATTCTTCTCAAGCATTTATATTTCAAAAAATAAAGTCGACAGCTTAAAAATTGAGTCTTGGGGATTTAAACAATATTCAAAAACCTATAAATTCAAAAATTATGATTTAAATAAATTTCAAACCAAACTAATAGATTCAATTCAACAAAAGTTAGATAATCTACAAAAATAACTTTTCTAGTTCTTAGCAGTAGCCTAAAATAATTTACGGGCATACCCATCGAAAAACAAATTTCTAATTCACTTTTTATGACAGTTTCCAAATGATTTCCCTTACCCAATGGCAAGATTTTGGGACAGCAAAAGTGCAGGATAACGAGGTTTTATTAAAAAAATCCTTCCTCCCAGGCGTAGGAAAAATGCTTGGAAATGCACCTCCCGAAACGGGTAAAATAGAATTTGTAGACTCTGGACAAATAAATGTGCCTGAAAGTTTGAACACAAAAGGAGCTCCGATTCCAAAGCAGAAAGAAGATGATACTGAGTATATTTATTATACAAAATATGGATATTATTTAGGGGGAAAAGAAAGTAGTTTAAAGGTTTTCCTAACTAGTCAGCAAGAATATGATGCAGCCAAGAAAGGTAAAAAATGGTGATTAATTAATATTGAAGATACTTTATAAAAGAGAAAGATAAAACTATCATTAATCAAAAATTAGTTGAAAAAGCATCAACTATTTATGGAGAAAGTTCTGCATATAGAAATAATATTGGTACAGAAAAGGAGTTGGCTCTAGAAATGATGGCAATAGCCTCTGTTCATAAGGTAAATAAGATTGCATATGGTATAAATAGTACACAGGCTAAAATATTTAGAAATACAAAAATTTCAGATAGAAATGGAACTAAGAAACAGCTGGCTCTAGCAGCAATAATATTCTCTTTAACTAGTAATGAAGATCCTAGTAATGGTGCTACAATGTGGGATGGAGCCGAGCAAGCTAATTTTGTTATAACAGATGATAGATTTTCTGCAAATAGATTTGAGGTGCACATGAATTCAATGGGATGGACTATATCTGATGAACATCATGCAAAATGGAAAAAAGGTGTAGAATTATTAGGTGCAAATTTCAAAGCGCCTAAAGAAAAATATACTCCTGGCAAAAATCCCAATAATAAATATGCAACAGTCAATACAATTGCATTAGAATCAAGAGCTGTTTATTTAGGAACAATTTTTTGGAAAGAATTAAAAACTAGAAAAATAAAACCAAATGCAAAAAAATAAAAATTTAAAATACTTTTTACTCTTCTTATTAATTGGTTGTAAAATGTATTCTCAGAAAAATTATAAAATTATTTATATAGAAAATAATAAAACTATTTCCAATCATTATTTTAATTCGAATAATGAAGAATATGCAAGAGCATATATCAATATGGGAGATTCGTTAACATTTAAAAAAAATCAAAATAACTTAGTAGTTTCTGAATATCATTTTAATCCCGAAAACAATAAACGAGATTTAAAAGGGGAAATTCAATATATTGACTATTATACCAATATTTCAGATATAAAAATTGAAGGGAATGTATTGCATGTAGATGAATTACCTATTACTAAAAATAATTTATTTTTGAAAGATAGTCTTTTGGTCTCTACGTTAGTAGAAAACTGTACTGGTGCAAAACAAAAACTAGGTACCCAATATAGAGATTGTAATTTTAGGCTTCCCAAAGAGTTGAATTCACTTTATTTTCCTGAAAACTCAATCGTACATTCAGGGATAGTAAAATATGGAAGTAAAGGTCGAATTGACCGTATAATACTTAAAATGTCACATTTCAATAATACTTATGATTATACTGTCCCGTATAAAAAAACTAAAAAAAACTATACAAGATTAATATCAATTAAAGACTCTAAATCTACCTCAAACTATAAGGATGAATATATTTTAGCAAATTAGTGTTTGTATTTTAGTATCTCATTAAGCTAGAACTAATCAATACGCCAAAAGTTGTGGCAAACAATTTAACTTAATCTGACTCTACAGAATGGATCTGGAGTTCTATAAATCTTGGAAATTAGGGAAAAATGGCGGACCAAATGGTTTTTGCATAGAAAAGACAATATAAAAGCCATACTTGAGCTAATGCAAGTTAAAGATATTGGTAAAACAAAGATATTGGAATATTTAAATACGAAACAAGTGACGTTAAAACACTTAAGTGGGGAAAAAGTAATAAATCAAAAATTAAAAAAATTCGATGACTAAAATATTACTTATAAGCAATGTATTATTGCCATTATTTATTTATTCTCAAAATATTGAAGGAACGTATTATTCAACTAATGATAAATGTAAAATAAGCATAACTCTTAGTAATAATTCTTATAACTTGAATTTAGGAACTAAACTAATAAAAAAAGGGAAGTATAAATTAACCCAAGAAAATAAAGTTACATATTTAGATTTTGATGAAATAAGTTCAATGTATTCTAATGACACTATTTACATTCAAAATTCAGGGAAGTCAAATAATGAATATTTGCATTTTAAAGAATGTGATGAGAAATTTATTTATTTAATAAAAAAATATAATCGTGTTAATAAGAAAGTAAAGGAAAAATGTATTAGAAAAAAGAACAAATATCTCAATTGAAAAGAATTTACTTTATAATAGAAATTCCAAAATTACTTTACAAAAAATTTTACTTTTTATGATGGTTTTCAGATGATTTCCCCTACCCAATGGCAATATTTTGGTACAGCAAAAATGCAGGAAAACGAAGTACTCTTAAAAAAATCATTGCTTCCTAGAGTGGGAAAAATGTCTGAAATGTCCCTACCGAAACTGGAAATATAGAATTGTAGATTCTGGACAGATTAATGTTCCCGAAAGTTTGTAAACAAAAGGAGCTCCGATCCCTGTAAAGAAAGAAGATGATAGTAACGGAGAAAAATATTTTGATAGGGGAGAACAAACACATATTTCATCAGATAATCCTATCTTTTATCTAATACAAGATTTATGTTTAAAGTTAATGTAATGAGATGAAATATTTCGAATCAACAAAATTTCTCTTGAAATTTCGAAAATTCAATAAAATTTTGAATACGAAAAAATAAAAAATAAGCACAGTTTAATTGAGTTCACTTTCCTATTTTAGCCAAAAATTCATAGAATGATTCAAGATAAAGATTTTACATTAAGATTGATAAGACAGCTGACACAAGCTTTGGAAAAACTCATTTTAGATAAACCAGAGGAAAGCTTAATGCAAAAAGAGCTCGACTACGATTCTTTAATGAAAGACATCTTCAAATTAGATTTTAATCAGGTTGCATCAATGTCAAAGGAAGAACTCATCGCATTGGTTAATCAACGGGAATCTAAAGATCATAAAGATTATTATGAAATGTTGGGAAATCTTTTTTATTGGAAAGGAAAAGAATTACAAAACATCGACTTCCTACAAAAAGCCAAAGCGTTTTACGAATTATACCTTCAAACAAGTGGCATTTTCGCGCTGCCAATTATCAATAGGATTGGAGAAGTTAATAAGATAAAAGAATCTTAAAAAGTAATTTTATACGTTCCAGAGGAAGAGAAATTGGATTTTTCTGCTTTCACGTAACGCTTTACCCAGCCCACCGATGTGGAAACAATGCAGGGATCAGAAACACCTCCAGAACGTCTTGCAGAAACCACATTTCCTGCTTTATCTACAGTGTAAGCAATCGAAATACTTCCGTTTCCTGAGCAGTTGTGAGAAGGCTGTGCACCGCCTCGCCCCATTGTTCCTGGAATAAAGCCCACCAAACGTCTGTCAACACCTATTCTGCTATCACCATTTCCGTCCCCTCCCAACGGATCACCATCATTTCCAATGCCTGTACCTGTACCTTGACTTCCAGCTTTTGTACCACGACCTTTTATAAGATTGCCTATGGCAGCATTTCCCTTCCCATCGCCATTCCCTGTTTTAGAATTGGCTGTAGTGGCGCTTGTTTTTTTGTTTTTTGAAGATGAAGATGAAGCAGAAGACTTTGTATTTTTAGCGTTCTTTGTTTCTTCCTTTTTAGCAACAGCTGTTTTGGTATTATTTCCTGAAATTACTTTATCTTTTATAACCGTTTTTTTAGTTTCCGCCTTAGTTTCGGGTTTGGTGTCCAATTCTGGCTGTACTGAAGGAGTTTCTACCGGTTGGGGTTCTACAACATCTGTAACGGCTGCCAAGCTTCCTTCCTGATTGGCAGGTTCTTCCACACCGTTTCCATTTCTGTTATCTCCAAAATTTACGAGCATGGTATTGACCACTTCATTTTCAAGAGGAAAATTTTGTTTTATGGTGTACAAAAAAACAAAAAGCAAAACCGCCGTCCACACTATCGCAGTGATAATGGCACTTTTAAACTTATCTTTTCTTTCCTCTATTTTATTCGCGGTATAGTCACTCATTACAATCTATTCCTTTACAGTAGCAATAGCAATATTATATTTATGTTTTTCAGCAATCTCCATGGCAAAAACCACGTCTTTATGCATGGTATTTTCGTCAGCTCTTATCATAAATGAAGGTGAGGTACTTCCCTGCAATGCTGTTACTATGGTTTGCTCTAAGTTTTCCTTTGTTACGGGTTTATCATCTACAAAATAGGTACCATCAGGCTTTATACTTAACGTTAAAGGATTAGGTATATTGGGGTCTGTAGATTCGGCTTTTGGCAGTTTTACATCAATAGCACTTTGGTTGGCTGCTGATGAGGTAATCATAAAGAAAATCAACATCAACAGGATAACATCTACCATTGCCGCAAGGCTAAATTCAGGTTTTGCTTTATTTCTTCTCTGGATTTTCATTGTTGAAGATTTATAAAGGTTTGTTGATGAGATCTAAAAATTCACTTGAAACCACTTGAGAATTCAATATAAATTTATCAATTTTTGTTAATAACAAATTATAAAAAAAGTTAGCTGGAACCGCCACTGCTAAACCGACAGCCGTTTGCCCTAAGGCCGTATAAATACCTTCTGAAAGCGTTTTAGGCGAAAAACCACCTTCTGCATTAGACAAACTGAAGAAAGCCATGATGAGCCCAATTACCGTCCCTAAAAGTCCGAGCATAGGAGCAATACTTGGTATGGCAGCTAACAAGTTCAGATTTTTTTCCATATTTGAAACTTCAATCTGAGCCTGACCTTCCATAGCGCTCACAATATCCGACACGGGACGACCTACTCTTGATATTCCTTTTTCTAAAATTCGTCCTTCCGGAGAGTTCAAGCGGTTACAATAATCCATTGCTGCATCGATTTTTCCTTCTCTAAGAAAATCTTCAATATTTCTCATTAAATGAACATCTTGTGTAGAAGTCATTCTTTTGATATAAAAAAGTCTTTCCAAGAACAGATAAACAGAAAATACACCCAGAAGGAGTACAGTTACCATTACAATGTTTGCAAATAAATTTCCGTGGAACATAATATCCCAGAAAGAGAACTCTTGGGTTTTTACAGCTACTGCTGGCGTTGTAACCTGCGCAAATAAGAGGGTGGAAAGTTCTGTTAACAGCATTATTTGATTTTTTTTTGTAAAATTTGTAAACGGTAAAATTAAATCAATATTATGAATTAAGGTCTTAAAAATTCCTTAAAAATGACAAAATCAGACTCTTTATTTCGAAAAAGTCTGATTTATTATACTAAAATGAATTAAAGACGGACTAATCTTCGTCTATCTCTATTTCATCTTCTTTAAAACTGCATTTTAATTTGAATGGTATAGGCTCGTCTGAACCGGTATAAAAATCATCTATTTTCCCAGACCATACCAACTGCAGCTCATCATCTGAACCTTCACTAAAAACAAGCTCATTAGCAGAAATAAAAGCTTCTTCATCGTCATACAAATTTACTTCTGTATAAGAAGCATCGTCGGTATCCTCTATAACAAAAGTGTTTCCAGAAAGGTCAGCACTTTCTATCGGAAAATCAAAAATACCTAATGACAGTTGGGGAAAATTATATTGTAAAGAATCGTCATCCACATGATCCAGACTGTCGTCTGTAATAACTTCCACCTCTAATAAATGTTGTTTATTGCTGTACACTGCTTTGCAGTAAGTGTTCTTTAGATGATATTTTAGTGTTTCATCTGGGTGGTAAATTTTCAAAATACCTTTCATTTCCTAATAAAAAAGAGTGATTATTTATTGTTTAACGTTTCCAACAAAGATAAAAAATTGATTGAATTGGGAATCTTTTTTTAGCATTTATTTTTGAATAATTCATTTTTCTAAAAGGTGAAGGTTTTCCTCGTTTTATTTTGAAGCTGACAATCTTTATGAAAATCTTTCCGCGGATTTTCTTTTTAATACTTATTTTTGCTATTGTTAAAGTTATTGAAATGAAGAAATTTATTTATATATGCACTTTAGGTCTGGCTACAGCAATGTTTTTTACCTCTTGCAAAAAATCGGATTCGCCTATTACAAAAGTTACTCCTACAGATTTAGATTCTATTGCTTCTAATTATTACGAACAGTATTTAAAACTTTATCCTCTTGAGGCTACATCACAAGGTGATTATAGGTATAATGACCAGCTGCCTATTAATATTGATAAAGATTTTATTTCCGGAGAGATTGCTTTTTACAACTCTGTGCAACAACAGCTGGCTAAGGTAGATTATAAAAGTTTATCTGATGAAGATAAAGTAGTGTATGATGTTTTGGATTACACCTTGAAAGATAAGATTGAAGCCTATGCCTACCATCCTGAGTATATTCCTTTCACACAATTTTCAGGTCTTCCTTTGAGTTTTCCTCTTTATGGAAGCGGTGAGGGGAGTCAGCCATTCAAAACTGAAAAAGACTATACCGACTGGCTGAAAAGAATGGAAAAATTTCCAGAATGGATGGATGCTGCTATGGCTAATTTTAAAGACGGAATTTCCAATAAAATTGTTCTACCGAAAAAATTAGTTGTAAAAATGATTCCGCAGATGCGCGCCGAGGAAATCATTACTTCAGATGTTGATAAAAATATATTCTACGGACCGTTAAGAAAATTTCCATCTAACTTTACAAATGCGCAAAAAACAAAACTAACTTCTCAGTATCAAGATGTTGTGACTAAAAAAATTATTCCAGCATATACCAAAATGGGTGATTTCTTGGAAAAAGAATATTACCCAAATGCTAGAGATACAGACGGGTATAATGCTTTGCCAAAAGGGAATGATATTTATGCTTATTACGTTAAAAGTTGGACTACCACCAATATTTCACCAGAAGACATCAATAAAATTGGAGTTCAACAAGTGAATATGCTTCGTGCTGAGATGGAAAAGGTAAAACAGCAGGTTGGTTTCTCAGGTTCTTTGGAAGAGTTCATCAATTTTGTAAAGACAGATCCTAAAGCTATGCCTTATAAAACTTCTAAAGAGGTTATTGATGCCTTCAACGGAATCCTTACTAAAATTGAACCGAAACTTAAAACAATGTTCAATGTTACTCCAAAAACAAAATTTGAAGTTCGACAAACTGAAAAATTTCGTGAAGCCAGCGCCAGTGCTGAGTATATTCAGGGTACTCCTGATGGTAAAAGACCCGGGATATTCTATATGCCACTTCCAGATCCTTCAAAATTCAATGTAACTTCAGGTATGGAGTCTCTGTTTTTGCATGAAGCCATTCCGGGACATCATTATCAGGTTTCTTTGCAGCAGGAGAACGAAAAGCTTCCAAAATTTATGCGTTTTGGTTGGTTTGGAGCTTATGGTGAAGGTTGGGCGCATTATTGTGAAACATTAGGTCCAGAGTTTGGTTTATATACCGATCCTTATCAGAAAATGGGCTATCTAAGTGATCAAATGCTGAGGGCTGTTCGTTTGGTAATCGATACCAATATCCACACTGGAAAAATGAATAGGGAAGAGGCTATACAATATTTCCTCAATAATGTGGCATATGACGAAGCAGGAGCTACAGCAGAGGTAGAGCGTTATATGGCAATGCCTGGACAGGCACTAGGATATAAAATTGGATCATTGAGAATCCGTGAGCTGAGAGATAAATACCAAAAAGATTTAGGCGCAAAGTTCAATCTGGCAAGCTATCATGATAAGGTTTTAAGTCAGGGTTGTTTACCATTAGATATCTTGAATAGAAAAATGGAGAATTGGGCTAAAAAACAAAAATAAGAATCCTCAACATATAGAATTTTTAAAAGTTTTGGGGGCGCGGCGAAGCCGCGCCCCCAAAACTTTTAAAACAGCATTTTAGTAATAAAATCTTTGTCACCTTTTCCTCTTGCAGGTGAATATTCTCTCCCATAGAAAATAATTTGCAAATGCAGTTTATTCCAAACCTCTTTTGGGAATATATTCTTGGCATCCTTCTCTGTTTCCACCACATTTTTTCCAGAAGTTAATTTCCATTGTTTCATCAAACGGTGAATATGCGTATCCACAGGGAATGCAGGATGACCAAAAGCCTGACTCATTACCACAGAAGCTGTTTTATGTCCCACACCTGGCAAAGCTTCGAGTTCATCGTATGTGGAGGGAACAATTCCGTCATGTCTTTCAATTAAGAGTTCAGCCATTCTTTTAAGGTTTTTTGCCTTTTGATTGCTTAAACCGATTTGTTTGATGAGTTCTTTTATTTCAGAAACCTCTAACGCTGCCATCTTCTCTGGGCTTCCCGCCACTTCAAAAAGTCCTGGTGTTATTTCATTTACTTTTTTATCAGTGGTCTGGGCAGACAGCGCCACAGCCACCAAAAGCGTAAAAGCATCTGTGTGATGAAGTGGGGTGGGAACTTCAGGATATAGTTTTTCGAGTTCAGTTTGTATAATGATGGCTCTTTGCTTTTTCGTCATATATGCCGTAAATTTGAACAAAAATAAAGATTATGTTGAAAGTTGGCGACCGTTTACCAGAATTTAAAGGGAAAAATCAAGATGGTAAAGAAATTTCCTCATCGGATTTTTTAGGAAAAAAACTAATAATTTTCTTTTATCCTCAAGCCAACACCCCCACCTGCACTGTGGAAGCGTGTAATTTAAGCGACCATTACGCTCAGCTGGAAAAAGAAGGTTACCAACTATTAGGCATCAGTGCTGACAGTGAGAAAAAGCAGAAAAATTTCCATACCAAGTTCAGCTTTCCGTATGATCTTTTGGCGGATGAAAACAGGGTAGTAGTAGAAAAGTTTGGAGTTTGGCAAGAGAAGAAAAACTTCGGGAAAACCTATATGGGTATCGTTCGCACTACTTTTCTCTTCGATGAAAAAGGAATTTGTACCAGAGTTATTACAAAAGTGACTTCAAAAACAGCTGCTCAGCAAATATTAGAGGAAAAATAATTACCTTCTTTTTTTCTTGGTAGGATTAAGCCTCTCTTTTTCTTGCTCCAGTTGTGCTTTATATTCCTCGTTAAGTTTCTTTAAACGAGGGTTATTTTTACAGTCTTTCTTATATATTTCGGAGTATGTTCCGTTGTCTTTAATATTGGCAATACCTCCTGATTTTTTATCTACCGTCAATGTAAAATGAGTCTTAGCATACGGGCAGTCTCGTGAAGTAACTTTTCCTAAATCGATGTAGTAATTCGTGGCATCTTCATGGTAATTTCCTGCAATATTTTTAAATTCATAATCTATTCTGTACCCATCTACAACTCCTAGTAGAGCCGCTTCCTGATAATTATCTGCCTTACCGATGAAAGGCTTTAAATCTTCCAGTTTGGTAATGTAATTCAGGTTTCCGCCTTTGCCATATACAATATAGAAGTACGAAGATTCGTTGGGCGACAAGTTAAAACCAGAAGATGGTGTTTCAAAATCTTTCTTATTTCCAGTGAGTTTTACCTCACGATCTTTACCATAATGATTGTGCATTAACACCCAAAAATCAAATTTATCATTGGGAATAATATTTTTCAGAATATTTTCTTCGCTTGAAAAGAAACTTTTTTCCTGAGCAACAATCTTAATCCCAAATGAAAGGGTAAAAAATAAAAGTATTTTGAATTTCAGCATGTTACAAATGTATTAAAATCAGTTAATTACATGAATTTTTCTCCTTTTTTAAAGCTTTTTAAATCCAAGACATAATCTTTAATCATCTGATCATTATCCCGCGGGCAAATCAGTAGGGCTTTATCAGTATCTACAATGATATAATTTTCTAAACCATCAATAATTACCGCTTTATTGTTTTTCACCCTAACAATATTTCCTTTTGAGTTATAGGTTAAAACGTTTTTGGAACCGATATTATTGTTGTCTTTGTCTTTATCTGTGTTTTCATATACGGATGTCCATGTTCCAACATCGCTCCAGCCAAGATCTGCAGGAATAACGTACACATTTTTTGCCTTTTCTAAAATACCATTATCAATCGATATTTTTTGAAGCTTGGGATATATTAATTCAATACAGTAGTTTTCGTTTTCTGAATTATACTCACAAGAAGTAAACTGCAACATCATCTCAGGGAGATATTCCGAGAAAGATTTTTGAATACTCTTTACACTCCAGATAAAAATACCTGCATTCCACAAAAAATCACCACTTTCTAAAAAGGTCTTTGCTATTTCTAAAATAGGTTTTTCTGTAAAAGATAAAACTTTGTGAAGCTCTTCACCTTTTTTTTCGTCAAACTGAATGTAGCCATATCCCGTATCAGGACGAGTTGGTGTAATGCCCAATGTTACCAAATAGTCATGTTCTGATACTACCTTGAATGCCAACTCAACCTTTTCAAGAAAGGTTTTCTCTTTAATGATAAGATGATCTGCCGGTAGAACAATCATTTTAGCATCAGGATTTATTTCTGCAATTTTATTGGCCATGTAAAGATTACATGCAGCAGTATTTTTCATTAAGGGTTCACCAACAATATTTTCAGCAGGCAGCTCTGGCAACTGTTGCTGAGATAAATTTACATACTCTTTATTGGTAATTACAAATATATTTTCCTTCGGAATTATTTGGCTAATTCTGTCGTAGGTTTGCTGAATCATGGTTCTCCCAATGCCCAAGATATCTTGAAACTGTTTGGGAAATTTTTGTGTGCTCATCGGCCAAAAACGGCTTCCAATACCGCCCGCCATTATTACACAATATTTATCGTCTCTCAACATGTTTAGTTACATTTTTCTACTTTTGCTAGAGGTTTGAAACTATATTTCCTGCCTGTTTGCATATTTTTACAAAGATAGTTCTTTTTAAGATGTGCTTCAACTTGGTATTTTTGTTTCTGGTACATGAAATAATCACCAGGCGACAGCTCTTCCACAAAAACTTCCTTAGCTTCTTCGTCTTTTATATGAAAATATCTCACCAGTTCGGTGCTCGACATAAAGTTGGCTTTTGGAGAAGTTGAAAATGGTATTAATATTCGCTGTAAATCATCTTTATAAACAGAGATGCTTTCAATAATCATCTTTCCAAAAGTGATTTTCCACTCTTTGCCGTGAGGTGAAATTCTTCTTCCAAAATTCTCGAAAGCTATGAGATGTGCCAATTCATGAGTTAAAACGAAGAAAAAAAGTTGAGGTTCCAGAGTAGAATTAATGGTGATCTCGTGTGTTCCATCTGTTTTTTTGCGATAGTCGCCAAGTTTCGAACTTCGTCCTCTAGTTATCTTTATGTGTATAAACTCTTCTGCAAACCATTTCCTGAGATAGGGAAGAGCGTTTTCGGGTAGGTATTTTTCTAAGTTGTGAACAGACATTTATAAGCTAATCGGAATTCCTGCATAGAAATTTAAGAGTTTTACGCTAAATAAATAATTATATTTAGCTTGAGCTACAGAACCCTGCGCATTGGCATAATTGTTACGTGCCACATTCAGATCAAAAATTGTTGTTCTTCCTGCTGCATAACTTTTTTCCGCAAAGTCTAAAGAAAGTTTTGTGCTCTTCTCAGCTTCCACAGCTGCAAGATAAATTTCGTAATTGGCATCGGTATCAAATTTTGCTTTCTGAACATTCTGTCTCACACTTTGTTTTTGCTGCTCCAAAGAATTTTTAGATAATTCTTCATTCAACTTAGATTGTTCTACCTGCAATTTTGTAATTCCCTGATTAAAAATAGGGATGTTGGCTGATAAACCTAACTGCTGAGAGAAATTATCTTTGTACTGTTTAAATAACTGAGGATCGTCATAGGCTACCTGATAAGGGTTTCCATTTTCGTCTTGAACGGTTACATATTGTTTTTTAAGAACATTGTAATAACTTGTTCCAACGCCTGCCGATGCTGTTACGGTAGGCCAAAAGGCAGTTTTTGTAACCGTTGTTTGTGCTTCGGCGGCTTTTATTCTGCTTTCGGCGGCTTTTACCTGTGGCTGATTGCTGTAAGCATACTCTAAAACATCATTTACGGATTGTAGAGAAGAGGTGAGCATATCGTCGTAAACAGGAACATCCACTACATCAAAGTCTTCGTAGTTGGGTAATTGAAGCAATTGCGCCAATGCAAAAAGATTTCTTCCCGTGTTTATTTCTGCAGTTTTTACATTTTGTTTTTCGCGTGCCAGAGCAGAAGCAGCTTCCGCAAGAACGGTTTGGGCAGTAGTTCCGACATCGGTGGTTATTTTGGCTCGGTCATATTGTTTCTGTGCATTTTCCTGAGCGCTTCGGGATATTTTCTCAATTTCTTTATTCAGCAAAACACTTAAATATTGCTGGGCAATCTGCAGAGAAATATCATTTTTAATGGTTTCAACATCGTACTGACTGGCTTCTACATCGTAGTTGGCCTTGCGAACTTGCTTTTCTAGTCGGCCGTTGTTGTATATTAAAACATTTGCGGAAACTCCTAAAGAATTATTATAATTATCCGTTCTGTTGATTAAACCTGTTGAGGAAACATTTTGTCCGAAATTGGCATTATTCGAAAAATTTGCTCCAACAGTTGGCAAGTAGGATCTTTTGGCAATCTTTAGATTAATATCCTGATTTTTTTTTGAGATTTCATTTTGTATAACTTGTAGATTATGTTCTAAGGCGTATTCTACACATTCCTGCAGCGTCCATTTCTTCTGAGCCTGAACCCAAGCAGATGTTGAGCATACAATGAAAAATAAAACCAATTTCTTCATAGCTGAAATTTAAGAAATAAGACGACAATTTTGAGATTTTGTTACAAGTTTAAATGTAATTTAATGTTTTTTAAAGTCTTTTTTGAGATTTTTGCAGAACAATAATTTTTAAAATGAATTCAACTGAATACAAAAATGCTGTGGAATGGCTATTTGAACAAGCTCCCAATTACCAGATTGATGGACAGAAAGCATATAAACCGGGCTTAGAAAATATAAAAAAGCTGTGTGAGTTTTTCGGGAATCCTCAAGATGAGATCACAACAATACATATTGGAGGGACCAACGGCAAAGGTTCAACGAGTAATATGCTGGCATCGGTTTTACAAGAACAGGGGTATAAAGTCGGACTCTACAACTCTCCGCATTTAATAGATTTTACTGAGCGGATAAAAGTAAATGGAAAAAATGCCGATCAGGATTTTGTATATAAGTTTATAAAAAGACTTCAAAAAGACCTGCCTAAGGATATTAGACCTTCTTTCTTTGAATTTACCACTATTATGGCCTTTGAATATTTTAAACAGCAAAAGGTGGATTTTGCAATTATAGAAGTGGGTTTGGGAGGAAGATTAGATTCTACTAATATCATACATCCTTTGGTTGCCGCAATTACCAATGTAGCTCTTGATCACATGAATATTTTAGGAAATACGATCCAAGAAATAGCTAAAGAAAAAGCAGGTATTATTAAAAAGGGCATTTCTATTGTTTCTGGTGATGAAAATATTGTAGTTAAACAAATCATCGAAGAGAAATCTAAAAATGAGGGCGCGAAGTTTATTGATGCAACATTGCTGGAAACAGATTTAACATCAGATTTAAAAGGAATTTATCAAAAGAAAAACATTAAAGTGGTAAAAGCCTTGGTAAACGAATTGAAAAATTGTGGGGTGGAAATTTTAGAACAAAGTGTAATTAAAGGATTACAGAATGTGCATAAAAATACCGGTTTTATCGGTCGATGGTTTGAGTTTTCCAGTCAACCATTAACAATTTGTGACACAGGACACAATCAGGCAGGATTAGAAGTGGTGTTCCAGCAACTTGCGGACTATTCTCAGAAAAAGCATATTATTTTAGGTTTTGTTAATGATAAAAAGATAGATGAGGTAATTGAAATACTTCCAAAGTCAGAAAAATTTTACTTTGTAAAACCTGCGATTGCCAGAGGAAGAAGCCCTTTTGATTATGAAGAACTGTTGAAAAACGCAAAGCTAAATTATCAGATTTTCAATGATGTACAGTCGGGTTATCTTGCCGCAAAGGAAAATTGCAAAGCTGATGAGATGATTTTTATAGGTGGAAGTAATTTTGTGGTAGGAGAATTTTTAGAAAAAAATTTGGAGATAAAGCAATAAGTTGTATATTTGCACCACTCAAAACGAGAAAATTTCTCTTGAGGGTTCTTAGCTCAGTTGGTTCAGAGCATCTGGTTTACACCCAGAGGGTCGGGGGTTCGAATCCCTCAGGACCCACAGAAGGTTCGAAAATCCTTTAAAAAATTTCGGGTTCTTAGCTCAGTTGGTTCAGAGCATCTGGTTTACACCCAGAGGGTCGGGGGTTCGAATCCCTCAGGACCCACAAAAATCTTCCAAAATATTGGGAGATTTTTTTGTTTAATACTGTATTCATCATTTATGATAAAAAACCTCTCAAAATTATGAGAGGTTTTTTAAATCAGTTGCTACTGCTGTTGAATATTTTTTCCAAAATTTTCAGCGTAATCAAATATGTAGGTTTTACACCTGTTAAGCCTAAACCTCCCGAAGATAGTGTGCTTCCTGTTTCCAAAGGATTGTCGGATGCGTAATAAGCATAACAAAGGAAAAGATCTTCTGAAATATGATGCCTTATTTTTGAGGCCACCTGAATGGCTTTTTGGTAATGTGCACCCTCCATTTCCAGTCCTACCGCTTTCCAAGAAGTATCCATGAAATACTGAAGAATATCTTTGTTCTGTAGAGAGGTTCCTAAAACCGTCACCATGCTTCCTTCAAAAGCTTCTAAATCATCATCCTCAAAATCTTCAAGTTTCAAAGCATTTTCAAAAGGATAATTATCTGCTGTTCCTTCAAAAATATGAGAAGTAGGTATCATGATATCTCCCTTTTCACCCTTTAAAATACCCGCTTTTCCCATTATAGATATTGATTTTACCTTCATTGTGAACACCTTATCCTCGAAAGCATAAGGCCTTAAAAGTTCATCCATAATCTCAAAAGCTTGCTCACCAAAAGCATAGTCAAAAACCAGAACTACATCATCACCAGAAAACTTGGTGTTGGCGAACGGTGTATTTTTAAGATCAATTTTGCTTAAATCAATGATTTGAACATCGATATTGCTACCGCTGTTGTCATCAATATAAATCATGCCCTTTTCCAAAGCATATTCCAAAACTTTCTCTCTGAGGTCTTTTTTATTGCTGATATCTTCATACAGTTTATAATCTACCTCTTTCTGATTTTTCTTTTTGAGCGCATCATTGGCAAAAAGCATATTTTTTACCGAATGCATATTGGCTGAAATAATGTGCAGTGGACGCATGTGTAGATCGGCAGCGACTAAAACATCTTTTACGCTGTTCGCCCAGGCTTCTCCAAACAAGTGGTGACCGACTCTTTCCCTTAAAATAGAACTGAAATGAACTTCTCTTTCACGTATTTTTTTAAAATCCATTAAACTTTCATTTCCTAAGTAATAGATGATCTTAAAAAGGCGATCTGGATTATTGTCATCTCCGAAACTGTGATAAGCATTAAGGGTTTCTTCGAAAGTTCTTCCCAATAATGACGAAAGGTGGATGAGTGCTACTTCCTTTTCTTTTCTATTGAATTTTTTCTCGCCCTTGGCTACTTCTTCAATAATTCTCCAGGCTCTGGAAGGCTTATAGTCTTCGTCTGCAGCAAATGCCAGTTCACGAATTTTATCTGCTTCAATATATAAAAAGGTGAGATGGGTAAGTATATCATAAATCTCTGAACGACCCAACAAAACCTCAATATTCATCTGGTGCTCATCTATGCGGTAGCAGTTTCTTCTTCTTTTTTTAGGGATAATCAGTTGGAAACCACCTTTTTCAAAGCCTTCATCTGATGTTAGATAGACAAAAGAACATTCTTCTATGCCTTCAGGAAGTCTGTCTAAAACATATAATAATCCGTCCAGTTCAATTTTATTGGCAACATTAATGGTGCCGTATATTTCTGGGTTAATGAGTTGCAGTTGTTGGCGCAAGTTTTCACCCGAAACGCCTGATGGTTTAAAAAAACCTCTATAAAACAAATGTCGCATGGTAACGTAGATTCTTTCTATAGCTTCCGTCGTCACTCTTGCGCGTGAATAGTTTACCATAATATAAATTTCATACAAAGATAATGATATCTACAGTTGATGCTTATTAAACCATTATTAATCTTACACCCTTTTTATTAAATTATATTAAATATTTCATAGTTTAAGCTAATTTATATTTTAAAGCCACCCTAATTATTATTATATTTGATTATATAATATTTTTCCCTTAACCTTATAAAATTAGAATTATTATGAAAAATATATTTATATTTTTATCTGTTTTTATCTGTTTTTCTATTAATTCCCAATCGTTTAATTTCTTAAGAGAATGGGGAACATACGTTGGTGGCGGAGGAACACAAATTTATGATTCGGTTTATGAAGCTTTTATTATAAACAACCAAAATAATGTTTTTTTAAATGCATCTGTGCATAATCAAAATTCCCCGTATTCCCCTTCTTACTACAGTCAATTTGCAATTTCTTCAGGCGGCTATCCTTTTATTAGTGATACAAGTAATGCATATTTAGCAGAATTTTCTTCAAACGGAACGCAAGCATATGGCGCTTATAAAGGTGCTTTTAATGGTAATAATGAATTATTACTTGCAATAGATCAGCACAATAATAAATATGTTGCTAAAAATATTCAAGGTGCAGTTAACAATTTAGCAACTTCAGGAGCATGGTTAACATCATTGCCGACTAATACTACAAGTACATATGTGCTTTACAAATACGACAGCTCGGGAAATGTTATATATTCTACCTATTTACCTAACGCTAACCAAATAAAATGTTTGGTACAAGGTAATGATGTTTTTGTTGTTGGTTCTACCAGCCAAGAAATAGTTGGTCTTTCTAATCCTGGAGTGTTTCAAGAGCATTACCAAAATTATGCATCTGCTAATCAACCACAATCTGAAAATGGATATTATGTTAAATTATCTGCAAGCGGAAGCAAAATACTAGGCACTTATTTGCCTTTTAGAATTTATCCTAAATTATACAATGGGGGACTATACTTTTTGGCAGAAAGTTCGAGTAGACCACTTAATGTTATACAATCTTTTGTAACAGCTGGTACTTTTCAACAAACTGGTGGAAAGCAGATTTTAGTGAAATTTAATGCTAATACTGGCAACCTTGTTTGGGGTACTAGGTTAGGAATCAATAATGCATCAGCTTTATTAACAGGAGCTTCCAACCTTGGTGTGAATGGGTCAGGAATTTTTCTATACGGCATTGCGGATAGCTTTGCAGGAAGTTATTTCTCTACACCAGGAGCTTTTAGAACTCAGATATCAGGTGTAAGGGATTTATTTCTGCTGAAATTTGATGACACAGGTAATCGAGTTTGGGGGACCTATTTTGGAGGAAATGATGACGACTTAATTCTAGGCAGCGGTACTGTGGCATTGTATCAAAATAAAATTTTCGTTGGCGGAAATACTTGGGGTTCTGATAATATCGCTACATCTGGTGCATTTCTAACAAATCCACCTAATCCAGCGAATGTAGGAAATGTTTTTTTTGCTGGTTTTGACATCGACGGAAATTTAGGTATGTGTTCATACTATGGGGGGCCAATTAGCCCAAACGGTATTTTTGCTGAAGAGTTCAATACATATTTTGATGATGCTGGTAATCTATATCTTTGGGGAAATACTCGTGGTGCTTCAGGCTTTGCGACACCAAATGGGGCGAATCCTAATGCAGTTAATCCCCAAGCATATATGCCATTTGGTTTTTTAGTAAAATTTACTCCAAAAGGGCAAGAAATGAGTGTTTCTGAAGCTGATGATTTAAAAGATCTTGTTCTATATGATAATCCAAATAATGGTAATTTCACATTATCGGGTAATGTTTTAGCAAAACAAAACTGCAGCATTAAGATTTTTGATCTTGCTGGAAGAGTATTGATTGATTCTAAAGCTAAAAAAGAAAAAACTCAAAATTTTTCTATGAAAGGAGTTCTTTCTAAAGGAACCTACATGATTAACGTTCTTAACGAGAATCAAAAAACAATAAAGGTTTTTAAAATGATTGTTAAATAAGATCAATAAAAAATAACATATTTATTAGAATAAGCACATTTGATATCAATGTGCTTATTTATTTTAAGAAATGCTTTGGATACTCTCGGAAGAAGAGGTGTTGTTCAATAAAAATGTTAAATTTTACATATACCCCTAAAATTTTTGGGGTAGTTTGGTTTTTGAATGTGTTTTTTGAGTTAATTTTGCAAAAAATAACACCTCTATATGTCAACATTAAGATTTAAAGCATTAGAAACACTTTCTTTTAAGAATTTTAGACAAGACAACGCCATTACTGTTCCTGCAAAACTTTCTGAATTATTTTGTCAGAATGTTTTTTCGGAAGTTACCATGCGTGAGTATTTAACGAAAGAAGCATTCACTTCGATTATGGATGCTATTAAAAAGGGAACAAAAATCCAAAGACATATTGCAGATCAGGTGGCCGTGGCAATGAAAGACTGGGCAATGAGCAAAGGTGTTACCCATTATACGCACTGGTTTCAACCATTAACAGGTACTACAGCTGAAAAGCATGATTCGTTCTTTACGCCTATTGAAGGAGGTAGAGCGATTGAAAGATTCAACGGTGGAATGCTTATTCAGCAGGAACCAGATGCTTCTTCTTTCCCTAATGGTGGGATAAGAAACACCTTTGAAGCTAGAGGTTATACCGCTTGGGATCCTACATCGCCTGCATTTATTATGGGAACTACACTTTGTATTCCTTCTATATTTATTTCTTATACGGGTGAAACTTTAGATTATAAAACACCACTTTTAAGGGCACTAAGTGCGGTTGATGAAGCTGCTACGAATGTAATGCAGTATTTCGATAAGAATGTTACAAAAGTGATTCCTACTTTAGGTTGGGAGCAGGAATACTTCTTGGTAGATTCAGCTCTTTATCAATCCAGACCAGATTTAGTTATTACTGGTAAAACATTGCTCGGACATTCGCCAGCGAAAGGTCAGCAGTTGGATGATCATTATTTCGGCTCTATTCCTACAAGAGTGATGAATTTTATGAAGGAATTGGAGATTGAATGTATGAAGCTTGGTATTCCTGTAACAACAAGACATAATGAGGTAGCGCCTAACCAGTTTGAATTGGCACCCATGTTTGAAGAAGCGAATGTAGCTGTTGATCATAATTCATTGCTTATGGATATTATGGCAAGAGTTGCGCACAAGCATCATTTTCACATTCTTTTCCACGAAAAACCATTTAAAGGGGTCAACGGAAGTGGTAAGCACAACAACTGGTCACTTTCTACAGATACAGGCGAAAATTTATTGAGTCCAGGTAAAAATCCTAAGAAAAACTTACAATTCCTTACCTTCTTTGTAAATACTATTAAGGCAGTGCACGAATATGCAGATTTGTTGAGAGCTTGTATTGCCTCTGCAAGTAACGACCACAGATTGGGTGCCAATGAGGCTCCACCAGCTATTATTTCTGTGTTCATCGGAAGTCAGTTATTCAGCGTTTTAGAAGAATTAGAAAAAGTTACTGAAGGAAAGCTTTCACCGGATGAGAAAACAGAATTAAAACTGAATGTGGTGGGTAAAATTCCTGAAATTCTTTTGGATAATACCGACAGAAACAGAACTTCTCCATTTGCATTCACGGGTAATAAATTTGAGATCCGTGCGGTGGGGTCATCTGCTAACTGTGCTGAATCTATGACGGTGATGAATACCATTGCTGCAAAACAGTTAAACGATTTCAAGAAAGAAGTTGATGCATTAATTGATACAGGTTTAACCAAAGATGAAGCAATATTTAATGTGTTGAGAGAATACATTAAGCAATCCAAAAACATTATGTTTGAGGGGGATGGCTATTCTGATGATTGGGCAAAAGAAGCCAAGAAAAGAGGTTTAAATAACCTAAAAACTACTCCTGAAGCATTAAAGAGAGAATTAGATCCTAAGTTTGTAGAGTTGTATGAAGAAATGGGAGTCTTCAATGAGAGAGAAGTAGAAGCGAGAAATGAAATAAAACTTGAAAAGTATTCTACAGTTATTGATATTGAGGCGCGAGTGTTGGGTGATATTGCAAGAAACCATATTATTCCATCAGCCATCAACTATCAAAACAGGTTGATAGAAAATGTAAAAGGATTAAAAGATATTTATGGTGACAAAGATTTCAAACCGTTGGCAAAAGAACAAATGAGTTTAATTGCTAGTATCTCAGAAAACATATCTTCTATTAAGCTAGGTGTTGAGGAATTGATTAAACAAAGAGAAGCTGCCAAAAGCATTAACAACAGCCAGAAACAGGCTGAAGCGTACTGTAATAAGGTAAAACCTTTGTTTGAAGGCATCAGAGAGGCTTCAGACTCGTTAGAGATGATGGTTGATGACGAACTATGGCCATTAACAAAATACAGAGAAATGTTATTTACAAGATAATATGCATTTTTGAAAACAGTTCAAAAGCCCGATTTAATCGGGCTTTTTTATTGATGTGTTATTTCGATATGATTTTTGTTAGGTGGATTTTGTTAAAAAACCTTAATAAAAAAAAACATGAACACCCCTAAATAGGGCGTTCATGGCTAATTTTTTTTTAACACATTAAAAAAAGGTGTTAAAATGTGTTAAAAAAAGACTTTATGAATCTTGATTTTAGAGTCAGTCTATGATGATTATCTACTTTTGTAATGCTTAAAACAAAGGATAATCCCTATTTAACACAAAAATTAAATATATGAAGAAAAGAGTTTTAGTCTATTTAGTTGCAGTATTATCTACTTTATCTTTGCAATCTTGTGTTACAAACTATGTAGTTTCTAAACCAACAACTTACGCAAAAGAATACAAATCAGATGCCAAAGTTAATCCAACAGATGCAAAAATTGCTGAAGCAAAAAAAGTGGAAGCAGACAGACAAAAGCTTATCGATTCTTTTTTAGATAAGAAAGTTGCAGAGATTAACAACGCTAAAAAAATGGCGAAAAATATCATCTCTGAAAAGAATTCTCAATACAATACTCTAATCAATAATATTTTAACGGAAGCAGAAACCTATCTTGGAACTCCTTACAGATATGGGGGAACTACAAGAAACGGGATAGACTGTTCAGCTTTTGTACTTTCAGTTTTCGGAGCTGCTGCAGGAGTTAACTTACCAAGAGTAGCTGCCGCACAGGCTCAGGAAGGAGAAAGCATTCAAAAAAGCGAGTTGAAAAAAGGAGATTTATTGTTTTTCTCTCACGGAAGAGGTAGAATTGCTCATGTAGGTATCGTAGAAAGCATTACTGAAGAGGGACAGATTAAATTCATACACTCAGCAACATCTAGAGGGGTAATGATCTCTAACTTGTCAACAGATTCTTATTGGGGACCTAGATATAGATTTGCAAAGAGAATTGTAAATGAAGATACTGTAAGCAACCTTGCTTTAGCAAAAATGAATTAAATAGTTGAAACATATACCATAAAAAATCCATCGAACACCGATGGATTTTTTTTTTGGATTTTTTAAAATGTTATTAACTGATCTGTATGGGATATTTGGACAATAAGCCTGCAACACTATCTAGAGAAAATTTTGCATTTTTAATCATATTCTGATCTAAGTCCAGTGAATAATTAAAAGATGTTCTAAAATCAGCATTTTCGAGTTTTGTTTGGTAAAAATTAGCGTTCAGGAAATCACAATCTTTAAACACAGCTTGGTTAAAATTAGCACCTTCAAATTCCACCTCATGAAGTTTGCAATGCTGCATCAATGTTTTTCTTGCATCCACTTCAAAAAAGGAAGAATGATTCAATATGCAATTTAAAAAACGAAAAGAGAGACCAAAAGCATTGCAGTCTTCGAAATGAAGGCCCATCATTTTACAGTTATCAAATACAACATCTCTTAATGCTGTCTCATTGAGTTTTACCAAACTTAAATCACAGTTTTTAAAACTACATTCTGAAAATTTAAACCCTGAAAAATCCTGTTCGGAAAGCAGCAGGTCGGTAAATGTACATTGCTCATATTCTCCCTTTACCATCATTTCAGTAGAGGTAAAATCTT
The DNA here is from genome assembly GCA_023458535.1 of Bacteroidota bacterium. Lineage (GTDB taxonomy): Bacteria > Bacteroidota > Bacteroidia > Flavobacteriales > Weeksellaceae > Chryseobacterium. The sequence continues at coordinate 28,952 of JAEWYW010000038.1, forward strand.
GGTGATGAAAATAATTGGACATTAAAATGATTTTTTGGTTATACCAGACTATTTTTATCGGAATAATTCAGTTTAAAGAAAATAAAAGTCATGATGGAGAACGCCAGTAACGAACTTCCTCCATAACTGAAATAGGGCAACGGAATACCCACTGTTGGAAATAAACCCATTACCATCCCGATATTAATACTGAAGTGAATCAGCAGGATGGAAGCGAAACTGTAACCAAAAACCCTGTTAAAAGTTGATTTTTGGCGTTCAGCGAGATAATAAATTCTTCCTATATAGAGCATGTATCCTAAAACAAGCAATGTGCTGCCCACAAAGCCCCATTCTTCACCTACTGTACAGAAAATATAGTCGGTACTTTGCTCAGGAACGAATTTACCTTGAGTTACAGATCCTTCTCTGTACCCTTTTCCAAATAACCCACCAGAACCAATTGCTGTTTTTGAGTACAGTAGATTGTAACCGGAAGTATCTCGAAAGGCTTTTTCCCCTTTGTAGAGAACTTCAATACGCTCTCTTTGGTGCTTTGGCAGTTTGGTGAGAATGTAAGGTGTTGAAAATGCAAGTCCACACAATAAAATTAATGCTCCCGCTATGCTTGAAATGGAAAAAATGTTCCACGATATTTTATAGTAATTGAAAAAAATCAGAATTCCCGCAATAAGCACCAATGCAATAACGACATATGTAGGATCTACCGCCAGAGACACTAAGAAGACAAGCGCAAAGATAAAACCAATGCCAAAAAGCCATCCGCTTAAACCTTCTCTGTATAATGCAATAAAAAACGCGACAAAAACCAATAAAGATCCGACATCAGGAATGGCTAAAACGATGATTGCTGGAACACCAATTATCGCCAGTGAAGTCCAAAGGGATTTTTTTATTCTTAAATTAAAATCTGGTCCCGATACATAATTGGCCAACATTAAAGCTGTTCCCAATTTTGCAAATTCTACAGGCTGTAAACTGAGCGGCCCAAAACGATACCAATTTTTTTGTCCTAAAACCTCTGTTCCGAAAGGGAATAAACCAATTAACAACAGCACACCTATAATGTAAATGATGCCAGCCATATTTTCGAAGAACTTATTTCGTGCAAAGAAAATAATCAATCCCACGAAAAGTGAAACTCCAAACCAAATCGCCTGTCGGGTTCCAGAAGCAGGCTCCACACTATAAATATTGGCTATTGCAAATATGCAAAGCAAGAAATACAAGCCTAACCCCAATTTATCTATTCCTTGTGTCCACTTCATGGTTTTTTCGGTTGTTTAGGTTTTGTATTGATTTCCTTCTCTACTGCTTTTTGAAGTTTTTCTTTGGTCTTCTTCACCAAAGCCAAACTGTCCTGAATTCTTTTTTGCTTAATGGAATCTGGTTTAGGTTCCACCCAAAGACCTTTGCGTTTTAAGTCCACCACCCATTGGCGTTTATATTCAGGCATAAAACTGGACGTTACCATTTTCTTATAAAGGTGTTCTCTTTTTAAGTCCCCAGTAATGTATTTTTCCGCAATTACCGTTGCAGCTGGTCCTGCCCATGTTGCACCGAATCCTGCATGCTCCATTACTGCGGCCACCACAATCTTCGGTTTATCTGCAGGAGCAATTAAAACAAAAATGGAGTTGTCTTTTCCCTGTGGAACCTGTGCGGTACCTGTTTTTGCTAATTGTGTAAAATCATTGGATTTTAAACCTCTTGCAGTTCCTGCTAAAACCACCTGTTCCATTCCTTTCAAAACGGGACCAAAGTGTTTGGGATCCACCAAAGTTTTGTGTTTCACTTTAAATCTTGGGTCTGGATTAGGTTTACCATCGATTGATTTCACAATATGAGGAGTATAATACCATCCTTTATTAGCTATCGCGGCTACAGCATTGGCTAATTGTAATGGTGTAAGCATAATGTCTCCCTGTCCCATTCCATTAAATACGGCACCTGTTGCTAACGGATCCCAGTTTTTATAGTCTTTTTTAGAACCGCTGGCTTTCAGAATGGATTTCATTCTTCTTTCGTAAAACTCACCGCTGGGAATTCTGCCTTTTGAGCCCACTGCCAAATCATTGTTGAGAAACTCACCCGCTCCAAAGCTTGACATTATTTTTTTCCATTCATCCACACCTTTTGAAGGGTTTCCTGGATATTTATTGATAATTGCCAAGTAAGCATAAGAGAAGAAACAGTTACTGGAAACCTGAATGGCAGGAACAAGAGGATCTGCACCACCATGCCCTTTAATTCTTAAACCTCTGTAATTGAAACCGCCACCACATGGGAAAATAGTATTTTCATCCATTACACCCATTTGCATGGCTGCTAATGCCGTAAGTAATTTGAAGGTGGAACCAGGAGGATATCCTGCTTGTAAAGACCTATCGAAAGTAGGTTTCATATCATAAATGGTATCCTGTGATAATTTATATAAGTTTCTAGATTTTTCAGGGCCAGTGAAAAGATTAGGATCGATATCGGGTCCTGTTGCGAGCGCTAAAATTTCTCCGTTATTAGGATCTAAAGCCACCACAGCACCTTTTTTATTCACCAACATTTCTTCTGCCATCCTTTGCAAGTCGTAATCAATAGTGAGCGTAATATCTTTACCAGTTACCACTTCTTTATCGAGTTCACCATTTTTATACGAACCAATGCTGCGCAGTTTAATATCTTTCTGAATGTATTTCATTCCCTTGATACCACGAAGATGTTTTTCGTAGGATTTTTCTATGCCAGTTTTACCGATTAGGTCGCCTGGTAAATAGTAAACGGAATCTTTTTTTATTTCAGAATTGTTAACTTCACTTGTATAACCCAATAAATTTCCAGAAGTATTCACTTCATATTGTCTCTGTGGACGGGAAACAATACTGAATGCCGGATATTTAAAAATGATTTCCTGAATTCTTGCAATTTCCTCTCGGCTCATTCCCTTCATAAAAGTCATAGGATTGAGTTTGGAGTAGTATTTTTCTTTTTTAAGATTTTCAATGGTTGTGATGAACTGTTGTTTATTAATCTTCATGAGGTTACAAAAACCAACAGTATCAAAATCTGGTCGCATTAAAGCCTGCGTAAAAGAAATTTCATAAGAAGGCTGGTTACCCACCAAAATTTTACCATTGCGGTCGAAAACTACTCCTCGCTGAGGGATTACATATTCAATTTTAATGGAGGTATTCGCTGCATTAAGAGCATATCTATCTGTAAATAACTGCAAATACGCAAGCCTTGCAATAAAAATTACTGCAACGACAATAAGTGCCAATGAAATTTTAAAATACCTTGTGTTCAAACTTTTTGTTTGATTTTAAATATTAAAGCGTAAATAAGGATAAAGATAAAGGATATTAAACTGGTTATAACAACATTCAGTAATATTTCGAAAAACCTGCTGAATTTGAAAAACTCAATATACTGCACTAATAGCTGATGTATAAATATACTTGAAAATATAAAAAACACAAACTGCGTCCATTGTAAGGACTGAAACGAAAAGAAATCCGTAGTTGTTTCTGTTGAGGTTCTGAAAATAAGGGTTCTAAAATAAGCAATCAGCGTTGTCGCAAAAGCATTGATACCGCCAGAATTAAGAAATAAATCAATGGCAAGGCCGAGCAAAAAGCTCAAAGCCAAAAACTGGAATCTGTTTCTGAAAAAAGGATAAAACATCACAAAAACAGGATATAAAACAGGAGTATATTTTCCAAAAAAGGTAATTCTGTTCAGCACAAAAATTTGCAGAGCAACCAATGCAATCATCATCAAAAAATCCGTAAACATGGTTCTGCTAATCATTGTCTTTCTTTATAGTTGCTTGTAATGTATCTTGTATTTTCTGTACTTCTGCTTTTTTAAGATTTTTAATCACATACACCTTGCTTAATGCTCCCATTTTCTCACTAAGCTCTACAGAAATATCCCAAAAACCAGTTTTGCTGTCCACGGTATATCCTGCAATGGTTCCTACAGTAAGGCCTTTAGGGAAGATAGCAGATTTACCATCTGTAATAACGGTATCACCCACCTTCAAAGGCACGTATTTCGGAATGTCTGAAAGATGCATCACTCTGGAATTGTCTCCATTCCAAGTTAGTGTTCCAAAATAGCCTGATTTTTTAAGCGCCGCATTGATGCGGATTTTATTGACGCTCAGTACCGACTGAACCAATGCATAATCATTTGTAGAGTTCACTACAATCCCAGCAATTCCTCTAGGCGATGAAACACCCATTTTCGGCAACACTCCATCTCTTTTACCTCGGTTGATGGTGAAGTAATTGTCTCTTCTGTTGATACTGTTGTATACAATATCTCCATCTACAAAAGTATAAATCTGTCCACCTCCAATGGTATCGTGTACTCTTCTGAATTCAGGATTTTTTGCACCGTCTTTGCCATAAAGTTCGGTCATTAAAGCTTTATTTTGAGCTACAAGATCTTCATTAATCTGTTTAAGTTTTAAGTAAGAAACTCCTTCGTCGATATATCCCGAAACCCAAGCGTTGAAAGCCGCAGTTTGACCTGCCAGCCAAGATTGTTGCATGGCATTTTTAGAGAAAATAAGGACTACAGCAATAATTTGCAGAAATATAAAGAAGACGAAAAGTGCATTCTTCGAAAATATTCTCAGCAAAAATCCCATTCAAAAAAATGTCGTAAAAAATTATTTAATCAAGAAATTGAATTTATCCATATTCTTAAGAGCGATACCTGTTCCGCGTACAACAGCTCTCAAAGGATCTTCAGCTACAAATACAGGTAGACCAGTTTTCTTGTGAATTCTGTCTGCCAATCCTCTTAAAAGAGCACCACCACCAGCTAAATAAATACCAGTTTTGTAGATGTCAGCAGCCAACTCAGGAGGAGTTAAAGAAAGGGTTTCCATAACTGCATCCTCAATTCTGATGATAGATTTGTCTAAAGCTCTGGCGATTTCTTTATAACCTACCATAATTTCTTTCGGCTTGCCTGTAATCAAATCTCTACCCTGTACTGGAATGTCTTCAATGTCAACATCTAAATCTTCCACAGCAGAGCCCACTTCTATTTTCACTCTCTCAGCGGTTCTTTCACCAATATATAAATTATGATGTGTTCTTAAATAATATGCGATGTCGTTGGTAAATACATCACCAGCAATCTTTACAGATTTATCACAAACAATTCCGCCCAACGCTACTACTGCGATCTCTGTAGTTCCACCACCTATATCGATAATCATATTACCTTCTGGTTTTTGAACATCAATACCCACACCAATTGCTGCTGCCATTGGCTCGTAGATAAGTCTTACTTCTTTTGCATTAACCTTCTGCGCAGAATCTCTTACCGCTCTTTTTTCCACCTCTGTAATTCCAGAAGGGATACAAATAACGATTCTAAGAGCTGGCTGTATAAATTTCCCTTTTATACCGGGGATTTTCTTAATGAATTCTTTAATCATGTGCTCAGAAGCGTGGAAGTCTGCAATAACTCCATCTTTCAGAGGGCGTATGGTTTTAATATCCTCATGGGTCTTCCCCTGCATGTGCTTTGCCTGTTCTCCAACTGCAATTGGTTTACCTGTAGAACGCTCTATTGCGACAATAGAAGGTTGGTCGATAACAATTTTGTTATTGTGGATGATAAGAGTGTTGGCAGTCCCTAAGTCTATCGCAATTTCTTGCGTAAACATGTCAAATAAACCCATAGTTGTCTTCTGATTTTAAGTTTACAAAGATATAAATATTAAGTACAGTCTAAAAATTAAGAACAAGTTAATTTGGTTAAAATTTTATTAAATTTTCAAGTACTTGATGTAAAGTTTATATTATAACTTTTTTGAGCAAATTTTATTGCGAAATATCTAAGAACACCATCTTAAATCTTTCATAAAAACTTAGTTCTCATAGTTTTTTACAATAATATAGATACACAGTTTAAGAGGATTTAATAAGAATAATTGCGTAAATTTGCACCACTTATGTTAAATCATTCGATTATACCACAAACTACTAATTTTGCTGTACTCTCTATCAGTTACGAAAAAGCTGATGTGGAGGTGCGCAGTAAGTTTGCATTTTTTGATGAAAACATTAAGAGTTTTGTTTCTAAAATCCATGATCAAAAGTTAGGTGATGCTTTTGTGGTTTCTACTTGCAACAGAACAGAAATATACACCACGACGCCTAATTATCTTTTGGTGGCGGAGGAATATTGTAAATCCATAGACGTCAATCTTACGGATTTTATGAGTTTTGCTAATATTCTAACTCAGGAGGAAGCCTTAACCCATCTTTTTAGAGTGTCTGCTGGTCTTGAAAGTCAAATTATTGGTGATTTTGAGATTATTGGTCAGATAAAAAAAGCCTACTCCCGATTTAAAAAGGAGAAAAAATTTTCTAATCCATATTTAGAAAGAGCAATTAATTCTGCCATTCAAATTTCAAAGAGAATTAAAAACGAAACTGGAATTTCCAACGGAGCGGCTTCTGTTTCTTATGCTGCAGTGCATTACATTCTCAATAATCAGAAACAAATTTCAGACAAAAATATTCTTTTACTGGGCGTTGGTGAAATCGGTCAGAACACCGTTGAAAACTTGGTAAAACACGTTTATCAACCAAAAATAAAAATTGCCAACCGTACGCAGGAGAAAGCTGAAAAAATTGCTGAGAAGTTCAATATTCCTCATTTGGAGTACGAAAATTTCGATAAAGAACTAAGCAATACAGATATTCTAATCGTTGCTACGGGTGCAAAAAATCCCATAGTAGATAAAAATCACTTCCCTAACGGTAAAGAAACCTTAATAATAGATCTTTCCATACCTAACAATGTTGATAAAAACGTTACTGAAAACAAAAATATCACATTGGTGGATGTAGATGAACTATCTACACAAATACAAACAACCATTCAACAACGAGAAAAAGAAATTCCGAAGGCCATAGAAATTATAAAATGCATGACCAAGGATTTTCTAGAATGGGAAAAGAAAAGAAAATTAGCACCCAACATTATTCATTTTAAAGAAGCTCTTAAAAATATGGAGCGCAACGAAATGCACAATTTCTACAGAAAAAACAGATACATCAATGTAGATGATATGGAGCTTTCGAGTAAAATGATACAAAAAATTACCAATCGTTTTGCTAAATACATTATCGATAACCCAATGAAGGCGGACGAACTTAGCAGACTGATGCACGAAATATTAGTGGAACAACCAAATAATGAGTTCAATGAAAAGCATTAGAATCGGAACAAGAAACTCAGCTTTAGCACTTTGGCAGGCTAGGGAAGTGGCTAGGCATCTGCAAAATAAAAACTACACTACAGAAATTGTCCCAATACTTTCCTCAGGTGATAAAAATCTTACCCAACCCCTGTATACAATGGGCATTACTGGAGTTTTCACCAGAGATCTGGATATTGCTTTATTGAATGACGAAATAGACATTGCGGTACATTCTTTAAAAGATGTTCCTACGCAACTTCCAGAGGGCATTGAGCTTATTGCCTATTTAAAGAGAGATTATCCACAAGATGTGTTGGTAAGAAAATCTTCTGCTGAAGGTAAGGAATTTCATGAGCTGAAGGTGGCTACAGGCAGCTTAAGAAGAAGAGCGTTTTGGTCTAAAAGCTATCCCAATGCGGTTTTTTCAGAAATTAGAGGTAATATTCAAACCAGATTGCAGAAGCTTGAAGAACAGGATTTTGATGCCACTATTTTTTCTTTGGCTGGAATTAAAAGAATGAATATGGATCTCAACTATGAGTTTCTACCATTTATGATTTCAGCGCCGTCCCAAGGTGTGGTTACCGTTGCTGGAAATTCTAAAAATACTGAAATCAACAATATTCTTAAAGAAATAAACGACACAGAAACACAAATCTGTGTGGAAATGGAGCGTAACTTTCTGCAAACTTTAGAAGGAGGTTGTACTGCGCCTATTGGTGCTTATGCTGAAAAAATTACCAATCAGATTCGCTTTAAAGGAGCACTTTGTTCATTAGATGGAAGAGATTCTATTTATGTTGATGAAAGTTTTGAATTTGAAGAAGGTATCAACTACGGAAAACAGTTTGCAGAAACCATCCTAAACGATGGTGGAAGAGAAATGATGCAAAAAATAAAGGAAACACTTCAATAATCTTTTATTAATGCATGATGAAGACGCTGTTTACAAAAAAAATAGACCGCAGAACGGTTACCAATAAGCTTGGGCAAGATTTTGATTTCAGTTGTATAGATGTCATCAAGATAAGTCCTCTCACTATTACTCCTTTCGATTTGAAAAATTATTCATTAATTTTTAGCAGCGTAAATGCCGTTCAGTCTTTTTTTGCTAATGGTTTTCAGCCTTGTGAAGATTTTATCAGTAAAAACTACAATAAAATTTATTGCGTTGGCGAAAAAACTAAAAAAGAAGTGCGAAAGAATGGCTTTGGAACCTTTAAGGTGCTGAGAAATGCCAAGGAGTTGTCGCAATTCATCATTGATAAAAGCCAGAAAGAAAGTTTTCTTCACTTTTGTGGAAATATGGCTTTAGATGTTTTGGATCAGGCCTTGCCGTTGCAGAATATTGGCTATCAAAAAATTGTAGTGTATAACACAGAGGAAATATACCCAATCATTACAGAAAATTTTGACGCATTGGTTTTCTTCAGTCCGAGTGGCGTTAGAAGTTTTAGCCGAAATAATACATTCAATAACGCAAAGTTGTTTTCCATAGGTGAGACAACATCAGACGAAATTCGAAAATATACTTCCCAAAATATCATTACCAGTGAAGAAAACAGTCTTGCCGACGTTCTGCACATAATGAAAACAGAATTGGGAAAACAGTAAAAGATTATGATTAAGAACGACTTATACCTAAAGGCCTTGAGAGGCGAAACAGTAGAGAGGCCTCCTGTGTGGATGATGAGGCAAGCCGGAAGATATTTACCTGAATTTATTGCACTTCGCGATAAGTACGATTTTTTTACCCGTTGTCAAACTCCCGAGTTGGCAGCAGAAATTACGGTACAGCCTATAAGAAGATTTCCGTTGGATGCAGCCATTCTTTTTTCTGATATTTTGGTGGTTCCTCAAGCGATGGGCATTGATTTTAAAATGAAGGAATCCGTAGGTCCTTGGTTAGACAATCCCATTAGAACTGCAGAACAGGTAAAAAATGTAGTTGTTCCAGATGTGAATGATACTTTAGGATATGTTTTTGATGCCATTGAATTAACATTACAGAAGTTAGACAACGAAATTCCTTTAATTGGCTTTGCGGGCTCTCCGTGGACCATTCTGTGCTACTGCGTGGAAGGCAAGGGAAGTAAATCTTTTGACATTGCTAAAGGTTTTTGTTTTACGCAGCCTGAGGCAGCTCATGAATTATTACAAAAGATTACAGATACTACCATTGCTTATTTAAAAAGAAAAGTTGAAAAAGGAGTTTCTGCAGTTCAGGTTTTTGATTCTTGGGGAGGAATGCTTTCTCCAGAAGATTACAATGAATTCTCATGGCAGTACATCAACCAGATTGTTGAAGCATTAAGTCCGTTAACACATGTGGTGGTTTTCGGAAAGGGCTGTTGGTTTGCTTTGGAGGAAATGACGATGTCTAAAGCCTCTGCTTTGGGTGTGGACTGGACGGTTACTCCAGAGTATGCAAGAGCACTTACCAATCATACCATGACGCTTCAGGGGAATTTTGATCCTGCAAGATTGCATTCAAGTCCGGAGGTGATCCGAAAAATGGTTCACGAAATGATTTCTCGTTTCGGGAAAGACAGATACATCGCCAATTTGGGTCATGGAATTTTACCTAATATTCCAGTTGAAAACGCTGAAGCTTTTATTAGAGCCGTGGTGGAATGGAAACCGAATATCTAAAAGATTTATTATAAAAAACGTCCAAATTTTTGGACGTTTTTTATCCCAGCATTCTTTTCGCTTTTTTTACACCCTCTACTAAAACATCTATTTCTTCAAAAGTATTGTAAACTGCAAAGCTGGCTCGTACTGTACCTGCAATATCGAAGAAATTCATGATCGGTTGTGTACAGTGATGCCCCGTTCTTACTGCAATTCCCATTTTATCGAGAATCATCCCTACATCCGAAGCGATGCCAACACCTTCTAGATTAAAAGAAACCACGCCAGCTCTATTGGCTTTTTCGGCATAGACCCTTAAACCATCAATCTCCAAAAGTTTTTTCTGAGCGTATTTCAGCAGTTCATGCTCGTGGTTTTTAATATTTTCTCTCCCCACTTCTTCCATAAAATCAACTGCTGCTCCTAATGCAATATTTCCTCCCACATTAGGCGTTCCTGCTTCAAATTTAAAAGGCAAATCTGCATATGTAGTTCCTTCGAAAGTACAGGTGGCAATCATCTCACCTCCGCCATGGAAAGGTGGAAGTTTTTCAAGAACATGTTGTTTACCGTAAACAATCCCTGTTCCCATAGGTGCATACATTTTGTGCCCTGAAAAAACGAAGAAATCGCAATCCATTTTTTGAACATCAATGCTAAAATGCGGTGCAGATTGTGCTCCATCTATCACAACATAAGCGTCCGACAAAGCTCTAACCTTTTTAATGATTTCATTTACAGGATTTATTACTCCCAAAGCATTAGAAACTTGATTTACTGAAACCACTTTTGTTTTTTCATTCAACCACTCATCTAAAACATCAATTTGCAAAATGCCATTTTCATCCATCGGGATGACACGCAATCTGGCTCCCGTTCTTTCGCAAAGCATTTGCCACGGAACGATATTAGAATGATGTTCTAAATAGGAAATAATAATTTCGTCGTCCTTTTTTAGTTCTTGTGTAAGAATATAAGAGATGAGGTTTAAACCTTCCGTTGTGCCTTTTGTGAAGATGATTTCATAGTCGTGCTGGGCATTCACAAATCTCTGAACTTTCTGACGCGCGAGCTCCATTTTCTCAGTGGCAATCTGGCTTAGAGTATGAATTCCACGGTGAACGTTGGCGTTGTATTCGGTATAATATTTATGGCAAGCTTCTAAAACAGAATTGGGTTTCTGGGAGGTGGCAGCATTATCCAAATACACCAATGGTTTTCCATTGATCTCTCGCGATAAAATTTCGAACTGATTTCTTATTTTTTGAACATCAAACATGATGGATTTTTTAAATTTATTTTTCTTATTTAGAATTCTTCAAATTTACGGAATTTTTAATGAATGCCTTCAGCACCAAAAACAAAAAAACCTGCCAAAAGACAGGTTTTAAATATCATTAAGAAAGTTTCTTATGCTTCGAAAGATTTTTCCTCTGTTGTAGGTACATCAGGGTTTTGATCTTTTACTTCTTCTGCTAATTCTTCATCTTCTTCGTCAGCAGCAGCAGCTCCACCTTTCATTGCATTTCTAGACATCTTCACAGCAGCAACTACTGCATTGTCTGGGTGCATGAAAGTAAACCCTTCAGTTTTGATAGAACCAACATAAAGTTTGTTACCAATTTTAAGAGGAGTTACGTCCACAACGATTTCGTCTGGTAAGTTAGCAGGAATAGCTTTTACTTTCAATTTTCTGAAAGATTGTCTAAGAACACCACCAGAAACAACACCTTTTGCACGACCAGTAATTCTTACTGGAACTTCCATAATTACAGCCTTGTCGTCTGATAATTGATAGAAATCAACGTGAAGAATTTTGTCTGTAATTGGGTGAAACTGGATGTCCTGAAGAACAGCAGGGATAGTTTGTCCGTCAACTTCAATAGATACCGTGTGTGCTTCAGGAGTGTACACTAAACCTTTGAAAGACTTCTCTTCAGTAGAAAAGTTCAATGGCTCACCACCTCCATAAACAACACAAGGAACTAATTCAGCATCACGTAAAGCTTTTGTAGACTTTTTGCCCACGCTTTCTCTTTTTGTACCTTGAATTGTAATAGATTTCATTATAATTATATATTAAAATATTTGAGAGTGCAAAAGTAACAAATTTTTGTGAATAAAAAAAGAGGCTTTCTAAAAAGCCTCTTTTCTGATATTCTGTTTCTTAAAAAGAAATTTTATATTAAATAATAAATTTGTCGCTGATGGATTTATGTTCGTGAACCATCTTCATTACATCTGCAAATAATGGAGCACAAGACAACACTTTTATTTTAGAAGACAATTCAGTCTTTACAGGAATGGAATCGGTAACAATTACCTCTAAAAGTTTTGAATTTTCGATATTTTCATATGCCTTCCCAGAAAGTACACCGTGTGTCGCCATCGCCCGAACGGTTTTAGCACCTTTTTCCATTAAGATGTCAGCGGCTTTGCAGAGCGTTCCCGCAGTGTCTATCATGTCATCTATTAAGATTACATTTTTGCCCTCAACATCACCAATTAAGAACATTTCTTCTACAACATTGGCTTTTTTTCTTTCCTTATATGCAATAACAACATCAGCACCAAGGTGTCCCGCATAGTTTTTTGCTCTTTTTGCACCACCCATGTCTGGAGAAGCAATTGTTAATTGATCTAAATTTAAAGATTCAATATAATCTACAAATATGGAAGAAGCGTACAAATGATCTACCGGAATTTCGAAGAAACCTTGAATTTGATCCGCATGTAAATCCATCGTCATTATTCTTGTAGCTCCTGCTGCCGTTAGAAGATTGGCTACCAGTTTAGCACCGATAGGAGCTCTTGGTTTGTCTTTTCTATCCTGTCTTGCCAGTCCGAAGTAAGGAATTACTACTGTAATGCTTTTAGCAGAAGCTCTTTTGGCAGCGTCAATCATTAGTAAAAGTTCTAATAAATTGTCTGCTGGTGGAAATGTAGAACCAATTAAGAAAACTCGTCCTCCTCTTACAGATTCATCTAAAACGGGTTCAAATTCTCCGTCGCTGAATTCCTGAAAATTTATTTTACCTAACTCTTTTCCATAACGTTCTGCGATTTTTTCCGCTAAATCTCTGCTTGTTCTTACGCAAAATAGATAACTTGATTGGTCTGCCATTTTTAGTTTTTTAGATGTTGCAAATTTATAAAAAAACCACAAGATAAGGTCTTGTGGTTTTTGAAATTTATTGTTTTTAGCAATTAAGGGAATTTTACCCCCGAATATTTGTTTGCATCTACCCATGGTAAATTTGAACCATATCGGGTATTGATAGCCTTTAAGAACTCATTTGCTACAATCGCGTAACCTCTTCCTGTAAGGTGTACTCCATCTAAAGAGAACGTTCCACCTGTCACAAATTTTGCTGAATATTTCACACCATCCCACGAAATTCCTGCTTGACTGTTAAGCTCTACCATTTTTGCATTGGCATCAAAAAATGCTAAGTTATAAGTGGTTGCCAAAGATTTTATTGATGCATTAAATGCCGCAACAGCAGCAGTAATCTTTCCAACCTCAGATGATGTAAGGGAAAGATTATCACCAATAGGATAACTAGCACCATAAATAAAGACCGAGTTTGCCGTCGGAGCCTGATTGGTTAATGCATCTAAGCCTAATAGTTTAGAAGCTGGTAATAGGATTAGTTCACCAGATTTAGCTTGTCTTGCTTTTCCAAATGCTTTCCCGATAATCTGAGCCTGCTGTGCAGGAACTCCATTTGCAGTTAATGCAGCGGTAAGTTGTGCGCTTAAATCATTTAATGTGTTATCAATAATAAGTACAGGATTATTTCCTGCAACCACAAGATTGATACGATCACCTTGACCCATAGCACTAAGAATAGCTTTCAAAGGACCATATAAGCTTGTGTTAAGGGATTGTGCCTTGGCTGCATCTAGCGGAATAGCATTATAAGGAACAGTTGTAAAATAAGGAATACTTGTAATACTTGGAACATTTGCAATTACTCCCTTAGTCGCACCTTTACTTTTTAATCCGTCCAATACTGCCTTGATAGAACCTCCAACTACTGCCGGACTTGAAATATCATTAGATCTGTATGTACCGGGGTTATTGTTGTTAGCAGCTCCTTGATCTGTAGCTGCCGTATAAGTAACTACACCACCAGTCGTTGTTGAATTTGTTCCTCCGTTAGTTGCGTAAGAAAGAACATCGTTAGCACCAATCCACAAAGAAAAAAAAGTTGGATTTTGTGCCATTGCATCATCCAAGACGCTTGCAGATGTAGATGAAGCAAATCTTGCAAAATATGGGTTGGCTGTCCCTGTAAGAATCCCAGCTGGGCTACCATAGTTTGGAGCAACTAAATGAAAGGATTTTGCTCCCGGTACGCCTAAGTTATTAAAAGGTTTGGAAGCGTTGTAAATATTGTTCAGTGGATTTTGAGAAACGTTTCCATTTACATTTTTGATTACAGGTTTGCCGTCTACAAAAGTATCAATATAAAGTTTGGTATCTTGAATTTGTACATTTCCAACACCTGGGAGAGATACAAATAATCCTCCGTTGTTGTCAGCCATCATAGGTTGAGTGAATTCTCCACCACCTGCAAGCTTCATTTGTGCAGCGATCATTGACGGATAAGATTCATTTTGACCATCAATATATAACGCATTGTCTCTATATCCTGAAGTGAGTGAGTTTCCAAGGGCTACATATCTCGAAAAATTGGCCTCACCACTTGTTACCACAACATCAGCCACATCATTATCGAAATCAGTTTTACAGCTTTGTGTTACCAAAAGTGCAGCAACACCAAAAGCAGATAAAATATATTTTTTCATAATTTTTTTAATTTAAAAAGGGTTGTAAGAAAGACCTAAACCAAAGTAATATGCTTTTGCCTTAGCTTGTCCGTAAAATCCTAAGTAATCATTTTTCACGTCTCGGCTTTGTGGCATTGCATAAGCTCCCGCGATATCAACACCAAATTGCTTGATTTTAAATCCTAAACCAGCGGTAATTACATACGAATCGAATGAAGGTGTTTCTGGAATGAAATGCTCATCAGAATACGGAGATTCATCATAATAAGCTCCCAAGCGTCCTGCAATCATATTAGTGAACTGATATTGAGTTCCCAATCTAAATGTTTTAGTGTTGTGGAATTTTTTCGGAGCTACTAAGATGGTAGGATCGTTCGGCTGATTACCTACTGGCGCATTGGCAAAATCTAACGTCAGCTGGCTGTATCTCTCCCAACCATGATAATTGAAATCTGCAGAAACCAACCATTTTGGAGTAATTTTATACGTTAATCCTAAAGTATATTCTTCTACCAATGGCAAAGTTGCCGTAAACTTGTCTTGTCCGTTAGCATCTAATCCTAATAACTGACCAGGTGTTGTACCAGGAAGTCTGAAAGTAGCTCTTCCATTTTTAGCTTTCATATCCACAGGTGAACGATAAGCCACACTTAAGTCAAGTTTTTGGTTGGGGCGGAAATAAAAACCGAATCCATATCCATGCCCTTTTGCTTTCTCATCGTTAATGTTAAGCTCACCTCCGAACTGAGTAACAGCTTTGTCCCAATCCACTTTTCCGCTTGCGTAAATATAGCTTGCTCCGAAAGACATCCAGTCGGCTAGTTTCACAGACACCATTGGTTGGAAATAGAAACTCTTAAGTTCCATTTTCTGAACCATTTCTCTTCCTTCCCAATCGTTAGGCCATTGAATGGTGCTTCCGAAAGGAGTACTAAAGCTAAAGCCTACTGAAACCTTGTCTGTTGCCTTATAAGCAATCGCTGCATAAATAGGCGTCCCGATAGGGTTGTCTGTAGTTGTGCTTTGTAATGTATTGGTATTTTGGAATGTTACTTTATTACTTGCACCAAATCCGCCTAGAGCAATGCTAAGTTTAGAAGGAATCCAAGAAATCCCGGCAGGATTAAAAAACGCAATACTTGCATCTTCAGCATGAGCACTTGTGTGCGCCATTGCCAGTTGTTTTACACCTTGTAAAGAAACCCTGAAGCCTCCAGCGTAATACAATGCCCCAGCAAGTAGTGCAGTTGATAATAGTATTTTTTTCATAAAATTTTGATTAATAAAGTCAAATATAAAATTTATTTATGTAGATTCCATATTCAAAGCATTATTATTTAAACAATTAACAAATTTAAAACTATGTTTAAAATAATAAACTCCGCAAATATTGTTTCAAGTAATTGTAAATCATAATATTATATGATATTTTCTGATTTGAAGCAAGAAGTGTTTAAATCTAAACAAAAATATATTTGAGTAGATGATAGGGGTGTCAAATAGGCGATTGTGTTTTAATAATATGTCATAAGAATAAAAAATATTAAATTTGCAAGAATAAATTATTTATATATATGAGTTGTGGATGTAAAACATCCGGCGATTCGTCCCATTCATGCGGAACAAAATCCGCTAATGGCTGTGAAAGTGTAGATACCTGTGGTAATAGTTATAAATTAAGTGTTTTCGATTGGCTTTCTAATGTTCATAACCCAGTTTCTAACGGATGCACCTTTGTAGAAGTTAGATTTAAGAACGATAGAAAAGCATTTTTCAATAATGTACATAATTTACCTTTACATATAGGTAGCGTAGTAACAGTAGAATCTAGTCCCGGACACGATGTAGGTGTTGTAAGCCTTACAGGAGAGTTGGTAAAAATTCAGATGAAAAAGAAAAAAGTTGCTGAAGATGCCGCTCTAAAAATATACCGCCTTGCCAACCAAAAAGATATTGAAGTATGGCAGGAAGCTAGAAATAAAGAAGAAAGTGTAAAGATTCAGGCAAGAAAAATATCCCAACATTTGGGTCTTGCAATGAAGATTACAGATATAGAATATCAGGGTGATGCTTCTAAAATAACCTTTTATTACACCGCAGATACGCGTGTAGACTTCCGTCAGTTAATCAAGGAGTTTGCTTCAACATTCCGTACAAAGATTGATATGAAGCAGATTGGTTTCAGACAAGAAGCTGCTAAGGTAGGTGGAATAGGTTCTTGTGGTAGAGAATTGTGCTGTTCTACTTGGTTAACGGATTTCCGATCCGTGAATACCAACGTAGCACGTTATCAGCAATTAAGTATTAATCCTCAAAAACTTGCCGGGCAATGCGGTAAGTTAAAATGCTGTTTGAATTTTGAACTCGATAGTTATCTCGATGCACTCAGCGATTTCCCATCATCTTCAACCACTTTGGATACAGAAAAAGGGCGTGCATTCTGTATTAAGATAGATGTTTTCAAAAAGAAAATGTGGTTTGCCTATGTGGATAGTTCTATTGCATGGTACGATTTCGACACTTCTTTGGTGAAAAAACTCATCTCTCAGAACAAAAGAGGCGAGAAAACACCACCTCTTGAAGATTTAAAGCAACCTGAGACTAATTTGGTTTCTATCGACCTTATTCAGGAGAACAATGTGGATAGATTCGAGAAGAAAAACAGATCAAAATCTAACAAGCCAAGGTTCGATAAAAATAATCCTAACAGAAAACCTGCGGGGAATAATGATGGACAGAGACCGTCAAACAACGGAAATCGTCAAAATCAAGGTCAGAATCAGAATCAGAATCAAAACCAGAATGGAAGTCCGCGAAACCACAAAAATTCTTCCAACAATAAGCCGCGCGAGGAAAAGGTTGTGAATAAAGTAGAAAGCCAAGGCAATGCGGAAGCTCCAAAAAAGAAAAAATTCAAAAAACATTATCCAAAAAAAGACAACAATGCATAAAGTTTTAGGACTGTCAATTATGTTATTTTTTTTGATGAGCTGTGGAACGTCGAATGAGGAGGTGTATATGAAACCTGTAGACGGGAAGTGGAACAAAAAAGATGAGAAAAAAATTGATTTTGAAATAAAAGATGCGCAAAATCCTAAAAATATTATATTTGTTGTAAGAAATAATGACGATTTCCCGTACAGCAATATTCGGTTTATCGTTAATATGACGAATCTTAAAACGAAAAAAAAGGCGACGGATACTCTTAACTATATTCTGGCAAGACCCAATGGCGAATGGCTGGGAACAGGTTTTGGAAGTACCAAAGAAATTTTTTTTCAGTATAAGTTGAATTACAAATTCCCCGAAAACGGAAAATATCAAATTGGCTTAATACAGGCGATGAGAAATGATTTTCTGCCAGGAATTGAAGATATTGGTGTAAAATTAGAAACTGCAAAACAGTAGTTCGCACATGGAAAATAAACAAAATACAGGAAGCACCACAGGAAATAAATTTCCGCTTCCTCCTAAAAAAAATACAAAGAATAAGGGCTGGAAAAGTTGGGTGAAATTCATTTGGATTGGCCTTATTGCAGCTATTATTGGGCTGTCAGGTTTGTTTTTTGCTGTTTCCCAAGGTTTTTTGGGGGAAATGCCTGATGTAAAAGAATTGGATAATCCTAATATTTACGTCGCTTCAGAAATTATTTCTTCTGATGGCGTGGTGTTAGGTAAATTTGAAAAAGAAAAAACCATTCCTGTAACCTATCAAGAATTACCTCCGCATTTGGTGTATGCCCTTCAGGCTAAGGAAGATGAGCGTTTTAAAGAGCACTCGGGGATTGATGTAAAATCCATTTTAAGAGCAATACGTTATGGAGGTGATCGTGGTGGAGGCTCTACCATTACACAGCAGCTGGCGAAGCTTTTATTTACAAAAGAACCTTCTTCCAATCCATTTAAAAGGGTGATACAAAAGCTGAAAGAATGGGTAGTGGCAGTAAGTTTGGAGAAAAGATTTACCAAAGAAGAAATTATTACCAAATATTTCAACAAGTTTGATTTCGTGAACAATGCCAATGGTATTGAGATGGCTTCAAAAATATATTTTAATAAAAGCACTAAAGATCTTACCCTCCCTGAAGCGGCAATGTTTGTAGCGATGTTGGAAGCACCAGTAGCCAACAATCCATTGAGAAATATGGATAGAGCAAAAAGAAGAAGAGATGTGGTGTTGAGTCAGATGCTGGAAACGGGGTATATTGATCAGGCTACCTATCAAAAAGCCATTGATACACCCATTACTTTAGATTATCGCCCGATTAAAAATATTGAGGAAGGTTATTCTGCATACTTTAAATTCTATTTGAGAAAAGAAGTAAATGAATATCTTAAAAAATACGAGACAGAAAAGGGTAAAAGTCTTAATCTTTATAGAGACGGCTTAAAAATTTATGTTACTCTCGATTCTAAAATGCAAAAATACGCCGAAGAAGCTATTAAAGAACATTTAACAGATCTTCAAAAACGTTTTGATAACGAACAGAGAAACAGAAAACAGAGACCCTTCTATTATCTGAATGATAAGCAGATTAACGAAGTAATGATGCAGGCTGTAAAAAGAACAGGTCGTTACAAACAATTAAAAGCCGCGGGAGTACCAGAGGATTCTATTATGCTAGAGTTTCACAAGCCTATTAAAACTTCTAAGTTTACATGGCAAGGTGAAGAGGAAGTAGAAATGTCGCCTTGGGATTCTATCAGATATCACAAGCAAATTGCTCAGGCAGGTCTTATGTCTATGGTACCAGCAACTGGCGAAATTAAAGCATGGGTTGGAGGTATCAACTGGCAGCATTTTCAATATGATCATATCAAGCAAGGAAAAAGACAGGTAGGTTCAACATTTAAACCATTCGTGTATGCTACTGCTATTATGAAGTTAGGTTACACTCCATGTACTGCGGTTTCTAATGGAACTTACAGTAAGGGAGGCTGGACAGTTCGTGGAGGCGGAGGAATGGTTACCCTTAAAGACGCTTTAGCAAAATCCCTTAACCCTGTTGCTGCAAGACTTATAGAAAGTACAGGTGTAGATGCAGTAATACAAACTGCTAGAGATTTAGGAGTTACCGAGGAACTTCCTAGGTACAATACTATTGCTTTAGGTTCTTCTGATATTACAATTTATGAGATGTTGGGTGCTTATTCTACATTTGCAAACTATGGAAACTACAATAAACCAGAGATGATTTGGAGAATTGAAGATTCTAACGGTCAGGTAATTAAAGAGGTAAGCGTGGAGCCTAAGGAAGTAATGAATCCACTGTATGCATACACCATGATCGAATTGATGAAAGGGGTAGCCGAATATGGTACTGCTTCAGGTGAATTAGGAAGACGAGGAATATCAAAAGCGGTTGAAATTGCAGGGAAAACAGGAACAACACAGAACAACTCCGATGGTTGGTTTATGGGTATTACACCTAAGCTGGCAACGGGTGCTTGGGTAGGTTGGGAAGATAGAGCCACCCACTTCTTTGGAACCGGTGAAGGTCAGGGAGCTAAGATGGCATTGCCTATTTGGGCGATCTTTATGAAGAAAGTTTGGGCAGATAAAACCTTAGGTGTTTCCCCAGATGATAAATTCGTAAAACCTTCAGACTGGAGTGGCGGATGTAATGATCTGAAAGGTCTGGGTGGAGGCTATGGTGACGAAGGAGGTCTGCAGACCATGGATGAGATTAAAAATCCGAAGCCTGTGGAACCTGTTGCACCACAACAAAGTCAGGGTAGAAAAGAAGAAAACATCAATGAAAACATCAACAAAGGTGAAGACATTGATTTTAACAAATAAAAACTTAAAACCTTCCCACTGCGGAAGGTTTTTTCTTGAGTGTATTGAGATATGAATTTAGATAAGATCACACAACCGTTCCTACAATTATTTCCTGGAGATTTTACGAATAATGCGTTGCAGCGCAATACGCCAAAAGTTTTGTTTGCAACAGTAGGTACTGTAGGTTTCGTACATCAAGAACTTATTGCTTTTAATCAAAAGCTTTCAGAAGAAATTGGTTTGGGAAGCACACCCGATATCGATTTTTTAAGTGGAAATAATCTTCCTGAAAACATTCAAACCTACGCCACAGCCTATGCAGGACATCAGTTCGGGAATTGGGCAGGGCAACTGGGCGATGGTAGAGCCATTTTCGCAGGTGAAATAACAAATGAGAAGGGGAATAAAACTGAGCTCCAATGGAAAGGAGCTGGGGCAACGCCTTATTCCAGACACGCAGATGGGAGAGCCGTTTTAAGATCTTCCGTTCGGGAATATCTGATGAGTGAAGCGATGTTTCGTCTTAATGTTCCTACCACGCGTGCCTTAAGTTTATGTTTAACAGGTGAAGATGTGGTGCGCGATATGATGTACAATGGCAATCCCGAAATGGAAAAAGGTGCCGTAGTAATGAGAACTGCAGAAAGTTTCTTAAGATTTGGGCATTTTGAGTTGTTGGCAGCACAAAAAGAAACTGAAACTTTGAAAAGACTCTGCGATTTTACCATTGAAAATTATTATCCTGAAATCGATAAAGATTCAGAAAACAAATACAAAGATTTTTTCGAGCAAATTTGTAATCGAACACTTCAAACGATTGTCGATTGGTATCGCGTTGGTTTTGTGCATGGTGTGATGAATACCGATAATATGTCAATCCTTGGTTTAACCATCGATTACGGTCCCTACTCAATGATGGACGAATACAACTTGAGTTTTACACCCAATACTACAGACTTGCCAGGCCGCAGATATGCATTTGGAATGCAGGCGCAAATTTCGCAATGGAATTTATGGCAGTTGGGGAACGCCTTATTTCCCATCATTAAAGATGAAAAATTCTTGGAGAAAGTCTTGAATGACTACAGTCCGAAGTTTTGGCAACTTCACGATGAGATGCTTTGTCGAAAATTTGGTTTCGACCAGCTTTACGAAGATGATGAGGTCTTCTTTAACAATTGGCAGAAATTAATGCAGGATTTAATGTTGGATTACACCTTGTTTTTCATTGAATTGGAAAATTTGAGCCTTGAAACTTCAGAACAACATTTCCTAGAAAAAGTTTCGTATGCAGTAATCACTTCAGAAAATAAGGAGAGATTGAAATTGTTTTTGGGTGACTACCGTGCCCGAAAAAACAAAAACAGCATTTCGGAGGAAAAATCCTTGGAACTTATGAGGTCTGCGAATCCAAAATTCATTCTGAGAAATTATCTGTTGTTTGAATGTATTGAAGACTTGAATGCTGGCAATAGAGAAAAATTCGACAAGTTAGTAACTGCGCTAGAACATCCTTATGAGGAACTGTTTCCTGAATTTAGCGTCAAAAGACCTTCAAAATATGATGATATTTGGGGTTGTTCAATGCTTTCGTGCAGTTCATAAGAGCGCTTTGTTTATTTTTGCAAAAAATTCACTTGAAACGTAAACTTCTATTTTTCGTAAAAACTATTTTTCCTTCAACACTTACGGAGGCGGTAGTTTTTCTGTTTTTCTTAGTGGCTTATGGTATCTTGGGAACCTACATCGCTTCAAATTTTAGAATTATTTTTGATGACCGAATTCCTTGGGATGCCTACTTTAGTTTCGATAACAGATCTATTGTGCTAACGGGTGGAGGTGTAGAAAGACATCCGCTGGCGAATTATTTTTTTGATTTCATAAGAAGCCTAGCACTTTATATTTCAGATGGTAAAAAAGATGCTGATTTTAGATTGGCTCTTGCGTGGTTTTCCAATATTGCAGTTAGTTTAAGTATTGTTCAGGTTTTTAAATACCTAAAAAATATCATTAAACTACCTTTATTCTTATCAGTTCTATTGGTAGCGCTGTTTGCAATGTTTTCCACCAATATTCTGCTGTCCTTCACTCCAGAAACCTATACTTTTAGCTTGTTTCTGTTGATGATGTTCAATTATTATTCAGCCTTGAAACTGAGAAATAATCAACCGATTAATGGTTTTGCTTTGGGTGTAACTGCTGTTTCTGTCGGAGGTTTAACCATCACTAATATTGTTAAAGTTTTTATTCCTGTTCTTTTAGAAGATCAATTATTCAGATCATGGCGAAAATTTTGGTCTGCAACATTGAAGGTGGGACTTTCTGTAATAGCTTTTGTGCTGTTGTACTTGAATAGGATCAATTTTAATTATCACCTTATATTTTCAAAAACGGGTGAACAGTATGAAAAGTTCTCGCAGCCGAAAGTTACTCCATTGTGGGACATGATTTTTTCGTGGTTTTTCGGTGGTAATATGCTTTTTTCAAGTTTTGTAACAAGAGATTACCACAATAAAAAAGGTTTCGAGTACAAAGCATTGTTTATGGATGTTTATTCAAGTTGGGTGTCTTATGCTGTTGTTTTTGTTATTCTGGCTTTAATTATTTGGAGCTGTTTTAAAAATTTTAAGAATAAGCTGGTGCAAATTTTAGCGATATCTCTTCTTTTTGATGTGGTGATCCATTGTGTATTAAAGTTTGGTTTGCATACTTCTTATATTTATGGAGGTCATTTTGTGTACGTTTATCCACTTCTCATCGGTTGGTTGCTCTATGCATATAGACAGAACGGACGAGCGCTTTCATTTCTTACCTGTACAATAACGGTGGTTTTTGTGTATCTCACCGTTAATAATCTCTACCGACTCAATGAATTTTTTGATTTTCTAATACGCTACTACCAATAAAAAAACCAGACATTGTCTGGTTTAAAATAAATATGTTGAAAGCTGATTATTTAGCTTCTACACAGAAAATTCTGTATTGTACTGCAGTAGCAGATTTAAAATATTCTCGGATTCTGCTCAAATCAGCTGCAGCAGTCTGCTTACTGAAATAACTTCCTGCTAAAACTTTATAATTAGGTCGTAAAGACGCATCTACTTCAACTTTTAAATTTGGGAATCTGTTTCTGAAATAAGACCTCACCTCATTCGCTTCCTCATTGCTTTTCACTGTGGTAAGCTGAATCTTGTAGCCCATCATGCGTGGATTCTTTCTGCAAATTTCTGCTTTTGTAAGTTCCCTGTTGGGCACCATCACTCTTGTAGGTCTTGTGCTGGTAGGGCGATCATCATCATTACTGCTATTGCCTCGAGAAGCAATTGTGCGGCTGCATTTGTCATCAAGCGCATTTAAAGCATCATTTACCCGCGAGTCCATAGCGATAACGAGCTCAGTTCCCGAGAGGGTGTCTTTTTTAATAATTTGTTGCTGAGCACTCAGTTGTCCAACAAATATTATTGAAAGTGCTGAAA
The DNA here is from genome assembly GCA_023458535.1 of Bacteroidota bacterium. Lineage (GTDB taxonomy): Bacteria > Bacteroidota > Bacteroidia > Flavobacteriales > Weeksellaceae > Chryseobacterium. The sequence goes on from JAEWYW010000038.1 coordinate 52,869, forward strand.
ATAGCTTAATTACATTTTTCATTAAAATAAAAATTTTTTACAAATTTAAGATAATTAAAAAATTATACCAAAAAGATTATTTAGAATTAATACAAATTAGTACAGGATGATATTTTCCACTTTGATAATGCTGTTAAATTACTGTTAAAAACACTATTTTTGCGGAATTGATTGTATACTCAATAATTTAATAACATCAAGATTAATTAAATGATTAGTTGGAGAAAGCATTACAAAAGAACGTTGGTTGCGATAGGATTATTGCTTACAACGAGCGCTTCAATTTATGGACAAGATGGAGATCCTAAAAATGGAGAAAAGCTTTTTAAAGCAAACTGTACAGCCTGTCACGCATTAGATAAACAGGTTGTTGGGCCGCCTTTAAAAGGTATTGTCGCTAAAGTAAAAGAAGAAGCTGGATTAGGAACAGATTGGCTTCATAAGTGGATTAAAGACAATAAAGCTCTAAGGGCATCTGGCGACAAATATGCCAATGAAATTTTTGAAAAATACAACAAGTCTGAAATGCAGGTGTTTCCTAATCTATCAGAAAAGGACATCGATGATATTTTAGCATATACAACCAATCCTCCAGAACCGGCTCCTGAGCCTGCTGCTGACGCTGCTGCCGCAGGAACAACGCCTGCAAATGGTGCTTCTGCTGGTTTAGATAAAACTACTTCAAGTACGATTGTTGTGTCTTTGTTAGCGATTGCAGGTTTATTGGTTTGGGTTCTATTCAAGTTAAGACAATTAGTAAAATTACAGCAAAACGAAGAGTTAAGTGGGCTTGATGCTACAAGAACGAAGTCATTCGGTGAGCTGTATGAAAAATACCAAGTTGTTGGAAAAGTTGTTCTAGGTCTATTAGCTGTTTTTGCAGTATATGGAATTTGGAACTGGCTAATGTGGATCGGTGTTTATAAAGGATACAGACCTGAGCAGCCTATACATTTCTCTCACAAAATTCACGCCGGTGAAAACAAAATCGACTGTCAGCTTTGTCACTCAGGTGCTAAATATGGTAAAGTTTCAGAAATTCCTTCTGTAAATGTTTGTATGAACTGTCACAGATCTATCTCTGAATACAACGGTAAATATATGGAGCCAGGAAAAGATAAGGCATTCTACGACGGTGAAATCCAGAAGATTTACGCAGCCGCTGGTTGGGATCCTGAAAAACAACAGTATACAGGTAAAACTACACCAATCGAGTGGACAAGAATTCACAATATGCCAGATTTTGTTTATTTCAATCACTCACAACACGTGGTGGCTGGTGAACAGGCAATTATATCTTCATTCAATAAGAAAAATCCTAACAACCAAATTGATGTTGTTTGTAAAGCTTGTCATGGAAAAGTTGATACCATGAATGTTGTAAGAATGGCCAATGACTTTACAATGGGATGGTGTATTGAGTGTCACAGAACTACAGAGGTTGACATGAACAACGGTTACAATAAAGAATATTTCAAAGACCTGCATGATAAGCTTAAAAAGCAATATGGTAGCGGAACAAAAATTACCGTTGATGCTATCGGTGGTCTTGAATGTGGTAAATGTCATTATTAATAACGAAAAATTAGAAGTATAAATGGCTTCAAACAAAATACAATTCAGAAGTATTCACGAACTAAAAGATCCAGCTTTAAATGCGAAGTTGGCTCAGAAAGAATTTCAGAATGAAATTCCAGTAGATGAATTTTTGGGTGATGCTGAGAAGATGAATTCTTCCAGTACTTCCAGAAGGGATTTCCTAAAGCTTTTAGGATTCTCTACTGCTGCAGTTACTTTAGCGGCTTGTGAAGCACCTGTTATTAAAACTATTCCTTATGTGGTAAAACCACACGATATCATTCCAGGGATTCCTAATTATTTTGCATCCTCTTATTTTGATGGTTTTGATTTCGCAAGTGTTTTAGTAAAAACAAGAGAAGGTCGTCCTATAAAAATTGAACCTAATCCTACTGCTGCAGAAATGGGTAAAACCAATGCAAGAGCACAGGCAAGTGTACTTTCTTTATATGATAACGATAAAGTAAAGCAACCTAAACTTGAAGGTAAAGATTCTTCTTTCGATAAAGTAGATGATTACGTTCTTAAAGGTTTAGCTGATACTAATGCTGGAGGTAAAAGAATCGTTGTTCTTTCACACTCTTTCCCTTCACCAACTTTTAAAAAGCTTTTTGGGGAATTCAAGGCTAAATATCCTAGCGCTGAGTTGGTAACATACGATGCTTACCCATACGCAGCTAATCTAGATGCTGCTCAGGAAGTATTTGGACAGAGAGCTTTACCAGTGTATGATCTTTCAAATTCTGAATTGGTCGTTTCTTTCCAAGCGGATTTCTTAGGAGATTTCAATGCTCAAAGTTTAGAAACTTCTTACGCTGCTGCAAGAAAACCAGGTGCCAACATGTTAAGACACATTCAAGTGGAGTCTAACATGTCTTTAACTGGTGCTAATGCAGATTCAAGATACAGATTAAAGCCAAGCGCCGTAAACAAAACTCTAGTAGAAGTTTACAATGGTTTAAATGGCGCTACAAATGATAAATTAGCTGCTGAAATTGTTAAAGAATTACTTGCAAAAGGTTCTAAAGCTGTTGTTTTAGCTGATGGATCTAAAGCTGCAATTGTTCTTTCACATTTGATCAATCAAAAATTAGCGTCTACAGCTTTCACAGGAAAGGCGAGTTTATTAAAAGAGTTCGATGGTGCTAGATATCAAGAGTTTTTATCTTGGGTAAATGCGGGTCAAGTAGGTACTCTTATCGTAAATAATGTCAATCCTATTTATTCTTCTAACAAAGGAGAAGCTTTCAAAGCAGCTATTGCTAAAGTTCCTCATGTTATCGCATTTGCAGACAAGAAGAATGAAATGTACAAAGCTGCGAAAGTAGTTATCCCTGTTGCTCACTGGTTAGAGTCTTGGGGAGATATTGCTCCACAAACAGGAGTATACTCTTTAATGCAGCCAGCTATCCAGAAAGTATTTAAACCAAGACAGCTCGAAGAGTCTTTATTGGTTTGGATCAACGGGAAAGACAGTGCTAAAAATAATTACTACAATTATCTTAAAACGAATGCTGCTTCTATCTTAGGAGGAACATCGTTCAACAAAGCTTTATATAACGGTTTTAATGCTGGTTCTACTGTAGGCACATTATCTTACGCAGGTGGAAACGCAGCACAGGCCATTGCAGAATTAGGAAACTTCAAAGCTTCTGATTTAGAATTGGTATTGTGCACTAAAACAGCTATTGGAGATGGTACTCAAGCAAATAACCCTTGGTTGCAAGAATTGCCAGACCCAATTTCAAGATTATCTTGGGATAATTATATTACAATTTCACCAGCTGATGCTAAGAGATTAGGTATTGAAAATGATCTTAACGCAAGAATGCAGTTAAATGGTGATTTGGTAAATCTTACTGTAAATGGAGTAACACTTAAAGATGTTCCTGCATTTATCCAACCTGGTCAGGCTGATGGATCTATCGGTCTAGCACTTGGTTATGGTAAAAAAGATTCTGGTAAAGTTGCAGAAACCGGAGTAAATGCTTATCCATTATTTGATGGTTCAAACTTGGTTCTTTCAAATGCAAAAATTGAAAAAACAGGTGAAGAGCATGAATTTGCGGGAATGCAGCTTCAAAATACACTAATGGGTCGTTATGAAATTGCTAAGGAAGTTCCTTTAAGTGATTTTATCAATGTACCATTTGATGATAAACTAAAAGGTTGGAACAAGCCTTTGGAATATCATACCATTGGTGGAGCACTTCCAGCAGGTAAAATAGACCTTTGGGACGCTTTTGATGATACCGATGGTCCTCACTTTAACCTATCTGTAGATTTGAACTCTTGTACAGGTTGTGGAGCATGTATTATTGCTTGTCAGGCTGAAAACAACGTTCCGGTTGTAGGAAAAGAAGAGGTAAGAATGTCTAGAGATATGTATTGGTTAAGAATTGACCGTTACTATTCTTCAAAAGAGAAAATCGGAAATAAAGATGCTGTAGACAGAGGTCTTAATGTTCCGAATCTTTATGATATCTTAATTGAACCTAATGAAAGTCCTGATGTAATTTTCCAGCCGGTAATGTGTCAGCACTGTAACCATGCTCCATGTGAAACTGTTTGTCCAGTTGCGGCAACATCACACGGTAAGCAAGGTCAAAACCAAATGGCGTACAATAGATGTATCGGTACAAGATATTGTGCAAACAACTGTCCGTACAAAGTAAGAAGGTTCAACTGGTTTACTTATAACTTAAATGATAAGTTTGATTACAATCAGAATAATGATTTAGGAAGAATGGTACTTAACCCAGACGTTGTTACAAGAACAAGAGGGGTTATGGAGAAATGTTCTATGTGTATTCAGATGACTCAGAATGTAATTCTTGAGGCTAAGAAAGAAGGCAGAACTGTTGTTGATGGAGAGTTCCAGACAGCTTGTTCTAAAGCTTGTTCTACTGGCGCTATGAAGTTCGGGGATATGAATGACAAAGCTTCTGAAGTGAGAAAGTTATACAACGGCAACAGAAGATATACATTGCTAGAAGAAATTGGTACTAAACCAAATGTATTCTACCATACTAAAGTGAGAAATAGAAAAGAAAACAACGTTTAAATAATAAATAGGTAAAAAATGTCAGGACATTACGAAGCTCCGATCAGGGAACCTTTAATTATTGGCCACAAAACGTATCACGATATTACTGAGGATATTGCTAGGCCTATCGAAGAGAGAGCAGGAAAATTATGGTGGATTTCACTATATGCTGCATTGGTTCTTTTCATTTACGGATTTGGTTGTATCGCTTACACTATCGGGACAGGTATTGGAGCATGGGGACTCAACAGAACAATTAACTGGGGTTGGGATATTACCAACTTCGTATGGTGGGTAGGTATCGGTCACGCCGGAACCCTTATCTCCGCAGTATTATTATTATTTAGACAGCGTTGGAGAATGTCTGTAAATAGATCTGCAGAAGCGATGACTATTTTTGCAGTTGTGCAGGCAGCTATCTTCCCTGTTATCCACATGGGTAGAGTTTGGGTTGGTTACTGGGTTTTCCCTTTACCAAACCAGTTTGGTTCACTTTGGACAAACTTCAACTCGCCTCTACTTTGGGACGTATTCGCTATCTCAACGTATTTCTCAGTATCTACTGTATTCTGGTTCATGGGACTTATCCCAGACTTTGCAATGATTAGAGATAGAGCAAAAACGCCTTTCACAAAAAAGATCTATACCTTCCTAGCATTCGGATGGGGTGGTAAAGCGAAACACTGGCAAAGATTTGAAGAGCTATCTTTGGTTCTTGCAGGTTTAGCAACACCACTTGTATTCTCGGTACACACCACGGTATCATTCGACTTCGCAACGTCGGTAATTAAAGGATGGCACTCAACTATCTATCCTCCTTACTTCGTTGCTGGGGCAATCTTCTCAGGATTCGCAATGGTACAAACACTATTGTTGGTTGCGAGAAAAGTTTGCCACTTAGAAGACTACATCACCATGTATCATATCGAGATTATGAACATCGTAATCATCTTAACAGGTGGTATGGTAACAGTAGCTTATGCTTGTGAATATTTTATCGCTTGGTATTCAGGATCAAGATTCGAAGATTTCGTTTACTTATCTCCTGGTGCAGCAACTGGTCCTTACTGGTGGGCATTCTGGGCGCTAATTATTTGTAACTTGGTAGTGCCAGCATTATTCTGGTTCAAGAGAGTAAGAACAAATATCATTGCAACATTTATTATTGCATTAATCATTAATATCGGTATGTGGTTTGAGCGTTTTGATATCATCGTTATCAACCTTTCTAGAGACTACTTACCAGGATCTTGGACAATGTTTAAACCAACTATTATCGACGTTGGGGTTTACTTAGGAACTATCGGATTCTTCTCAGTATTGTTCCTACTTTACGCAAGAACATTCCCTGTAATTGCACAGGCTGAATTGAAATCTATCTTGAAAATTTCAGGTGAAACTTATAAAGCAAAAGAAGGAGATGAGCACCACTAAAATAGTATACGGACTTTATGCTGATGACGACGATTTGATGAACGGCGTTAGAGCATTCAATGATAAAGGAATAAAAATAAACGAAGTTTATACTCCATTTCCAGTTCACGGACTAGATAAAGCTTTAGGTTTAAAGAAAACTAGAATTTCTGATGCTGCTTTTATCTATGGTGTATATGGTGTTACGATAGGTGCTTTGGTTACTTATTATACCATGATTCACGATTGGCCTCAAAATATTGGTGGTAAACCATCATTCGATTGGGGACATAATATGCCGGCTTTCGTAGTTCCAATGTTTGAATTAATGGTATTTTGTGCAGCACACATGATGTCTTGGACTTTCTTAATCAGAAATAAAATGTATCCTGGTTGTCCTCCACAAAACCCAGATCCAAGAACTACAGATGATAAGTTTATGATGGAATTTGTAACTGATGATGTAGAATCTGTAAAACAGTTGCTAGTAGAAACTGGAGTTGAAGAAATAACTGTAAAAGACGCGTAAGATGAAAAAGAATATTTTAAAGATTACAGCAGTTCTAGGTTTCACTACAGTTTTATTAAACTCTTGTGGTCCTAAAGAAAATACACCTCTTGTATATTTCCCAGATATGTACTTCCCAGTAGCTTATGATCCTTTGATGAAAGCTCAAGATGCATACTCTAAACATGAAAACGAAATTCCAGCATTTGTTAAAAATGGCGGAGCAACAGGAATGGCTCCTGTAGACGGAACCGTTTCTCAAAATAAAGACGGAGTTATTGGAGCTAATTATGGTAAAGCATTGACACCTGATCAGTATAATGCTGGTTACGATGCTTCGAAGGGTGTTTCTGTATCACCTTTAGATCCTAAGAATAGAGAGAAAGACTTGGAAAGAGGAAAAATCTTGTTCGATCACACATGTTCTGCTTGTCATGGTACTGGTGGTGATGGACAAGGTCCAATCGTACAAAGTGGAGCATATTCAGGAGTTCCTAATTATGCAGATAGAGAAATTACAGTAGGTTCTGTACATTATGTTTTAACACATGGTAGAAATACAATGGGATCTTATGCAGGACAATTGCTTCCTGGTGACCGTTGGAGAGTAGCTATGTATGTAATGGATGCATTTAAGAAAGGTGCCGTGGCTCCCGCAGCTGCAGCAACTACAGGAGCAGCTCCAGCAGAAACAGACACCAAAACAGAAACCGCAACTAAATAAAAAGAAAAGAAATGTATAGTTTTTCACCAAAATTAAAATCAACTTCTATAATAGTTCTTATTGTAGGTTTAGTTTTATTTGGGATCGGTTATTTCATGAATCATGGAATCGACGATGTTAAAATAGAGCACATGATGGAAGCTGTTCATGCTTCTGGCCATGATAACCCTACTCATTCTAGTGAATTGGTTGGTCCGCAAGACCACGCAGCGCACTTAGAGCACGCAAAAATGCAAATTCATAATCAGCCATTGGCTGCCATTCATTTTGTTGCTGTGTTCTTTTTTGCAGTAAGCTGCTGTGTACTTTTCTTTTATTCTATTCAGCATGCTGCACATGCGGGATGGTCTATTATTGTAACAAGAGTAATGGAGGCAATTGCTTCATACATCCCTTGGGGAGGTGCAATCCTTATCATTATCATGCTTCTTAATATTTTCCATTATGGTCACCTTTTCCATTGGATGGATGCCGATCTTACTGATCCTAATTCGCCAAATTTTGATGTGATTCTTTATGAGAAAAAGAAGTTTTTAAATATTCCTTTTTATGCATTTAGAACTATCCTATATGTGGTAGGTGCATCTTTCTTCGCATGGAAATTAAAAGCAATATCTAAGAAAGTAGACGAAACTAAATCAAAAGTAGATTATCAAATGTTATACAGATGGAACGTTGGTTACATCGCATTCTTCGGGTTTGCTTCTGCAGCTTGGGCTTGGGATTGGTTAATGTCTATCGACCCTCACTGGTATTCTACAATGTATATCTGGTATGCAATGGTAAGTTGTTTATCTAGTGGTATTGCTGTAATCATCTTAATAAGTGTATTCTTAAAGAAGAATGGTTTCTTGCCACAGTTTAATGACAATCACTTGCACGACTTAGGGAAGTTCTTATTTGCAACTTCAATGCTTTGGACGTACACATGGTTCTGTCAGTTCATGTTATACTGGTATGCGAACGTTCCGGAAGAAGTGAATTATTTCTTTGGTAGATTTGTGTACTATGCACCAACATTCTTACCAATGCTAATTTTAAACTTCCTTATTCCTTTGTTGGTAATGGTAAGTTCAAGCATCAAGAGAAATTATAAGGTGGTTACTATTATGGCGGTAGTTGTAATACTTGGTCACATCTTAGATTATTTCAATATGGTAATGCCAGGAACGGTAGGTCCTTATTGGAAAACTCCTGAAGTTTTATTATTGGTGGTTGGAGCGATTTTATTTATTGTTGGATTGTTTACATTCACAGTAATGAGTGCTCTTTCTAAACTGAAGTTAATTCCTACAGGAAACCCATACCTTCACGAATCAGAAATTTACGAGTATCCTTTCTAAGATATTCCCAATCATATAAAAACTCCCCTAGATTAGTCTTGGGGAGTTTTTTTATGTAACAAATACATTGTCGGCTGCTACTTATATATAAAATTGTACAATGAAGAAAATTACATCGTTACTTTTCCTGTTTTTTATCATCATCAGTAATGCACAAACTGTCACCATAATATCTGAAATCTCGCGCAAACCTTTGCCAAAAGTCACCGTGTTCGGTAAAAACGGGAATATACTTGCTACAACAGATATTGATGGAAAGTTCGACCGTTCCGCAGTGGAACCCAAACAGGAAGGCTACCAGCTTGTTTACAATAATAGCGTAATTGCAGATCTTAATTATCAGGATTTTCAAAAAGATATTATTGAAGTGAACGATAAAACACGACTTATAGAACAGGTGGTTATGAAGAAATCTAAACCTGCCAAGTATATGTATCTTCATGGAAATTTTAACTCTTACCTCACCATCAACAATAAGCTTAACTGTTATGCAGACGGTATTATTACTTATATTTTTGATAATAAAACTAAAAAACTTAAGAGCTCGAGAGTGGAGCAGTACAGGGTTTATGTGATGGAAGAAGCAGAAGAAGACCGTAAAAAAGTCGCAACACTGGTGTACGATAATATGTTGGATATTCCAAAGCTCAAAAATCTTTCAAGGATTGATGAACTTAAAGAAAAAAAGAACTTAAAATATAAAGAACTTTCTGGTGACAATAAAGATGAAATTGAATTCTTAACCGAAGTACTCCAAGACAAAGAATTTTCGCTTTTTGGATATCGTTTTTTTGATTTGAAAGGAATCATCAGCATGGCTTTCGAAAAAAGTGGCCCTAAAACCATTAAAACCTTTCTTGAATACAACGAAATAGAGTACACGAAGATTAAACATAAATCTGAATCAGAATACAACCAATTCATCGCTTACAGCAATTTCTATCCAACTGAATTATCTTTTGAGAACGAAGATGCCGCAGAAAACGTGAAATTCAGAAAGGAAAACAGCAACTACTCAACTTCTTACTGGGATCAAGAAGATTTTCCTAACATGCTCAATGTTTTTAAAGGATATTTTGGAAATGACATGAAAGAAATGCCTAATAAAAAATAAAATTCTTATATTAGTTACACTTTCAAATGTTTAATTTTGATTAAAATTTTTCACATGAAAAAAATTACCTTTTTATTGATAGTTGGAGCACTTGTATTATCGAGTTGTAAAAAAGATCATGTGGACGCAAGCAGTCCTAAAGCTTTCCAAACCAGTATCAACGATATGGCATCTAGTCTTAGCACCATCAAACAGATAAAGTTTAATGAAGCGCTCTACATTCTAAAGACGTTTGGTGTAGATGCTGAAGGAGACCAAAACGAGCTTAAAGCATTATCCAAACTATTAGAAGGTAAAAAGGTTCCGGAAATTCTTGCAATGGCAGATCAGGTTGCAGCTAAAAATGATATTACTTGGTCCAGCACAGCGCCACCGTCTTTGGGTGAAATGAATATCTTCGGTAGTGAAGCGGCAAAAGAAAGTGATCCTAACGATGTACGTGCCAATTCACTTAACATCAATGTTAACCCCACTGGTGACAATGGTTCTGGACCCACAGGCTTGCAGATTGTTCCGCGTTTGGTGGATCTTAAAAATAAAAATGTTGCTTTCTCAGGTGCTGGGCTCGAAACCACCCTCGAAATTTTCAGCAATGGAAGCCGAATTTATTCTGCGAAAAACTTAATGTCTGATAACAATTTCCCAGGTTTCAATTTTAAATTTTCGTCCATTCCAGCGGAAAAAGTAATTGACAATAAAATCGATATCACCGTTTCTGTAAAAACTACTGCAAAAATCTATAAAATGACTAAAGTTGGTGTAGATGTCAACTCCACCGCTTTAAGAATGCCTCCACCACCAAAACAGGACACCCTACAAGTGTATGATCCGAGCATCACAGACCCTGAAAACCCAGGTGTAAAAGCGCCCGATACCAAGCCTGCGGCTGACCCTAAAGCAGCGGTTTCAAAATTCTTGGGGAATCTGAATTCTCAGAACTTAAAAGCGGCTTTCGACAGTTCCGATAATCCGAGTTGGGGCTCTTACGAATCTTTTTCCAGTCCTACATCAGGCTTTGGGACAGTTAAAAACTTAACGGTAAAAAATATTTCAACAAAATCAGTCTCGCCAACATCTGCAAGCGTAAATGCAACATATGATGTAACGGACAAACAAGGGAAAACCACCGCGTTAATGGTGAATTTTGGATTGAAAAATGTAAATGGAGAATGGAAAATTTCAAGCTATAAAATCAATCCTTAATGGCATCGGAAAAACTCATTCAAACCTTAGAAAAAACCATAGAGAATATCCCCGACTTTCCCATTCCAGGTATTCAGTTTAAAGATATTTCTCCAATTTTTCTGCATCCCGAACTGTATAAAGAAGTGGTGGCAGATTTCGCAAGCTTCAGCAAAGGTAAAATTGATGTTGTGTGTGGTATCGAAAGTAGAGGTTATCTTTTTGGGATTGCCATTGCCGCAGCGCTGAATGTGCCCTTTGTATTGATACGCAAACAAGGTAAACTTCCTCCTCCCGTAATTGGTGAAAAATACAGTTTAGAATATGGCACTGCAGAAATAGAAACCCGGACTGGGCAAATAAAGCCTTCACAAAGAGTGCTTATCCACGATGATCTTCTCGCTACCGGTGGAACTACTGAAGCTGCAGCAAAATTGGTTGAAAAACAAGGCGCAAAAGTAGTGCAGTTCAGTTTTTTAATTGGCTTAGATGAACTCCACGGCAAAGAGAAACTTGAAAAATTTAACGCAGAAGTTTATCATATTTTAAATTATTAATGCTTATTTACAGAAATAAGAACCAAGAATTTTGTAAATCATTAAGAAACAATTAAATTTGCATTTCAATTTTTTAAAGCAATGGCAAAACAAACTAAAAATAACTTGAAAGAAAACGAAGGAAAGGAAACGGTGGAGTTTTTCAAAGATCTTGATAAATCTTCTCTGGATGCAGAAATGTTTTTAGAAAAGTATGCAAAACAATTAGGCATCATCTTCGGTGTTATAGTGCTGGGTATTTTGGGATACTTCGGTTATCAGCAGTTTATTGTTGCTCCTAAAAATGCAGAAGCTGAAAAAGCTTTCCTAGCTGCTCAGAAAAATCTTACAGAAAACAAAAATACAGAGGCTTTGGGTGGAAAATCTGCTGCAAATCCTGGTTTCATGGGAACATACCATGAGTTTTCTTCTACGAAAATAGGTAAATTATCTGCCTACAATGCAGGTTTAATTAAGTTCAAGGAAGGAAAGTTCCAAGAAGCTTACGATCTTTTAGATAAGTTTTCTTCGGATAACAAAACTTTAATGGCAATGAAGTACGGTGCTATGGCAGATGCAAAATCTGGTTTGAACAAAAATGATGAAGCCTTAACGCTGCTAGATAAAGCATCTTCAACATCTGAAGACCCTTACACTGCCTATTATTTCGTGAGAAAAGCAGGAATTTTAGCTTTAGGAATGAAGAAAAATGCTGAGGCAAAAAAATACTTCTCTACAATTGATGAAAAATATCAGGATTACGACAACGGAATGTCGGATTCTTATATTGAAATGACTAAATACTACTAAACTATGGCAACTGTTAATCTTTCAGATTATAAGCCACTACATATTAACAATGCCGAAGAGTTTTCTATCGGCATTGTTTTTTCTGAGTGGAATGATTTTGTAACCTTCAATCTGCGAGATGCCGCATTGGAAATATTGACAAAAGAAGGCGTAAAAGAGGAAAATATCAAACTTTTTCCTGTACCAGGAGCTTTTGAGTTGAGTTATGCGAGCATGCAACTTTGTAAGGAGAAAAAATACGATGCTGTAATTGCTATTGGCTGCGTCATCCGTGGTGAAACACCACATTTTGATTACGTGTGTTCTGCAGTGGCTCAGGGGATTAAAGATTGTAATATCTTAACAGATGTCCCAACCATTTTCTGTGTGCTTACAGACGATACCAAGGAACAGTCTGTGGCCAGAAGTGGAGGTGATTTGGGAAATAAAGGCGTGGAAGCAGCAGTTACCGCCCTAAAAATGATTGATTTTAAGAAAAATCTTTCTAAAAAGAAAGGCAACATAGGCTTCGGGAAACTGTAAGATATTCTGATGTTAAAGGATAAGCTAAAACCGTTTTTATACTTAGGAGTTTTGTATCTCCTTATTTCCTTTGTATTAAGACTTATTTTCTTTTTTCATCCTATCACAACATCTAGTTTTGGTTTAGTTGAAATCTTGAAAATACTTTTTGTTGGGTTGATTAATGATATATTTACTTTCATTGTTGCCAGCTCCCTTTTAGCGGTGTATTTGCTTTTTCTATCAGATTCAAAATATAAAAAACCGTGGGGTTATCTTATTTTTGGAGCATTATTAATTGCGTTGGCTTACACACTGTTTGTTCCCAATAATATTTTCAAACAATACGGAGGCAGTATTCCCGAGATTGCTGCAGCATTTATTGGTGTTAAAACTTTGCTTTTTGGCTTAATGTTATTTTTGCCGACTCATAGGCGCAAAATAAGAAATGGACTGTATTTCTTCACGCTATTTCTATATGTTCTTTTGATCATTTTTAATGCTGTAAGCGAATATTTTTTCTATAATGAATTTGGTGTTCGTTATAACTTTATTGCGGTTGATTACCTTATTTACACCAATGAAGTGATTGGAAATGTTATGGAAAGCTATCCAGTAATTCCGCTCTTCACGGTTATCTTGGCAGTTACGATTGCCATTACGTGGTATATTTATAAAAAAACAAAAGAAGAATTAATAACCCTTCCCAAATTCAAACAGAAGTTAATTGCCTTCTCTACCTACATCTTATTATTTGGAGTAAGTGTTTTAGTCTTGGCGCAGCTGCTTCCCTTGAAATCCTCCAATAATTTTGCTGATGAAATTCAAGCGAATGGTCTTCCCAAATTCTATTGGGCATTTACCCACAGCGAATTGGATTATTTCCAGTTTTATCCTCAAATCAACGAAAAGCTAGCGGAAACTGAATTTTTAAAACAGTTTAGTCCGTCTACTTTAGAAAGGGCCGTCGTTCCCACTGAACCAGAAATCAAAAAAAATGTGGTGCTCATTTCCATCGAAAGTCTATCCGGTGATTTTATGGATCATTTTGGGAATACTCAAAAGATTACGCCTTTCTTAGACAGTTTAGCCAATCAATCTTTGATGTTTACAGATTTGTATGCCACCGGAAACCGTACAGTAAGGGGTTTGGAAGCTTTAACGCTCTGTATTCCTCCAACAGCAGGTGAAAGTATTGTGAAAAGGGAAAACAACAAAAATAAATTCTCAACAGGAGCTGTTTTTAAATCTAAAGGATACAATGTGAAATTTTTGTACGGAGGCTATTCTTATTTCGACAATATGAAGGATTTTTTTGCAGGTAACGGTTATGACATTGTTGATAGAGACAGTTTTAAACCTGAAGAAATTTCTTTTGCCAATGTTTGGGGTGTTGCTGATGAAGATATGGCAAAAAAAGCCATTCAAGTGATGAATCAGGAGGCCAAAACAGGGAAGCCCTTCTTCAATCATTGGATGACGGTATCAAATCATCGTCCATTTACCTACCCAAACGGCCGTATTGATATCCCTGGCGATGCCAAATCTCGTGAGGGGGGCGTAAAATACACAGATTATGCTATCAGAAAGTTTTTTGAGATGGCAAAAAAACAGGATTGGTATAAAAATACAGTCTTTGTAATCGTTGCCGACCATTGTGCCTCCAGTGCTGGTAAAACAGAACTTCCCATGGATAAATACAGAATTCCTGGAATGGTTTTTTCTGAAGGTTTTATCACACCTCAAAAATTCACCAAGTTGATGTCTCAGATTGATGTGATGCCTACCGTATTGGGTCTTTTAAATTTCAATTATAAATCCAAATTCCTAGGACAGGATGCGCTAAAACCAGAATTTCGTCCTAAAGCTTATATTGCCACTTACCAAGATTTAGGATTTATAGAAAACGATGCCCTCACCATTCTTTCTCCGGTAAAAAAAGTGAAGCAGTTCAAATTGGTGCAAAAAAAATCCAGCTTGTCGCCAGATTTTTCTATTTATTACGATGAAAATTTTGAAACCCATCCCAACCCGAAGTACGTTAATGATGCAATTGCTGCCTATCAGTCCACTTCATATTGGCTTAAAAACAATCAGCTTAACCGTTAATTAAGTGCGGAATAAATCTGCTTTCGTTATTCGTAATCAGGTGCACACTTTCTCTAATTCCTATGCCTGCAGCCTCTTGTCCTATGATCCAGCTTCCAATAACAGGATAATTGCCATTGAAGTTTGGCAGGTTAAATAATTGCTGATATATAAAACCTTCCTTCCCATAAGCTCCGCTATTTTGCTCTATGGTCTGGTGATTTTTGTACAAACTTACATTGGCACCTTCACGGGAGTAAATGGGTTTTTTAGCATAGTTCGTTAAATTTCTAGGCTCGAAATAGGCTTCTAACAGATAAGGGTGATTGGGATACAACTCCCATAAAATGGGTAAAATTGCCTTTGAGGAAAGCAGAATTTTCCATGCAGGTTCTATCCACTGAGAACGGAAATTATTTTTTACCAGTTTTTCACCAAATCCATCATCCAAAATCCATTCATAAGGATATAGTTTGAAAATATACTCCATAATGGTTTTATCAGGAGCTATAAATTCCTGTATATCTTCTGCCCAACCTATGTCTTGGATCGGACAAAATTCGGTGTCGAAACCTGCCTGAGTAGCACAATCTCTAATGTATTCTAGGTTGGTAACATCCTCAATATTGGTAAGTGAACTGAAATAAATATAATGAGGATTCATGTATTTTTTAAGATAGCCCCAATAATCAACCAATTTTTCATGTATGGAATTGAACTGGTCTTTATTGGGAAACATTTCCTGCAACCAATACCATTGCACGACGGAGGCTTCATACAAGGAAGTTGGTGTGTCTGCATTGAACTCTAATAATTTTATTTGATGTCCATCGAACCCCAAATCAAATCTGCCATAAATGGAAGGGTGATCTTCTTCCCAACTCGTTATAATGTATTTTCTGAAGTATTCGGGAATATTAAAACGGAACCAAAGATTTTTAGAAATGACATAATCTACGGCTTCCAAACACATCTGCCAAAGTTCTGCAGTGGCGGTTTCCAGTGCATTTATTTCAGCCGATGTCAACTGATAATAATGCGATTCGTCCCAGTACAAACCTTCTAACGAATGATAACCAAAACCAATATTCTCAAGTTTTGTTTCCCAGTTTTTACGGATTTCTGCTTGTATTCTTTCCATACGAAATTATGAGGACGCTCTGAACCCACTTTTACCCAATCCACCTCTTACAGCTTCACCTTTGTAAGCATTTCTACCAATATTAGATTTTGAACTTATGTTATCGTTATAATAACCTGCTTTTCGGTACATGCCATTATTGAACATTCCGTAAGGTCGGAAGGCATGATACAATAAAAACCCTGTCATAAAACCATGCGAAGGCGAGTAAGATGCCGTTGAATCTGAACGCATATATACTTTCTTTTCACTATTTCCCCATTCGTTTTGGGGTGTATTTTGGGCACAAGAACTTAATATTCCTGTTACAAAAAGTAATTTAATAGAACTCGATTTCTTCATGACTATTGAACGGTAATGTAAAATTCGTAATCTTTTTTCACCGATTTTGGTCTTATAACTCCATCTTTATCTTCGTGAGATTGTACTGTATCTCCCAAGCTGGCGATAGTATCCCTTTGAATAATTTCTTTGTAAAGCTTGTTGTTTTTCCAGATTTTATGTTTGGTAACTAAAACATCAGCCGTGTCGATATGTTCTACCGCTAAAACCGTTTCTACAGCTCCATTTTTGTTGACGTTGCTAATCAATTCTTCTTTTTTTTCAGAATTACAAGACTGCAAAATGCAAATTCCCAATATTGAAGCAAAAAAAATTTTTTTGTGCACCTTTCTTTATTTTTCATCAAAAATACTCAATTCACTTCAATATTAATTTAAAATTTTTAACTTTACTTTCTAAATAATAAAACTATGAAATGGACAAACGAAAGAGGTGGTAATGTAGATGACAGGCGAGGTTCTGGCGGTGGAGGCATGCTTGTAGGCGGTGGTTTAGGAACACTTATTATTGCAGCAATTGTCTTTTTTTTGGGAGGTGACCCCTCCGCTATATTAAATTCTGGAGGTAGCACAACACAGCCTACAGAACAAAGAGATCTTAACCAGCAAGAATTAAAAGTGCGTGAATTGGTAGAAATGCTGGATGCCTGGAATACCAAAACATGGACGCAGATTTTCCAGGAAAATGGTATGCAATATTCTCCTGCGAAAATTGTAATGTTCGAAAACGCTACACAGTCGGGATGTGGACCTGCCCAGTCTGCCATGGGACCATTTTATTGTCCGGCCGACCAAACGATTTATGTGGATATGAGTTTCTTTGCAGAACTTGAGCAGAAATTTGGGGCGAAAGCAACTGAATTTACAGTTGCCTACGTTTTAGCACATGAGGAGGGACACCATGTTCAAACTTTGCTTGGAACTACGCAGAAAGTGGATCAATTAAGAAGAAGTGGAAGATATTCGGAAGCAGAAATGAATCAGGTTTCTGTGGCTACCGAGCTTCAGGCAGATTTTTATGCCGGACTTTGGGCGAAGAAGAACAACGAAAGAGTTCAGGGTGGTGTTCTTGAACCTGGAGATATAGAATCTGCAGTAAATGCTGCGGCTGCCGTAGGCGACGACAATATTCAGAAAAGATCCAGCGGTTATGTTAACCAGGAGTCTTTTACCCATGGTTCTTCACAACAAAGAGTGGAGTGGTTCATGAAAGGTTATAATACTGGTGATATTCGACAGGGAGATACTTTCAACGCGTTGTTGAAATAATTTTCTTTACAATATAAAATGAAAGCGGCGGCCGATTTATCGGCCGCCGCTTTTTCCTGTTAAAAACCGCTTGTTTTCTTTATTTCCCGAAGAAAAATTCTTAGTTTTGAACAAAATGATATTAAAAATGAAGAAGTTTTTTCAAGTTTTATGTTTTACGGCAATTGGTTTTTTTGCAAATGCTCAGAAAGATGCCTATTATCAGCAGTTTGCAAAATATGAAATGGATATTGATGTAAATGCCGAAAAATTCACCTACACAGGAACTCAGAAAATCACCTATACCAATAACTCGCCAGATCAATTAAACGTCGCTTATTTTCATTTGTACTGGAATGCTTTTAAACCTAATTCCATGATGGATCAGCGTGTTCAAAGCCAAGGAAAAAATGGAGATTCCAGACTTCAAAAAGATGGCGTTTCAAGATTGGCTTCAATTATTAAAGGTCAGGAAGGAGCACAAAATATTCATTGGATCAAGCAAAATGGAAAAACCTTGAAATTTGAAATTCAGGAAACCATTATGAAGGTTTATTTAGCAGAACCTATAAAACCCAATTCCACTACAACTTTTACAATGGAGTGGGACGCAGTTATTCCACAACAAATTCGTAGAAGCGGAAGAAATAATGCGGAAGGTGTGGACATGACAATGACGCAGTGGTTCCCAAAAATTGCAGAATACGATTATGATGGTTGGGCAACTTTCGACTATGTTGGTAGAGAGTTTCATGCTCCTTTTGTAGATTTTAATGTCAATATCGCTATCGATAAAAATTACGTTATTGGAGCTGGTGGGACCTTGATGAATCCTTCTGAAGTAAAAGGCTACGACGTTAGTGCGAAAATAAAGGCAGATAAAAAAGGTAAAGCTGTATGGAAATGGACAGCCAAAAACATATTGGATTTTGCTTGGGCTGCAGACCGTGATTATACCGTGGAGACAGTAGATTCTAAAACAGGAACAAAACTTTATTTGGTATATCAGAAAAGTGAAAAAACAAAGTTTTGGGAAGAGTCTAAACCTTACGTAGACAGATTTTTTCAAATTATGAACACTCATTTTGGCAAGTATGTGTATCCTTCATATGCATTTGTGCAAGGTGGTGACGGTGGTATGGAGTACGGAATGTGCACCATGATTCTAGGAGAAGCAAAATCATTAGAAGGTCTTTTAGGTTTGATGGTTCATGAGGGAGCGCACTCTTGGTTTCAACAGATGATAGCAACCAATGAAAGTACGAAACCATGGATGGATGAAGGCTTTACAAGTTATGCTGAAGCATTGGTGATGAATGATCTTTTTCCACCAAAAAACAACCAGCCAAATCCTTTTATAAGCTCCATTAATGCGTATAGAAACTTTATAAAAAGAGGTATCGAGGAACCCGCTGTATGGTTGGGTGACCATCATGATAACGGTACTGCATACACTTATTCTACTTACGTAAAAGGAGAATTGTTTTTGGTAGAACTAGGATACATCATGGGTGAGCAAAACCTTGAAAAAGTAATGCAGGAGTACTATCAACAGTGGAGTATGAAGCATCCAACAGACAGAGATTTTATGCATATTGCTCAGAAAGTTTCAGGGATGGATTTAAAATGGTTTCATCATTATTGGATCAATACCACCAAAACGATAGATTATGGAATTGCAAATGTTGAATACGGCGCAAAGTCCACAGTTGTTACTTTAGTGAATAAGGGAAGTTTACCGATGCCAATAGATTTTTCTGTAATTACAACAGACAATAAAGTGGTGAATTATCAAATTCCACTTAACATGACGCATACTTGGAAAGAAAAAGATGCATACGGAGAATTTAAGACGGTAGCATATTGGCCATGGACACAAAAGGAATACAAACTTACTATTCCATATTCTAAATCGCAGTTGAAAACTTTGGGAATAGATTTCTCTCAGCGCTTAGCAGACATCAATCTTGAGGATAATATTGTTGAAGTTAAATAAGAAAATCTTGCTGAGTTCATGAATTCAATTGTAATAAATATCGGGAATACCAACATCCGTTTTGGGCTTTTTAATGATGATAACTGTGACATTTCTTGGGTAATCAATACCAAGCCCTACCGCACAAGTGATGAACTGTTCGTGCAGTTTCTTACGCTATATCAGTATTATAAGATAGATGTGGAAAAAATACAGAAGATCATTATAGGATCTGTTGTTCCGCAACTCACCTATGACATTTCTAAAGCCGTTGAAAAAATTCATGGTAAAAAACCTATTTTGGTAGACAGAAATACTCCTTCTGATGTTAAGGCAAAGTCTAAACAAATGGGCAGTGATATTTACGCAAACCTGGTGGCAGCTCACAATCTTTATCCGAGCAGAAAAAAAATCATCTTAGATTTTGGAACCGCTCTCACTGCGAGCTGCATCGAAGAAAATGGCGAAACTCTGGGCGTAATCATCGCACCAGGTATTATCACCTCTTTAAATTCATTAATCAATCAAACCGCTCAGCTTCCTGAAATAGAGCTGAAAAAACCTAAAACTGTTTTAGGAAATGATACCGTCACCTGTATGCAAAGTGGTATGGTATATGGATTTTTAGGCATGGTAGAAGGCTTTGTGGACAGAATAAATAACGAGGTCGACGAAGATTGCTTTGTTATAGCCACAGGTGGTGTATCTCATGTGTACAAACCGCTGACAGATAAAATACATATTGCTGATCGGTTGCACACTCTAAAAGGACTCTATTTTTTAGGAAAGGATCTTTAAAAAAACAATTTTGATGGAGAAATTACCTCTTTTAGAAACTCAAAACTTAATCTTAAGTAAAGTAGGAACGGAAGATATTCCAACGATTGTGGAATTGATGGAAGAAAAGGCGATTTCAGATAATACATGTCACATTCCGTATCCATATTCGGAAAAGGATGCTGCATTTTGGCTTGGATTAATAAAAGAAGGTTTGGAGAAAAACAACGGCTTCAGTTTTGCCATCAGAAGCAAGGATAAAAAGTTTTTAGGTGCCATTGGTTTGCATGATAGAGGATCCAAAACAGCTGAAATAGGTTACTGGCTGGGGAAGCCTTATTGGAACAAAGGTTTTGCTTCAGAGGCAGCTCAAGAAATAATAAAATTCGGGTTCGAAAATTTAGATTTTGATAAAATTATCGGAATTATTTTCCCATTCAATCCTGCTTCAGGAAAAGTTTTGGAAAAGGTAGGAATGCAGCAAGAAAAAATATTGGAAAACCAAACTGAAAAAAATGGTGTTAAATTCCATAATATTCAGTATTCTATTACCAAGGATGCTTTTAACGCTTCTCTTTAAAGAAGTTTTTCACAATTGAAGAACAGTCATTTTCCAACACACCCACCACTACTTCTGTTTTGGGGTGAAGTTGCAGATTTTTATTAATGAATCCCCGCTTTTCATCCCTTGCGCCAATCACAACTTTAGAAATTTGAGACCACGCCAAAGCTCCCGCACACATCACACACGGCTCCATTGTAACATATAAAGTACAGTTGATGAGGTATTTTCCGCCAAGAAAATTGGCAGCAGCAGTAATTGCCTGCATTTCTGCGTGAGCAGTTACGTCATTCAACGCCTCTGTAAGATTATGTGACCGCGCAATAACCCTGTTGTTGGCTACAATAACACAGCCAATGGGAACTTCATCTTTTTCCAGAGCATATTCTGCTTCCTGAAAAGCCATCTTCATAAAGTATTCGTCTGTAAACATAAAAAAAGCTTAGTGCAAAACTAAGCTTTTTATTGTATTAAAAACGGTAACCAATTCCGCCCATTATTTTTCCGGTAACCTCTTCAAAATAATAATCTCTGTTACCAAATCTTCGTGCGATACCGCCGCTGGCCTCTATCACCAAATTATTTTTAAGCACCCATTTTCCTCCAACACCAAAGCCAACTCCTACAGTCGTATTTCTTTTTATTGTTGATGTAGAAGTGTAATAACCATCTACATCCTCATAATAGGTGTAATGATCGGTTTCGTCGGTAGTTACGGGAATAAAGCCTTCAAAGAAAAACCCTGAAGCGTATTTTTTTCCCATATACAATCTGAAATAAGGAGAAAACTGAGAAAACCCTCGGGTATCACGATCCAAACCAATAAGTGCATTCACACCAAGACCCTTGTTTTGAGAAATGAGTCTTTCGTAAGAAAAGTTAGCCATGGGAACAGCAATCAAGATAATTGGGTCTGCAACGATGTCGTTTTTACGTTGGTTGGGGTTGATTTCTTTAATTTCTTCGCTTTCCTGTGCTTGAATATTTCCAGCGAATAAAAATAAAAATAGATAATAATAAATGTGTTTCATCTTTTTTTTAATTTTTTTCAAAAGTAGACATTAAGATGGAATACACAATATTAATTTTAGAATTATTTGAAATTGATACTGAGTGGCAGGTTGTAATAGCTTTTAACAGGTATTCCGTTCGAATAACTGGGAGAAAATTTTTCTGGCAGTAGATAAAGTGCAATTTCCGCTTGTCTGTTAAAAGAGGGATTTTCTCCAGTTGCCTTTACATGGGTGATACTGCCATCTTGCTCCACAGTAAACCGCACCAATGTTTTTATAATGGGATAGTCGGCTAAAACCGAATCGGAGTACACCAGCTCACTCACTTTTTCTCGCAATGCATTCATACCGCCAGGATAGCTGGCAATAGAAGAATCCTTGGTAAGCTCCTTGTCATTTTTTGATGAGGGTTGATTGATATTCTTTAAAGTTTCTAAATTTTTAGTTTTTATTAAAGCGCCTAATAATGCAACGTTTTCTATGCTGTCCATTTTCGTCATGAACATCTGAAAGTCTTTCTTGATTTCTAATTTTTTTGAAGTTTCTTTTTCAGAATCAAACTTCTTTTTAAAACCTGTATTCAACAATTCACGCTGATAATTATAATAGTTTTTCACCAGCTTAAAATCTTCATTTTGCTGTGCGTGGAGTGGCGAAAGAGCGGCAATCATCAAAAAGACTATGGTAATAATTCTCTGCATCTGCTATTTATTTCTTTTCATATTTCCAATTTCTGCCTTTTCCTTCGGAAATCCATTCAATGGCTTGGTCTATTCTTTTGTTGCGTGTGGTATCTGTTTTAGCATCCTGAATCCAGGTGATGTATTCTTTCCTAAAGGACGGACTGGCATTTTCAAATACCTTTAATGCTTCATTGTGATTCGATAGGGCTGTTTGTAATTCCTCGGGAACCGCCAATTCAACTTTTGTAGGGGATGATTTTTTAAGTTTTACACCCATATCCGTAAGTTCCATAGCTTCCAATATCATTTTTTTCAGCAAAGGTTTTGGAGGAACTTTTTCCAATGATATAATCTTACCTAAGCTAAACATATTGGTTTTTTCAACATCGGTTTCTATATCTTTTAAGGTTTTCATTTCATCGTGAAGCCAAAAACCCATACTGCAATAATGTTTAAAGGCAACCATCGAACAAAGAATTTTTCCCTTATACATGAAGGTGGGAAATTTCCATTTGATGGCTTCCTCAATATCAGGAGAAACATCATGAACTGTCTCTCTGAGATGGATGAGAATAGGTTTTGCAAAATCTGGAGACTTTTCAATATAGCTGTCTACTAAAAGATTGTAATTGTTCATGGCTTAAGGAAATAATTTTACAGTTTCATTTACGATAAATTTAACCTGATCTGGCCTTCCTCTATCGTTTTTAGGTTGGTCGTCAAAACTTCCCGTTTTTACAATAACCATATTTTTTTCTGGTATGATGGCGATTAACTGTCCCTGTAGTCCTTGATAAAAATAATGTTTGATAGGGTTGTCGTTATTAATCCACATACCCATTCCGTAAACGCCACCAGAATGTTGTGTGGGGGTAACCATTTCCTGCAAAAAACTATCTTTAATAATCTGCTTATCGCCCACTTTTCCGTGATTTAAGAATAACATACCAAGTTTAGCAAAATCTCGAGGAACAGCATGTATACAACAGAACGCCTTTTCCATCTGGTTATTGTCTACGCTCCATCTTGCATTTTGCTCCATGCCCATCGGTATCCAAAAATTACGGGATAAATACGTGGATAAAGGTTCATTCACGGCTTTGCGAATGGCAAATGCCAACAGCTGTGTAGATCCGCTTTGATATTCAAATGCTTGTCCAGGTTCCTGCTTAAAACCTCTCAACAAAACGGCTTCCGCTAGGCTTTTGCCGTAATAAGCTTTAGCATTTTGAAGCAATGGATTTTTGTAGTTTTCTTTCCATTTCAATCCAGCTTCCATTTGCGCTAAGTTTTTTAAGGTAAGATTTTTACCATAAGGAACATTTGCATAATTATCATAAAACTCAGAAAACTTCTCATTGATGTCTTTAATTTTTCCCTCTTCTAAAGCTTTTCCTAATAATAAAACAGTAACTGCTTTCGCCATAGAAAATGAATTGGTAGGAGTGTTGGCATTATATTGATTCCAATATTGTTCGTGCAGAATTTTACCGTCTTTA
This sequence comes from Bacteroidota bacterium, assembly GCA_023458535.1. Taxonomy (GTDB): domain Bacteria; phylum Bacteroidota; class Bacteroidia; order Flavobacteriales; family Weeksellaceae; genus Chryseobacterium. The sequence goes on from JAEWYW010000038.1 coordinate 76,951, forward strand.
ACAACGAGAAAAGAGGCGGTGTTGCTGTTTTTTAAATCTTCAACTAAATTTTTCGGTAATGTTTTTTTATTGTATATACTATCGTGTGGAATGGGCTTGGAAACTCCTTTAGCAATAACATGACTTGGGAAAAGGTCACCATCATCTATCGTGGCACTTGTTTTCCCACGAAGATAGGTTTTAGAAATTCCATTGAAAAGATACTCGTATCCAAAAACGTATGTTAAGGCAATTACTCCAGCTAATCCAGCGCCAATGTATTTTAATGTTTTAAATTTCATCATTATTATTTATATGTTAAAGTAATGAAAAATAAAAAAACCTTGAAAATAATTTCAAGGCTTATCATTTATATTTTACTCAAAAGCGTTCTGAAATTCACTTTTTCGTCAATAATTCGTCTTAGGTCTTCCACTTTTACGCGTTCCTGCTTCATGGAGTCTCGTTCACGTAACGTTACGGTATTGTCGGTTAAAGAATCATGATCCACCGTGATGCAGAAAGGCGTCCCGATGGCATCTTGTCTGCGGTAGCGTTTTCCGATAGCGTCTTTTTCTTCATAATACACGTTGAAATCGAGCTTCAAGTCGTTTAATATTTTTTCTGCGAATTCTGGTAGTCCATCTTTCTTCACCAATGGCAAAATCGCTGCTTTTACTGGCGCTAGAGCTGGTGGAAGGGATAATACCGTTCTTTCGGAACCATCTTCCAAGACTTCATCTTTTAGGCAATGCGAGAAAATAGAAAGGAATAATCGGTCTAAACCTACGGAAGTTTCCACCACATACGGAACGTAATTTTCGTTTCGCTCTGGATCGAAATACTGCAATTTTCTTCCTGAGAATTTTTCGTGTGCACTCAGATCAAAATCGGTTCTGGAGTGGATTCCTTCCAATTCTTTAAATCCGAATGGGAATTTAAACTCAATATCCGCCGCCGCGTTTGCGTAGTGCGCTAACTTTTCGTGATCGTGGAATTTATAATTTTCCTGTCCCAAACCTAACGCCAAATGCCAGTTCAAACGTTTTTGTTTCCACTGTTCGTAATATTCCAATTCCGTTCCTGGCGGTACGAAAAACTGCATTTCCATTTGTTCGAACTCACGCATTCTGAAGATAAACTGTCTCGCAACAATCTCGTTTCTGAAGGCTTTTCCAATTTGTGCAATACCAAAAGGCAATTTATGTCTGGATGTTTTTTGCACGTTCAGGAAATTCACAAAAATACCCTGAGCGGTTTCTGGTCGAAGATACAAATCCATTGCAGAATCTGCCGAAGCGCCCAATTTAGTTCCAAACATCAGGTTGAACTGTCGTACTTCCGTCCAGTTTTTAGAACCTGTATCGGGGTCAGCAATTTCCAGTTCCTCAATCAAGGCTTTTACATCGCCTAAATCGTTGTTTTCAAGCGATCGCGCTAATCTTTTTAACGCAACATCTTGTTTCTCGCGGTATTCTAAAACTCTCGGATTGGTCGCTTCAAACTGCGCTTTATCGAAAGCATCACCAAATCTTTTCGCCGCCTTTTCAATTTCTTTTTGGGCTTTATCTTCAAGCTTTGCAGCCCAATCTTCCACCAAAACATCAGCACGGAAACGTTTCTTAGAATCTTTATTATCAATCAAAGGATCGTTGAATGCATCAACGTGGCCAGAAGCTTTCCAAGTGGTTGGGTGCATTAAAATTGCAGAGTCGATGCCCACAATATTTTCGTTCATTTGCACCATTGCTTTCCACCAATATTGCTTGATGTTGTTTTTCAGTTCCGTACCATTCTGCGCATAATCGTAGACTGCCGATAAACCGTCGTAAATCTCGCTGGAAGGGAAAATAAAACCATATTCTTTAGCGTGGGAAACCACTTTTTTGAAAACATCCTCCTGTTTTGCCATGATTGTCGTAAATTAAAGTGCAAAAATAGGCTTTTCTTTTGTCCTAGTCAACGTTCAAGATGCAAAATTATCAGGAGCCGGGAACCTGCTTTCGCTACTCGCTATCTTGCTGTTTCGTTCCCTAGTCTTCTGCCACGCAAGATGAGCTCAAACATGCCGCTCAATCAGGGCTAGGGGATTTGGGAGGTTAAGTAGATTTCGTGATCATCACTCACTTCTTACCATTTTAAGGAAAACGAGTATCATAATATGTAAGAAACGTGTATTAGAAAATTTTTATGATGTTTCGCCATACGCTGAGTTTTTCAAAGTGGAGAGGATGATTAACATTTTTTGAAAACGTATATTAGCTCTAAAGAAAATTATACAAAATGAAAAAACGTTTTGAATACAAAACCGTAGAAATTAAACCAAAAAGCATTTGGGCAATGGATGTACCAGCAAAAGAACTCGACGAAATCCTAAATCGATTAGGACAAGACGGTTGGGAATTGGTTGTTGTTAAGGAACATATTAGTATGGGAAGTTCACTTTCCAGCTTGTACACGTTTAAAAGAGAATTGTAAACAGTTTTTTAGTTATTTCTGTTCCGTTTCTTTTAATTTTTGTTTCAGATCGTTAATCTGCGATTGCAGAAATTTAATCTCACTGCTCGTTCCCGTGGTTTGCTTGGAGTAATGCCACACGAGCTGGATGTCTTTGTTCAGCATGTCGTGTTCGTCCAGTTGATTTTTCGACAAAAAAGTAGAATCGTTGAGAATGGTGATGTCCAAATATTTTTTATCCCCTTTTTTGAACGCTTTATAAGTAACAATGGCGATGTCGGGCGTTTTGTTTTCAATTTTGGTGATGTACTGTTCGGCTTCAATTTTAAAATTTTCGGTATTCCATTTTTTCACCGTTAAAAAGATGCTTGGCGTTAAAACCAACACCGAAAGTACCGTAATTATAAGCGTTGTGCGCCTGCTTTTTCCTTGGGAAGCTTCCAAATAATGTTTTTGATAACCCAAGACCAGGCTCAAAATCCAAGTTCCGATCCCGATGAATACGCAGTTCACCAAATAATAATACAATCCACCGAAAAAATAGTCCCAGTTGCCATTTGCCAAGCCAAAGCCTGCCGTACAAAGGGGCGGAATACACGCTGTGGCCACCGCAACGCCGGCAATGGTTTTAATGGCTTCCTTTCGCGTAATACCAATAAACCAAGCCAATCCACCGAAGAGCGCAATCATACAATCGAAAACCGTAGCTTCCTTAAAATTTTCAAGCTGACTGGTTGCGGCATGAAAAGGCGTTATCAAAAAATACAGCGTAGATGCCACCAGACTGGTAATAATCATCACCAGCCAATTGCTTACCGATAACCTGATCAGTCGCTTGTCGTGAATGGAAAGCCCAAAAGACAGTCCAACAATAGGACCCATTAAAGGAGAAATAAGCATGGCGCCAATTACCGCAGCCTGACTGTTGATATTCAGTCCGATGCATGCAATAGCCATAGCAAAAATCAGCAACCAGAGATTATGTCCCCGAAAGTGAATGCCTTCTTCAATTTCGTTGTAGGTATCTTTTTCCTTTTCTTCCTTGGAAAGTCTAAAAATATTCTGAAGATTTTGTATCGGCATTACGAGTGGTTTTACAGCAAAAGTACATTAAAGTTAGATTTTTATTTTTTTTAAATCACAATTCCCAAATCTTTATTTTTGCAGCATGTTAGAAATCCTGTATCGCGATGCGCATCTTATCGCCATCAATAAACCCAGTGGCTTGCTGGTGCACAAATCCTACTATTC
>JAEWYW010000039.1 GCA_023458535.1 Bacteroidota bacterium
CTAATTTACGGAATTTTTACCGATTTTTGCAGTGAACTTATCCACAAAATCTTAAAAAATATTAAAATTAATGAGTATTCTGAGCCTTACTTTTCATTGTACACCTGAGAAGATAAAAGAATGGGAACAATACGTAAATAACACCCTTATTTTGATGACCGAAAACCTGATGGATGTTGATCACTATATTCTGTCTGAAGTTGAGAGCGATTACATACAAGAAGGTAAAAACTATAATCTTTTGTTGATTTTCGATAACAACGATTTGCGAAAGGATTTTATGGAAAGCGAAATGAAAAACATCGCCGAACATATCACAAAAGAATTTGCCGATCAAGTGATGATTTTTGATACACACCTCAATCCTCTAAAGAAAAGACTGCAATAAAAAAAGAGCCATCTGGCTCTTTTTTTTAATCATCGTGACGATGATGCTTGTTCTTTTTATTCTTTTTGTACTTTTTATCATAACGATCGTTATAATAATTGTCGTTTCTTTTCTTAACCTGACCAGGCGCATAATCTTTGGCACGTCCGCCATACACTTTTTTAGCTTGCCCTGGAGGAAGATTTCTACCGTTGTAGACATTTCCATTTCTACCGTAAATATCGTTTGTTCTGCCAATTACAGCACCATTTCGGTATGAATAACCATTTCGGTCTCTGTATACGTCTCCTCTTCTATATACTCCACCATCTGGTGCACGGTAAACGGTTTCGTTAGGATATCTGTTGTCGTATACTCCAGTTTGTGTGTCGCAGGATACTAAAAAGAATCCTAAAAGTGCCACTCCTAATATTTTAAAAACATTTGTCATGATATCGAATTTTAAATTTAACACTATTACACTTTCAATGAATATGCCAAACTTAAAATAGGTTTACCCATCACTCTGCAGCAATGACGTTGCTTCGGCGTTCCAGCAGGAGAACATCCTTGAATTCATTATTGACTCTGGCTAATTTTTTCCTAGTACCCACTATTCTAAATCCGAACTTTTGAAAAAGTGAAATAGAGGCTTGGTTCTCTGGAAGTATATTCAATTGCAGCGTCCAAAACTCGTGTGTTTCGCTATCCACCACCAATTTTCTTAACAACATACTCCCAAAACCTTTCCCATGATGTGCTTTATCAACATAAATGCTTACATCAGCAACTCCTTGGTAAAAATCTTTTTCACTATAAGCCCGCAATGAACACCAACCTAAAATAGCATTGCTCTCGTCTTCTAAAATAAATCTGCAGACATTGAAATTTTTAGTATCCCAAGCTTCCCAGTTTGGTACATCCAATTCTGTTAAATTGCTTGTAGTTTCAATATTATCTTTCAATATTTCCAGCACACGTTCACCATCCTCAGGCAACATCGCACGTATTTCGTAGTTCATAATGATGTTTTGTTTATGATTTTTTCTTCAACTTTTTGGTTCGCTTATACCTTGTATAATGTGTTTTTTGTGATGGGTCAGACGAGATTACACTGATATTGCCATCAACTTCTAAAACAGATAATTTTACGTCTTTAATATCGCTTACTCCATGCTCTCTGAGGCATTCCTCTATTTCTGCCATGCTTATTTCCTGCTTTTTAAGAGAATCAACATCTAAAACCCCATCTTTTATTAGAACTACAGTTTCTGATTCAACAAAGTTTCTGATTTTGGAATTTTTAAAAATAACTTTTCTTAAAATTAAATTGGCTACAAATAAAACAGTGGCAGCAATTAAGCCTCCCTGTAATGATGTATCTTGCCCCACCATTGCATTTTGCACCGCATTGGATATGAGCAACAACAAAACCACATCACCCGCATTAAGCTGTGATAACTGTGTTTTTCCAAATATTCGGAGTGCAGCAATCATGAAGAGATATACGCAAAGCGACCTAACGATAATGTCTAAAATACCATCCATGGCGTAAAAGTAATAAATCTGCGTTTTAAATAGAATTTAAAAATAAAAAAAACCGCTCGAAAGCGGTTCAATTTATAAAATATAAGGTTTACATCATTTCTTTCTTTAAGAATTTTCCTGTAAGACTTTTTTTACTTTTAATAATTTCTTCGGGGGTTCCTTCAGCAATTATTTTTCCACCGTGCTTTCCGCCTTCAGGTCCTACATCTATAATATGGTCTGCTAATTTTATGACATCCATATTGTGTTCAATAATGATGAATGAATTTCCTAAGTCGACCAATTTGTTAATGGCTTCCATTAGGACTTTCACATCTTCGAAGTGCAAGCCTGTTGTAGGTTCATCTAAAATATATAAGGTATTACCTGTTTGTCTTTTAGAAAGTTCAGTGGCAAGTTTTATTCTTTGGGCTTCACCTCCAGATAAAGTTGTGGACTGCTGACCTAAAGTAATGTATCCCAAACCAACATCTTGTAGTGTTTTTACCTTAGCAAAAATTTTAGGAATAGGCTGGAAAAATTCCACCGCCTCGTCTATCGTCATATCCAAAATATCTGAAATGGACTTCCCCTTGTATCTCACCTCCAGGGTTTCCCTGTTAAAGCGTTTTCCGTTGCAGGTTTCGCAATGCACGTAAACATCTGGCAAGAAATTCATTTCAATAACTTTCAAGCCACCACCCTGACAGGTTTCGCATCTTCCTCCCTTCACATTGAATGAAAATCTTCCCGGTTTGTAACCTCTGATTTTAGATTCTGGAAGTTCAGCAAAAAGGTTACGGATATCTGTAAACATCCCGGTGTAAGTTGCGGGATTGGATCTTGGAGTTCTGCCTATCGGCGACTGATCAACATCCACTATCTTATCAATATTGTCTAAACCGTCAATGCTTTTGAATGGCAAAGGCTCCTGCACCGCTCTGTAAAAGTGTTTATTAAGAATAGGATATAATGTCCCGTTAATTAAAGATGATTTTCCGCTTCCTGAAATTCCCGTCACGACCACCAATTCACCAAGAGGAATTTCGAGCGTCACATTTTTCAGGTTGTTTCCCGTAGCACCTTTTAAAATTATTTTTTTACCATTGCCCTTTCTCCTTTCAGCTGGAATATCTATTTTTCTGGTTCCGTTGAGGTAATCAGCAGTAATTGTTTTGGCTTTATGAAGGTCTTTAGGATTTCCTTGCCAAAGAATTTCACCACCAAATTTTCCAGCTCGGGGACCAATATCTAAAACTTCATCGGCTTCTAAAATCATGTCCTTATCATGTTCCACCACTAAAACAGAGTTGCCAATGTCACGAAGGTTTTTCAAAGAATTAATTAATCTTTCATTATCTCTCTGGTGCAGACCAATACTTGGTTCATCTAAAATATAGAGTACATTTACCAACTGAGATCCAATTTGTGTAGCCAAACGAATACGTTGTGATTCACCACCAGAAAGCGTTCTGGAGCTTCTGCTTAAACTTAAATAATCTAAACCAACATCCAGTAAAAATTGTAAGCGGGTTTCTATCTCCTTTAAGATTTCTTCAGCAATTATTTTATTTTTTTCTGAGAATTTATCTTTTACTTCTGCCAACCAAACTTTAAGATCGGCTAAACTTAAAGCATTAATTTCTGCGATATTTTTTCCATCAATTTTAAAACTCAAACTAGAAGGCTGCAATCTTGTACCATGGCACTCCGGACAAATTTCCTCGGTGGTAAAATGTCTTTCTAACAAAGTGGCCTCGTAAGATTCGTTCTCGTCGATAATCTCATTGATAATGCTCACCAAACCATCAAAATTGATTTTCAATTTTTTAGTGATTCCTGCATATTTTAAATCCTTATTAAATTCTTTATGACAGCCATTGTAAATGTAATCTAAGGCTTCGCTTGGAATATCCTCAATGGGAGTTGACAAACCCAAGCCGAAAATTTCAAGTATATTTTTAATTTGTGAAAGAATCCATTTATTGGCTTTAATATCCTCCAAAGGCAACAGTCCACCGCTATTGATAGAAGATTTAGGGTTATCAACAAAATATTGCGGATTCACTTTTTTAACCGTCCCTAAACCTTTGCAGTATGGACAACTGCCTTTTGGCGAATTGAATGAGAAAGTATTGGGTTCTGGCACCGCCATCGAAAAGCCAGTTTCCGCATCCATCAGGTTTTTCGAGAAATATTCTACTTCGTCGCTATTTAATTTCTGAATTCCTACAATACCCTCACCCATCTCCATTGCTGTACGCAGGGATTTTTCCATTCTGCTCTCGCTTGCTGCTTCACCAATAATCCATCTGTCTACCACAATATCAATATCGTGGGTTTTATAGCGGTCTAATTTTAAATCATATTCAATATCCTGCAATTCGCCATCAATCCTTGCCTGTCCAAAACCTTTTTTAGCCATCTGCACAAATAATTCATGGTAGTGACCTTTTCTTGATCTCACTACGGGTGCCATCAGCATTACTTTTTCACCTGTATAGTTTTTCTTAATGGCATCTAGGATTTGTTCTTCGGTATAGCTTACCAATTTCTTACCTGTGGTTAATGAGTAGGCGTCCGATGCGCGAGCATATAACAGCCTCAGGAAATCATAAAGTTCGGTAACCGTTCCTACTGTAGAGCGTGGGTTTTTATTGGTGGTTTTTTGCTCAATGGCAATTACTGGTGATAAACCTTCGATTTTATCAACATCAGGTCTTTCCAAACCACCCAAAAACTGTCTAGCATAGGCAGAAAAAGTTTCGATATATCTCCGCTGTCCTTCAGCAAAGATAGTATCAAAAGCCAAGGAGGATTTTCCACTACCAGACAGACCTGTGATAACGACCAATTCGTTGCGCGGAATCTTTACATTGATGTTTTTGAGATTATGTTCACGGGCACCGTAAACTTCAATATATTCTTTTTTATCAGCCATAAAATAAGTCTCAGTATAGTAGAATATTAAGTATTCTTAGCGTTTGCAAAATTACGCATTTATAATAGAACTCTTTCAATAAAAATTACAAATAAATAGGCAAAAAACCAAGACTTAGATTTATCTTTGCGGTCGAAAAATAATTTAAATTTTAATGAAAACAATTTTTTCAAAACTGGTATTGCTCGCTGGTATCTCAGCATCAATTTATTCATATGCTTGGGGGCTTACAGGGCATAGAATTATCGCAGAAATTGCAGAAAATCATCTTTCCAGAAAAGCTAAGAGAGAACTTAAAAAGATAATGGGCGATGAGAAACTTGCTTATTGGGCCAACTGGCCAGATTTTATTAAATCTGACACTACAGGGGTTTGGAAAGAGGCATCTACTTGGCATTACGTAAATATAGATCCTCAAAAGGATTTTTCGGAGTTCAATCAAAAACTGAAAGCTCAAGCTGGACCAACGCTTTATACGCAGGTAAAAACACTTTCTGAACAGATAAAAGACAAGAAAACTTCCGAAAAGGACAGAAAAATTGCAGTAATATTTTTGATTCACTTAATGGGTGACATGGCGCAACCCATGCACACTGGTAGAGCTGAGGACTTAGGTGGAAACAGGATCAATCTTACTTTTTTTGGTGATAAAACAAACCTCCATTCTCTTTGGGATGGAAGATTGGTTGATTCTCAAAAATACAGTTATACAGAATACGCCAACCTTCTTGATATAAAATCTAAAGAAGAAGTTGCACAAATACAAGCTGGGAATATTGAAAATTGGCTTTATGATTCTCATCAGATTGCCAATAAAATTTATGCACAGACACCTGCCGACTCCAAGTTGTCTTATGATTATGAATATAAATTTAAAGATACTATGGAGCGACAGCTGTTGTACGGTGGTTTAAGATTGGCAAAACTTCTTAATGAAGTTCTCACCTCTTAATTATTCGGGTTGAATAGGATCTATCTTTCCTGTTTCCATACCCGTGAAAAGTTCAGGGAAGACCATTGTAAGAATAAAGTAAATAATAATCATAAGGACTATCAGTCCAAAAGCCATTACTACCCATGTTGGCGCTTTGTTTTTTTTAGATTCCATAATGTTTAATTTTTTAATGTTATTCCTGCCTACAACAAATCTGAAGCCGAAGTTGGTTTTTTCTTCCGTATTAAAGTTGTAAATTTGTGTGATTCTTAGTTTAAAATTAATAAAAATTATAATATGTCAAAAGCATTTTCGCAAGTTCCCTATGCTATTAATGAACCTGTTAGATCTTATGAACCTGGTTCTGAGGAAGTAAAAAGTTTGATTTCTACCTACAAAAAAATGTGGAAAGAAAAATTAGAAATTCCAATGGTTATTGGTGGGAAAGCGGTTACTACAAAAGAAAAAGTGCAATTGCAATCACCGCAAGATCATCAACATGATTTTGGTTTCTACTACCAAGGAGACATGAAACACGTAGATGATGCCATTGATGCAGCACTTGCGGCAAAAGATAAGTGGAATGCCTTAGGTTGGGAGCAAAGAGCTTCGATATTTTTAAAGGCTGCAGATTTATTGGCTGGCCCGTACAGAGATAGAATAAATGCTGCAACGATGATCGGACAATCTAAAAATGTTCATCAAACTGAAATTGATGCTGCTTGTGAATTCATTGATTTCTTGAGATTCAATGTTGAGTTTATGACAGAAATTTATTCTGAACAACCAGTTTCTAGTGAGGGAATTTGGAACAGAGTAGATTATAGACCTCTTGAAGGATTTTGTTTTGCAGTAACACCATTCAACTTTACTGCTATTTCTGGCAACTTGCCTTCTTGTATGGCTTTAATGGGAAATGTGGTGGTTTGGAAGCCTTCAGATAAGCAAATTTATTCAGCACATGTCATCATGGAAGTGTTTAAAGAAGCTGGCTTACCTGATGGAGTGATCAACATGATCTTTACTGATGGTGCAGAAACTGCCGAAAAAGTACTTTCGCATCCAGATTTTGCTGCTTTGCATTTTACAGGTTCTACACGAGTTTTCCAAAATATGTGGAAGATGATGGGTGACAACATTCACAAATACAAAACCTATCCAAGAATTGTTGGAGAAACTGGTGGTAAAGACTTTGTGATGGTTCATCCAAGTGCGAATGTGGAGGGAGTAGCTACGGCGTTGGTAAGAGGTGCTTTTGAGTATCAGGGACAGAAATGTTCGGCAGCATCTAGAGCTTATATTCCAAAATCTTTATGGAAAGATGTAAAAAAAGTGATGGAGGCTCAAATGAAAACTATAAAAGTGGGTTCTCCAGAAGACCCTTCAAATTTTATTAATGCTGTTATTGATAAAAATTCATTCGAAAAATCTAAAGGTTATATTGATAGAGCTGAAAAGGCGAAGGACGCAAAAGTAGTGATTGGAGGTAAGTGTGATGATAAAAAAGGTTGGTTTGTACATCCTACGGTGATCGAAACTACTAACCCACATTATGAAAGTATGGTGGAGGAAATTTTCGGCCCTGTTTTAACAGTTTATGTGTACGAGGATGAAAACTGGGAAGAAACTTTAAAATTGGTTGATTCTACCTCACCTTATTCTTTAACAGGTTCTATTTTCGCTCAAGACCGATATGCTATTGATGATGCCTTCAAAGCTTTGGAAAATGCATCTGGTAACTTCTATATCAACGATAAGCCAACTGGTGCAGTGGTAGGTCAGCAGCCTTTCGGTGGAGCACGTGCCTCTGGAACAAATGACAAAGCAGGTTCTAAAATGAATTTGATGAGATGGGTTTCTGCAAGAAGTATTAAGGAAACTTTTGTAACCCCTAAAGATTATAAATATCCTTATTTAGGATAAAATGAATCTTTAAAATTAATAAAAAAGCTCCCAAATTTGGGAGCTTTTATGTTTTTGAAAGGCTAAATACTAACCTCCATATTTGTTCGCATAATCCACTTGAGAAGCCTTTATTACTTCTTTAGCATGTTCTGCACCATACACTTCCTCTATTCTGCATTTTGCAGGTTGGTCTGGTAAATTTTTGTACGTTAAAAAGTAGTGCATTAATCTGTTGATTTCTGCTTCTGGAATTTCTGATACGTCTCTGAAATGACCAAAAACCTGATCTCCTACTAAAACAGAAATAATTTTATCGTCTGCCTCACCACCATCAATCATTTTAAAACCACCAATTGGAACCGCATCTAAAAGCATTCCGCCCGAGTGGAAAGTATGTGAACTAAGCACTAAAATATCCAATGGATCGTGATCTCCTTCTGTAACATCTTGTGCACCTCTGGAAACTGCTAAATTCATCACCTCATCTTCACAGTAGGTTCTCGGAACAAAACCATACAGCGCTGGAATAATGTTTGAGAACTTCTGTGGTCTGTCCACCTTTAGATAACCACTTTCTTTATCAACTTCATATTTTATAGTATCGGTTGGTACGATTTCTACGAAAACATTTACAACCTCTGGTGCATTTTCACCTGCAGAGATACCATGCCAAGGATGTGCCTTAAAATTTGGAATCATATTTTTAAATATTATTTTTATTGTTTATGCAACTAATAGAATTTCTCTCCTTAGATTATCCATGGCGGAAGAAATATAATCATCTCCGTTCATATAAGCCATTAAAAAAACAGTCTTAAAATCTTCTAAACTTGCTTTTTTTCCCATTTCTGAATAGGTTTTGTGTAATAAATCACTTATATTCAATTTGCAATCTACCACATTTTGCCATGCATTTTTAGACATATACAGCTGTTGAGAAGCATTGTAATCAAACTCTTCATTAATGGTTTTCTCTGTAAGAAAAACAAATTCGTGGATTTCTAGATCTCTATTGAATTTTGTGATGAGATTAGATGGTTTTATTCTCTCAAGGAAGAGCATCATTCTTTCATAAGCTTGGGCTTTGTTTTCAGAATTAGATTTTACCGTAAGAAGTTTTATTTCCTGATTCTTTAATGTGATAAAAGAATGCACAAATTGTCTCAGCAATACCAGAAATGGAATTGCAATAATCAGTGCTACGGCGTAGGGTAAATATTCTGATAAATTGCTCATGAATAAAATTAAGATGGCAAAATTACTAATATTTTATGAAAAAACGACCTCTTTGCAGAAGTCGTTATATTACTTGGAGTTTTAATAATTTATTTTCTAACGATTAATTTCGTAGTCCCTTGGAATCCTAAACCATCGATATTTACGATATATACACCATTTGGTAAATTCTCAGTTGAGATTGAAGCTTTTTTGGATGTATCAACCCTATCCGCTGTTAAAGCTAATTTACCTGAAGCATCAAATACTTTTACAGAAACTGTACCCATGATTTTTGATGGGAAGTTGATAAAGAATTCATTTTTTGCAGGGTTTGGATAGATAGAAATGTTATTTTTCTGACTGACCTCTTCAACACCTAATACACACTCAGATGGAACATTAAAATCTTCAATCTGATCGTTAATATTGTTTTTCAATCCTGCAGAAGCATTCAATCCTAGACCACGCGCTGCAAAAGTTCTCCAAATCATACACTTATCAGCACCACCTGTTGCTGCAAGATCTGCTGCAAGTATAGCATCTCTACCTTCAACGAAGGTTGGATTACATGGCTGTAGTTTAAGCCCGTTCATTACCATTTGCAATACTTTACTGCTTCCATTTGTTGTATTAGCAGTGACATCTGAAGAATAACCATACTGTTCTACATACTTCCAGTGTAAATCCCATAACATTGTTGCCCAAATAAAACCTATTGAATGTACATCTGGTCTCATAACACCATTACTTAAGTACTCCAATCCATTTGTATCTCCATAAGTAACATCATTAATTGCTAAGCTTGGAGAGTATCTGTACGGTCTAATGCCACCACCATCGTTTCCTTGTCCAATAGTATATGTCCCTATACCTCTTGGTATTGAAGCATTATCACCAGGTTTATTGGTAAGCATCAGTGCAAAAAAATCAGACCATCCTTCACCCATTTGTTCCTTGTCCGTCATTGAATTTAAACAATTATAACCAGTCCCAGTTAATCTGTTAGAAATCCCATGACCATATTCATGACCAACGATTCCATTATCAAAACTTCCGTCGGGAGTAAAACTCGTTGCAGGATCATTTTTAAGAGTAACATTTACGGTTGTTCCATTTGCGATTTGCCCTAGAATATAGGTAGCTTCTTCATTATTAATTAAAACTGCAGGTATTGTAACTGTTGTGTCTGCACCAGTCATATTACTAATTGCCGTATTTGGAGCAGGATTATAAACGATTGCAGCGATTGCACCAGCATTTTGCAGGTTTTTTACTTTAAGATCAAAATTGCAGTTGCCACGTCTCACTAGACCAATTTTTCCCGTAAGTGATCCTGCAGGTAAGGCAGTACAACCCTCCACAACGGACGAAGCTTGAACGTTACCTGTAACACCAGTAGCAGTTAATGCAGGCGCAAAGCCAGAAGTAATACCGATTGATGGCATTCGCGATTGTGCAGATGTTGGTGCATTATAAAAAAACTTCTTATTTACTGTAGACCATAAATACATTTGCATTCCAGGATTATAGCTGTCTGGTGGCGACGAAAAATTAGCATTATTAATTCCACCCCCATCTTGAGCTTCTGCATAAACCTCATCATCGTCTAATCCTCCTAAACCAAAGTTTTTACTCTGAAAATTTCGGGCTGCTTCATTAAATCCAAATTTGTAAAAGATATCATGCATCATATTATTCATATAGAATAAATTAGTTATGGATGCTGCCTGATTACTAGCTGGTGTACCGTTTAAACTATAAGGGAAATTAAAATTTCTGGAGCTTCCTCCATCTGGTGAAAAGCCTGAAATATCAAGACCTGCTGTATCTTCATACGCAAATACATTATTGCCTCTGGTTATAGTATACGAAGTAACACCATTGGAATGCCAACCTTCAGGGGATGCAGATAAAATCCAAGGATTTGTAACGACAGATCTTGACCCAAAGGTTGCCGCTTCGATCGGCAATTTAAACACATTGTAGGAGGCTGGATTAGGAACCAATAAATTGGCACCAACTTTAGATGTTGTATCTTTTATTTCAACAACGGATTCTAGTGCTGCTCCATGAGCATGTTCATGGTCGTCATGTCCATGATTAAACGCATTGTGATCAAAATTACAGGAAAGATTTAAATCATATTTTTCAAGGATTGATCCGGTAGTAGCATCAATTACAAATACCCATTGACTTGGTGATTTTGGTTGCTTAATAATAAATTCATAAGCCAATTTAAGATTCTCATTGTCATTAAAATAAACAAGCCTTTGTTTAGCCACCTTATTTCTTTCAGCGGTTTTTTCAAAATATTCAGCAATTTGAAATTCATTAATTTCATTAATAGATAAATTGCTTGCAATAGTACCTAAAGCTACCTTTGCAGAAATGCTTGGTGTTGCTTGTGATGCAGTGTAATAGTTTTTAACAAAATTATCATTGTAGTGAACGACCTTACCATCTTTCACCAAAGCAGTTGAAACAGTATTGTAGATTGGTAAATTATTGTATAGCTGAATTGTTTTTATGACAGTTCCACCCATTGAGGTAGATTCATCTAACATATCTACTTTATAATTATTGAGGTTTCTCCCTTTAAGTTCCTTTGTAGCATGTGAGGTGAAATAATTCTTATAAACATGTTCACTGTTCTGAGCTTTAGTATAAACTGATAAGCTGACTGATAGCGCACATAAAAAAATAGGTAGTTTTTTAATTTTCATACTAATTATATTAAAACTCTGCGAATATACAACATAAAAACAAATCCATCATATAGTTTTGACAAAGATTTTTATATTTCAATTAATAATAATTTAAATATAAAATTTTATAAAAAGAAAGCCAAAAATTTACAATCCTTGACTTTCTTATACGCTAAATAGTTTGAATAAATTACAACGTTTCCTTCAACCAACTGAAAAACTCTCGCTGCCACACCAAACCGTTTTGTGGATGGAGTACCCAATGATTTTCATTAGGAAAATAAACAAATTTAGATTTTAAACCTTTTAACTGAGCTGCCTGAAATGCTTCCTGACCTTGCTCATAGGGTACACGATAATCGATGCCACCCTGAATTACCATAATGGGCTTATTCCATTTTTCTACAAAGTTACTAGGGTTGAATTCTGTATATGCTTTTGGTTTTGGCTTATCCCATGGTGCCCCCAAATCCCAATTGGCAAACCATAGCTCCTCAGTAGTTAAATACCAGGATTTCATATCGAACAAACCATCATGAGCAATGAAAGTTTTAAATCTGTTTTCGTGAATTCCGGCAAGCATAAAAACACTATAGCCACCATAGCTGGCACCAACCGCTGCCATTCGTTCTCCATCCACATTAGGCTGAGTTTTGGCAAAATCTGCTGCTGCCAAATAATCGCGCATTGGTTGTCCGCCCCAATCTTTAGAAATGTCTTCATTCCACTTAGTACCCCATCCAGGCATACCTCTCCTATTAGGTGCTACCACAATATATCCGTTAGCAGCCATTAAAGCAAAATTCCATCTTACACTAAAAAATTGTGTTAATGCCGATTGTGGACCACCTTGACAGTACAATAAGGTTGGATATTTCTTCTTCGGATCGAAATTAGGTGGGTAATGAAACCACACTCCCATTTCTTTACCATCGGAAGTTTTTACCATTTTCAACTCTGATTTTCCCTGTACTAAATTTTTATACGTTTCCTTATTAACATCTGTGATTTGAGAAAGTTCACCATTCTTTAAATTCACAGAAAAAATATCTGCATTGTGATTGATATCTGTTTTAGAAACCAAAAGATTGTTTTTGTTCTGTGCAAAAATATCATTTACATCAAAATCTCCCTTGGTAATCTGTGAAACCCTTTTGTTTTTGGTGTCAACTGAAAATAATTGCTGTGTGCCTTTAATTGCAGAAGTAAAATAAATTGTTTTGGAATCTTGACCCCAGAAAACACTTCCTGAAACCGTTTCATCCCAACCGTTTGTAAGGTTTAGTGTTTCTCCAGATTTCCAGTTCATGATTTTAATATCATTCTTATCTGCTTCATAACCATCCCTTGCCATGCTCAGCCAAGTAAGGTAATTTCCGTCTGGACTGAACTTCGGAGACATATCATATCCTTTATTGGATTCTGTAAGGTTTTTCAACATTCCTGTAGCGACATCATAAGCAAAAATATCTGTATTGGTCGACTGTGAGTATTCTTTACCTGATTTAGCTTTTGTAACATATAACAGTTGCGACGAATCCGGACTCCAAACAAAATCTTCAGCTCCACCAAATGGGCGTTGTGGAGAATCCCACATTTTTCCTTCTAATAAATCTTTTGCATTTTCGATCTTATCTGAGACATTCACAACAAACACATGGTTGTATTTACCTTCGTTGAAATAATCCCAATGTCTGTGGTTAAGATCTGTATAAATATATGCTGTGCTTTTTGGGGTGTCTTCGAATTTGTCTTTACCCATTACTTTTTCCACCAAAACCTGCTTACTGAAAGCAACTTTTTTCCCATCAGGAGAAATAACGATATTATCAACTTCACCAATGGTGTAGAAATCTGCCCAAGTTTTACCATCATCTTTCGACATGAAAATTTTATCACCTTCCTGTGCGTACAAGCCGTTTTTATCCCACTGAATAATAGATTTTTTACCTAAATTAAAGTTGGAAGACTGACCATTTGTAATATTTAAAGTGTAATTCTTATTGTTGGTTTTTTCAGTTTTTAAATCAACTTGTCCCACTCTGTATAAAAGACTATTCTGGTTGGGAGCGACAGCCTGTACGCTCATTTTTTTTAAAGTCCATAAAATCTCGGGAGTCATTACTTGCTGTGCATTCATAAGCAAAGGAGCGGCTAGAGCCACCAAAGTATGTTTTATTTTCATTGAAATTAATCTAGATCTCAAAAATACATAAAGTAGAATCTTCTACAAAATAAGCGTGAATAACATTGCATAAAAAAAACAGCTCCTAAAAGCTGTTTCTAGTATATTATTTGAAAAGTTTTTAGTCGTTTGAAGTGAATATGCTGCTCAGAATAGAGGTTACTACAGATAAAGCAATACTGAAAAGAAGCGCATACCAAAAACCGTCGATATGCATGCCGTCGATAAAATAATCTGCGATGAGAAATATAACTGCATTAATCACCAAAGAAAATAAACCAAAGGTGATGATGGTTAGTGGTAATCCTAAAAAGCTTAAAACGGGTTTCACAATAAGATTAAGAATACCTAATACCAAAGCAAGAATAATTGAAGTTCCAAAGTCTTCGATGCTAATGCCTGGTAAAATTTTTTGTAATAAAAAAGCAGAAATTGCTGTAATAAGTAAGTTGATAATAATACTCATAAGTTTGATTTTAGAAATAGACATCAAGAATGTTGCCAAGAGGCTAAAGAACGATCTACAACCGAGTCTTTTCTAAACCATGTTTCAAATTTAGACCTAAGCGTAAAAAAAGATATTGTACAGGCTTTTGCTTCTTATAATATTTATCAATAAAAATCTTCATAGCTCCATAAAAACGACTTAAGTAGATATCATCTTTAACTGTACTTTCTCCCTTATGGTGAAGTATGGACGCTTTACCATAATAATAATTTTTCAACCCTCTTAAAAGAAGTGTATAGCATATATCGATATCCTCACCGTACATAAAGTAAGATTCGTCAAGACCACCAATTTCAGCATATACGTTTTTCTTGATAAGAAAAAAAGCTCCTGTAATTACTTCAACCTCAGCAATGTCAAACTCATTAATATCATTTCTATAATAGGATTTGGTTGTAGTTTTTTTGGAGTTTAAAAATAACTTGTTAAAAGAAGATAGTATATTTGGAACTGACCTCTTACTTTCTGGTAAAAAAAGTCCCGTTGCATCATGCATTCTTACGCCTAAACTTCCAAAATGAGATTGAGTGTTTGCGAAATCTAGAATTTCTT
Organism: Bacteroidota bacterium; assembly: GCA_023458535.1. Lineage (GTDB taxonomy): Bacteria > Bacteroidota > Bacteroidia > Flavobacteriales > Weeksellaceae > Chryseobacterium. Next base: position 14,843 of record JAEWYW010000039.1, read on the forward strand.
TCATATAAAAACCCTCCAATTCTGTATCAGGATTCAATAGCAAGATATATTCGCCTTGTGCTTCCTTAACAGCTTTGTTATTGGCAACTGCAAAACCTTCATTTTTACTGTTAGTTATAAAATTTACTTCAGGAAATTCATCAATTAAATTTTTCCAAGAAGCATCAGTAGAATCATTATCAATGACAATTATTTCATAATCAATGTCAACAACATATTTTTTAATAGACTTTAAACAATTTCTTAATAGATCTGTAACATTATAATTAACGATAATAAAACTTAAATTCATAAATAATTGTGTTGATCTTGAATCTATCAGCTAATAAACTTGACCTTAAGAACAAATATAGTTCTCATAATCCACAAGAATTAGCATTATTTCCCTTTCATCTTTAAATATTGATCGCGACTTAGTCTGAAAACATATTTAGCTTTGTAAAATACTCTGTACAGAACATATTCTATAAAAGTAATTCTTTTGTCTGAATACATCTCTTTCAGATTTTTTGTGAAACCTCTTTCCATTTGTGGAAGATTACCAGACAGTCCCGAAACTCCGAAAGTGCGCTTGCCATCACCCGCAATAATCAATTCTTCATCTAAAATATACATTTTATTGTGAAGTGATATCTTTAACCAATAGTTAATATCTTCTGCATACCGTTGACGAGAATCAAAAAAACCTGTATTTTCCAAAACCTTTCTTTTAAAAACTACTGTTGAAGGCTGTGCCTCGTTACGGAACATGATTTTTCTAAATGTAAGTTCAGCGAGATGGTCATTTTGAACTTGGTAAGGATACAGAATTTGGTGATTTTGTCTTTTCGAGGCTAAAAAATCAATTTTAAGATATTGATTTTTTAATAAAGTCAATTGTCTTTCAGTTTTATGAGGCAGCCAGATATCATCAGAATCTAACAATGAAATATAATCACCTTTGCAAATTTTTAAAGCTGCATTTCTAGCTGCAGATACCCCTTTATTTTCCTGATGAATGAGTTGAATGTTGAGATCAAGATGCTGATTGATGTAACTTTGCACGACCTCTGCACTAGCATCTGTAGATCCATCATTAACAACGATAATTTCAAATTCACCTTTATAGGTTTGATGGCGGACACTCTCTAAAGATTTCAGAATTGTTTTTTCCGCATTGTACATGGGAATGATTACAGATACCATCTTTCTACAATAAAATTCAGTTCATCAAGACTTTTCATTATAAGGCAAACGGTTCACAATAGATCTTCCCAAAGAGATTTCATCAGCATATTCCAATTCATCACCTACCGAAATCCCTCTTGCGATGCTGGAAAATTTCACATTCCTATCCTTAAATTTCTTATAGATATAGTATGCCGTTGTGTCTCCTTCCATGGTTGCACTCAATGCAAAAATCAATTCGGATATATTTTTTTGGTTAAGTTTATTCTCAATACCTAAAATATTCAGCTGGTTGGGACCCACGCCTTCCATAGGGGAAATCTTACCTCCAAGCACCAAGTATTTTCCTTGATATTTCCCTGTGTTTTCAATAGCCATTACATCTCGTACGTCTTCCACAATACATAAAACCTCATCATTCCTTTTCTCACTACTGCAAATATCACAAACATCTGAATCTGAAAAGTTATGGCAATCTTTACAGTATTTGATTTCACTGACAAGATTAATGATCGCATTACCCAAATTTGCAGCCCTTACATTTGGTTGCTTCAAAAGATGTAATGCCAACCTTAATGCTGTTTTTTTTCCTATTCCTGGAAGTCCAGAAATTTCATCTACTGCTTTTGCTAAAACCTTGCTCGGATAATCCATCATTGCAAAAATAAGCATAAAAAGCATGAATAATCAATAATTTAATATCCAACTCATCAAAATTTTCTGTAAATAAACTATCTTTGGGAAAATTCACAAAAAAATGATTCTTAAAAACCTCAATTATCCTTTAGATTTTAAGTTCAAAATTACTACAATTTCCAGCGATTTTAATATCACCGATAAAAACGGAAATTATGTTGCGTACGTACGATCCAAAATCTTTAAACTGAAAGATGATGTAATCGTATACAATAACGAAAGTAAGTCTGAAGAACTCTTTAGAATAAAAGCCAATCAATGGATTGATTTTAATGCTTCGTACACCATTACTGAGGTTAAGAATGGTAAGATATTTGGTAGATTGGCGCGAAAAGGCATAAAATCTCTTTGGAAGTCCCATTACGACATTATTGACGAAAACGATACTCCAAAGTATCACATCACTGAGGAAAACCCTTGGACGAAACTTTGGGACAATATGGTGGGTGAAATCCCAATAATAGGAATGTTTACAGGCTATTTCCTTAATCCTTCCTATGTAGTAAAAGATAATGCTGGAAAAGTATATTTTAGATTAAAAAAAATGCCTTCCCTTATTGGCAGACGTTTCCAACTGGATCGTCTTATAGATATTGATGATGAAGATGAAAGTTTGGTAGTACTTTCGTTTTTAATGATGGTACTTCTAGAAAGAGCAAGGGGATAAAATTATTATAAATTATGAAGAAAACAGCTGTGATATTGGCAGCATCATTCCTGATGATGGCATGCAAAAAAGACAAAGAAACTATTACCACCAACACAGATTCTGCGAAAATTTCTCAAGATTCTGTTGTTGTTACAACAAAAGGGAATATCGCAATTGATTATATAGCTTTTCCTGAAGAAATTACAGAATGTTCTTGCTATTTTGCCAAAAATAAATCCGACTTTAATGCAGAAAAATACATATATGTAGATGATGCAGGTGAAAATGCTTACGCTATGCTGGACGGACAACGAAGAGTAATGAAGCTTATTTCATCGAGCTCTTTCGAAGATGATTCTGAAAGTTTGAGCAAAGAAATCGAAACCAATGAATACAAAATTTCCATTAAAGCTAAAAAACTGAAAGAACAGCCAGAAGCCATGCTTTTTGAGGGAACGATGACCATTGAAAAACCTAGTGGTGAAAAGATTACAACGCCTATTTACGGAGAGTGCGCCTGCTAATCTGCACGCAAATTATAAACTATGCTTCTAAATCTTTTTAGGAGCATTTTTTTATTTGTAAATTTGAAGAAAATATATATTTATGCCTTTATCAAACATAGAACCTCAAATAATTTGGAAAAATTTTTCCCTCTTGAATGAGATTCCGAGACCTTCAAAAAAAGAAGGAATAGTAATAGAGTTTATAAAAAACTTCGGTGAAAAATTAGGTTTAGAAACCATAGTAGATTCTACAGGAAACGTTATTATTAAAAAACCTGCAACCACTGGTATGGAAGACAGAAAATCTATTGTTTTGCAGTCGCATCTCGATATGGTTTGTCAGAAAAATAATGATGTAGACTTTGATTTTGATACTCAAGGGATTCAAATGTATGTAGATGGAGATTGGGTGAAAGCAAAAGGTACAACTTTGGGAGCCGATAATGGTTTAGGTGTAGCTTCTATTATGTCTATTCTTGAAAGCAATGATATTCCGCATCCGGCTTTAGAAGCTTTATTCACTATTGATGAGGAAACTGGCATGACAGGCGCAATGGGATTGAAACCTGGACAATTGCATGGTGAAATCTTATTGAATCTTGACACCGAAGAAGATGATGAAATTGATATTGGCTGTGCAGGCGGAATCGACGTAACGGTATCGCAAAATTATGCGCTAGAAAATGCAAAAGGTGAGGCCGTAAAAATCAGCATTAAAGGTTTGCAAGGTGGACACTCGGGTATGGATATCGATAAAGGTTTTGGAAATTCCAACATTCTTTTGGGGAGACTACTCTACCAAGGACTGGAGAACAATATTCAACTCATTAATATTGATGGTGGCGGTTTAAGAAATGCTATTCCGAGAGAAGCCAACGCGGTAGTGAGCGTTGATAATGCACAAGATTTTATAGATAAAGCAAACATTTTAAAAGCTGAAATCTTAGAAGAATTTGCAAGCATAGAAAAGGATTTAGAAATAAACATCGAAAAAGCAGGAAATGCTGAACAAGCGCTTTCTGTGGAAGATTCAAAGAAAATTGTTTGGGTTTTGAAATCCCTTCATAATGGTGTTTACAGAATGAGCCCAGATGTGGTGGGCTTGGTAGAAACCTCTAATAATGTAGCGCGCGTGGAACTGAAAAACGGTGCTTTAAAAATATTAAACCTTTCCAGATCTTCCGTAGAGTCATCAAAATTGGATGTTGCAGAGCAGCTAAAATCTGTGGGTGAACTGGCGGATATGAATGTAGAGTTCAGCGGATCTTATCCTGGTTGGAAGCCTCTCCCAGGTTCTGAGATTGTAAAAATCATGGAAAAAATCTACGAAGAAAAATTCCATTCAAAACCACACGTGGTGGCTTGTCATGCAGGTTTAGAGTGCGGAATTATCGGAGCCAATTATCCAAAAATGGAAATGGTAAGCTTCGGACCAACCATTAAGGGTGCTCATTCACCAGATGAAAGAGCCAACATTCCTTCAGCACAAAAATTCTGGAGTTTTCTGAAAGATATTCTTGCAGAAATTCCTAAAAAGTAATACACAAAAAAAAACTCCCAGATTTGGGAGTTTTTTATTTTAAAATCTTTCGCTTTAAAAAAATCTAATACTTGAGCAAAACAAGTTTTAGAGGTTTTAGATTCTAAAGATTATCAATAAAAAAAATTTTATTCTCTAATTTTTATATATCGAATCATCAATCAAGCCATCAATTAGTAATTCTCAGAAAAATTTTAAAGAAAATAACACTAAAAACCGTCACCATCCAAAAGGTTCCCTAGTTTTCCAAGAACACTTCCCTCTTCCCGTTTTGAAGTTCCGTACTGAAGAATTCGGCCTGCCAATCTTGATATAGGTAATGTTTGAATCCACACTTTCCCAGGACCTCTTAACTGCGCAAAAAATAAGCCTTCACCACCAAAAATTGTATTTTTTATTCCGCCTACAAACTGAATATCATAATCCACCGTATGTGTAAAAGCAACAATACATCCTGTATCTATTTTAAGAATTTCACCCGCCTGAAGTTCCTTTTCTATTACATGACCGCCACTGTGTACAAAAGACATCCCATCTCCTTCCAGCTTTTGCATGATGAAACCCTCACCACCAAAAAGACCCGTTCCTAGCTTTCGCTGAAACTCAATTCCTATGGCAACTCCTTTTGCTGCACACAGAAAACTGTCTTTCTGACAAATTACTTTTCCACCCAACTGGTGCAAATCCAATGGAATAATTTTCCCAGAATAAGGCGCTGCAAAGGTTACTTGTCTTTTTCTTTGGTCGGTATTGGTAAAAGTGGTCATAAACAAGTTCTCACCGGTTAACATTCTTTTTCCCGCAGAAAAAAGTTTCCCCATCAATCCTTTCTCATTTCCATCACCAAACATGGTTTCCATCTGTATGCCCTCGGTCATCATCATAAAACTTCCTGGCTCAGAAATAACACTTTCCTTAGGATCAAGCTCAATCTCAACACATTGCATTTCTTCCCCGTAAATTTTATAGTCTATTTCGTGATTATTCATTTTTTTTACATTTAATTTTAAATAACAATATTACAATTTTAAGTGTAATTCTTAAAAAAAATCTATCTTAGAAAGATAAATTAAGCTATGATTTTACCTACTTCAAAACTTCCTAATGTTGGTTTAACAATTTTCTCGCAAATGTCTCAACTGGCGGCTGAACACGGTGCTATAAATCTATCTCAGGGTTTCCCAGATTTTTTACCAGATGAGAAGCTTCTGAAATCTATTGGAAGCTATGCTGAAAAGGGGTTTGATCAATACTCTCCGCTTGCAGGAGTTTTACCATTAAGGGAAAATATTGCAAAAAAAATAGAAGATTCTCATCAATCAATATATGATGTTGAAACTGAAATTACCGTTACGGCCGGTGCTACACAAGCAATCTTTACCGCTGTGGCAGCATTCTTAAAAAGAGAGGATGAAGTAATAATATTTGAACCCGCCTACGACTGCTATGAACCTGCTGTAGAGCTTTTCGGTGGCACAGTTAAACGTTTTCAGATGAAAGCTCCTGATTTTAAAATCTATTGGGTTGAAGTCCGAAAACTTGTTTCTGAAAAAACAAAAATGATCATCATTAACAACCCGAATAATCCCACAGGTACACTACTGAAAGAGAATGATGTACAAGAACTCATACAGATTGTTAAAGACAGCAATATCATTATTATCAGCGATGAAGTATATGAGAACATTGTTTTTGATGGCAAAAAACATTTGAGTTTCGCATCTTACCCTGAACTCAAAGAAAGAAGCTTAATCACGGCATCATTTGGTAAACTTTTCCATATTACGGGTTGGAAAGTGGGTTATTGTGTAGCACCTCAAGAATTGATGAATGAATTTAGAAAAGTTCATCAGTTTAATGTGTTTTGTGTGAACACGCCTGCCCAAATGGCCATCGCAGAATATCTAGCTGATAAAGAGCACTATCTATATCTTAGCAATTTCTTTCAGGAAAAAAGAGATTTTTTACGTGAAGGCTTAGCATCTACAAAATTTGAAATTCTTAATTGTGAGGGAACTTATTTTCAGGCTGTGAGATACCATAATATCGCAGAGCAAAATGATTTTGAATTTGCCAAAGAACTCACCATTAGACATAAAGTCGCTACGATCCCATTTTCCGCATTTTATAAGGATAGACCGGATGAAAAAGTGATTCGACTCTGTTTTGCAAAAAAGAATGAAACCTTGGAAAAAGCTTTGGTGCATCTCTCTAAGTTGTAATCTACATTAAGGGCGACATCAACCTTGCCAAATGCTCAAAAAACACCTTCCCTTTAGATCTGTTTTCCCAGTCTTTAAGGAAAATTTCTGTGCTGCTTTTTAAATCTTCTTCGAAAGCTAAGAAGAGTTTTTCATTGATTTCTCTATCATATACCATGGTGTTCACTTCAAAATTGAGTTCCTGACTGCGAACATCCATATTGGCAGTACCCACAACGGCTAAATCGTCATCTATAAGCATGGTTTTTGCGTGTACAAAACCTTTTTCGTAGAAGAAAATCCGAACATTGGCCTCCAACAATTCTCCATAATACGAATATGCTGCGGCATTTACGAAAACGGAATCTCCATTTTTAGGAACCAATAATCGAACATCCAATCCAGCCATCGCCTGTTGTTTAATAGCATTTAAAACCGATTCTACAGGAATAAAATATGGCGTTGTAATGTAAATTCTCTTTTTTGCAGAAAAAATAGAAGAAGTAGAGCTCAGCATAATGGCTGGCTTCATGTCTGGTCCGCTAGGAACAGCCTGTACAATTTTGTCAGCCTGAACTTGGTAATCGTAATCAAAATAGCTGGGATTTATGTCAATCATTTTTTCATTGGTTAAAATCCAGTTGGTGAAAAACATAAACTGAAAATAAAAAGCGCCACTACCTTTAATGTACAAATGGGTGTCGCGCCAATATTGAAATTGATTGGGATTGATGTATTTATCAGAAACATTGATTCCCCCTATAAAAACTTCACGTCCATCGATGATGATTATTTTTCTGTGATCTCGGTAATTAACGCGGTTGGCCAAAAGTTTAAATTTAATTTTATTAACTGGCGTTACTTCAACTCCCGCTTCTCTAAGCCGAGAAAGCAGTTTTTTTCCGATTTTGTTGCTGCCTAAATCATCGTACATGAATCGAACTTCTATACCTTTCCGTGATTTTTCAATCAGAGCATCTGCTAGGCGGTTCCCAATATCATCATTGGCATAGATATAATATTCCAGATGAATATGATGTTTGGCGGCTTTAATGGCTTCAAAAACCTTGGGAAATTTTTCTTCTCCATTTATTAATAATTGTACCTCATTGCCCTGCGTAAGCGGTGAATGCACAGAATGGAACAAAAAATCTGCAGTGTTTTCATATTTGCTTACTTCATGAAACCTCTCTGCCAGAACTTTTCTGTGCGTTTCCTCAATATATTTTTTTATTTTAGAATAGATTTCTTCATTGCGCTCAATTTTATAATTGAAAAATGTATTTTTCCTGAAATTAACTCCAAAAACAAAATAAATAATAATACCAACCACTGGTAGGAAAATTATCAACAATAGGTATGCAAGTGTTTTGCTGGTAGTTTTGGTATCGATAATGATTTTTGCCGACAGCAGAATAACTCCAATAAAATAGAGGATTTCAACACCTAAAATGATCTGCGGATAATACTCAATAAAAAATTCCTTCATAATGTGCTCTGTAAGTCAAATGTAATAAAAAAACGCCATCAATATGTACTGACAGCGCTTTTGTATGTTTTAAAAGTTGATTAATTATACATTAAATCTGAAATGCATGATATCACCATCTTTTACAATATACTCTTTACCTTCTACAGAAAGCTTTCCGGCTTCTTTCACTTTAGCTTCAGAGCCATACTCCACATAGTCGTTGTATTTAATCACTTCTGCACGGATAAAACCTTTCTCAAAATCGGTATGTATAACACCTGCAGCCTGTGGCGCCGTCCAGCCCTGTCCAATAGTCCACGCACGAACTTCTTTTACACCAGCCGTAAAATAGGTTTGGAGCTTCAATAAGTCGTAAGCTTTTCTAATCAGTCTGTTTACCCCTGGCTCTGTTAAACCAAGTTCCTCCAAGAAAATTTCTCTTTCTTCATAAGTTTCGAGCTCATTGATATCGGCTTCAATCTGCGCGGCCAATACCACAACTTCTGCACCTTCATTCTTAGCCATTTCTTCAATCTTTGCAATCCATTCATTACCGTTTTTAATGGAATTTTCATCCACATTACAAACATAAAGAACAGGTTTTTTAGTAAGCAACTGAACTTCGTCAATCACCGACTTTGCAAAATCATCTGCAGGAAATTCTCTTGCATTTTTACCATCTTCGATAAATTTTTGCAGATTTTGAAGCGTTTCATAAGTTAAAATATCTTCTTTCTTCCCCGATTTAATGAATTTTTTAGCTTTTTCTACTGCTTTACCAAGGGTTTCAAGGTCTTTCAACTGAAGCTCAATATCGATAATTTCTTTATCTCTCAAAGGATCTACAGAACCTTCCACATGCACGATATTGCCGTTATCAAAACATCTTAAAACATGAATAATTGCCTCGCATTCTCGGATGTTGGCAAGAAACTGATTTCCCAAACCTTCCCCTTTACTTGCTCCTTTTACCAAACCAGCAATATCTACAATTTCAACTACAGCAGGAAGAACTCTTTCTGGTTTTACAATTTTTTCCAACTCAAACAATCTGTTATCTGGTACAGAAACTGTTCCCAAGTTAGGTTCAATAGTACAGAAAGGGTAATTAGCAGATTGCGCTTTTGCGTTGCTTAAACAATTAAAAAGAGTTGATTTACCTACATTTGGTAATCCTACGATTCCACATTTCATTTTTTACAAGGGTATTTGATAGCAAAAAGGAATTTTCCTAAAATGCTTTATTTTAAACATATAAAAGTGTGCAAAGATAGTGATTTTAAAATAGTTTAATTACAAAAAAGTTCCTCCTTAAAAGAAAGAACTTTTAGTAACTTATTAGTATAGCTAGTATTATTGCTGATTTAATTTATTCATCATCCTATTCATTAGATGATGGTAATTATCAATTTCCTCATCCGAAAGCCTCCTCTTATTTTTAATATTTTCTAAAACATTTATTGTGTTTTTAAATTCATGATAAACCTCTTCTTTGTTTATAGATAATTTTGAAGTATCTTCTAAATATTTATTTACAATAGATTCTTTTTCTTTTCTCTTTTCTTCCATCCAATTATCATTTGCTATAAGATTTCTCATCTTAAGAATTGAATTTAAATCTGTACATGCAATAAGTGCATCAGTTCTTCCTTCTTTCTTACTTTGAAGCAATGCTTGTTTTGCTCTATCAATCTCAGGAATAAATGGATAAAAATCCTCTAGTTTATAATTTTTAGAAATGTATTCGCGGGCATTAGCAAGCTTTACAGATTTACTATCATTAAATTTAAAAACTTTGTTATCAATAAATTCTTTGTTTATTTTTTTCGCAAATGCAGTTAAACTAGGGATTTCTTTCTTCGATGCACCATTTAAGCCTTTAATATTATGATCAAAATCTAAAATAAAAAATACAATTTCATTCATTAAATCATTTTGATATTTTAAAAGTAGGTTTTCACTTTTAAATGCATTCAAAGCATATTGAATTGTTGATAGATTCAAAATCGAATGATAATTGTAACTATCCACAGTACGCACTTTGTTAATCTTAAGTTCAGGTACAGAACTTACTCCATTAGACGAAAATAAAGCTTGACTATTTTGAGGAATAATTACACTTTGGGGAAGTTCAGTATAAACTAAGCTTTTCGATGAAGAAAAATCACTTGAAGCATTTTGATTTTTTTGCTTTATATACCATGATGCTGTTCTATTTTTGGGATCTAATTGTTCTAACTTAGAAACTATATCATCACCTTTATCAAAGTTATTAATGATAACATAGCTTGATAGGATATTTTCTAAAATCCCTATTCTATATTTTTTAATATTTTTATCAGTGTTGCTAGCATATTTCTCTTCTTCCGTTCTCCACTCAGCAATGCTATTTAGTATTTGTTCAGAATTAATAGGAGAAATTGCCAATTTTAAACTTTGATAAGCTTTATCAAAATTTGAGAAATCAAAAGAATCATCACTTTTAAGATAGTTGAATTCAAAACGATTATTGTATTCAAAACTAGTCATCCCAGTTTTTAACATATCATAAGCTTTCTGAGTTAATCTCTCTATTTGCTTTTTTTCAACATCAACATATAGAGATTTTTTTATAGAATTGCCATCCAAAAATTTTACAGCTTCTGCGTTAGCACTTTTAATTTCAAATATTGTATTTACCAAGTTTACACTTTTCAAATTATCACCATTAGAATTCAGCAATTCAACTGATTGACTTGAAAAAACACCTTTTCCTCTCTCAATAATGTATAATATTGCTTTTGTTTTTGATTCAATAGCTAAATGAGTCAATGCAGATCCCATTTTTTCATTTCTAGAAATAGGTGTAGTATATAGATAATCAACAATAGCAATATACTTAGGGTTACTTGTATTATTAGATAAAAAATCTGGAGTATGAACGTATGTATTTGTAATATCATTCTGATTTAGAAAATCCGAACTAGTTGTTCTAATCAATACCAAGTCAACTGGAATTTCGTTGGCGACAAGAGTTGGAATGTTTTTCTTTTTAAATTCTAAATTTTCAGATTTTAATTTTTGAGCATAATTTAACAAGCTCGTTAAGCTAATACTTAACAAAAGAATTTTTTTCATCATTAAAGTGTTTATAATTTATATATATTCGATTGATCTATTATATGATATATTCGCGATAAAGCTGTTTTACAACAATTATTCCATACTGTAAAAAACTATTTTACTTTTTTCGCAATATATTCACTTTCATTACTTAGCCTATCTATAGCTTTAACGGCTACTGCATTTAACGTTTTACCATTTTTCTGTTTCATAATAACCTCTGCACGAGTTTTACCATCTACAAAACTCACTTCCCACTCATTATCATATCTTTTGAAAACAGCCCATTTAGACACCAATAAAGGTTGAGAATTGGACCAACTAGCTGAAACAGTATTTCCGCTTTCTATAATATTAAGTGTAGGTTTTGCCACCACTTCATGTTTTAACCACGAACTAATTGGCGATAAAGCTGGTTCTTTATAAGAAACATTTTTTAGAGTAGATTCCATTGCTGGACTTTTCGTAATTCCTGCAATACTCCAATGTATTGCTCCTTTGCTGTTTAATAAAATTTGACGGGTTTCTGTAATCTGATTGGCAATTTCTGTTGGTCGGTTGGATGCTTTTATTTCTACAGTATTTAAACCTGGCCATAAATGTCTGTTAAAAGTATTTTCTTGTTGCCACCATTTTAACAACGCAGGAAAACTCTGACCAGTAGAATTAATAGGCCAATATAATTGAGGTGAAAAATAATCTACCCAACCTTTATTCAACCATAATTTTGCATCCGCATACAATTCATCATACTGAGAAGAACCTGTAACACCAACAGGAAAACCAGGTTTCCAAATTCCGAATGGACTGATTCCAAATTTCACATAGTTTTTTTCGGCTTTAATTTCCTTATAGATTCTCTCTACAAATCTGTTCACATTATCTCTGCGCCAATCCGCTCGTGAGAGTGTACCACCTGCGTTTTTATAAACATTCCAAGTTTTGGAATCTGGAAAATCTGCTCCATTATTGTAGGTAGCATAGGGATAAAAATAATCATCAAAGTGCAAACCATCAATATCGTAACGCTTTACGATGTCCTTAACCACAGCAGAAGCGTGATTTTGAGTTTTCTCACTTCCTGGATCAAACCAATACATACCGTTTCTCAATCTTATCGTAATATCCGACATTTTACTTGCTAAAGATGCAGAAGTTACCTTCCCTCCATTGGAATGATGTGCTCTGAATGGGTTGAGCCATACATGAAGTTCCATTCCGCGTTTATGGGCTTCATCTATCCAAAACTGTAATGGATCGTAATACGGATTGGGAGCTTTACCGATTTCTCCTGTTAAGTAGTAAGACCAAGGTTCTAATGAACTGCTATATAAGGCATCGGAGGATGGGCGTACCTGAAAAATTAACGCATTGAAATTTGAATTTTTCAATAAATCTAATAATTTAATGGCTTCCTCTTTCTGCTGGTCTGTTGTGAGGTTATTTCGGGATGGCCAATTGATGTTGGCAACAGAAGCAATCCAAGCACCACGAAACTCTCTATTGATTTCGGGAAGATCTACTTTATAATTTTCCAGAGCATTAATCTCGCTTATAATAGGTTTTGGAGGTTTTGTTACGCTTGTACCTGAAGCTGGTTTTGATTTTGAAACTGGATTTCCAGATTTGGAAGTCGTTTTATTTTGAACCGAGCAAGAACTTATTGATAAAGCAAAAAATCCTGCCAGAGCGGTGTATTTTATCAGATTAGATTTCATAGTCGGTAAAATTACATTTATTTTTTAAAGATTAAAAGTATTCACAAAAAAGAAGCTCGGCCGCAATACCTATGCAGCCGAGCTTCGAATGAAATTGATTACAATTTACATGGATGAATCATTTGGAATTCTTGAAGCATCAAAAGTGTCATTACCAAATGCCAATACAGGGATAAATATAAATCCTAGGAAGAATAAAAGTATAGTATAAAGCGGTGTTTCTTTTTTAAACCCTTTGGCTAGGTTATCATTAACCACCCATGAAGCATATAGATTTGCTATAGGAATAAAAAATAATATAATTAACCACAAAGGCTTTTTTACCACTTGTAACAGTACAATTATATTGTAAATTGGGATGAAACCTGCCCAAGCATTTTCAACACCTGCCTTCTGAAAAATTTTGTACATACAAAATCCATAAAATAAAAGAACAACGACATAGAAAATCATTATTCCAAATCCCATACCCGCCGCAGCAGCTGCTCCAGCACCATCGTACGACGCATCGTACTGCAAAATAGTTAAGTTCATAATTTGATATTTTTTGTGAATTATAAATTTATTAAATAAAATCATGAATACTTCCCATGTAACCAAAAGTTAATAAAAAAAGCTCCAGAATATCTGGAGCTTCAATATGATTTAGTTATTTTATTCAGCTTTTGCCATTCTCTCGGCACGCTTTCTATCTTCTTCTGAAAGAATCTTCTTTCTCATTCTGATAAAGTTCGGCGTCACCTCAATCGCTTCGTCTGCTTGGATATATTCCATACACTCTTCCAATGAGAATAATATTTTAGGTGCAACCCCAGTATCTTTATCTTTACCTGCAGCACGCATGTTGTTCAATTGTTTTGCTTCAACGATGTTTACAACCAAATCTCCAGGCTTGTTCTGCTCACCTACAATCATACCTGTATAGATTTCCTCTCCTGGGTCAACGAAAAATTTACCTCTGTCCTGTAATTTATTGATAGAATATTCTGTAGCTGGACCAGTTGTTTTAGAAACCAAAACCCCATTATTTCTTCCAGGGATAGCTCCTTTAAACGGTTTATATTCTGTAAAACGGTGTGCCATAATCGCCTCCCCTGCAGTAGCTGTTAGCATTTGAGAACGCAATCCTATCAATCCTCTCGACGGAATCTCAAATTCCATGTGTTGCATTTCTCCTTTGGTTTCCATGATGTGAAGATCACCTTTTCTTTGTGTTGCAAGATCGATTACTCTAGAAGCATATTCTTCAGGAACATCTACCACTAAAGATTCATAAGGCTCACACTGTTCACCATCAATTTCTCTTAAGATAACTTGTGGCTGTCCGATAGTCATTTCATATCCTTCTCTTCTCATGGTTTCAATTAAAACCGATAAGTGAAGAATACCTCTACCAAAAACCAAGAAAGTATTGGCATCATCCGTCTGCTGAACTCTTAATGCCAGGTTTTTTTCTAATTCTTTTGTCAAACGCTCTTTCAAGTGGTTAGAAGTAACATATTTACCATCTTTACCAAAGAAAGGTGAATTATTGATAGAGAACGTCATGTTCAAAGTAGGCTCATCAATAGCTGTTCTTTCTAATGGTTCAGGATTTTCAAGATCAACAAAAGAGTCCCCAATTTGGAAGGCATCGAAACCAACTACAGCACAAATATCTCCAGCTTTTACCTCAGTTACTTTTTTCTTTCCAAGACCTTCGAATACATATAGTTCCTTTACTTTACCTTTTACAATCTTGCCACCATCTTGGGCCAGGCCTACCCATTGATTTTCAGCAATCGATCCTCTTGTTACTTTTCCAATAGCAATTCTTCCAAGGAAAGAAGAATAATCTAACGAAGTAATTTGCATCTGTAAATTTCCTTCTTCTGTTTTAGGTTCAGGTACATATTGTAAAATACCATCAAGAATTGGTAAAATGCTGTCTGTAGGCTCCAATGATGTGTTGAACCATCCTTGCTTAGACGAACCGTAGAAAGTTGGGAAATCCAACTGTTCTTCTGTAGCATCTAAAGCGAAGAATAAATCGAAAACTTTATCATGAACTTCATCAGGTCGGCAGTTTTCTTTATCTACTTTGTTGATGACAACAATAGGTTTTAAACCAAGTTCTAATGCTTTTTGAAGCACGAATCTCGTTTGAGGCATTGGTCCTTCGAAAGCATCCACTAACAAAATTACCCCATCAGCCATTTTCAAAACACGCTCTACTTCACCACCAAAGTCGGCGTGACCAGGCGTATCGATTACGTTGATTTTGGTGTCTTTGTAAGTAACAGAGATATTTTTAGATAAAATGGTGATTCCTCTTTCTCTTTCAAGATCGTTGTTATCCATAATCAACTCTCCAGATTCCTGATTGTCTCTAAAGATGTTGGTAGCATGGATAATTTTGTCCACCAAAGTAGTTTTACCATGGTCAACGTGAGCGATAATCGCAATATTACGAATGTTTTGCATATAAGATTTTTACGGGCGCAAAATTACGGATTTTTATCGAAAAAACATTTTATTATATAAATAATTAACATTTTGATAATAGAAAAACAATACATTACTTTTAAACTAACGTTTCCAATAGAACAGTATTGCAATCTGCAAAACAATAATAATAGATATTTTAACGATAAAACTTTTCTTAGCTATTTTATGTCTAAAAATCAACATTCCTAAAACGGATCCTACACTACCACCTAACATTGATACACTAAGTAAAACTGATTCTGGAATGCGCCGCAGATGCTTGTTCGCCAATAGCTTATCATAACTAAAAAGCACGAATGCTACAACATTTAACATTAGCAATATGAATTCAAGTAAATTATATATAAAAATCATAAATAATTATATTTCAATTTATTATAAATTTTATTTAAATTAAATTTAACATTAAAAGATATCATAATTCACTTTTAGACCACAGCTGTGCTAATTTACAAATTAAATACAAGGCTTTTGCCTAATCAGATAAAATACCAATATTACATTAGCTGTTACGATGAGATTTTGGAAGAGATGTAAAATATAGACTTTAAACAATCTAAACCTCAAAAACATATTAAAGTAATCTCCGCAATACCAATCAAAGAGTCCAATTGCGATTTGTTGCATTTAAAAAACGTTTTTAAGGCTATTAAAAGATATTTTCTACAAAAGTCACGTTGTTACTACAAACGACAAAGAAATGGAAAATTTGAAGCTAATGATAGGCAAATATAATATGCTAGAAGTTTATGAAATGGAGTTTCAAAACAAAACATCCAATGCTCAAAAACATTCCAAACAATTTAAGCACATCCAAATGGGCTTATTTATCGACGAATGACACCCATGAAATATGAAAATAACAGTGTTCATCGCAGATGCTCTAGGAATTTTGTATTTGATAAAATGAAAAAACTCTTACATTGATGTAAGAGTTTTTTTGTGACCGCAGAGGGATTCGAACCCCCACTGTCGGAGCCGAAATCCGAAGTTCTATCCATTAAACTATGCAGCCGAAGTCATGTCAGGAAAACAATCTCTTTCTAGAAAGTGATTTTAACACCACCTAAAATCTGTGGCCCTAAAACCTTATACCCTTTGAAAGTCTGGTATTTAGCACCAATAAGATTATTTCCGAGCGCAAAAATACTGAAATTTTTGTGAATTTTGTATTCAGCTGATAAATTTAAATCGGCATACCCACCAACTTTATCATCGGTATTTTCCTGAGTTTGATAGCTTAAACCAATAGGTACGCTTGGATCAGCAACTGCTGCAAATTGGTAAGAATTGGTGGTTCTGTCTGTTAAAAAGAAACCCTTAAAGCCAAGCATTAATTTTTTCTCCAACATACTGTACTTTGCTCCAATACTGGCATTCACCAAAGGTTTATTATAGATGTTTTTCTGATTGTTCAAATCGTATTTTGTGAAATTTATTCCAGCATCCACCACTAAATTTTCCAATGGGAAATACTGAATACTTGCTTTTACGTCACTTACATTTCCATCATCGTAGATTGCCGAAAATGTGTTGGCATAATCGTATGGAGAACGGTTAAGTGAATAAAAATTATCAAAAAGCGGATTAGCCTTGAAGAACATAATGTCTCTCATTTTAGCATATCCTGCAGAGATATCGTATTTCACCATCTCATCAATATCACCACGGAGACCAAAGTAGACATGATATTTTGTTTGAGTCGGTTTTAAAAACTGATCTGAAACTGCATAAGGATTTTCTGCTAATAGACTTGAATAGGTATTCATTTTTAAACCACCGTCAACTCCACCATAGAATTTAAAACCATTTCCTGCCGCAACTTGAATCTCTGCTTTGGGAAACCAGTAAGATTTAGAGGTTTTTGTTTCGGCATCTGCCAACCATTCAAAATCATGCTTTGAATTTAAAAACGAAAATCCAGAACCTATCATAAGGTATGATTCTCCTTTTCTAAAGGTTAATTTCGGACTTAAATCGATATTTAAAAAACTTGATTCGTTTTTGTTAAGCAAATCGAATTTGGTATTGATACCTTCTACACCTACACCTAAATCTGCATTCAAACTAAAACCTAATTTGGCCAAATCTATACCATGTTTTGATAAATTCACCAAAGCCGAAGCCTGAGCCTCTTTAGCATCAAAGTTATCCCTTAAAAACGAAGATTTTACACGAACATCGTTTAAAATTTCATTTAAATAAAAATCATAATATCCATTGACATTAAGTGTTCCTACATTCTGTTTCAAATCCGTATCAGCTTCTGGTTGTAGAGCGTAAATTCCATAATAATTATAGTCGCTTCTACCAAAGTCGGCCGATGCATTAAATTTACCTTTTTCTCCATAAGAATTAAGATATGCTCCCAATTTCAAATCACTTTGTTTTGAACTCCAATCATACTCCTTTTTTAGTCCACTAGTGGAAAGAAAATGAACATCAGCACCTACTTCAAGTTTATTTTCTAAAGTTTTAGAAATATTACCATCCATCAAAAATCTACCATAGTTTCCGCCACCTATCTGGAAATAGTTGTTCTGTTGATTTCCATCAAACTTAGGAGCAACATCTTCGCCTTGAATGGTAGAAGTTTTGAAGTCAGATACTGCTGGAACATCCGTAATGGTATATTTCACCGGATTTTGCGATTTTTCCTCAGGCGGATAATTTTTAATGGTTTCTACAGAAGTTTTCTTTTTTTCAATTTTCTTCACTTCCGGTTCTCTTTTCTTATCTAAAATCAGTTTCTCTTCTTTAATCTGAGAAAATGCAACCTGAGAAAACCCCAAGAAAAGTATGGATAATATTTGAATTTTTCTGTTCATTATATCATTATGTATTTATACATTAATGTAAACAATGTCAATGTTTTACAAAATTTATTTACAGCAATGCGTTACTAGGTTTTACTTTTTAATTTGTTTTTTAACTTCTTTAGCTTCGCTCACAATTTCAGGGAAATCCTGATAGTTGGCAATAATCTGATCGCAGGTGTAACTCGCTTGGTAATTATCCTTTAAGCCCAGATAATTTTTTGCCATCAACACCAATGCCTTTGCTCCCCAATAATCTTCAGAGGCATAATTATTTGCAATTTTGAAGATGGTTTCATTAGAGGCTTTATAAGATTTTGCTTTATTTTGATACCATGCTTTTGCATACAAAGATTCTGCGGCAACTTCTGAGTTGGATGATTTTTCCAACGCCGTGTAAGCAGCTTGAGCATCTTTATCTTTACCAGCATTCATCAAACTTCTCGCTTTAATAACTTTCGCAGTTTCAATGACGGAAGCTGAATTTTTTGTATTTGCGATAACAGCGTCTGCTAATTTTTCCGCCTGGTTAAAATTCTTCTCATCTGCGTAAATCTTCATCAACTCCACATTTGCGAAGTTTCTAATGTTTACATTAGACGAATTACGAAGACTGTCCAAATATTTCTTAGCTTCAGCGTTATTGTTCTGAGCAAGATAGATCTGAACAATTCTCGTTTGAGCGTCGTCCTGATAATCATTCGGAATATCCGCAATACTTTGCAATGTCAACAATGCTTTTGTAGAATTTTTTGTCTGATAATAACTTTCCCCTAACTCATATTGAGCCTGATAAAGTCCTTCACCAGTAGGATTCTGAGAGATGTACTTTTCATAATACGAAATAGCATTTTTATAATCTTTTTTAGCAAAATATTGCTTAGCAGTGGTAAGATTAATTTCATCAATTTCCTTTGCGTCCACATTTACACCAAGATTTTTCGCAAAATTCTCGTATCCTGCTGTGTCACCATTTTTGGTAAAGATTGGTCTTGCAGCCTGCACTATTTTTTGTGCGTATGGTGTATTTTTGTACTGATTCCCAAGTGTTTGAAGCTCAGATAATGCTTTATCGTTTTGATTTTGATCAATATAATTTTGTGCTCTATAAATGGATGCACTGGCTACCAAATCTTTATCTGAAGAGTTTTTCACAACCCTTGAAAAGTAATCGTTTGAATTTCCGTAATCATCTTGTGAGGCATAAGCCACACCAATCTCATATTCTGCGTCGTCTCTGTATTCCGAATTTGGATATTTTGATATTAATGATTTTAAGGCAGATATTTTCCCCGAAACATCACCTTTAAAACCTAAAGCCATGCCTTTTTGGAATTCTGTGTAATCGGTAGCATCAGTATTCTTATCATAAATATCGATGGCTTCACCTAACTGGTTATTGGCATAATAAACATCCGCCAAACGAAGCTCAGCATCGTTTTTAAATTCGGTTTTCGGATTTTTTAAATATTCTTTGAAATATTTTTCAGCCTGATCAAATTTTTTAGATTTAAAGTAAGCATATCCCAAATCATAACTCAGCTGTTGCTTTTCGGGAAATGATTTATCCAGTAACTTTTCGTATCTCACAATAGCAGAAGGGTAATTTCCTTTCTGATAATATACTTGAGATAACCAATATAAAGCTCTGTTATTAAATTCTTTATCTATATCAAACTCTAAACTCCTTAAAAAATATTTCTCAGCATCATCGAGGTTTCCTTTGTTAAATTCTTCCGTTCCCAAAAGAAAAGAAACAGCCTGATCTATCTTGTCTGTTTCTGGTGTTGAATTGGGCAATTTATCTATCGCATCCAGCGTTCCTTTGTAATCTCCCGAATACAAATACGATTTCACCAACAAAGATTTCATTTCTGCATCCTGTTCGGTATTTCCTGCTATATAGTCTTGAATAACTGAGGTTGGATTTTCGAAAGGATTTCCAATATCATAACTTAATTTGGCGTACTGTTGATGCGCCAATTTTTTCACTTTCTTGTCATAATCCATTTGATAGGCAGATCTGAATGCCGAGAGTGCTTCCTGTTTTTTATCAACCGACAAATATGCATTTCCTAATTGATAATACGCATTCTGCGCTAACGCTGAATTGGAATTAATCAACTGATTGTAATAAGAAACTGCTTCATCATATTTTTTCAGCTGTGCTGCCACAAAACCCATCTCGTACAAATCGCTTTCCGAAGGATTCTGCTGCACAGTTAAATAATCTTTTAGATGAGGATATGCGGATGCGTAATCCTTTTTCATAAAGTAACTTTCGCCAATAATCTTATGAACTTCTGCTTTATACGCATCTGAAACATCGGTGTTCAACAAAGCATTCCCTTCAGCTATTGCTTGATCGTAGTCTTTGTTATTGAAGTACATTTGGACGTAATAAGGACGAACTAATTTCCCAAACTTTTCTTCATTCTTAACAGAATCAAAATATTGAAATGCCTTATCATTTTGTTGGTTAGCATAATACAAATGCCCCAACATATAAGCTACATCACCTTTTTCAGATTGGTCGGCACTTTTATACGCTTCTTCCAAAGCATCAATGGCACCTTTAGAATCGCCCATCATGAATTTTGCATATCCCAATTTCAGAATATACTCTGTATTTTCTGATTTTGAAAGTTGGTATTGATTTACTTTTTTAAGTGTTTCTAAAGCCTTTGAAAAATCTTTCTTAGCCAAATAATAATCTGCAAGAGGCAAATTAGCCTGCGCAAAATATGCAGAATTGGGATATTCTTTCATAAAAGCGGTTAAACCTTCCTCTGCATGATTCTTCTGAAGGATAACACCTATAACGTTATCAAAAAATTGTGCGGCCTCTTTCTTAGATTTAGATAGATTCTGATTGTAGAAATACTGGCGCGCATACTCGTACTGCGATGCATTGAAAACCTTAGTTTGGTATAAATTCTCCGCCAGGTTGAAACGGTAGTCTTCTTTTTGATTAAAATACTGAGACTGTTGAGCTTCCGACAAACCGAAGTATAATACAGCCGCTGCTAAGATAATTTTCTTTGATTTCATTGAATGAACAAATTTTGAAATTTCGCCAATATTTTCATGGATTTCGGTATGCTTTGCACTTAATTTTATCCACAAATTACCAACGAAATTATTGAAAATATATTGTACTAGCAAGAGGTTTTGACATAATGTTAATATGTGGATTATTTTTTAAGACTTCTTAACTTTTGTTATAATAAATTTAGATTTTGGAGCGTTGTAAAGCTGAAATCATTACATTTGTTTTAACTAAATTTAATATACAACTTAATGGGTCAACTTTTCAGAAGAAAACACTACTCAGAATCGGATGCACCATCTGGATTGCTGAGAGTGTTGGGAGTTTGGGATATCGTATTTTTTGGAATTGCCGCTATTATTGGCGCAGGGAGTTTTAGTAGTTTGGGTGAGGCTGTTTTCAAGGGAGGACCTGGAGTAATCTTATTATACCTTATATGTGGTTTTGCTTGTGGATTTACCGCGCTTTGCTATGCAGAATTTGCCAGTAGAATTCCCACAGCTGGTTCCGCGTACACATATGCTTATGCCAGTTTCGGAGAATTAATTGCATGGATCATCGGTTGGGCATTGATTATGGAATATTCCTTTGGGAACATCTATGTTGCTTTCTCTTGGTCGGATTATTTCACCAGTTTTATGGAAAGATTGGGTTTTCATATACCAGATTACCTCACGTGCAGCTATACTGAAGCTAAAAAAGCTTTTGAAGGAGGATCCAAAAACGCAGAACTTCTCAATGCCTGGAAAACGGCTCCTATTATTGGAAATTTAAAGATCATTGCAGACATACCTGCACTGGTAATTAATGGATTGATCACGTGGTTGTGCTATGTAGGTGTTCGTGAGAGTAAAAATTTCAACAATGCCTTGGTGATTTTAAAACTAGCAGTGATTGTTCTAGTTATTTTGGTGGGTGTTGCCTACGTGAATACCGATAACTGGACGCCGATCAGTCCGAAAACTGGCGAACCATCCTTTATGCCGAACGGTTTTGCAGGGGTGATGAGCGCGGTTTCTGGAGTTTTCTTTGCTTATATTGGTTTTGATGCATTAAGTGTACTCTCTGAGGAAACGAAAAACCCTCAGAAAAATCTTCCTCGTGGAATGATTATTTCTTTGGTGCTTTGCACTGGAATTTATATCGCACTAACGCTTGTTTTAACCGGAATGGTGAATTACGAAAAATTTGATGGTGTGGGCGATCCTCTATCATTTATTTTTGAACAGTCCAACGCCAATGTCGCATGGATGGAACTCATTGTCTCGTTTGTAGCTATTGTAGCGATAACCACAGTTCTTTTGGTATTCCAGATGGGACAACCTAGAATTTGGTATGCGATGAGCCGAGATGGTTTAATGCCAGAAAAATTTCAAACCATTCACCCTAAATATAAAACTCCTTCTTTTGCTACCATTATAACAGGTATAGTAGTGGGAGTTCCTATTCTTTTTACCGATAAAACTTTTATCCTTGATTTCACAAGTATCGGAACCATCTTCGCATTTGTTTTGGTTTGTGGCGGTGTTCTCATGTTGCCTCGAAAAGAAAAATTAGCAGGAAGGTTCCACTTGCCCTATATTAACGGTAAAATTATTTTTCCTCTATTATTTATAGGAAGTGTAGTGTTCTTCTATTTCTATCAACCTGAGTTTTTCCATAACTTAATGGATTGGCGAGATCCTGAAGAAGGTGAGTTTAGAGCTTCCATTTTCTTTTTCCTAATCATCAATTTTATTCTATGTGGTTTTGCCATTGTTAAAAATCTCTCTTTAATACCTTTAATAGGTTTGAGTTCTTGTTTGTATCTGTTGACGGGAATGAGCCATGAAAATTGGATGTATTTTGGAATATGGTTTGCCATAGGTTTAGTAATTTATTTCTTCTACGGTCATAAGCACAGTAAACTTAGAAATAAAACCACTTAAAAATTAAGAAAATGTCCAGAATTAAAACCTACCGAGAATTTTACGAATTTTATCTCACCGAACACAGCAAAAGAGGAACAAAGATTTTTCATTTCCTGGGAACGCTTTTAGTGTTTTTTGTAATCGGCTATGTTATTTATTCTGGTAAAGAGCGTTTTCTGTGGTACGTCCCCATATTTGGCTATGGTTTTGCGTGGCTCTCACACGCCATTATCGAAAAAAATAGACCTGCAACTTTTAAATATCCGCTTTGGTCTTTGATTTCTGATTTTAGAATGTTTTTTGATTTATTGACAGGCAGAGTAAGATTTTAATATTTTGTTGTGGTATACTAATTGTAAAAATGAAAATCAAATAATAAGATTATGAAACTATTTACAAAACTTCTATTAGGCGGAATATTTCTGTTCACATTGATGCAATGCTCTGTGCAAACTTCCGAAAACACTGCTATAAAAACTTTAATGATTAGCGCTGATCAAAGAGACTGCAATAACGGTGCAGGTCATATGAAATGCATGTTGGTTCGAGAAAAAGTAACCGACGAATGGCAACTTTTCTACAATAATATCGATGGATTCAATTACGAACCTGGTTATGATTATGTTGTAACCGTGAGCACAGCAAAAATCGCTAATCCACCAGCAGACGCATCATCAATTAAATATACATTAATCAAACAAATTTCGAAGATTAAGAGACAATAGTTGATTTTAAACTTTAAATACAAATCAAAAAAAGCGGTACAAAATTTTGTATCGCTTTTTTTAAATTTTCACAACCTTACAATTATAGTTTAAGATTAAACCATTGTTTATTGCCCGTTCTTGCTACGGTTTCATCCAGTGTACTTTTAACTGATCTGCCATAAGTGTCCACTGCTTTGGTATCGGCTCCATTTTTAATTAGAAGTACTGCAATATCATAATGGTCATACTGCACAGCTTTTAACAATGGGCTTTGTAAATCAACATCCGTCTTATTAACATCAGAACCTTTCTTCAAAAGTAAATCTACATTTTCATAATTTTTCTCATTCCACACTGCGACTAAAAGTGCTGTTTCCCCATTGTCTTTCGCTATATTGACGTTTGCCCCATTATCAATCAAGTATTTTGTAATAGGATAATTGGTTTGCCAAAGGGATTCTGTGAGTGGGGATACTCCCCCGAAACCAACACTTTTCTCATTAATTTCAGCCCCTCTTTTCACTAAATAATCAACTTTTGATAAGCAATTGCTGCTTACTGCCTCAACTAAGGCTGATCTTCCATACTTTTCATCAATATTAATTTTTGCTCCGTTTTGTACTAGAAAGTCGATTAATTTTGTATCACACGATTTATTTGCTGCAGCAAAAGATAAAGCAGTGCTCCCATTTTTAGATAGAATATTGACATTTGCTCCTTTTGAAACTAATTTCATTGCCACATTTAAAAAGTTTCTTTCGCAAACCCACATTAATGCATTATTGCCATCTTTTGGATTGATGTAATTAATATCTGCACCTTTTTCTATAATCTTAACAATTACATCTTGCTTAATTCCATTGTTCATTAATGCACTGATTAATATGTTATTTCCACTAGCTGAAGAAAAACTATTAACATCAACATCTTTTGTTAATAATTCTCCAACTACGTCATTCCATTCATAGTCTATTGCCCAATGAAGAGTTGAAAGTCCGTCTATATCTCTACTTTCAATAGTCGCGTCAGCATTATTTTTCAATAAAAATTTAGCCATCTCCTCACTACGATTTGCACACGCCAGAAACAATGCAGTATGCCCAACTTTATTTTGTTGATTGATGTTTGCACCATTCTGAAGAAGAAATTGTGCAATTTTCAATTTGTTGTAAAAACTTGCAACCATTAACATCGTCCAATCCTTATTGGTTAAGTTGGTTTCCTCTACTTCTCTGCCCCCTCTAAAGAACCCATCGAAGACAGCATTCACATCCACGCCTGAATTTATCAATTTCTCTAAGGCTAAAACATCGTCATTTTCTATAATCTTAATAATGTTATCCCTCTGATCTTGTGAAAGTACAATACTAGGTTTGCTATTCAATGAATCCTTAACTTCTTTCTTTAACAGGAGTTTGTCCGCGGATTTAGACTTTTTGCACGATACATTATAAAATAAGGAGATTAGGATTGCGCCTATAAAAATAAATCTTTTGGTTTTTATTAAATTTTTCATCAAAATTTTTTTTTCTCATTCTAAGTTAATAAAAAAGCCATTTCGAACTGAAATAGCTTTTTCTTTTAAAAATGATCATGATTTTCTGGAGGTGGTGGAAGTTTTCCTTTGTTGGCTTCGCCAACAGCATTCGCAGTTGTCATTGCCACTACCAAATCATTCAACATGCCGCTTGCTGCGGTGGGCGAGTTGGGAAGTAAAACCAAATTACTTCTGTTATTGGCGCCCACAGAATGTAGAGTATCGTAATGTTGTGTAACCACAATTAAGGCTGAAGCTTCATGTGAATTAATTTCTACATTGTTCAACATCCTTACAGACTCTTCCAAGCCTTTTGCAATCTCTCTTCTTTGGTCTGCAATACCCTGTCCTTGAAGTTTCTTAGATTCTGCTTCTGCTTTTGCCACTGCAACAATACGAATCCTTTGTGCTTCAGATTCATACTCAGCAGCTGTTTTTTCACGTTCAGCAGCGTTGATTCTGTTCATAGCGTGTTTTACCTGCTCATCGGGATCAATATCCGTAACCAAAGCCTTAATAATATCATATCCATAAGAATTCATGGCCTCCTGAAGTTCGCCCTTCACTGCGACAGCGATATCGTCTTTTCTTACAAAAACATCATCCAATTTTAGTTTTGGAACCTCTGCTCGCACTACATCAAATACAAAAGAGGTGATTTGATTTTCTGGATTTTCAAGTTTGTAATAGGCATCAGCAACCTGATTTCTGATCACTTGATACTGAACTGAAATTTTCATTTTAATAAAAACGTTGTCTAGTGTTTTGGTATCAATAAGAACATCCAACTGTTGAATTCTCAAATTGAGTTTCTTAGCAATCCTGTCTATAAAAGGGATTTTTAGTTGTAAACCTGCATGCCGCACCGAGTGAAATTTTCCCAAACGCTCTACAATTGCTGCTGTTTCCTGCTTCACGATAAAGAATGAAGCAAACAAGGTTACCAATCCAATAAAAACTATAATACCGAAAAATGCCATAATGTTGTATTTTTAATTAATATGTCGTAAAAAATGTGATTTTGTTAAAAAATTCTTGATAAAACTATTGAAATATTCAGAGTTAATCTTCTTACATCGTCATTCCTATGTCTATTCCTTTGATTTTGCGGTAAAGATCTGTTGCGTAATTGTCTGTCATTCCCGAAACAAAATCTATAACACCCAATACCTTTTGATAATCGGTTGCATCTTCATACAAAAATTGTTTTGGAAGTAGCTTTAAGGCCATCTTATCATAAGATTTCCGTGCCTCTTTTTCTTTGAGAACCGATGGAATAAAATGATCTAAAAGTTCATACATGACGTTATAGCCTGCATTTTCAATTTCAACCACAGCTTTATGACCATATATTTTCTCAACTGAAAAATCTTCAATTTGTTGCAGGCTTCGGTTTTGAGATTTAAATACATCCAACAATGCTTTATCTAAATTCCCATCCAGAATTTGTGTAAACTTCGACTTATAAATTTCTACGGATTTATTGATTAAAGCATTAATCACCTTAGCTCTTAAATAAGAAATCCTCTCGTTGGCATTGGAAAGTGCTTTGAGTTTATCATCTACCCTATTGGTGTTGGCATTTTCCGAACGTATTAATTCATAGAAAAGATCCTCACAATCTGATGTGGAAACAATGCCCAGCCTGTGAGCATCTTCCATATCGATAATATTATAACAAATATCATCAGCGGCTTCCACCAGCCAAACAAACGGATGACGCTTAAAGATTACAGGTTCCTCAGAATCTTGAATTAAACCTGTTTTACAGGCGATATCAAGGAAGGTCTCCTTCTCATTCTGAAAAAATCCGAATTTCTTTCTGTGTAATATTCCTTTTTTCTTGGCGACTGCTTCACAGGGATATTTTGCAATACTCGCCAATGTCGCATATGTAAGCTGCGTTCCTCCTTCATCTTTCCCTTGTTGCTGATGGGTTAAAACTCGTATAGCATTCGCATTTCCCTCAAAATTGACTAAATCTGCCCACTCTTTTTCTGTAAACTTAGATTTTAGGTGGTTTTCATTTTTCTCGAAATAACTGGCAATAGCATCCTCACCAGAATGTCCGAATGCAGGATTTCCTACATCGTGACAAAGACATGCGGCGGCAATAACGTTGCTAAGATTATACAAGTAAAAATTCTCAGAATCTGAGCTTAACTCAGAAGAGAATTCATCAACGATAAACTCGCCTATCATGCTTCCCAAACTTCTTCCTACAGAAGAAACTTCCAAGGAATGCGTTAATCTGTTGTGAACAAAAACACTTCCTGGAAGGGGGAAAACCTGAGTCTTATTCTGCAATCTTCTAAAAGCTGATGAAAAAATAATTCTATCAAAATCTCTCTGAAAATCTGTTCTTGATGCCTTTGTAGAATCGCTGCTGCCACTTCTTTGGTGACTATAAATTGAGTTTAAATCCATTAATCAATGAAAATAAGGTATTAAATGAGAATTCTCAAACTTTTTGGTAAAACTTTCACATGAATGGGAGACGAAATACTGTTAAATTCTCCATCTAAATGCCAGTTTTTGGTATTGACAGAAAATTTAATTTCTGAAACAGGCAAATAAGTGACGTAATCATCATCTTTCAGGCGTTTTGTAAACATTCTGAAAGCAAAAAGTGCCGAATAATGCAACGGAAATTTTTTTACCAAAACCACATCTACCAAGCCATCACTTTTACTGGCATTTGGAGCTATATAAGCGTTGTTACCGAATTGGCGGGTATTGGCAATGTTCAACATGAGGTATTTACCGTTGTAATGCTGATGCTGAGGATCGTCGAAAATAACTTCGATGGGGTCATAGTTAAAAAAAGTTTGAAGGGAAACTTTGATGTAATTTTTAAATCCACGATCTGTTTTTTCGAATTCTTTTACCACTTTACCATCGAATCCTGTGCCTGAAACATTGATGGAAAGCCTTTCATTTACCGTGAAGGTATCTATTTTTCGGGTGTCTCTTTTCAAAATTTTAGAAAGAAGTTCATCTAAATCTTTATGAAACTTGGTTTCGTTAGAAAAACCATTACCAGAACCTGCGGGGAAAATGGCAAGTATCTTTTCCGTATTGATAATGCTTTTGGCTACGGTGGAAATGGTTCCATCGCCTCCCACAGCAACAAATATATCCACCTTATTAAAATGATGCCTAATAAAATCATCAGTTCCCTGAATGGATTCTGAGATATAAAATAGAGGATTTTCAACTTTTGTTTTTAGATTTTCTAAAAAAGGTTGATAATTTTTTTTTGCTGAAAAGGGATTGATGATAAAAGCAACGTTTTCCATTGAAACAAAGGTAAAAAAAGTACTTCAAGAAAAGAAGACAAAGGTCCTAAAAAAAAGGTGAGCTAACACGTCTTTAGCAACCTGTTAGCTCAATAACCTTTTTTCTTCATGGTTTTGTACTTCAAAGGTAGGGCGTTCGACAAATAGTTGTTTACGGGAAACCGTAAAATAAGTTTTTTTTCAAAAAAAATTTTGATTGTCCACAATGAGTAATATACAGATTTTTGTCATTCAGAACGGAGCAGGGCGAAGTGAAGAATCTCTTTTATTGAAGATTTCTCCTTCGTCGAAATGACAATTTCGATGGTAATAGTGTTATTATTGCTAAAAACGGATATTCAAAACAAATTAAATAATTCCCAGATCCTTACAGAAAACCACTAGTTGTTCATTGTTGGAGAAGTCTAGAGACTCTTTCAAATTGCTGAGTCTTTTTTCAACACTGCTTAAACTGTGAGGCTTGATATTCATCTTTTGAAGATGCTCAGGAATATTTTTTTGAAGAATGCCATCAGATAATAATTTTATAATATGAATATCGAATGAAGAGAATTCATAAGAGTTCATCTTACGAATAGCCTGCTGATTTTCTGGTGAAATATACTTTTCATTTTTGTATGTATGTTCAATGGCTTTTTTTAACTCTTTAATATCACTTCTACCCTTGTGAACATATGCATTAATCCCACTTTCATTAAAAAGTTGCGAAATAACACCCTCTTTTTTTTCAGCGGAAAACACAATAATTTTAATTTCCGGCTGAATGACCTTGATGGCTTTTATGAGATCAGCACCCGACTTAATATTCTGTGGACAATCGTCATCTTCAAACGACAAATCAGTAATGAGAAGTTCGTACGGCACGCCCAAACGAATCGCTTTTTGTATTTTACCAAACGCATCATCACAATAAAAAGAATGTTCTACCTGACTGATTCCTAAATCCTCAACAGTTCTCTGAACAGACAAATTTGCATTTTCATGATCTTCAGCAACAAGTATTTTTTTAAACATTCTATTTAGATTTTGAAATTCATTTCTATTACAAAGCCTTGATGATTGTCAAAGAAAATCTCACCATTGTGGGAAAGAACCCTTTCCCGAATCCCTCTTAATCCATTTTTATCTTTTGCATGCAAATTTCCAACTCCATTGTCCTTATAGATCACCTTGAGCAAATCATCAGATTTTTCAAATTTCAGAATAACCCTTGAAGCCTTACTATGTTTTTTCATATTTACGAAAAATTCTCGAATGATAAGATATAAATCCTGTGAAAAATTTTCAGTTAATAAATTCCAAAGTTCATCATCATTGCCCACTATAAAAATGCTCAGATCATCATTTTGAAAATTATGAGCTAATTCAGAAAATTTTTCTCTAAAATTAATGTGCTGTGGAATAGTAAAATTATCATACGAAATATCTCTTGAACGCTGGTACATGCCATCTAACTGATCGAGAATTTCATCTTTATCGACATCATCGTGATGTTCCAAGTTAGACATCACCTGATAAAGACCGTTTGCTACCACATCATGAACCTTTTTGGAGGTTAATAAACGTTCTTCTTTAATTTGATTTTGAGCTTTGAGCTCAATTCTTTTTTTTCTTTTTTCATACCAATAATAACCACCAAAAACGCTTATCAACAATAATAATAAGCCGGAATAGAGCATGTACTCTTTTTGTTGAAGGTCTTTCTCCAATTTGAGGTTGTGGGCTTTGTTTTTTTCACTTTCAAAACGGATTAATGCAAATTGATTTTTCGTGGAATTCTGAACAACATCTAAACTGTCCGACAATTTTTTGTACTCGGTAAAATATTTTTTGGAATTGCTTTCATTTTCTGTTTTTATTAGAAAGTCGAGAGCTTGAAGCTGATCTGAAGGAGATGCCAATCTTCGCGAGATTTCTAACATTTTCCTACCATAAAACTTGGTAGAATCTTTGTTTTTATCCAAATAATACTCTGTAAAATAACAATAAACGGCATCGAGTCCCCACTGATCATTTTCTTTTGTGTAAAAAGCCAAAGCATCTCTGAAAATAGGTTCTGGGTGAAAGTCCTGACTAGCCATCCAGGCTGAACGTGCATGGTTTACCGCTATTTTGTGATACACCTCGTCCTTTGATTTTAGACTTGCAAGAAGATCTTGATAGATTTTTTTCGACTGCGAAAACTTACCCTGTGCATGTAGAGAAGCAGCCAAGTTGTTTTTCACCATTAGGTTATCTAAAGTATCCTTGGAAAATTGTAACGCCTGAAGATAGAATTTTTGTGCATCCTTAAAATTTCGAAGACTATTTGATGCTACACCGAGGTTATTGTAATTGCTCGTAATAAACGAAAACTGTGTACTGTCTTTGGTATTGAGGTATTTTGTTGCTGCTAAACTGGTTTCAATACTTCCCAAATTATCGCTTTCCTCTTCTTGAATAATAGCCATGTTAACAAGGCATTTTGCTACTTGGAAAGAATCTTCTTTCTTTTGGAAGATATCTTTGGCCTTATTCAGGTTAGAAAATGCTTTTTGCTTGTTATTTTGTTCTAAATAAATGAATGATGAATCGTATATCTTTTTAGCGGCTAAAAATTCGGGGTCAGCATCATTTTCCGCTTTTGGCGAACAAGAGAAGAGGATGATAATAATGAATAAGTAAAGATGATGCAGCTTCACAACATAATAATATGAAATTACATGATTTTACCAACTTCACCACAAAGCCATTCTAACAGCTCAGAATCATCTTTTGTAAAAGGATTTAGCGTATGCGAATCAATATCAATCTGACCAATATTTTTTCCATTTTTGAAAATCGGAACAACAATTTCTGCTTTGGTATCTATAGAACAGCTAAGGTAATTACTTTGATCATGAACATCAGGCACAACAAAAGTTTCGTTGGAGACGGCGACCTGACCGCAAATGCCTTTTCCGTATGGTATAATGGTATGATCTGTCTCAGCACCAACATACGGACCTAAAATAAGTTCATCTTTTTCCCCATTTTTAAAATAAAAACCAGTCCAGTTATAATAAGAAATTTCCTGATCCAACAACTGGCAAATTTTCTTCAGTTTATCGTTAATATCTTGATGTGGACTTTCTAAAATGAACAGCAGTCGCTTTTTAAGTTCTAAATGTTTCATGACTTTAAATGGTATTTTACGAAAACTCTCTTAAAGAAACTTCCTCCTTGTAACCGAACATTCCCCGCTCCTTTATCATTTCCGCAACGCCATCTGGAATTTGATTTTCCCAACCTTTTTCATTACATGAAATTTTCCTTAGGATTTCGCGCGAATAAATTTCAGAGTAATCTGGATTATAAGATTTGATGTCGACAATTCTCTTATTCAATTTGAAATATTTGTAGAGCTCTTTTAAATTTTCGTGAACGCGAAGATTAGTAGAATCTAACAGTTCGTGAGTTTCAGGATCGAGGTAAGGATACAGATAAACTCTCATATCTTTTCTGAAAAATTTACCAAAAGCCTCTAATATGCCGCCCGATAAATTCTGATAATAAGACTCATCAAATACCATTAAAAGATTATTAACACCCATTCCTATCCCTATCTTACCATTGGTATAGTTGGCAAAATAATCTATCAATCTATAGTATTCCGAAAAATTAGATAAAATAACGGTATAACCCAATTTTCCTAGAACATCTACTCTATCTAAGAAATCTCTTTCATCAATATCGCCTGCTGCTTTAAGATTAGAGATGGTAATTTCAATTAAAACTTCGGTATCATCAAGTGTACAATCTGAATCTTTAGTGAACATTGCCAAGCCGTTTTCCAACATGTCTATATTCACTTTTGTTACAGGTCTGAAACTTCCTCTCACTGCGAAAATATTTTTCTTGTATAAAACATCGGCTGGAAGCATATTATTTCCTTCGGAATTAAAAATAACAGCATCTGTCATACCATTTTTCACCAATTGTAAAGACATTAATCGATTATCAACGTACGCGAAAATAGGTCCATTGAAATCAATCATATCAATTTCTAAATTATCGATAGAAATATCATCATATAAAGATTCTATTAGTCTTCTCGGATTGTCATAATAATTAAAAGCTCCATAAATAAGGTTTACACCTAAATTACCAAGTGTCTCTTGCTGCAGCGTAGCATCATTTTCATTAAATTTTACATGAATAACAATTTCATTGTAGTCTTCATTTTCAGAAACCTGAAAGCGAATGCCAACCCAACCATGTCCTTTCATGGTTTTATCGAAATTGATGGTAGTTACTGTATTGGCATACGAGAAGAATTTTCTACCTGGAAAATTTTCTCTTGAAATACGCTCCTCAATCAAAGCTACTTCGTAACGAAGCATTTTTCTCAATCTGTTTTGGGTAACATATCTGTTTTTTGCTTCTTTACCGTAGATGGCATCACTAAAATCTTTATCATAAGCAGACATCGCCTTAGCAATGGTCTTTGAAGCACCACCTGCACGGAAAAAATGTCGTACAGTTTCCTGCCCTGCACCAATTTCAGCAAAAGTTCCGTAAATGTTTGCATCTAAATTAATTGCTAAAGCCTTTTGTTTGGGAGTAAGTTTCTGCTGTATAAAAGTCATGTAATTTTTTTTGTAAATTTACCAAAATTAAACGCATCTTCAAAAAATGAAGTTGAAATTCTTAGGAACTGGAACCTCACAAGGCGTTCCCGTTATCGGTTGCCACTGTGAAGTCTGTACTTCCACCAATCCGAAAGACAAAAGATTACGATCATCCGTACTCATCACTACAGATGGCGAAAAAAAAATACTGATTGATTGCGGTCCAGACTTCCGTGAACAAATGCTTACTAATAGAGAAGATGATGTGGATGCCACGCTAATCACTCATGAGCACAACGATCATGTCATTGGTCTTGATGATATGCGTCCTCTGATTTTCAAAAGTGGGATAGATATGCCTATCTACGCTCATTCTCGGGTAACCCATGAGATTAAGAACAGATTCCCTTATGCGTTCTCAGAAATGAGATATCCAGGGGCTCCATCTTTTGAAATGCATGAAATAGGTAATGAGCCTTTTGAGTTGTTTGATACTGTGATTCAACCTATAGAAGTGCTCCATTACAAGATCTCCATCTTTGGTTATAAGTTTAAGGACTTGGCTTATATTACCGATGCCAGCTTTATTCCTGATGTTGAAAAAGAAAAACTTAGAGGTTTAGATGTTCTCATCTTGAATTGTATCAGAAAAACTGATCCCCACCCTGCTCATTTTATACTAGAAGATATTTTACAAATTAATGAAGAATTACAACCTAAAACACTATTGCTTACACATATCAGCCATCACTTCGGTTTGCATGATGTTGAAAATAAGCAACTTCCCAAAAACGTCGAACTTGCATACGACGGGATGGAAATAATTTTCTAAAAAAATCGATAAAAAACTTGCTCAAAAAGTAAAAATAATTTTATATTTGCACACCAATTTAAGGCGCCCAGCTGGCGGAATTGGTAGACGCGCTGGTCTCAAACACCAGTTCTTAGGAGTGCCGGTTCGATCCCGGCGCTGGGTACTAAAAACCTCTGTAATCAATGATTAACAGAGGTTTTTTTTGTTTTTAAAATAAATAACACTTCTAAGAGAGCGTTATCTGATCTTTGTTTTATTTTTTAATGAATTTGTGAGAAACTGAACCGTTTTTGGTATCAATATTAATGATATAACTACCAATTGGAAGACTTCTAACATCTACTCTATTATTATCAGTTCTTATCACCATTGCTTTTCCAGACATATCGTACTTATAAACGTGTAAAGTAGAATTATCGATACTAAAATTCAGTATATTTTGCCTTTGTAAATTAACTCCAAACTTTATTGTCTTATTGAATTTAAATTTAACAGAATGTACCTCCTTTATATTTAGAATATCACTACAGAAATTGTCTGAAGGATTTTCTTTTTTTTGTAAAAGCAAACACAGCAAGGAAATATGCCAATAAAATTTATTTATATATAGCATTTTAGGCATTTCATTATAAACACCAATACCTTTAGTTTTTCCACTTGTAATATTATTAATATAGTCTAAATAAATAGGACGAAACCATTTTTTCCACAATCTATCTTCCTCACCACTGTATATTGCAACAATTTGTTTTGGAAGTTTATTATATGGATCAGATACTTTTTTTTCATCTATTGTAGTAATTACATTGGTTTTATTTTTGCGAATATTTATTTTTTCCGTAGAACCACTTATGCAATAAGTTATAGAAAAGTTAAAAGGTATTTCTTTTTCTTTTTTATTATATAAATAATAGAAAATTATGGAAAGAGATTCAAGCAAGTTACTTTTACCACTACCATTATTGCCAATAAATGCCATTACTCCTGATGAGTTTTCTTGGAGGTCTATATCGAGGTTTTTATACTCTTTGTCTTTAATTTCTAAACTTGTTATTCTCATTGGTGCTTAGTTAAATATAGTTTGTTCGAATTCTTGATTGGCTTGCTCTTTCAATGATTCAGATAATTTCAACTTTTGATTTTTAGAAATTCTATACTTTTCTGTATCAATAGCTATTTTTACTTGTATATCTAAAGGTGGTATTGGAAATAAAAAATCTTGCATTTCCTGTGCATTAATGTTCGCTTGACCAGTAATTTGACGACTTACCATATCTTTTTGAATTTGCAGTATAGATGAATTGAACAATTCATTTATGTACCTTACATCAGCTTTGCTTTTGTCTATTTTCACACGAATTAAATACGAGGCGAACGTGTATTTACCACTTTCATTAAATATTGCTGTTTTACCAACCAATTCCTTACTATTGGTACGATTAAAAAGTAAATCTTTTTTATTTAGAATAAACTTTTCAAAAGAAATATCATCCTTTAAATATTTAATATCATTAAGTCTCAATTCAGCATTATTGATGTTATTCATTCTTAATATAGGTAATCCTAAATCTTCTTTAGAAGCCTTTTCTGATAAACCATATTGATAAGATTCAATTACCTCTTTTAATTTTATAAGGTTATATTTTCCAGAATCTAAAAAATTTAATTTTGAATATTTGGATAGATAGTCAATAGCCCAACGATCTATTTTATTAAAACTAATTGTTCTTAATAGTTTAGAAGTTTTTTGAATTTCAACATTTTTGGACAATCCCAATTCAGTAAACAAGTACTGCTCAATTTCTTGATCGATGTTATTTGCTTCAATAGCTAATTGATTTGCTTCATTAATTTTAGCAAAATATGCATCTATAATTTCTTGTTGTTCTTGGAGAGTTGGTAAGGGAATATGTATTTCTTCTAATAATTGATCTGGGCGAATATATTTTCTATTCGTTGTACCAGTTACAAAGCTATCTAGATAGGAATGTATTTTCTTAGATGTAAATAATAGCTGTAAAAAGTCAACATTTATTTTATCTGTATCTATTTCAGCAAAAGTCATATTTGAAGAACCAAATCCATCAGAAAGTTTATCATTTACGACTCCAAAAGCACCATTTTTAGTATCAACTTTACACCAAAATAAATGATTTGGTTTTGCCTTATAGTATTCCTTCATCTTTAAGTCTTTACCTAAAGATTCTCTATTTAAATAAACACCTTTACCATAAGAGCGGACACCTAAAATTTTATATTTTTTCTCATCTTCAATCTTAACTTTTTCAATAGATGCTTTAGACAAAAAATTACCAAATAAAACTTGATTAAATTTAGGATTGAAGATAGTCTCATTTGTTAAATAGAATTTTGCATCCCACTTATTCAAATTAGAATATAAAATAAAATGTAACTTCCTTTGACTTGTTTCCATTAGTTATAAAAGATTTCAGGTTCAGTCATAACATTATTTTCCGCTACAGGAATACGATAAATTTTATTTTCTATCACTTCGTATTGAATGTCTTTTAGCAAGGTTTGCCACAATTTATTTTCTGTACGGTATTGCTTAAATTCTTCGGCTAAAGGCTCTAAATCGTTTTCAATTTTAGCACCAGTAGTACTAATACCTGCCTTTTCTACTTCGGCAATCGGAATTTGGTAATTGAATTTTTCTTTTATTACTGCTTTTATTTCCGTTTCGATTTTGTTTTCAATTGCTTTATGTTCCGCTTTTAACTCTTTTTTCTCATCGGCAGATAATCCTTCTTTTCCTTTCTTAGCTAACTCTTCTTCAATTTCTTTTGAACGATTTTTGTAAATATCTTTTACTTTTTCACTAGCCTCTTTTACGATGGTATTATATTCTTTTTCTTCTTCTTCTGTAAATTTTTTAAAAAATAATAAACTTGGCTTTACTGTTGCCCCACTTGCAATGAACACATCTTGTGGAATAGAAGTAATCAAAATAATTTTAGCTTTCCCTTCTACAAAATCACGGACTTTTTGCAAATTGGTATTATTTAAAACACCTTCTGGTAAAACAATACCCATACGTCCACCTGGTCGTAAAAGATTTAAACAACGTTCAATGAATAATACTTCAGTAAGTGTACTCATTTTCCCTGTTTCAAATAAATTTAATAACGGTTTATCGATATTGTTGTTGACTTGTTTCAATGCTTCGTCGTAAGAAGATCCGTAAATTTTTCTATATTTTTCGATACGTTCTTCATCTGTATACTTATCATCTTCTGTAATTTTTAAAGTCTTTTCAACACGTGCACCAAATGGTGGATTGGTTAAGATAACATCAAAACGATTCTCGAAAATACCATTAACATTTAATAATCCATCATTATGATGTACGCCACCGTGACCATCACCATGCATAATCATATTCATTTTTGCGGTACGACTCATTCGAGGATTGGCATCCGTCCCATAAATACAAATTCTACTTAATTTGTATAATCTACCTTTATCATTGTTTATATCTAGTTCTGCATTTAATTTGGTGAACAAATCTGTCACCTGATCGTCAACTTTTACTTTCTCCTTTTCAGAAAGTTTTTCATAATCTTCGGTGTAATATTGTTCTTTGATTTTGTCTTTTGCTATCTGAATCTCATCTTCAATCTTCGCACGAATGTATTCAAAAGCTTTAATTAAAAAACCACCAGAACCACAACAAGGATCACAAATGGTCTCACCTTCTTGCGGATCTAATACTTCAACCATAAAATCGACAACCGTACGAGGAGTAAAAAATTGCCCTAGTTCTCCTCGAAAAGTTCGACCTAAGAATTGCTCGAAAGCAATTCCTTTAACGTCATCAGACGTCGTAGAAAGATTATAAATCTGTAATTCTTTTACGATGGCTTCAAAACTGTTTTCTCTGATCCGAATTATTTCAGTTGGTTCAAATAAATCATCATCTTTAAAGTTTTTCTTAACATTGGTAAACAAAGCTTGATAAAATAATTCTTCTTTATTTATTATAGAAGATAAATAATTAGTCTTCTCTTTTTCATAAACTTCTAAATTAAAAATATTTCCTTCATTATTTTTTCTTTCATATAATGTCTTTATAAATAGGATTTTAGAAATTTCATCAAAGGCTGCCTCAGGTGATAATTTATCATTATTGCGAATAATGTTATGGCATTTAAATAACGTTTTACTAAAATCTTCTCTTAAAAATTCATTAGTCTTTTGTAATAGTTCTCCGATTTTTGATTCACTTTGGGCTTCTTCATTATTTGGAATATCTAATATTTCTTCTGTGTTTAAAGTATTTGTTTTGAATGTTTTAGAAAATATTTTGGTTTGCTTTGAATTAGTAGCAACAAAAAATTCGGCTCCTATATTTTTAGATAAATTAATACCTTTAAAATAATCTTCTTTTCTAATTACTATACTATCAGATTTACACTCAATGACTATTAAAGGTTTGTTATTATTTATCTTTTCTTCTAAATTTCTCCAAACAACTATATCATATTTAATCGAATCTAAATTTATTGATTTAAATTTACTTGAATAATCTTGCTCTATTTGATTAAGATTATATCCATATGAATTAACTAACCTAACAATATAATTTTGCCTTACCTCTTCTTCTGGCTTCAATACTAACCATTTATCTTTTAAAGGAGCATAAATCTTGTTGTCTTTAATTTGAACTTCCATTGTATATTGTTGAGTTTAACAATTCTTTAATATCAATTTTTAATAATTGGGCAATTTGTGACATGGTTTCAACAGAGGGCTGTATTTCATTACGACACCACCTAGAAACAGTTGTTTCAGATTTATTTAATTGGTTTGCAAGCCATTTACTTGTTTTTTGCTGTTCAGCCAGTACCGCTTTTAGTCTATTAATAGGTATTTCTTGCATAGAAATATACATTTTGTGTAAAGGTAAAAAGACTTGCATAAATGCAAGTCTTTTTTATGAAATTTTATTCGAATAAAAAAATTAATATTTCAATTACATTAAATTAACTGTAATTTTCACAATGAAATATTTACAATTCAAACAATCTTAGTGGCTTAATAGTAATAATCAATTTTGTGTCTCCATTCTCTGATACAAGCCCTTTTTTGTCAATAATTTTAAATAGATCATTATCAAAATCTTTTATGATATCTCTTTCTGGTTCAGAACAATTTGCTCGAAACTCAAAATACTCATTTTTGTTTAAAAGTATTAATAAATCTTTTGTTTTTTCAAGGAAAAAATCATAACCTTTTCCCTCAATCCAGTATTTTCTAGAATCTTCTGATAAAAATGTATTTGAAAGTTCAAATTTTATAACAATATCCATATCTGTATTTTTTATTTTATAAATCTATTACTATTCTCTTGAATACCCAAAAAGTAAGGAATCTATTTCAGCTCTTTGTTGCTTATAATAATCTGAAGTTTTCAGATCTATTTCATAGGAGATCCTTTCCAATTTTTTATTCTGCATTTGTAAAAAATAGAATATTCATAAAACCGCTACAAAATGGACGATCAGTAGCAAAATTATTTAATGTCGTTTATTTATAATTTTCATTTTATGATTTTGCTTTTTTTGATAGATAGTTTTTGATGTAATTGACAAACATTAGATTATAATAAACTTTTAGCTTTTTGAAGACAAAACATCATCTTTTCATCTCTTAAATTTAAAGGTATTATATTGTCAAAAGTCCTTAGTTTTGTTTCAATAGCTTCCCATAGGTCTTTATTTTCATCCGGTTCAATTGTTATTTTGCTTTGTTGTCTAAACTTAATCGTTCTAATTTTAGATAAAATATGGTTAGAGTTCGAAATTATCTCTAAGTTCTTAAACTGATAAATTTCGGTTGATTGTAAAGCTTCTTGTAATAACATTAATTCTAATTGATTACGATTCTTAATTAGAACTGTTTTCGCAAACTCTTTTATTATTTCATTATCTACTACTAAAATATAACTTATATGACCACAATTATTTAGCTTTAAATCATTAATCCCTTTTAAATACAATCGGCAAGTACGTGAAAAACTAACTTTCTTCTCAAATTCTGGAAGCGATAATTTTTGGAAATAAGTATTTGTTATTTGTCTGTAAAAACTCCATCTATTTTCAGCATTTTTATGAATATACTCCAATTTAAAGAAGTCTGTTTTGATTCCTTCGATCGTATCTTCAACAATATCTATTACCGTTGTAAGCGGTAGCATTGTATATTCATGTCTTCCAAAAACAATATAATCCCAGAGCCTCCACTTAACCACTTGTTCAATTAACTCCGCCTGCCAACGAAAATTAAAATCGTATGTCTTAACAAGATAAAAAGGTTGATTAAGAAATTCTTCATCATATTTTTTTTCTCTTCTTTGCCAATTATTAGTTATTCCAAATTTTACAAAATCATTGATTGCAAGAACGTACAAAATCGTTTTTACATTCCATTTTATATCTTCTGTTTTCAAAATAATACGTTTTTACTTTATAATTAATGTTGTACTCTTCAATCTCACACACTAAGGTTGGTGGGAATAATTGAAAAAATAAAATTGTTTAAAGATAAGTCGTATAAAATAACAAAAAATGATTTTGTTGTTTGGAAAAATATGACATTCTTTTAGCCTTTAATAACAATTATTCTTGCAAAGTTTGAATTAAACAATTTTCCTAAAAGCAAAATGCATCGGAATATGCACTTTGTTTTATAATTAGAGTTCTCTAAAATTTTAAATTTTTTAAAACAAGTAAACAAAAAATTATAGATATTGCTAAAAAAAACAAATCACTTTTTTTAGCCCTATTTCTCCAATATTGAATACTATAATAAACTAACAAAAAAATTGCTGCAATTACCATGGCACTTGGTATTACCGTTTGAAATATTTGGATTGTAAACATAATTTTGATTTTTTAAAAAATGTATCTGTATTCAATTTCTAACTTATATAACAAACTTTTTACAAGCTTTAATTCTTCGTCTGGAAAGTACCAAATATATTGTCGGTCATTATAGAAAAATCTGAAGGTTTGAGAATCCAAATAACAAAGTTCTCCAGCTTTGAACATATTTAATATTTTAATGGAAAGGTATTTTATACTTCCAGTCATGTTGTAAGATTTGTAACAACCCTTTGAAATTGTTATATGTTTTTTTTGTTTCTCAATTTCCTCGAAAATTTCTGCCATTTTTTGCTCAAGTTCATTGTCTTCTTTAGTAAAATAGGATGTCAAAAATAGCTTTAATTCAAAATCATCAAAATGGCTGCGACACACTATGAAATCAAAAAATTCTTTTGCAATTCCCTGATAATAAAACCATTCACCATTAATTTTTTGTTCCTTTAAGATATTTAACAACTTTCTTTCATAATGACCGCTCCATTGAAATATTTTACTATAAATTTCACTATCTAAAATTCCTGCAGATGATAGAATTCCTTTTATTCTTATTTCGGCATTTTTTGAACGACCTACTTTTATTCGGTTTTCATGTTTTAAAATATATAAATCCATTATTCTAAAATTTGTTTTGTTTCATGTATAATTCTGAAGTAATTTTCTGTCATTTCTTGTTCTGTAACAAGCGTCTTTTTATTATGTTCACTTTTTGCAAAGTCTTCTAAAAATTGAGTTTTTAAAAATTCTTTTGGCTGTCCTTCAGCAATAATTCCGTAAAATTCTCCAGGATTAGAATTGATTAAATCACTTACTTTTACTCTATCTCTTTCCTGTATTGTTTCGCTTTTACCTTTGTTTTGATTACTTTGAGTATGGATAATTGTTCCGCCAGTTCCATAGCCAGTATTTTTGTTTACAAACAATCTATCTTCCTTTGAGAACAGGTTTTTGACCATTTCCGCAGTTTTTCCATTGGTAACTCTTCCAAAGAATTGATTACCAAGATTTGAAATAATTATCTGAGCTTTATCTTGTCCGTAATTATCCACTAATTGACTAAAATCTTGAACTCCAAAAATGGTGGCTATTTTATTACTTCTTGCTGTTGCAGGTATTTGCTCAATATTCGGAATGTAAATGGTTGGTGCTTCGTCTAAGAGAACAACACTCTTTTGTTGATTAGGTTTATTCATTTGCCTCATTCCTACTGAAATAATTAATGAAATTATAGGAGCATAAACCTGTGGTAAAGTGCTATCATTTCCGACACATAAAAAGGTTGGATTTTCGGGATTGTTCAAATTCAAATCGAGGTCATTTCCAGATAAAATCCAAAAAACATCTTTTGAGTTTAATTGAGCAACTGCTGTTTGAATCGTTGATAATATCC
Source organism: Bacteroidota bacterium (assembly GCA_023458535.1). Lineage (GTDB taxonomy): Bacteria > Bacteroidota > Bacteroidia > Flavobacteriales > Weeksellaceae > Chryseobacterium. Next base: position 57,393 of record JAEWYW010000039.1, read on the forward strand.
CCGCAACTTGGTTCTGTGCCTCATTCTCGAGTGACTGTTTCAATGTTGAAACCATACCACCTGCTTCATAATTCTGTGAAATTTTTAACAATAATAATTTGATGTCAGAATGCAGTAATAAGCTAATTACATGGGGTAAAGTGCAATATTGAGGATGTTCTTCTTTCAACCACCAAATCACCCCTGCAATAATCATCTTTGTGTTATTACTCCAAAAATCCGCTTTCTTAATACTCTCGGGAATAAGGTTATTTACTAACGCCTGAGAATATTCAATGGCAATAACGCTTTTCGTTAAATAATTGGGAGCAATTGGATTAATTCTATCGCTTTGATGTGGATTCTTAAAATCTACATTTTTAAATTTCACATTAGAATTTAGATAACTCCACCTAATTTTTTCGGTAAGGTCTGGGCTTTTAAAATCATAAAGGATTCCTGTATATTCTTGTTCTGCAATTTGTTTAATTATTGGCTCGAAAATACTTGCACTTTTACCCGAACCTGCTCCTCCTTGAACATAAATTCCACGAAATGGATTTTCAAGAGTTATAACTCCATTCTCAGTTTTGAAATTTAAACTGTCTGATTTTACTTTTTTTGAGAAGTTCGTCTTATCGATTTTGGTTTTTCCCTTGTTACGATTCAAAATGTCTTTAGAAATTAATACCAAAGACAGAAATAATGGACAGAAACTATAAATTGCTCCTGCTTTTGCTCCAAATTTTTGATATGTGAATTGCAAAACAATTCCTACCGAAAAACTGAAAATTAAGTTGACAATTCCAACCCACATTATACCAGTAAGGATATTATCAAATTTCCCCATTTTATACACTATATGCCACATAGACAATGCTATTAAACTTATTGCAATTGATAAATCAAAAGGCATTTCTAATATCATTTTCAAAAAGAAAATTTTCGTATTTGACGGAAGAAAAAGCTTGATGATTGGACTAAAAACCATCATCAAATTATAAGTTACTAAAAACGCAACCATTAAAAATAGAAATGGTTTTATTATTTGTGTTAAACAACCTGTAGGATTCATTTTTTATTCTATTTAAGGTTTAAATTTCTATTGATTTACTATTGTTCAAGTTCTTATCAAGATTCAGTTTTGATATCTCTTCTATTTGTGTCGCCATTATTTGTCTAATCTCGATATCTAATGAAAATTCATAAGTGCGGTTTTTTAAAAACTCTTCTTTTAACTGAGTAAAAGTTTTCTTTTTTCCAACTTGTAAAACATCCGCAACCCCAATTTTCAAATCTTTTGTGCCTGATTCTAAGAGTTTTTCAGATTTGTAAATTCCTAAATCGGTGATTTTTCCAGTTTTGTTTTTTATAATAGAAACATCATAGCCTAAAGAATTCATATAACCTGTGTATTTGGAAGATGATTGAGGGTTTAATTTCATTACCTTCTTATGAGCTTCAAAGATTCTCGAAGTCTTTTCTGTCATTACCAAATCATATTTTAGAGTCTTTTGAACTTCTGAAGAAATAGACCTTTTAACATCCGATAGCTTAAATTCATTTTCAGAATTTCTTTCTTTAATTCTAAAACCTTGTAATTTTCCTGCTCGATTAATTGTAGGCTTAATTTCATATCCAACCGATTTCATGTATTCCATGTATTTTGAAATGCTTTTAGGCTTTAAACTCATCACTTGTTTATGAGCTTCAAACATTTTTTGTTTTATCTCTTTGAACTGATTCAAGGCATTTTCTCTTTTAGCCTCCATAATATCTTTTGCAGAAATAAGTCCTCGTTCCTTTGCAATTTTATGCACAGCATCGTGAGATTTTAGCACCAAATAATTATCCTTCATCGCCGTTTTATTTCCGACTATACGATTTATCAAGAGATGCACATGTTTGTGATTACGCTCTGTGTGAACTATTGCCAAATAAGCTTGTTTTTCTGGATCTACTCCTATTCGTCTCATAAAATCCTGACTGATTTCTTTCAATTCTTTATCTGTAAGCTTTTGACCGTCTTTTGGGTCTGGACTTATATAAGCGGTGATAAATTTCTTTTGACAATTAACATTTTCAGATTGTTGCATTCTAAAGCTTTGCATAATTTCCGTAGAAGTTTCCCCGTACAATAAGTTTCTATCCAATTCATAACCTTTATGTTCTGCAATTAAATAATCCACTCCTTGCGAACTTCCTTTTATAGATTTTGCACTTGCTGTCATCGTAGAAATTTTTTGATTTCTATTTTGATTTGTTCATTAATCCATCTCAACTCTCGAATGAGTTCCTCACGATTTTCCTTGCTTAAAATATTGCTTAAATTTTTTAGCGAATTGCTTATCGTGGTTAAATCTTTCCAAGCGTCTATTTCCTCTTTTGAAAATCTATAATTCAGTTTTTTTTCTAACCCAGACTTTCTCAAATATTCGGAAGTATTCACGCCTACTTTTTCCGCTTTTTGAAAAATCTCTTTCTTTTCAATTTCGGAAACTCGTATCTCAATTTTCTTGTCTCTATTCATTGTAAAAAGTTTAAAAATTTTGCGACCATCGGGAGCAAAACGAGAGGGACTTAAGGACAGATAAAACGAAATGTAGCGTAGCGGAATTTGGTTTTGTCTGGACAAAGTCACTTCTCGACCTATGCACACGCAAACATTATTTTACATTTTGCTTATCAATTAAAAAATCGTTTAAATCTTTAAAATGGGAGTACAATTCGGAGCGGTCTTTTGCATTTGAAAACACACTTTTTATCTCATTTTTTGTTTTCAATCCTGCGCAATCATTATCCAGAAAAAGTTTAATATTTTCAAATTTTTCAAGTTCAGATATTGCTTTTTTTAACATCGAAACTGAATTTAAAATGATTAAACTTTCTTCAAAATTCGGATGCATTTCGACGTAGGAAAGCGCGTCAATAAATCCTTCAAAAACGCAAACAGATTTTTCAGATTTTTTGATTATTGAAATGTCTTTTGAAGTACATCCTTTATAAAAACTATTTCTTAATTCATAGCCTTGAGATTGATTTTCAAAACCTACAGCATACAATTTTTTTTGATTGATTGTAAATTTAATTTCTTTGAGAAATGGGAATGATATTTGGCTTAAACCTCTAGATTTTAAATATTTTTTCAAATAAATATTCGAAAGTGGTTTAATATCATTCACTTTAATTGTTGAAGTTTTCGAAATCTGCTGTTGCTTTTGAAAAGAAAAATTAAAATTTCTTTCTTCTATCCAGTTCAGAGCTTCAGAAACTGTACAATTAAAATATCTAATGATGAAATCAATGGTCTTGCCGCCGATACCTTCTGAGAATAGATACCATACGTTTCGGCATCTACAAAGTTTAAAAGAGGCTTGGGTTTCTGTTCCGAAAGGATTAAGAAACCAAGCTTCTTTTTCATTGCTTTTAATTGGAAGGTGTCCGAGAGAAAGGAGGACTTCTTCCAATCTTATATTTTCATTTACATTTTGACAATTCATAAGTGTAATTTTTTCGGGTTAGAGTGGTGTGGAATTTTGATGAATTGATGATAAAACCGTGTAATTATTTATTTTACTGTACTTTATGTTCTCATCAAACTCTCATCAATTCATCAAACTGATGTTTAATCTTCTCATCAATCTCTCATCAAAAAATGTTAATTTTTATTTTGATGAGCTTTTTGATGAGAATTATTTTATTGATTTTCAGTTGTTTATTATTTAATTCATCATTTCATCATAAATATCTTTGATAAATTCTCTTTTTACAGAAAAGTATCTTCCTATTTTATTGTTTTGATAGAAATTTCCGTTGTATTCAATGTCATATCTGACATAAGCCAAAGAGTTGCTTTTCGGTTCAATTTTCCAATTATTCTTTAGAAGCTTTCGCACGTCTGAAACCGACCAATAAGACTTGAACATTGTCTTTAGCATTGATACAATATCCGTTGGAGTGAATTGAATTTCGTTTTCATCGAAGTTTTCAAAAATTTCATTGAATAGTTCAACAATCTGCCTTTCGAGCTTATTGTTATTTCTCCAAACTAATTTTTTCAAAGCTTCAGTTTTAATTTCTTCGGGAGAAAACCACATTCTTGATTTTTTTGATGAAGTAAATTTTTGAGATAGTAGAAACGATAGGAAATCGGGAATTTCTTTATTTAATTGTTGTAGAAACTCCGTATTTTCTTCTTTGATAGGCTTTACCTTGATAATCCAAAAACGAATTTCATTTTCATCAATCTGAATGAAATTATCTTCATTATTGGAACAAAGGATGAACTTTGCGAAAAAGTCGATTTCTTCTCTGTCATGTCCTTTTCGTTCAATTTTATCTTTATCAGTTGTAGACAAATATTTCAACCTTTCTGTTATCTCTTTTTTATCAAAGAAAACTTCATCAATTGCAACAATTAGTTTTGAAGTCCAGTCCGCATTGAATTGAGAACCAAAAGAATCCCCCTTAATATAAGTCATATTCAATCCGAAAATTGATTTTAACCATTTAATCATCGTAGTTTTACCTGTTGCTCTTTCTTTACTCACTAAACAAAGTATTGGTAAATATTGCGTTGGTAATTCAAGCAAAATCTTGATGTAATCAATTCCTAACAGATATTGCGTCCCGAATATGTGTTTTATAAATTGAATTGATTTTTGAATTTTGGGTGAATCAATTTCAATAAGGCATTCATTAGGTTTGAAAGGAAGTTCATTGTATGTATTATAAAAATTCCCAATGATCCTTTTGTAATTGATGTTATCTGGAAAACATATAAAATCATCAAGTTTCGGAATGGTACTCAAAAAGTCCTTTCCTTCGTCGGCAATGATAGTTTCCCGATTCCATTTTATCATTAGGGAAATTTCATCGCCCGAAATTGTAGGTTTGAATATTATTTTATAATAAGACGTTCCTACTCGGATGTAAGAATTTTCTTTTTTCATTACTATTTGGATTTTAGAAATCCGTATCTTTGTGTAACGGATTGGATATTAAACAATAAGAAATAGGCGTAACTACTGGAATAGTTGCGCTTTATTATTGGGAATTACGTTTTCTCCCATATTCCAAAAGTTCTTTTTTGGAATAGAAAAATCGTCCGTTAAAATCGTAATGAGGTAAGTTTTTCGATTTCCTCCAATCAATAATAGTTGGAATCGAAATTTTGAGAAATTCTGCAGCTTCAGTTTGAGATACTAAATCATTTTCTGCAGTTTGGATTTGCGAATCTTGAATGCTAAAAACATTCTTTGCTTTTTGTAGAATGATTTCTACTGCTTTTTCTAAATCGTGTTTAGAATGCGAATAAAGTTGGATAGACATTTTAATTATTTTTAATTGGTTAAACTCATTTTTAACTGTGATATAAAATTGAGTGGATGAACCGATTAATATTTTAAAATCTCTATAATGTTTTATATCATACTGATTACAAGTATTTTGTAAATTATTTTATCTTTTTAATATTTATATATTTTCGATAGTTTTACTCTCTTTTACTGAATCAAAATACAAACTAATGATTTCAGATATTTCTTTTTGATTACAATTTATTTTTTCCTTTTCATTCATCAGTGCTTTTTTCAAAGTAGGGATATATTGAATCAGAATGTCCTTATCATTACCAATGAAAGTTCCGTTTTTACCCTGTTTGTTTTTGAAATTTTTATAAATAAAATCTTGAATTGCAATAAAAAGGGATTCTGTAATTTCAATATTATTTTGAATAAATACATTTACAATTGAGTTTTTTAATTCTTTTTGACTAAAGTTTACATTTAATGTTTTTCGCTCAAATTTTATTGGCGTATTTATAGTACTCTTCTCGCTTTCTTTTGTAATAAATTCGTGTATTAAATGTTTATTGTAATGAAGTCCACTATTTCCGTCGAAAATCAGCAAATAGTGACTGGACAAAATTTTGCCCAAGAGTTTATAATCATCATTAATCTTTCTATAATCATCTATTGTAGAGAGTAAACTCAACTTATATTTTTCATAAAATAATTGTTTGATGGTCTGTTTTGATTCTAAACTCTCAATATCTCTGTTGAAGTTATCAAAGGTATAAATCTTACTAAAAGCCAATAAAAATTCATTTGAAACATTTTTAGAGTTCAAATCAATTAATTCAATTTTATTGATAATTGACCAATAAACTTTTCTACGGTATTTGGAATTGAAATCTTTACTCTTTAAATATTTAAGACTTGTAGAATACTTTTGAAGTTTAAATTCTCTCATTAGAGCTTCGCTCTGTCTGTTTCTTAAAATGAAAATTCTATATAGAAGATAACTTAAAACAATAGTTGGAATAAGACCATAAAGAAAATTAGATTTTGTTAAGTAAACACACAACCAAACAAGCGAAAATAAGAAAAGAGTAACTATTATTTTAAAAGTAAATAATGACGAGAATATAGTTTTTTGGAGTAACCATGTAATTTCATCAGAAAAAAACTTCTGAATAATCATAATTAGCAGCCAAATTACAAATAGCGAAACTAAAATGATGACCAAGACCGATAATATTTTATTCTGAAGTAAATCTGAAATTATTTGTTCCATGCTTTATCCATTTGATCATCGGTAAATGCTTCTGTAACTTTCATATATTTATCCAGTACAGAATCCCTTTTAATATTTGCAATTTTCTTAATTGCCTTTGGCTCCATTCCCAACAATAGTGAATTTGTGATAAAAGTTTTTCTAGCTGTATGACTGGAAATTAATTTAAATTTTGGAACTGTCTTAGAAACCTTTTTCACACCAACAAACCAGTTGATTGTTGTAGGTTTATCAATTTCAGCTTTTTCACAACATTCTTTAATGTAATCATTAAATTTTTGGGAAGAAATTGAAGGTAGTGGCTCGTAGATTGTACCTTTGTATTTGGCTAAAACTTCTTTAGCGTATTTACTTAATTTAATTGCATGATTTTGTGTTTTAGTTTTCTGCACAGATAGAATAATATGATCTTCAGAAATATTTGCTAAATGCAATTTTGACAAATCTGAGAATCTTAAACCTGTAAAACATCCCATGCAGTAAAAGTCACGAACATGCGAGAGTCTTTCATTTTCAAATTCGTGATTGTACAGCTTCATTAATTCATCAAAAGTCAAGTAAACAATATCAATATCATGCTCTGGAGCTTTGAAGTCTTCAAAGTTCCGATTTTTATGATAGTCCTTTTTAAGACTCCAACGAAGCATTGTTTTGAGAACCGCTATAATTTTAGCGAAATAATTGTTCTTAATTTCTTTTTCAAAAAAGCAGTATTTAGATAAATCTTCGAAAAAGCTGTCATTTATAGCTTCAAATTCAATTTTATATCCTCTATCATTCTGATATTCCAAAAGGAAATTTTTGACCGTATTTTGAGCCTTTGTGGTATTATATGCTTTTGATAATTTACCTACTTCAATGAATTCTTCAAAACATGTGAAAAAATTAAACTGCTCAATTTTTATTTCCTCTTCACTATCATATTTTTTAAGAAATTGTTCTTTAGAAAAATCTAATTTATTAGCTCTAAAAAAGAAGAATATATCATTGATTTTCTCTTCAGCTTTTTGAAGGCTATCATTAATAAATTGATAATTGTTACTTGGTTCTTTCTTACCATTAGGTTTAACTCGAGATCCATTCCAATATTTCTCCATGACAGAAACACCAATATTCTTTCTGATCCGTACTCCTTCAGCTCGTACAACAAACTGAATAGGTATTAATCCATTTGCATTAATTTTCTCTTTTCTTAACTCGAAACTGACTTTCATTTGTATTCAAATTGAATTAAACAAATTAAAGGGTGGCTAAAAAGGTGGTTTATTTTGAAATAAAATTCAAAAAATATCATCCAAATTGCCACTTAAAAATTTTAGATAATCCAAATATACAGATATTTAGACAGTTAAAAACAAATAAAATTAAGGAAAGAAATATAGTACTCCGGCGCTGGGTACTAAAAACCTCTGTAATCTTTGATTAACAGAGGTTTTTTTTGTTTTTAAAATAAATAACACTTCTAAGAGAGCGTTATCTGATCTTTGTTTTATTTTTTAATGAATTTCTCTGAAATATTTCCCTTATTGGTTTCAATATTGATGATATAACTACCAATTGGAAGGCTTCTAACATCTACTCTATTATTATCAGTTCTTATCGCCATTGATTTTCCAGACATATCGTACTTATAAACGTGTAAAGTAGAATTATCGATACTAAAATTCAGTATATTTTGCCTTTGTAAATTAACTCCAAACTTTATTGTCTTATTGAAATATTAGTAGATTTTTACTTATTAAGGTTTAAAATATTATACTTACTAATATTTGAGTAGTCAAGGATAAATATTTATTTGGTAGAAAAAATAACATAACAAAAGAAAAAACTACCCTAAAAAGGGCAGTTTTATAGAATAAAATGACTAAATGTTTTGGTTTAATTTTTAATAATTTTTTGAATATAAACTTTTTCATCACTAGCCCGAACTCTTAAAATATAGTTACCCTTTGGATAAGATGACATATCAACCTCATTAATATCTCTGGTTTCAGATATTGATGTAATCACTTTGCCTGACATGTCCGTAATTTCAATGGATTTAGATTTTAATCTATTATTAAAAATAAATTTTAATTTGTCAGTAACTGGATTTGGATAAATCTGCAAATCTCTAGAGTTGATAACTTCCGTTGTTCCCAAAACTGCATTTTGACCGGTAATTGTCATTACCCATTGCGCAGAAGCAAAGTTCGCTAATGCCCCAGTTCCTGTTGCGATTGGAGTCAATAACGAACATCCTTCTGAAGACAAGTAAGAAGGAGCTGTCTGTCCACCAGGATGCGTACCCATATAAAATCTTTCAAAAGGACTAGCTGCAGTTCCTGTTTTTCCTGTATTACCATCATGCCACAATTCCACCACAATATTCTGTCCTACAGGGATAGTTTGATTGATTGTAGTACCAGTATTAACCATACCTCCATTATTTGTAGAAGAAACATTAACTGTTGTAAGTGGATTTGTTCCTGAAACCGAAGTTAATGTTCCCGTTAGAGTAGTTCCAGTAGTTGTATAAACCCATACTTCGACAGGAAATGTTCCTCCAATATCCGTACTACTACCCGCAAGGGTTCTCGATGCCAATTGTACTCCAAATGCAATATTGGTGATTTTATAATCATATGTAATACCATAATCTGACAATTTAAATAATCTGATATATGAATTGTCAGATGTGTAATAATTTGGTCCCGCAGCAGGACCGGCACATGCAACAGAACCAGTTGTCGCTACAGTATTTGGTACGTTGTTCTGAGTCATTACTTGAGCTTTGCTAACAGCTAATAATGAAATTGTAGCTAATAAAATAGAGAATTTTTTCATAATGGTAATATTTTTCAACCAAAGTAACAAAAAAAAACCAACTAAACAAATTTAGTTGGTTTTTAATATAAATTATTTAGAATAATTCTCAAAAAATTGCGGAATACTTTCAATTCCTTTACAGAAATTGAAAAGTCCGTAATGTTCATTGGGAGAATGGATGGCATCAGAATCCAGACCAAAGCCCATTAAAACTGATTTTGCCCCTAATACTTTTTCAAACATGGCTGTAATAGGAATACTTCCTCCACTTCTGTAGGGTAAAACTTCTTTGCCAAATGCAGATTCCATTGCTTTTTTTGCAGCTAAAAATTCCTTAGTGTCACTTTCTAGCACATAAGGCATCCCCCCGTGATGCGGCGTTACCTTTACTTTTACACTTTTAGGCGCTATTTTTTCAAAATATTTCGAAAATTTCTCCGTAATTTCTTCGGGAGTTTGATTAGGAACCAAACGCATAGAAATCTTAGCAAATGCCTGAGATGCAATAACTGTTTTTGCACCTTCGCCAGTGTAACCTCCCCAAATTCCATTTACATCTAAAGTGGGTCTTATAGAAGCTCTTTCTAATGTGGTATAACCCTCTTCTCCTTGAATATCATTTAAACCTATCGATTTTTTATAGCCTTCAGGATCATCTTTTAACTTATTCATTTCTTTACGGTCTGCATCAGAAACTACTAGAACATTATCGTAAAAACCATCAATGGTAATGTGCCCTTGGTCATCAATTAAATCTCCAATCATCTTGCATAATACATTAATTGGGTTTGGAACGGCACCACCATATAAACCAGAATGCAAATCTCTGTTAGGACCTGTAACTTCAACTTCTACATAGCTTAATCCTCGTAAACCAGTTGTTACCGTAGGTTGATCATTAGAATAGATATGAGTATCAGAAATCAGAATACAGTCACAAGCTAATTTTTCTTTGTTTTCGTTTACAAAATCACCCAAACTCACAGAGCCAACTTCTTCTTCCCCTTCTAAAATAAATTTCACATTGCAAGGCAGTGAGTTCGTTTGCATCATGGCTTCAAAAGCTTTCAAGTGCATAAAAAACTGTCCTTTATCATCTGCGGAACCTCTGGCAAAGATTGCTCCGTCTGGATGTAATTCGGTTTTTTCAATATAAGGTTCAAAAGGTGGTTTTTTCCATAAATCCAATGGATCTGGTGGTTGTACATCGTAGTGACCGTACACCAAAACAGTTGGAAGATTCTTGTCGATAATTTTATCTCCATAAACAATAGGATAGCCTTTGGTTTGACAAACTTCTACATTATCGGCACCTGCTTTTTTTAAATAATCGGCAACAACGTCTGCACATTTCAGAACGTCGTCTTTGTAAGCAGGGTCTGCTGAAATAGAAGGTATTCTTAGAATATCGAATAATTCATCAACAAAACGTTGTTTGTTGTCGTTGATGTAATTGAGTGTTTCTTGCATATTTATAGATGTTATTTTGTTAGTATTAGAATGTATTAAGATTCCACAAAAACAGTTGAAGATTTAGCTTTGCGAAATTTTTTAATGTATAATGATAAGAAAAATCCCCCAGATTTCACAGATTCACACAGATAAATTTCTGCGATTACTGTAAAATCTGTGGGACTTCTTGTATTTTAAAAATGAAATTATTTCGTAAAACGAACAGCCATTTTTCTATCTACTGCTCTTTCTGCATCTGAAGCTTTTGCATCAACAGTCGCAAATTTGCTTCCATAACCTTCTGCAGAAACTACCTGTGCTCCCACACCTAATTTAGTTAAGCTTTCTTTGATGAAATTTGCTCTATCTAAAGACAATTTTATATTTTGCGCTTCATCTCCTGTTTTGTCTGTGTAACCTCCGATTTTTATTTTAGCATCTGGATAGGCTTTCAAAATTTTCGCCAGGTTATCTAACTGAACTTGAGAACCTGCCTCTAACTGATTTGCAGAACCCATCTTGAAGTTCACATTATCAAAATTATACCAAGTATCTTTTAGGCTTTCTTCAGTTGCAGAAGCATATTGACCGCTTTTTAGGAATTTAATCATGCTGGCTTCCATTCCGTTTGCATAACCTTTTAGAGCAACACCATTAAGGTCGATATTTACTTGTGCAGGCTTCTCACCATGAGCTGTATGAGCAGCTGTAGCGCCGTGTTCACCGCTTCCTCTTACATCATCGCTATATCTTTCTGTGCCTTCCTCAAGCTTTAATCTTCCTTTATTTCCTCCTTCTGGAAGCTTCTTACAACCTATTGCTACTGCAGCAACAGCTAAACAGATTACTAATTTTTTCATTCTGAAATTTTTGATTTTCCAAAAGTAAGAAATATTGCGTTGTAGCACAATTTTTTTAGTTTGATTTTAGAATTATTTTGCCTAAAATAGATTGCGTAAAAATCAAATAATGTGCTCCTCCGTCTTTCAATTTATATTTCTTCTTGATTTCTTCTGGTTTTAAAGGATAGTTTTTGGATATGATGTTGTACTGATCGCCTTTTTGAATGTTTTTAGCATCTATTTTCTCCACTTTTAATATACGACCGGGAAAGTTTTTAATTGCTTCATTGGAAGTATAAAAATGAGTATTGGGATGAAGCTTTTTGAGTTGAAATTCATGAGATATGCTGTTGAAAAATCCGGCTTTTAAAATGGAATTATTGGGAATGTAAAAATACTCCATCACATCTGAATATTCAGCAGTTGAGGCTTTTTCCTTTTCAAAATTTGAAATAAAATCTGGTTCTGAAGAATCAAGATTCACGCATTTAATTTCTATTTCTTGATTGATTTCTTTTTTACCAAGAAAAATCAAAACTTCTTTGACTTCATTTTTTATTGCAATGATATCAATTCTAAATAATGTAGGAAGTTCAGAAATAAGGTATTTTAAATCAATTAATGGTGAAAGCTTGATAATTGTGGTTTCGGAAATTTCCAATAATTGAGTTTGAATTTCTAAAATATTGGGTGATAAATCTTCAAGAAGGAAAACTTTGTTTTTTTTATCATCTCTGCGGGCAGGATCCAAATACACGACATCAAACTTTTGCGTGTTTTTATCTAGAAATTTTTCAAGATTTTGATTGATGAATTGCGCATTTCTGTTAAGAATGCTCCAATTGTGTTCAACCAATTTCAATAATTCTGCATTCTGCTCTACCAAGGTCACTTCTTGAAAGTTTTTTGATAGGAAAAAGGCATCAATTCCTAATCCAGAGGTTAAATCGATAAAGGAATTCCCAGTAATAATATGAGATTTATATTCGGCGGTATTTTGAGATGAAGCCTGTTCCAAATTGAGGTGCGGCGGAAAAACAATACCCTCTTTCAATAAAAATGGAAACTTTTTTTCTGCAATTTGTTTGCCTTTGATTTGTTGAGCGATTTCTTGAATAGAAACATTTTCAAAAGGCGATTTTTTCAACAAAAAAGAATGCAAATCCGCTTTAAGATTTGCATTAATATAGTCTTGAACTTCATTCGAAATAATCTCCTTATTCATTTTTTATTCAAACATTTCTGCCCAGCGCACTGGTTTAATAGCATCTTTTTGATACATCTCTTCAATTGATTTGGTAGGTTCTAAACTAGGATAAAGATTCACACCGATCAGCTTTATTCTGCCGTCCTTAACCCATTTTTGCTCTTCAACCGCTTGTTCGTAAATTTTATTTTGAACAATCCCTTGTTTTAGCATCTCTAAATAGCCTCCATTATCTTCAATTTCTAAGAAAAGCTCCCAAGATTTTTTTGCAAATTGTTCTGTAATGTCCTCAATATAGTAACTCCCGTTGGTAGCGTCGCTAAATACATTGATAATGCTTTCGTAGGCTAAAACTATTTGTTGTTTAAATGATATCTCTTCAGATAGTGGTGTTGCATTTTTCAATTTGAAATCGTTGGTGAAAACTGCGTCTGCTCCCCCAATCATGGCAGCAGCCAACTCTAAAGTAGAACGAATGAGATTATTTTCTTCATCATTTACAGCTTTATTTCTCAAAGAAGTTTCAGCGAAAATATATGGAATCTCATTTAGACCATATTCTTTTGAAAGCTGATTGAAAACCAATTTTAAAGCTCTAATCTTTGAAATTTCAAAAAAATAATTTCTTCCAACAGCAATTCTAAACAATAATTTATTGAAAACTTCTTGTCCGAAAACCTCCACTAATTCTTTGGTTTTTGCCAAAGCAATCGCCAACTGCTGGTAAATGGCAGCACCTGCATTTTGATGTAATGCAACATCAACACAAATATTTCTGGAAAAGTCCTTGGCTAATAATTCTTTTGCTAACTGCTCTTTTACATCGCCCTTATCTTCATCAAAAACATCAATCAAAGAAAAGTATTGATCAGAATCTTGTGGGGAAATATGCTCAGCAAGGTCTTTGTTGTTGATAAAAACTACTTTATCTTGCAAATCTTCAACATTTTCATTCAATAAAACAGCGAAAACATTTTCATCCATATCATCATGGTATGTTGAAACCAAGTGCGTGTTTTCCTCAATTTTACCCAAATTAAGCAGCGGTTTGCTTACAGAATCGTAATAAGGTTTTATGGTAACGCTTTCAAGATTTTCTTTTTCCAGAAGAGGATAAATATCTTCCGTTTTCAATTGTTTTTTTACAAGGTTCTCCCAGTCTTGAAGTGTTATTTTTTGAGACATACTGTTGATATTATTATTTTGCATTGGTGCTATCAGCAACCAAGATAAATATTTGTTCGTTAGGTTTCTTCATGAAATAATTTTCGCGAGCGTATTTTTCTTTCTCGGATTTGTTATTCATGAGTTTTTTGTAGAAATCGTCGTTCTTTTTGTATTCAGTTTTATAATAATGCAACTGATCTTCATATTTTGAGATTTCACCATTCAGTTCATTAATGACCAAAAATGATGTTTTATCAAAGAAAATCATCCAGGCTAAAAATAAAAAAATAGTGATGAAATATTTGTTCAAAAAATACTTCTGAATAAATTTTAGCGTCTCAGATTTGGGTTTAATGTCTTTTATGAGATCTTTTTCAGCCATAGTTTTATGGTTTTCTCAATGAATTTTTAATAACTGTAGTTAAAAAATCTATGGCAACAGAATTTTGTTTCATGTTAGGAATAATGAGGTCTGCTTCATTTTTTGAAGGCTCAATAAACTCCTGATGCATAGGTTTTAATGTTGTCTGATAACGATGAAGAACTTCGTTTAAATCTCTTCCTCGCTCCTGTGTATCTCTGCGGATTCGGCGAATTAACCTTTCGTCTGAATCTGCATGAACAAAAACTTTCAAATCAAGCTCCTTCAAAAGCTCTTTATTGGTCAAAACCAATATTCCTTCCACTACCAAAACACTTTTGGGCTCAACGACAACATGATCTCCTGTTCTGGAATGTGTTACAAAGCTGTAAATAGGTTGGTCGATGGCCTCGTTGTTCTTTAAGGCTTTAACATGCTGAATCAATAAATCGAAGTCTATTGACTTGGGATGATCGTAATTTAAAGCTTCTCTTTCTGTGAGCGTTAAATGTTGATTGTCGTGGTAATAATTATCTTGAGAAAGAATATTCATCCCTCCCAAATCCAATTGCTGAATAATTTTATCAACCACGGTTGTTTTTCCAGAGCCAGTACCTCCTGCAATTCCTATTACGAGCATTTAAAACGTTTTTGCAAAGATAGGTAAATGATGAATATAGGTCGTTAAAATCTAACGAATATTCAACAGATTATTTATTTTTTTACCATCGATTTCGCTAACAAAAGTCCTTTTTTTCCAACTTCTAAGATAGCGAAAACAACAATACCAATTGCCAAACCTATTAGCGCTTCTTTAATCATCGGGTAAATATTGGGCATGATATGATGGAAATAGTCAATATTATGAACAAAAATTCCCCCAGAAACCAATATTAGTGCGATCGTACCTACAACGCCTAGAATTTTAATGATTACGGGAAGCATTTTTACCAAACCATGACCGACCTTAGAAATGATGCCTTTATCATTAGATCTATCAATCAATCTAAATCCGGCATCGTCCATTCTCACAATCAATGCTACGATACCGTAAACACCAACAGTTGCTAAAACCGCTACGATACAGACGGTAATGATCTGTATATTCAACGGTTGTTTCATCACACTTCCTAACGCTATAATTACAATTTCAATCGATAGAATAAAGTCTGTGGTAATGGCACCTTTGATCTTCTTTTTCTCCTCATTTTCAGGTAAGTGATGCTCCAATGCCTCTGTCATATTATTTTCGTGATGCTCCTCTCCTTTTCTGTGAAATAAAAAATGAATAATTTTTTCAACACCTTCATAGGCCAAATAACATCCTCCCGCAATTAAAACATACTTAATTACAACCGGAAAAAAGGCATTTAATAGTAGAGCTATGGGAACGATAATCGCTTTATTCAATAGAGATCCTTTAGTGATTGCCCACAAAACAGGAAGTTCACGAGAAGAAACAAAACCAGTAGCTTTTTCCGCATTCACAGCCAGATCGTCGCCCAAAATTCCTGCCGTTTTCTGTGTAGCTACCTTACTTGCCACCGCAACGTCATCCATTAGTGCTGCTATATCATCTAAAATTGCAAAAATCCCTGAAGCCATATTTTCTTTATGTTTTTTTAGAAAGCAAAAGTATTAAATGAAATTGATTTTTTATGTAAATTTTTATTATGAGTACTACGTTTTTCAAAATTCTTAATTGTAAACTAATATAATAGGAAAATATGTATCTTTTTTACTTCAACTATACTTAAATATTAGTATTTTTGAAAAAAATTCTAAACAATTAATAATATGAAAAGATTTTTCCTCTTTTTTTTCTTATTGATTCTCAATGTTAATTCTGTATTTGCTCAGAGAGATACAGATCATTGGATCGCACCTTACTACGACACATCAAGTACATCTGCTACCAATTACCATCATGGACTTTATTTGTCTACAGATTCTTTAACTCCCTTCGAGGTAAAGATCTACAATAACAATGTACAAATTGGAGCCGTAACTATTAGTAAAGGAGCACCACAGGTATACTTTGTAGCAGCGCCAATGATTCGCACCTCGAGTGCTGATGATGCTTTCACTGTAATTACTAAGGGATTACACCTTCATGGCGAGAAACCTTTTTATGCATCTATGAGAGTTGCACAGTCAAATTATGGTTCGCATGGTGAGATAGTTACCAGCAAGGGAAAGGCAGGTGTAGGTAGAAAATTTTATGTTGCTTATACTCCACAAAGTATCAATAACAGTACAAGTTTTACTGCAGGGATGTTAGCCACTGAAAATAATACAACAATAAACGTATCATGGAACACTACAGGAGTAACATTTGTAACAGGTGGTGTAACGGCAAATAATTTGACCATAATTCTGAATAAAGGAGAATCTTTTCTTTTAGCAGGATTATGCACAATTGCAGGTAATAAATCCGGTTTTATTGGTGCTAAAATTGAGTCTGATAAACCTATAACCTTAACCAATGGAAATTCAAATGGTAATTTTGGGGGAGTTTCAAGTAGCGGATCCGACCTGATTTTAGACCAATCCGTTCCTGTAGAGAGACTAGGAAACACTTTTGCAATCGTTAAAACTTTATCAACTGATCCCACAAGAAATCCAGAAGGAGCAATTGTAGTTGCTACCGAAAATAACACACAGATTTTTGTTAACGGTTCGCCAACTCCCCTCACGACAATTAATGAAGGAGAATGGTACTGGATAAAGGACACCAACTATGTTTCTCAAGGGACTGACCATTCTAATATGTTTATTAGCACCACTAAAAACGTATATCTATATCAACTTGTAACAATAACTGACAGCAATGCAACGAACGGTTACAATTACATTCCACCATTGAATTGTTTTCTACCAAGAAAAATAGATGAGATTGGTAAGATTTCTGAAATGCCCAACTCCGCAAATTCAGGTGGAACACCAACAGGAACTTCGTCCACACCTTTCAGGTTCAAACTTAATATTTTAACTGAAGCGGGAGCCACTGTGACTGTTAACGGTGTGCCTCCAACTGCAGCTCAGGGGCCTTTTCCCTTAACAGGAAATACCCAATGGGTAACATATGCAGTTCCAAATATTACGGGGAATATCACAGTAGTTTCAAATAAAGCGGTAACGGCAGGGGTTAATGGTGGCTATAGCACGGCTGGTTATGGTGGTTACTTTGCGGGATTTTCCTCTGTACCTGCCATCTCAAAAAAAGTGGGTGAGTGTTTACCAGGATTAGTTCTAGAAGTTGATGATCACTTTGAAACGTATCAGTGGTATTTAAATGGGGTTGCAATTCCAGGAGCAACATTTAATACTTATACTCCAACTCAGGTAGGAAATTATACTGTAAGAGTTACTATGGGTTCTTGTACACCAGTTACTACTCCGCCTTTAAAAGTTGAAAATTGTACAGTTGAAAACCCACAAAATGTTACAATTTGCGGATCCAAAACTTTCCCATTGCAGTTTTCAAGTTCAACGCAGACTCCTGTGACGAGTACTGTAACTATAATTACTCCACCAGCAAATGGAACAGCAACAATTGATCCTCTAACTGGCGCAGTAACATATACACCAACTCCAGGTTATGCAGGACCAGATACTTTAGTGTATAAATTTTGTGGAAACAATGTTGATTTCCCAGACTGCGAACAAATGATTTTGAACTTAAATGTTGTTCCTTTTATCATGAAAGACGTATTTTTATATGCTTGTGAATATGAAGGTAAAGCGGTATTTAACTTAGATGATGCAGATGTTACAGACTACCCTACTGTAGTGAAAACCTATTATACAAGCTTAGCCGATGCTCAAGCAGGGACTAATCAGATTCAAAATCCTACTGCATATTTATCAGCAGAAACCGAAATTTATGTGAAGGGGGTGACACCAGAAGGATGTTCTACGATATCAATTATTAGATTAAAATTAAAAATTCAAAGTTTAAATTTAGTTGATGCAACTTTAAAATCATGCTATATTGAGAGTAATCCAACGACAGCTTTATTCGATTTAACTACGGCTGTTGTAGGTGGTACAGGTGCCCTAACAAAGCACTACTACCCTTCTTCTTACGATGCATTTTATCAAACTAATGAAATTCTTAACCCAGCAACTTATATCGCTCCAAACGGTGTCGTATACGTAAGAGTTAAGAGTACAAGTTTTGAATGTTTCAATATTGCTAAGATACATCTTGTAGTGCTACCACCATCTCCATCGCCACAATTGGTTGATAAAACGATTTGTATGGAAGATACCACTACATTAGATGCAGGACCTGGGTATGCTAGTTATACTTGGAGTACAGGAGAAACCACACAATCCATTAATAATGTAAGTGTTGGATCTTATTGGGTTCTGTTAAAATCAAGGGAAGGTGATTGCGTCACTAAGCAAGAAGTTAAAGTATATCCGTTCAAATCGCCAGTAATATCCAATATCGAAATTGGTAATGGCAAAATCACAATATCTGTGGTAGGAGGTTCTGCTCCTTATAAATATTCAATTGATAAAATCACTTGGCAAGATTCTAATACATTCGAAAACATCGCAAGAGGTGTTTATAAAGTATATGTAAAAGATTCTAATGATTGTGACCCTATTGAAATTGAAGTAACAGTTCCTAATATTACAAACGTTATTACGCCTAATGGAGATGGTTTTAATGACACTATTGATCTGTCTGGACTAGCATCAAAGAAAAATCTTGAAATGAGTATTTATGATCGTTATGGTGTAAAAATCCATCAGGCCGACAAGAGCAATAAGTATGTTTGGAATGGAACCATAAAAGGAGAGAGATTGAGCACTGGCACTTATTGGTACACCATCACATGGAACGAAAACGACAGCAAGTCTACCCCTGTGAAATATTCAGGATGGATTTTACTTAAAAATAAGGAATAATATAATTTTAAAATAAAAGATAAGCAGCCTATAATTTAGGCTGCTTTTTTATTGTTTAGATTTTCAAATATGAAAAAGAGATGATTTTACTTTAATATAAATAATAACATATATTTATTTAATAATGTCCATTAATACTATTTTTATTCACAAATATTCCTTGCATCTTTATTTAACATTAAATCGCTTAAATCCACACATAAAAAAAGGAGAACCATTACTGATTCTCCTATTGGTAGCGGGGACACGACTCGAACGTGCGACCTCCGGGTTATGAGCCCGACGAGCTACCTACTGCTCTACCCCGCGATGTATTTTTTCAAAACGCACACCGACCTTAGCGTTTATTTTAGTAGCGGGAACCGGACTCGAACCGATGACCTTCGGGTTATGAGCCCGACGAGCTACCTACTGCTCCATCCCGCGATGTATTTTTAAATCCTCATCTGGATTATTGTAGCGGGGACACGACTCGAACGTGCGACCTCCGGGTTATGAGCCCGACGAGCTACCTACTGCTCTACCCCGCGATATTGGACTGCAAATATACAATTATTTTCTGTAAAGCCAAAGTTTTTCTTTACTATAAAGTAAAAGCAATTATGGTTGCTGAAATATTTGTACCTTTGAATATGGCAAAAATTCTCAAAATATATCCCGAAAATCCACAGGAAAACCTTATTAATGAAGTGGTTAAATCTCTGAATAATGGTGGATTGATCATTTATCCTTCTGATACTATTTACGCATTAGGATGCAATATCTATGATATAAGAGCAATGGAAAAATTGGCTCAAATCAAAAAAATTAAATTGGAAAAAGCTCATTTTTCTTTTATATGTAACGATTTAAGTCATCTTTCTAATTATACGAAGCCTATTGATACTTCAGTTTTTAGATTCTTAAAAAGCCATATCCCTGGTCCGTTTACTTTTATTTTAGAGGCCAACAAAAATTTGCCATTGGCTTACAAAGGGAATAAAACCATAGGAATTAGAGTTCCAGACCATCCTGTACCACAATTGATTGTCGAGAAATTAGGACACCCAATTGCATCTACTTCCATTCATGATGATGACGAAATTATAGAATATTCCACAGACCCCGAACTGATTGCAGAAAAATACGATCACCATGTAGACATAGTTATCGACAGTGGTTATGGTGATAATGTAGCTTCAACAATTGTCGATTTAACATCTGGTGAACCAGAGATCATCAGACAAGGGAAAGGAGAACTATAGTTCTTAATTTTAAAGTAATTTTTTTCGGCGGCGGCTTTGCCGCCGCCGAAAAAGCAAAACATTCAGATTTTAACTCATGAAAATCATCACTTCACCAGCAAAACTGATGAATATTGAAAATTCGACCGAATTTTTAAGATCAACAATACCTCATTTTATTAAAGAAGCTGAATTTATTCAATCTTATTTAAAAGAAAAATCACCTAAATATCTTTCGGACTTGATGGAAATTTCCCAAAAGTTAGCGGACGAAAATTGGGAGAGAAATCAAAATTGGAAAGCCAAACCAAAACGTAGTGAAAGTTGTCCTGCAGCATTTGCTTTTATGGGAGAGGTTTACAGAGGATTAGACATCAAGACACTAGACAAATCTGCCGTTGATTACTTGCAAAAAAACTACAGAATGCTTTCGGGTTTGTATGGCTTATTAAAACCCTCAGACAGAATAATGTTGTACCGACTAGAGATGGGCAGAAATTTTGAGTTTGATTCCTATAAAAATCTGTACGAATTTTGGAAAGAAAAAGTAACTGCACAGTTGAATTCTGAATTGAAAAAGAAAGATCTTATTTTGAATCTTGCAAGTGCTGAATATTTTAAAGTAATAGATAGAAAGAAAATAAACGTCCCTATTATTGATTTTGATTTTCACGAAATGAAGGAAGGCAAACTGAAAACCATTGTGGTGTACACCAAGCATGCAAGAGGTCTCTTGGTTAGATTTTGTGCCGAAAAAAAGGCACAGACGCTAGATGATGTTAAAGCTTTTAATTTGGAAGGGTATAGAATTGATGAAAAACTTTCCACTGACACCAAATTGGTTTTTACAAGATAGATGACAATTTTAGAATTTAAACAGTTATTTAAGAATGAGCTTTCCATATTATATACCAATTCTGAAAGTGCCCATTTGTACGACATTTTTATAGAAAAAATTACAGGCTTAGATCCTTTTAACCAAAGAAGACATCCGCAACAGCAACTACAACCATCGGAGGAAAAACAGCTTCATGATGTAATTTGTGAATTGAAGACTGGTAAGCCCTACCAGCAAATTTTAGGGGAGACAGAATTTTATGGTTTACGTTTTTACGTAGATGAGAATGTTCTAATACCACGTCCGGAGACAGAAGAGCTTTTGGAACTTGCCATTGAAAAATTAAAAAATTCGGGTTATAATTCTCCTAAAATTATTGATATTGGAACTGGCAGCGGAGTTATCCCCATCATTTTAAAAAAACATTTTCCCGATGCACACGTTACCAGCGTAGATTTTTCTGAATTCGCTTTAAAAACCGCTCAAAAAAATGCGGAATTACATCAAGTTTCAATCCAATTCATTCATCATGATTATTTGAATTTCGAATTAGAGGAAATCTATGACGTCATCATTTCTAATCCGCCCTATATTGGCTTGGAAGAAGAAGTTGAAATTGATGATTCTGTGAAAGATTTTGAACCTAAGATCGCGCTATTTTCGCCAACTTCTGATGCGCTGATATTCTATAGAAAAATTGCCCAAGATGCTGTAAAAAACCTAAAAAAAGGCGGTTGGATCTTCCTGGAAATTAATCAGAAATTAGGAAAAGAGACATTGGGTTTATATCAAAATGATAATTTTGAAAATGCCGAATTATTCAAAGATATTTCTGGAAACGATAGATTTACAGTTGTCAGAAAGTAGTTTTTTCGGCGCGGCTTCGCCGCGCCGAAAAAAAAATTCTCAAAATGGGTTGCGGCGACTCCACCGCCGCAATCCATTTTGAGGATAAAATAAATCAATTTCCAATTTATTTTTTCTGCTTCACCTGATAAGCTCTGTATTTTTCAGGTTCTGCTTTGTAAATTTTATACTGTACATCAAAACCTTCTGGCGCATAAATAACGATTGGCATTCTACCGTTATAGTCCATTAAAGTAGGTTTTGCGGTCACAAATTTAGTAGTTGTACCAGTATCACCACAACCCATCATGGTGCTCCCCACGTTACCGTCAGATTTAAAAGTATAGTAGGTATAACCAAAACCTTTCAGTTCATTTTCTTTTAAATCGCCGTTTAAAAAGTAACGGTTACATTTATCGGTCTGTGTATTTTTACCAACTAAAATTTCGATTTTTTTATTAGCATCATCTTCCATTGAACTGTGTGGAACCTCAACAACATATTGAACCATTCCTTTCTCTGCTTTCGGGAAAATGCTTAGATCAATTTTATCTAATGAATACTGAGCCGAAAGACTGGAACCTAACAATCCAAAAGCAACCAATGCTAATGTTTTAAAATTTTTCATTTTCTTTTATTTTCGCATATATACGCAAGATAGATGCCAAAGGTTGATTTAAAAAAATGAGTTTGAAAAGCTTATTGAATTCTTTTACGAACAAAAATTTCAAACGCCAAATAAAGAAGTGGTAAAGACATTATTGTCAAGTAAAGAGCATGATGCATTGAGTCTTGAGGACGAACTGCAACGGCATAAATTAATCCTACAAAAGCACCTCCCAAATGCGCAGCATGACCAAGATTGTCCCATTGTTTCGGGTTTAACATCATATAAACAGAGTAACCAAAATAGAGCAACCCAAAGATGAATCCTGGAATCGGAATAGGAATAAAAAAGAAATAAATACCAATCTGCGGATAAACTGCAATAGCGCAAAACAATATACCAGATACACCGCCACTCGCTCCAATTGCAGAATACCAAGGCTGTTTTTTATAAATAAATAATGAAAAATAGTTACCTACTAAAATAGCACCTATGTAAACAATTAGAAAACCCCAAAAACCAAAACTCTGAATAACAATAGGCCCAAAGAAATACAGAGTGAGCATATTAAAAATAAGATGCATCCAATCTGCATGCAGAAAACCAGCAGAAAGAAGACGTATATATTCTTTTTTATTCTGTATAGCACCCACATTAAACTTGTACTTTTCGAAAAATGCACGATCATTAAATCCTTTCACACTGAAAAGAACGGTTACTGCAATTATTGCAATTAAAACTGGTGTCATAATTTTATTTTATTTTCTTTATTGGAAGTTCAATAAGGAATACTTCTTCTCTTATTCCATTATATTGTTGTTTTCCCTTTTTCATTCGGGTGTATTTTCTTCTTCAAATAAATTTCCTATAGTTCCCTCGTCAAATTCATCATTTGTAAGCGGTAGTAAAATTTCTTCTTCTTCAATCTCGTCCTCGGTTAGCTCTGGAATATCGATATTAATGCTTTTGACTTTAAATTTCGTGAACTGATTCCCTATCGCTTTAATGCCTTTCACAGCAATAAATTCATCAATATTAATTAATTCAGGGTCTCGCTCTTTGCCTTTATCTTTTGCAAAAATAATTTCTGCAGTCGCATTATCGGCTACAATTACATTCTCAATAAATGATTTGTGATGCTCTGATGGCATGAATGTTTGAACATTGGTATTATTTTCTAGCAAAAATCTCTTGATGAAGTAAATTTCTTTTTCGCCATCAAAATAGATACAGGTAATTGCCTGCTCCGGTTTCCATTTTTCAAGGAATAAATATTCATCATCAAAACGGTTTCCTAGGTCAAATCCAACTAATTTGGCTTCTCCCTGAGCATTGATGGTTAAGATTTTGTCATCGCCTTTAAAATTCCCTAAAAAACTTCCCCTTCCATCGGCATTGAGACGGCGAACAGTATCGTCAAACCAAATTTTTCTCGGTGCCAAAGTGGAAATACCTTCCTCCTTTAAATCTACTTTTTTAACAGCATATTTCGTTACCAAATTTCCTTTAGAATCTCGACCTTTAATGGCAAGTTCAGAAAAATCAATGTCCATTTTGTTTTTTCTGATTCTTGGATTGGGTTTTAAAAGAATGCTCACCGTTTCTGCTTCGCCATTCGGATTGGCTGAGAAATACAGCACTTCGGAACCTTTTATACTCGACGCTAACGGATAATCTGTATTTCTGGTAACGCCAGTTACAGAAAAGCGCTTCATGTAATAAGGTCCTTCTTTGCCTTCACGATATATCATGTTATAAACCGTTCGTTTATCATTTTTCTTCCAAACAGCAACATGCAGGATATCCTTCCCTATAAAGGTTTTGGCTTCCACTTTTACCACTTTCATATTGCCATCTTTTCGGAAAGTGATGATGTCGTCTATATCTGAGCAATCAAACAAATACTGATCTTTCCTTAAAGAAGTTCCAATGAAACCTTCCTCGAAATTGGCATAAAATTTCTCGTTGGCAACGGCAACTTTTGTTGCATCTATGGTATCAAAAATTCGAAGTTCGGTTTTGCGGGTTCTCTCTTTACCGTATTTTTTTTGAATGTTTAAGTAATATTCAATGGCATACGGAATAAGATGCTCCAGGTGATGCTTTACCTGCTCTATCTTACCTTCTAATGAAGCTATATTTTCTTTAAACTTATCTAAATCAAATCTTGAAATTCTTTTGATTCGAATTTCTGTAAGCTTCAAAATATCTTCCTGAGTAACGGCTCGCAAAAGATGTTTGGTATGCGGTTTTAGACCATCATCAATGGTTTGAATAACTTCTTCCCATGTTTCTACCTCCTCGATATCGTGGTAAATTCTATTTTCAATAAAAATTCTTTCCAAAGAAGCAAAATGCCAACTTTCCTGCAGTTCGTGAAGTTCAATTTCCAATTCTCTTTTAAGCAATGATACCGTGTGGTTGGTATTCATTTTTAAAATTTCGGAAACATTCAAAAACATAGGTTTATCACCAACAATTACACACGCATTGGGTGAAATGGTTACCTGACAATCGGTAAATGCATACAAAGCATCAATGGTTTTGTCTGGCGATACATCATTGGCGATGTGAATGATAATTTCAACCTTGTCGGAAGTATTATCTTCTATTTTTTTGATTTTGATTTTCCCTTTTTCATTGGCTTTTAAAATGGAATCAATTAAATCGCCAGTAGTCTTAGAAAAAGGAAGTTCGGAAATGGTGAGAATATTTTTTTCGGTATGTGCAATTTTAGCTCTTGCTCTCACTTTTCCACCTCTATGTCCGTCGTTGTATTCTGAAACATCCAAATAGCCTCCAGTGAGAAAATCTGGATAGAGTTCAAATTTTTTCCCTTTTAGATAAGCTACAGATGCATTGATGAGCTCGTTAAAATTATGAGGAAGAATTTTTGTGGACAGTCCGACACCAATACCTTCCACTCCTTGTGCCAAAAGCAAAGGAAATTTTACAGGAAGATCAATAGGCTCGTTGTTTCTTCCGTCGTAAGATTTTGCCCATTCTGTAGTTTTAGGATTGAAAACCACCTCTAACGCAAATGGTGTTAAACGCGCTTCAATATATCTTGCAGCTGCTGCAGAATCGCCAGTATAAATATTCCCCCAGTTTCCCTGAGTATCAATAAGAAGTTCTTTTTGACCAATACCTACCATAGCGTCCGTAATGGATGCATCACCGTGTGGATGGTATTTCATAGTATTACCTACAATGTTGGCCACTTTGTTGTATCTGCCATCTTCCAGCTCCCGCATGGAGTGCATGATTCGTCTCTGCACAGGCTTAAAACCATCATAAACAGATGGTATTGCCCTATCTAAAATTACATACGAGGCATAATCTAAAAACCAGTCTTTGTAGAGTCCGGAAACTTTTCTTAGGCTTTCTCCTCCTTCGTTAGAATGTTCGTCTGTTATCATTATTTACTAGTATTTCTCTCTTCGTTGTTTTTTAAAACTTTACTCAGAGAAAACTTTAAATCGTTGATTTCTTTTTTTGTGAGATAAGATACCTCATATTTTAATGTTGCCGTAGCACTTTTTTTACTTGTAATGGTTACGTACAATCTTTTTACAAAGAAAATGGAAACTACATTATAAGATTTCAATTTGTATTTCGGGAACTCATCACTTATCGCCCGATCCAATATCGGAATGATATTTCTATTCTTAAAATTAAGAGCTTCACCATCGCTGTCGTACTCAAAAATTTGCCTTCCGTTAAGATAAAAAAGTACCAAAAGCAGGAGAGGAAAAATGATGATGAGAATTGCCGCTGAGCCCAATAATCCCACCTTGTATTTTTCAACTAAATAAGCTGCAATACCAGTTAGAAAAAAAAGTATGAGCACAGTATGAATAAAGTTGTAGAGAGGAGCCTTTCTTCTGTTACTAAGTCTCATTTGTTTGTTTTTTGGTTATAGTTTATAGTTTTTTATTTAATGTTCAGCATCGGATAAAATTTCTTTTTTGTCAATATCAGGGTCTTCCACTACCAAATTATCAAGAATAAACAACTGCCTGTCTGGTGTGTTTTTACCCATATAAAATTCTAATATTTGTTCTGTTGTTTGATCTTTTCCCATCACAACAGGCTCTAAGCGGATATCCTTTCCGATAAAATGTTTGAACTCATCTGGTGAAATTTCTCCTAAACCCTTGAACCTTGTTATTTCTGGATTTTTACCCAACTCATTTAAAGCTCTAATTCTCTCCTCCTCATTGTAGCAATATCTTGTTTCCTTTTTATTCCTTACTCTAAACAGTGGCGTTTGTAGTATGAAAAGGTGCCCATTTTTAATAAGATCTGGGAAAAATTGAAGGAAAAATGTAATCATCAGCAACCGAATGTGCATCCCATCCACATCGGCATCAGTAGCGATAATTACCTGATTGTAACGCAAATCCTCTAAACTTTCTTCAATATTCAAAGCAGCCTGAAGGAGATTAAACTCTTCATTTTCATAGACCACTTTCTTTGTTAAGCCATAACAGTTTAGCGGCTTACCTTTGAGTGAAAACACAGCTTGAGTTTCAACATCTCTTGATTTGGTGATGGAACCCGAAGCAGAATCACCCTCGGTAATAAATATTTGTGTTTCCGATTTTCGCTCAGCTTTCTGGTCGTTGTAATGTTGCCGACAATCCCGCAGTTTTTTATTGTGAAGAGAAACCTTTTTGGCTCTTTCTCTTGCTAATTTTTGAATTCCTGAAAGTTCTTTTCTTTCCCTTTCAGAAATAAGAATTTTCCTTTGTATAGCATCTGCAACCTCTGGATTTTTGTGCAGGAAATTATCGAGTTTACTTTTCAGAAAGTCGATAATAAAAGTACGAACTGTAGGACCATTAGGGCCAATATCATTAGAACCTAATTTGGTTTTGGTTTGAGACTCAAAAACAGGTTCTTCTACATTAATTGAAATTGCAGCAATGATGGATTTTCTGATATCAGATGCATCAAAATTTTTATTGAAAAACTCACGAATTGTTTTTACATAAGCTTCTCTAAAAGCATTGAGGTGCGTCCCACCTTGTGTGGTATTTTGTCCGTTAACGAAAGAAAAATAGGTTTCAGTTTGTGAACGGTCGGAATGTGTAATTGCCACTTCAATATCATTATCCTGCAAATGAATAATTGGATACAGAATATCACCTTCCAACTCCTCTTCCAATAGATCTTTCAAACCATTTTCAGAGTAAAATGTTTCACCATTGAAAATAATTTTCAAACCTGGATTCAAATAGGCATAATTGCGCAGCATTCTTTCGATATACTCTTTTCGGAATTTAAAATTCAAGAAAATATCTGCATCAGGAACAAAAGAAATCTCAGTTCCATTTCTATCTGAAGTATCCTTTTCTTCATGGTTTTCGGTAATCATTCCACGAGAAAATTCAGCAACTTTCATTTTACCGTCACGAAAAGAACGAACTTTAAAATAGCCAGAAAGCGCATTTACTGCTTTGGTACCAACACCATTTAAACCCACTGATTTTTTAAATGCCTTGGAATCGTATTTCCCTCCTGTATTCATTTTAGAGACAGCATCTACAACTTTTCCCAATGGAATCCCTCGACCGAAATCGCGAATCGACACTTTGCCATCATCAACCTTGATCTCTATTCGCTTGCCAGATTTCATACGGAATTCATCGATAGAATTATCAATAATTTCCTTAAGCAAAATATAAATACCATCGTCCGCAGAAGAACCATCGCCCAATTTCCCAATGTACATACCAGGTCTTAAACGGATATGCTCTTGCCAATCGAGTGTGCGGATATTATCTTCGGAATAGTTAACTGTGTTGTTTTCGCTCATAAATCTTGCTTCCCTTGTTTCAAAATTCGGAATCTTACAAAAATAACGAAAATGTATTTCTTTTGAAAATTGAAGTATGCTTTTTTTTGCTGATATAAAACACTTTAATACCTCAAATTGAGTTTTTTCAACACAAAGTGTAACAGCCAGATAGGACCAATCAGTAAAAATTGGATATCCTTTATAAAACTTGGTTTTTTACCTTCTATTTTATGTCCTAAAAACTGTAAAATCCAAGTGATGATAAAAATAGATAGATAAAGTATCCATGAGTGATTTTCCAGACGAATATTGATGGTATAAACCAAATATTCCATTACAACCATTACAAAGAGCATAACAAATGCTATTCTCCAAGATAACCTCAGATAAAAGATGGTAATTAAAATAACAACTATTAAGGAAATGATGCTCATGCAACCAAAATACTGCAAACAAAAATGGGGTGCAGGAATTATGGATATGAAACCTAAAATACTCCAAAAAATCAATGGTACACAAATCCAATGAATGAATTTGTTGGTAGCATTTTGGTGACTTTCGGCATACTCGGCAAAAAGCTGATCAATCTTCCTCATAATTTTACTAATAATACCAATCTAATGTAGTGATTTTTTCACTTCCCAATTCAAAATACTAATTTTGAGGAAAATTTTGACGATGAAAGATTTGATGGGCCGCGCCATTTGGGATTATTATCACAACAATCAACCTGAAAATTTACAAACCGAAACTTCCATTTCGGAAATGGATGAACTTCCAGTCGATTATCTCTTTAGAGGATATGATGAAATGAACAAAATTGAGCAAAAAGCATTGCAATTGGCTTCAGGAAAAATTCTGGATGTCGGCGCAGGAGCGGGCTCTCACAGTTTATACCTTCAAAATGAAAAAAAATTAGACGTTACAGCAGTAGATATATCCCCAAAATCAGTAGAGGTTTGTCAACTTCGAGGCGTTGAAAAAACTTGGTGCGGAAATATCCTAGAATTTCCTGAAGAAAAATTTGACACCATCATGCTATTAATGAACGGTACAGGCATTTTCCAAAGCTTAAACGTCATTGATCTTTACCTTCAAAAATTAAAATCGCTGATGAACAACAATGGACAAATTCTGATAGACGGTACAGACATTATCTATATGTTCGATCGTGATGAAGAAGGCGGAGTTATGGTACCAGCTGGTTTTTATTACGGAGAATTAGACTACTGGGTTCATTATAAAGGTGAAAGTGAACAGGCTATAAAATGGTTGTATTTGGATTATCAAACTTTAAAAAATGCTGCAGAAAATAATGGTTTTAAAATTGAAAAAATCCTGGAAGAAGAATATTCTTATTTGGCAAGATTGACTAAACTATAATACAAAAACGATCTGTATCTATAGAAATTTTAACAAAGTATTAAGATGTGGTTTGCATGATAATTGGTATTTTTAATACGTTAAAAATTATAAATTATGTCAGAAAAAAAATTAGCGGGTCTTTGGATCGATCAAAGGAAAGCAGTTGTTGTAAAAAATCACGACGATTTTGAAATTACAGACTGGAATGTTTCAGATACTATCAAAGCCGAAATTCCTTACGGTAATTCGAACGAAAATGCTTTTCACAACGCAGAAAATACCGAAAGAGTAAAGTTTTTCAAAGAGATTGAAAAAGCGATTACCAATTCAGTGGATTTATACCTGACTGGTCCTGGTGTTGCTCAAGAACAATTGAAAAATTACCTTTTGGATACACCTCAGTATAAAAACTTAAATATTACTTTAGGAACTTCTACAGATTCAAGTCCAGAAGTGGTTTTAAATGAGGTGAAAGCACATTATAAGGCTTAAAATCATAAGATTTTTAGGTTTTATTTTTGCGTCGGCTTCGCCGCCGCAAAAATAAAAAAGGTTTCGGACGCCTGCGGCGCCCGAAACCTTTTTTTAAATATTGTGAACTTGAAATTTCGAATTTCAAATTTCGAATCTTTAGTTTCGATTACCCCACATCAATACCATTTTCCACAGAATCATCTGGCGTCACAAAAGACAATTTCCCATCGGGTTTTGAGGTCAATAATAACATTCCTTGTGACTCAATTCCACGAATTTTTCTAGGCGCTAAATTCAACAACACCATCACTTGCTTTCCGATCAATTCATCAGGAGAGAAACTTTCAGCAATACCGGAAACAACCGTTCTTACATCAATTCCCGTGTCCACTTTAAACTTCAAAAGTTTATCTGCTTTTTCCACTTTTTCGGCTTCCAAAATAGTTCCGATTCGAAGGTCCACTTTACTGAAATCGTCAAAAGAAATTTCTTCTTTCATAGGTTTTGCATTAGGATTTGTTTTTTTATTGTTCTGTTTTGTGTTTTCTAATTTCTGAATTTGAAAATCGATCACATCATCTTCAATTTTCGAGAAAAGCAGCGATGCCTCATTAATCTGATGTCCACTTTCAATTAAAATTTTTGAATTTTCGATGTCTTGCCAGTTCATTTGCTGAACGTTAAACATCTTCAAAAGTTTTTCTGAACTGAATGGCATAAACGGTTCGCACAACTGCGCCAGTCCAACTGCAATTTGAGCTCCAACAAATAAAGACTGAGCAGCTTTTTCTGGATTGTCCTTAATGGTTTTCCAAGGTTCTTCCGTTTGAAGGTATTGATTTCCGAAACGAGCCAAGTTCATCAAAGCAGAAAGCGCATTTCTAAACTCAAATTTCTCCAAAAACTCATGAATTTCTTTTGCAGATTTTGCAACTTCATCTAGTTCGGGAGCGTTTTTATCGCCTTCAGGAACAACACCATTGTAGTATTTATGAATAAGAACTGCTACACGATTGATGAAATTTCCAAAAATTCCCACCAACTCTGAATTGTTTTTGGTTTGAAAATCCTTCCATGTAAAGTTATTATCTTTTGTTTCTGGTGCTGAAGAAAGCAATGCGTAACGCAAAACATCCTGCTGACCTGGGAATTCTTCCACATATTCATTAGCCCAAACTGCCCAATTTCTTGAAGTTGAAATTTTATCGTTCTCAAGATTCAAAAACTCAAAAGCAGGAACATTTTTCGGCATAAAATAATTTCCATGCGCCTTCATCATCGCTGGGAAAATAATACAATGGAAAACGATATTGTCTTTTCCAATAAAATGTATTAAATCAGAATTTTCATTTTGCCAATAGTCTTTCCAGTCTTTGCCGTTTTTCTCCGCCCATTGTTGCGTGAACGAAATATAACCAATTGGTGCATCAAACCAAACATAAAGTACCTTTCCATCGGCGTCAGGTAGCGGAACCGGAACTCCCCAATTCAAATCTCTGGTCATGGCTCGAGGCTTTAAACCATCTGTCAGCCAAGATTTTACTTGTCCGTAAACATTGGGTTTCCAGTCGTCTTTATGACCGTCAATAATCCAATCATTCAAGAAATTTTCGTATTCATTTAAAGGCAGATACCAATTTTTTGTGGCTTTCAAAACAGGAATATTTCCGCTCAACATTGATTTTGGATTAATCAATTCTGAAGGCGAAAGTGTAGATCCACATTTTTCGCACTGATCGCCGTAAGCATTGTCATTTCCACAATTTGGACAAGTTCCCACGATATAACGGTCTGCTAAAAATTCACCCGCTTGTTCGTCGTAATACTGTTCAGAAATTTCTTCGGTAAACTTTCCATTATCGTATAAAGTTTTAAAGAAATCCTGACTAACTTCATAATGCTTCTTATCCGTCGTTCTGGAATATTCATCAAAAGAAATTCCCAAATCCGAGAATGATTTTTTGATGATTTCATGGTATTTATCCACAATATCCTGTGGGGTAACGCCTTCCTTTTTTGCACGAATCGTGATGGGAATTCCGTGCTCGTCAGATCCACAGATAAAAGCCACATCATTTCCTAATCGTCTTTCGAATCTTGCGTAAACATCTGCAGGGATATAAACTCCCGCTAAATGCCCTATATGAACTGGTCCGTTTGCATAAGGCAAAGCCGCCGTAATCAGTTTTTTGTTTGACATTAATATAAAATAATTTTAAGACGCAAAGATACAAACTATTTGGAAAAAGCTGATGGCAAAACCGTATTTGACTGGCTTAAAATGATTCGTTAGTCGCAGTTTTCATATCTTTGCAGAAATAAATGACCCCCCATGCAATTAGGCAAAACCCAACAACTTACCCTTAGCGAAAAAAATAATTCTGGATATATTCTTAAAGATCAAGATGGAGAAAAGGCATTTCTTCCCAAGGTATTTGCCGATGAAAGCTGGGAAATGGGTCAGGAGGTTGATGTTTTTGTGTACCAGGACGATGGTCAACTAAAAGCCACCACTGAAATTCCTTTGGCGGAAGTAGATGAATTCGCGGTGATGACATGCGTACAAAGTTTGCCAAGTGGAGCTTTTATGGATTGGGGAATTATTAAAGATTTATTTGTTCCGTACAAACAACAAAAAGGTAAAATTGTTGATGGTAAGCGTTATTTGGTGTATTTATATGTTGATGATGAGACCAATTTAATAACAGGAACTACAAAATTTAAAAGAAATCCACAATATGAAAATTTGCCTTTCGAGAAAGGTGATAAGGTGGATTTAATTATAATGGGCGAAAGTGAATTGGGGTGGAATGTTGTTGTCAATAAAAAATACATCGGACTGATTTACGCTTCTGACGTTTATAAAAAATTATATCCTTTATCCGAAGAATTTGGTTTCGTAAAAGGAATTCGTGAAGATGGAAAAATTGATATCACTTTGCAACCTGAAGGTTTTGAAAACATCGATGAATTCAAACAAAAAATTATGGATGCATTAAATGAAAATTATGGACTTCTTTACCTTTCCGACAAATCAACACCTGAAGAAATAAAAGCCGAATTGCAAATGAGCAAAAAGAACTTTAAGAAGGCTATTGGCGGACTGTACAAAGATAAACTGATAGATTTACTGGAAGATAAAATAAGATTGGTTTAGAGTTCATAAAAAAGGAGAACAATTAAATGTTCTCCTTTTTGTTTATAAATTAGTGAATTAAGGTGCGCTTTTTAATAAACGCTTTTCATTTCTATATCTTTCGTTAAGAGCCTTCATCTGATCTGCTTTCATTTTTTTTGTAGCAACAGGATGATTCATTATTAATTTCTTTTCTATATTATATTTTGCATCCAATTCCTGTGCTTTTGTTTTCTTCACCTGAGTTTTGGAAGGATGTGGCGGAGGAGTCGGACGTTTTTGCGCTGAAAGATTCATTGAAAAACCAAACATGATTATCGCTGAAGATATGATTAACTTTTTCATAATATTCGTTTTAATTGATATTAATATTAAATTTTGATTGATAATTGCATATACTGTACCAAACGAAAATCAATCTCAAAAATGTTCTACAATAAAAATAATATTACATCTAAGAAATAACCTGAAAAAAAATCCCTGACAACTAGCCAGGGATTTTTTTAATTTTCAATGTTTAAGAATTAAATCTTTGGAAACTTATTGGGATTCACTTCGTGGAACATATTGTAAATTTTTTCTACAATGTCGTCTGCCGAAGGTTTTGAAAAATAATCACCATCACTAGCGTAAGCTGGTCTGTGATCATTCGCTGCAATGGTTAATGGATCAGAATCCAAATATCTAAATGCTTTTTGTTTTTCTAAAATCTGTTGCAAGATAAACGCTGACGTTCCTCCTTCAACATCTTCATCAATCACCACCAAACGGTTTGTTTTCTTAACGCTTTCAGCAATTTCATTAGTTAAATCAAAAGGAATTAATGACTGTACATCAATAACCTCTGCGTTAATTCCGATTTTTTCTAATTCAGCAGCAGCGTCCATAACAATTCTCCATGTAGAACCATAAGTTACCAAAGTAACATCTTTCCCTTCCTTCGTTATCTCAATTTTACCAACTGGAACCGTGAATTCTCCTAAATTATCTGGTTGTTTTTCCTTCAAACGGTACCCGTTCAAACATTCTACAATAACCGCAGGATCATCACTTTTTAACATAGTATTGTAGAATCCAGCAGCTTTAGTTAAGTTTCTTGGAACCAGAACCAAAATACCTTTAGAAAGGTTCAGAATACCTGCCATCGGCGATCCTGAATGCCAAATCCCTTCTAATCTGTGACCACGCGTTCTGATGATCACGGGTGCTTTTTGTCCACCTTTTGTACGATACTGAACAGTAGCCAAATCGTCACTCATCCCTTGCAGACAGTATAAAATATAATCTAAATACTGAATTTCAGCAATCGGACGAAGACCTCTCATGGCCATACCAATCCCCTGACCTAAAATGGTTGCTTCACGGATTCCTGTATCGGCAACACGAACGTCACCGTATTTTTCCTGCATACCTTCCAGTCCTTGGTTCACGTCGCCAATATTTCCGGCATCTTCACCAAACACTAAGGTTTCAGGATATTTCTCAAAAATTTTGTCAAAATTGTTTCTTACCACTACTCTACCATCAACCTCTTCAGATGAATCTGAGAAAACTGGCTTAATCTCTTTTACATTTTCTGCTTTCCATTGAGATTGTGAATAAAGATGAGATGAATAGTTGTCTTCTTCCACTGCAAAAGTTTCTTTAAATTTCGTCTGCAACTGGTTTCTTTCCGCTGAATCAGTTCCTCTTGTTGACAATAAAGTTTTTCTTGCCAAATGGAAAACATCTTTTTTCCCTACAGAAACTATTTTGTTGAAACTATCAACAAAACCAGAGATTTCTGAGTTTTGGGATTTCATAT
Source organism: Bacteroidota bacterium (assembly GCA_023458535.1). Lineage (GTDB taxonomy): Bacteria > Bacteroidota > Bacteroidia > Flavobacteriales > Weeksellaceae > Chryseobacterium. Next base: position 92,804 of record JAEWYW010000039.1, read on the forward strand.
TTTCTACCAAAGGAAGAATCGCATTTTTAAGATCTGAGATAGATTTCTGATATGCTTCCCAAGCAACTTTTTGTCCCTCTTTAACGATTTTCTTGGCTTCTGAATCAATCGCGTCTAATTCTTCTGCAGTAGCAATGATTTCCTCATTTCCATCAATTTCAATCGAATAATTTAAAATCCAATCTCTGAACTGCACCAAACCATCAAATTCTCCTTCCCACTTCAATCGGTCTTCACTTTTGTATCTTTCATGAGAACCAGACGTAGAATGGCCTTGAGGCTGCGTAACTTCAATTACATGAACGACCACAGGCACAGATTCTGTTCTAGCAAAATGCTCTGCTTTAGCGTAAGCATCTAATAATGCTGCATAATCCCAAGCTTTCACCTGAATAATTTCGCAACCTTGATTTTCGCCCTCTTTTCTTTGAAAACCTGAAAGCATTTCCGAGATATCAGCTTTCGCTCTTTGATTTTTGGTTGGAACAGAAATTCCATATCCATCATCCCAAATAGAAACAATCATTGGAACTTGAAGAGCACAAGCCGCATTTAAGGTTTCCCAAAAATGACCCTCTGCCGTTGATGCATCACCAATGGTTCCAAAAGCGATTTCGTTTCCATCCTTTGAGAATTTCTCTGAACCCTCAAATTTTACTGTTTTATAAACCTTTGATGCTTGCGCCAAACCTAAAAGTCTAGGCATTTGCCCGGCCGTTGGCGAGATATCTGAAGAAATATTTTTTTGTTCTGTAAGATTTTTCCAGCTACCATCTGCATTTAAGCTTCTTGTAGCATAGTGACCGTTCATTTGTCGACCTGCAGAAGCGGGCTCTCTCTCCACACTGGTATCTGCATACAACTGTGCGAAAAAACTCTCAACAGTTAGTGCATCCACCGCCAATGCAAAAGTCTGATCTCTGTAATATCCTGAACGGAAATCTCCATTTCGAAACACTTTAGCCATTGCCAATTGAGGAAGTTCTTTTCCGTCTCCAAAAATTCCGAATTTAGCCTTACCGGTAAGAACTTCTCTACGTCCTAAATAAGACATTTCACGAGAAATTCTTCCTAATTTGTAATCTTCTAAAATCTGTGTTTTGAAATCCTGAAAAGAAATTTGTTGAGTATCAATATACGTTGTTTGCATAGCTTGAAAAAAATCTGTTAGGTTACAAATATAAAAATTTTTGCGATTCGAACATGTTTATTGTGAAATAATATTTAAATAAATTTTAATTTTATATCAAATTTTTTAAAAATTCGATAATGATGCAATTGTATAATAAGAAATTATATAGAACGTAAGAGAATGCTATAAACCATTAAAAATTAAGCCATCACATAATCATTTGAATAAATGAAAAATCTTGATCGTCTTAAAATTGATTAATAATACTATAAAAAATATTGAAAAACGTTAAATATTCATCAAAATACAGGAGGAATCAATCAATAAATCGAATTTAGAATTTGCGCTCAATAACATAATCCAACATCAGATTGAGTGCATTTTTAGGTTCCGAATCAGGAAACTCCGAAAGTATATTTTTTGCTTTTTGCTGAAAATCATTCATTACACCAATTGCATAATCTAATCCACCAGATCGCTTTACAAAATCAATCAATTCTTTCACACGTTTTTTATCATTATTATAACGTTTGATGGTGTTGAAATAATATTTTCTGTCGGTATCGTTTGCGATTTTTAGGGTATGAATTAAAGGAAGTGTCATTTTTTGTTCCTTAATATCAATGCCTACGGGCTTTCCGATAACATTGGAGCTTAAATAATCAAATAAATCATCTTTAATTTGAAAAGCCATCCCAGTGTAGGTTCCGAAATCCTGCATTTTCTTAGCCATTGCTTCATCTACGTTATTAGATAAGACACCTACTTCACAACAGGCAGCGATAAGAGTTGCAGTTTTCTGACGGATAATTTCGTAATAAACATCTTCAGTAATATCTAGTTTTCGAGCTTTTTCCAATTGTAAGAGTTCACCTTCAGACATTTCGCGAATGGTTCTTGAAATCACAGAAAGCAAATCGTAATCTTTATGATCTGTGGAAAGCAAAACCGATTTCGACAGCAGATAATCACCTACCAAAACAGCTATTTTATTCTTCCAAAGGGCGTTAATAGAGAAGAAATTTCTGCGTTTAAAACTTTCATCCACCACATCGTCGTGCACCAAGGTTGCGGTGTGAATGAGCTCAATCATAGATGCTCCACGGAAGGTTTTTTCGTTGACATCTCCTACCAATTTTGCGCAGAGAAATACAAACATGGGACGCATCTGCTTTCCTTTTGTAGTGACAATAAAACGGGTCACCTTGTCCAGCAACGCAACGTTGCTTTGCATGGATTCATAAAACTTTTGTTCAAAAAGTTTCATTTCAGAGGCTATCGGTCGTTTAATTTCTTCTACAATATTGGCCACAAGCGTTTTAAAAAGGAGGTCTAGAGAAAGATTTTTATTATTATGACAAAGATAATTTATTTAATTAAAAAAAGCTAAGGAAGTTGCACTTTAGGTATAAAATATACTGATGCCTTCGCTGAACCTATCGGTGAAACAAATTTTTCAGAAGAAATATACACGCCTGTATCATTCACAGCAATACCTTCTACTTGACCTACGGAAAATGCTGTCCCTAGATAATAAGTTTGCGGTTTTTGATTGAAAAACAAACCATTATCATCTTCTGTAAAGATAGAAAGAAAGACTTCTGTTTTTTTAGTGTAACCAACTAGATAAAGTTTTTGACTGAAATAGGCAGCATCTGTCACTACAAAATTGATGGGGTAAGATTCTAACTTTACCGCTGCTTGGGAATCTGTAATGTTTGGATGAATAATGTACCTGGTAACAGCTTTTGAACTCCATTCTTTTGTAAAAATATTAATATTACCCTGGTGGAAAATCATAGCCTCAGTATCATAATCGTGATTGAGGTTTTTGGGTGCGAAATTCTTCTGTTCCGGATAGAAAAATGGAATAGCAGCAATATTGTCTGTGTGCAAGGAATCTGTAGCCAGAGGAATTTTATAAATTTTTAAATCTTTTCTGCTACCCGCGTTATTGCCGAAATCACCGATGTAAAAATGGGAGCCATCATTTTCTAAAGCCTCCCAATCGGTATTTTGAATGGCGAGTTTAATTTTATTTAAGATTTTTCCTGATTGGGGATGAATTTGAAATAATTCTGATGAATTCCCACTGTCATTGAAGGTATAAAGCTGCTCGCCAAAAAAATTGAGTCCAGATGATTCTTGTAACGAATCTGACAAATACGCTATTCTGTATTTTTTAAGCTTAAAAATTTGTGGATTTTGCGCAGATGCAAATTGGAGAATTACAAGAAAAAAAAATCCAAAAAATACTTTCATTTTGGAAAATTTTATTTTTATGAGTCTGTAGTTTTGTTAGCAAGCTGTCCGCAAGCTGCATCAATATCACCTCCTCTACTTCGTCTGATCATCACAGTAATTCCAGCTTTCTCAAGTTGACGCACATAGTTTTCCTCAGCTGCTTTGTTGCACTGGTCGTATTTTCCGTCACCTATAGGATTGTACTGAATAAGATTAACTTTAGAAGGAACCTGCCTGCAATATTTTATTAATGCCTTAATATCCTCATCACTGTCATTAATATTTTTCCAAACGCAATATTCAAAAGTGATTACAGAACCCGTTTTCTGATACCAATATTGAAGCGCTTCCATTATATCCGTTAAAGGAAATTTATCAGAAAATGGCATAATCTCATTGCGCTTATGTTCAATAGCAGAATGCAGTGATAGAGCAAGTTTCACTTTTACCTCTTCATCTGCCAACATTTTTATCATTTTAGGAATTCCTGAGGTGGAAACAGTTATTCTTCTAGGCGACATTCCTAATCCTTCAGGACTTGTTATTTTCCTTAAGGCTTCAACGACATTTTTATAGTTCATCATTGGCTCGCCCATTCCCATAAATACAATATTGGAGAGAGGTCTGTTAAAATATAATTTACTCTGTCTGTCGATAAGGGCAACCTGATCTACAATTTCTGCGACCTCCAGATTTCGCATTCTTTTTAATCGCGCTGTTGCACAAAATTCACAGTTCAGGGAGCAACCCACTTGCGAAGATACACAGGCAGTAGTTCTGGTCTCTGTGGGAATAAGTACAGATTCTACCATTAAACCATCATGAAGTTTAACCCCATTTTTTATGGTTCCATCTGAGGATTTTTGTAACAAGTCTACAGCGATAGGATTGATGATAAATTCCTGTGATATCTTATCCCGCAAATCTTTTGAAAGATTCGTCATCTCATCAATAGAATGAAGATTTTTACTCCACAACCAATCGTAAACCTGTTTCGCACGGAAAGGCTTCTCGCCCAAAGAAATGAAATATTCTTTGAGTTGGTCTAATGATAATGTTCGGATATCCTTCATTGGAATTATAGATATTAGATTATAAATTTTAGATTGAAATCAAATTGAAACAATCTAAAATTTATAATCTATAATTTAAAATTTCTTACAAGATTAACATTGCGTCACCGTAAGAGTAAAATTTATATTTTTCTTTGATGGCTTCCTGATAGGCTTTCATTACAAAATCTTTATTAGCAAAAGCAGCAATCATCATTATTAATGTTGATTTTGGTGTATGAAAGTTGGTAATCATCGCATTGGCCACTCCAAAATCGTGAGGCGGATAAATAAATTTATTGGTCCAGCCATTGAAAGGTCCTATTTTTTTATTGGAAGAAACTGAGGTTTCTAGGGCTCTCATAGTGGTCGTTCCCACTGCACAAATTCTTCTGTTCTCTTCTACAGCTGCATTAATAATAGCTGCATTTTTTTCATCAATAATTACTTCCTCAGACTCCATTTTGTGCTTAGAAAGATCTTCCACTTCAATCGGATTGAAGGTACCTAAACCTACATGGAGAGTAATTTCAGCGAAATCAATTCCCTTAATTTCCATTCTCTTCATAAGATGCTTAGAGAAATGCAAACCCGCTGTTGGAGCAGCAACTGCACCCTCTACTTTTGCATAAATGGTTTGGTATCTTTCGGCATCTTCTGGTTCTACTTCTCTTTTAATGTATTTAGGAAGTGGAGTTTCGCCAAGTTCTTTTAATTTTGCTCTGAATTCGTCGTAAGAACCATCGAATAGGAATCTCAACGTTCTTCCTCTTGATGTAGTATTGTCTATAACTTCTGCAACCAAAGATTCGTCCTCGGTGAAGAAAAGCTTATTACCAATTCTTATTTTTCTTGCAGGATCCACCAAAACGTCCCATACACGGGTTTCTTTATCTAGTTCTCTTAACAAGAAAACTTCAATTTTAGCGCCTGTTTTTTCTTTGTTTCCGAAAAGTCTTGCAGGAAAAACTTTTGTATTGTTAAAGATAAATAGATCTTTCTCGTCGAAATAATCAATAACATCTTTGAATAATTTATGTTCAATAGTTTCAGTTTTACGGTCTAAAACCATTAATCTTGCTTCGTCTCTGTTTTCTGCTGGGTGCTCTGCCAATAGTTCTTCTGGCAAATCGAAATTAAAATCTGATGTTTTCATTTTTTTTAAATTACGGTTTAAAAATTATTGAATTGAAGTTGGCAAAGATACAACATTAAAAGGCCTTTGTCAAGTCTTGTGTCTGACCGTTAATTTTATAACAAAAAGCCGATTTGGTATTTGATTTTTAATTACATTTGTTTTAACAACGGTCAACAAAAATATGTACAACAGTTCTTTAAATAATTTCTCTAATAATAATTTGAATAATCGTATTCAAAAAGAGAAGTTATGGGGAATTTTATAGCAGTATAAAACAACTCCAAGTATAATAACTTCTCAGAAATGGGAAGTTTTTTTTTATTTAAAAAACGCTGAAAAATGGAAACTCCACTACAAAAAGAAAGAAAAATTCAGGACACAAAATTGATTTTTGAAGCACAGATTTCAAAAGCACTGAAACTACACAGGGTATCATCACCTCTAATGGTGATGGATGGCACAGGCATTAACGATGATTTGAATGGATGCGAAAGGCCAGTAAGGTTTAACGTAAAAGCAATGCAAGACCAACAAGCAGTAATTGTACATTCTCTTGCAAAGTGGAAAAGAATGAGGTTAAACGACTACCAAATCCCTCTTCATGAAGGTATCCTGACAGATATGCGTGCACTGAGACCAGATGAAGATTATTCTCCCTTACATTCCATTTATGTAGATCAATGGGATTGGGAAATACATATTGGCAAAGAGGATCGTAGCATCTCCTATCTACAGCAAAGTGTTGAAAAAATATTTTCTTCATTTAAAGAAACCGAATATGAACTCATAAAAATGAATATCATAAATAAAGAATTACTTCCAGAAAAAATACACTTTATTGCCGCTGAAGAATTATACCAATACCATCGAAGTTTATCACCTAAAGAACGCGAACATGCTATTGCTAAAGAATTTGGCGCGGTTTTCATAATAGGAGTAGGTGGTAATTTGTCTAATGGTTTACCTCATGACGGAAGAGCGGCAGATTATGACGATTGGTCAACCAAAACTGAATTGGGTATGGGTTTAAATGGTGATTTTTTAGTCTGGAGTCCGATTTTAGGACAGAGTATTGAATTATCATCAATGGGAATTCGCGTCGACAAAGAAGCCTTAGAAAAACAACTGAAGTTAAAAAACGAAATGAGTAAGTATCATTTAGATTACCATCAGAAAATTCTTCAAGCTCAATTGCCTTATAGTATTGGTGGAGGTATTGGTCAATCTCGAACATGTATGTTTTTCTTACAGAAAAAACATATCGGTGAAGTACAATCCAGTGTTTGGGATGAAAAAATAAAAGCTAAATTATTAGAAGAAGGGATTAATTTGATATGAAATTAATCCAAAATATACTAAAGATGGAGAATAGTTCATCAATTCAAGTTTGAAAAAATACTTTTTTGATGGTGAAGATGGCATTCTTACTTTTACTTCAAAACTATTCTGAAGAATAGAATTTTTGTTTGTGACTTTTAGCTGCGGCGGCTTCGCCGCCGCAGCTAAAAGTCACAAAATTATTTTCCTAAAACCTCAACAATTGGGTTTCCGATGTTTCCGCTTGGGTTTTCAATTCTCAAAAACTGAGCTAAAGTTGGTGCAATATCCGTCATAAAGTAAGGCTTATTGCTCTCGCCATGAGGAATTTTCCAACCCATAAAAATTAGTGGAATGTGTGCATCATATGAATTCCAAACACTGTGTGTGGTTCCTTTTTTAGCGTAAGAAGGCAGCAAACCATCATGTGAAATAATCTGGATATCACCGCTACGTTGCCAGTTGTAACCGTTAATGATTCTTGATTTGATTGGCTCTGGAATAGCTGCAGCACCAGCTTGTTCTAAATCAATGCAATATAATACACGTGGATCTTTATTCAAATTTGTAATGATTGTTTTTTTAATATCATCAAAATCTAAATTTTTCTCTTTGATAAGCGCTCGATTTAAATAGATTTGATAGTTATCAATCGCCAAAATAAGTTTGTTGGCAGCGTATTTTTTCTCCAACTCGGCGCCCAAATTTTTCTCTAATCCGTCATCAAAAAAACCAGACATCATTTTGTTGGCTTTCATATAACCTTCGGCATGAGCACCACCATGATCGGCAGATAAGAAAACAAGATAATTTCCTTTGCCCACTTTTTTATCTAAATTTTTAAAAAATTGCGCTAAATCCTGATCCAATCTCAAATAGGTATCCTGAACTTCAATAGAATTCGGACCAAAAGAATGTCCCACATAATCTGTGGATGCAATATTAATTGCTAGAAAGTCGGTTTCGGAACCATTTCCTAACTGATAGCCATCAATAGCCGCTTCAGCAAATTTTAATGTGTAGGTATTTCCAAAAGGAGTTGTTCTCAGTACGCCTTTTTTCTTGGCGAAATCGGTAGCCAAATTGCTGTATGGGAAAACAGGCTTGGTGGCACTACCTAACAGATGTTCCCAAGGCACATCATCAGCAGTACTCTCTTTGTATTCTGTGATGGGTAAAAGCGTATTCCAACCTTTTGAAACCAACTGCTCGGCAATTTTTTGTGAATTGAAATTTTTCACCCATTGTGGCAATTCGTTCATGTAATAGGACGATGTGATAAAATTCCCAGTATTTTCATCGTACCAAAAGGCGCCGGTCGGATTGTGACCTGCAGGTAAAATTGACGCTCTATCTTTTAACGAAACGCCAACGACTTTAGAACGGTAATTGGTTGCGATTCGTAATTGATCGCTAATGGTGGTACTCCACAAGTTTTTTGGGGAGTGACTTCCCACTTTCACATCGTCTGTACCCACACCTTTTACCTCCAAATCGGTTGTACAATATACATTTTTGCCCGTTTCGCGATCCGTCCAGTCATTTCCAGCAATCCCATGAATGGAAGGAACCGAGCCTGTGTAAATGCTGGTGTGTCCCAACGCCGTAACGGTAGGGATATACGGAATCATTACATTATTAAAAGAATAACCTTGTTTTAGCATTCGTTTAAAACCATCCTCACCATACTGATTGTAAAAACGGTACAAATAATCCCATCTCATTTGGTCTATCACCAAACCAACAACCAATTTAGGACGTTCCACTGTCTTCTGTGCTGAAACTTGAAAAACTCCCAAAAATGCAAATGCAATAACAATCCCGATGCGCTTCATTATCTAAAAAATTTGAACACAAAGGTACGATACCCTTTTTATACTTGAAAATTAATTACCTGTTAACAAAGCCAAAAAAACCTCTCAACAATTGAAAGGTTTCTTTATATGATTTAAAAAATTATTTTGCTCCGCCCGAATTTTTCTCTACATCGGTCTTGGTGTTTTCTTTCACTTTTTGGTTACCAAAGCGCTTGGTGAGAGTGATGGATGCTCCATACCAATCGGATCTGTTTATATTTCTAAATGTACCAGTTTGACTAAACGTGGTTCTGTCAAAAACAGGCCTTAAGAATATATTATTCAGCTGTAAACTGGCTTCCATACCGAGATTGGTAAAGATTTTTGTAACGGATAAATTATGATAGACATTCGTATTATTTCCTTGTGAATTTCCATTATTTTGTTGGTAGACACCTAACCACCCTGAAAAATTTATATTTTTATTAAACAAATTGGTATAAGAGAAATTTGCTGAACCACCAAAACTGGTTATGTAATTATTTGCTTTCAATTCATTTCGCGTGTTAAAGTCGCTATTATCAATATAATTAACTCCTAAATTAACGTTAACATTAAGCTTGTTTTTAAAGAAGGTTTGATTGGTATTAAAGTTAAGAGAATATCGGTCTGACCTGCCTTTGAAGTTGTCGGGCGTTGAAATGAGAGCGGTTCCGTCTGTAAAATAATCTGTCCAATAATCTTGATTGGTGAACGCATAATTTAACGATAAAAAATATTTTTTGTACACACCAACTTTCATAGAAAACCTATGATAAGGATTGGGTTCTAGGTCCATATTCCCTTGATAAAAATTACCATCACTGGTTGGTAATCTGGAAGGATTAAATTCTGAATACCACGGTCTCCATAAATTATAATTGTAAGATGTCGAGATATTAAAGTTTGGCGTAAAAGTATATTTTAATAGAACATTGGGCAATAATCTTCCGTAGGATTCTTTCTTTTCAATGTTATCAGTAATTTGGTGAAGTTTAAAGGTCATATATTCATACCTCAAACCAACTCTTACATCCAACTTATTAAAAAACTTACTGCTGTAATTAGCATATACCGCATTTAAATTATCTTCATACTTAAAACGATTTATTCCATCCTGAATTTCTCCTGCCCCATTTTTGAAACCATAGTAAGAAATAGGCATGATATTGTTATTAAAATCAAATTTCGCACCTGCCTCAAAACTACTTCCCACAGAATCTAAAGGCATTGAATAATCTAGTTTTAAATAATAATTTCTGGCTTCGGCATCTTCCCCAACCCTGTTATTACTGATAGAGAAAGGTGTAGTTTCTTTACGAAGATAATGACGCTCACCCTGATCGGAGTTATAATTAACTCCAAGATTTACATCAAAAATTCTATTTTTTACCTTATCATAATATTTGTAGAAGATGTTAGAATTAATCATCCTATATTTCGAATCCTCATTCTGGAAAATTTCATACGTGTTAAAAGGCACTTCATTTTTTAAAATTTCACCAGTAGAGGTATTTTCGGACGCACTCTTATTCTGAAATAATTCTACGATTACACCTAGGTTATTCTTTTCGTTAAGTTCCAATTCTGATGTGGAAGACACAGAGGGCATTTTGCTTCTATAAAAAGAATTCATATTAATGAATCTCTTTTCATTATCCTGATAAATATTGGCTTCTGTTGTAGTGGACGAAACATTAGTATTGTCGTTGTAACTCCCTATTAATGTTTGGGTAAAATTTTTCCTATGATAATTAATATTTAAGTTGGAATATTGATTATTTTTTGTGTTCTGAGTATTGGTCATTGAAACACTCCCCTTAATACCTTCGTCATCACGCTTTTTAAGCACAATATTAATTACTTGTCCTGTGGTTTCGTATCGCGACGACGGATTGGTAATCACCTCAATTTTCATCAAATTATCTGCAGGAATAGATTTTAAATATTCTTTCAATTCCTTCCCAGTGAAAACAGATTTTCGGTCATTGATATACACGGTAACGTTTTCACCTTCAGATTTTACTACATCATTGTTATCAATGCTTACCAAAGGTGTCATTCTAAGAACATCCCAAGTAGTATTACCAGCGAGTATCGAGCTTTCAGCAACATTGAAAACCGTTCTGTCCACCTTGGTTTCTACTGTCGGTTTTTTTGCTACGATTTTTACCTCTTCAATAGATTTTGACTTAATGGTGTCCTGCGTGGTAGTTTGGGCAATAAAAAAAGTGCTACAAAGAAGACCAGCACTCGCAAATAATAATTTCATGTGTTGTTGTGTTGTTTTCATGAATAAGACAAGCCAAACCACTGAAATGTTACATTAAAAATCCTCTTTTACATATTTTATCACTAAACTTTTCGTTAAACACTGAAAGTCACCTACTTAATTTTTTAAAAAAATAAAAAAAAGAAGCACATTTCTGCACTTCTTTTAATTGATCTATATTCTTTTGATTAGAATTTCAAATCACCGTTTACTTCGCGTACTGCTTTTGCTGCTTCTGCAAATTTTGCTTTTTCTTCTTCTGTTAAGGTAATATCTACAATTTTTTCAACACCTTTCGCTCCGATAATGGCAGGAACACCTAAGCAGATATCAGATTCGCCGTACTCACCATCAAGCATTAATGAGCATGGAATCATTTTCTTTTGGTCGCAAAGGATTGACTGTACCAATACGGAAACTGCCGCACCTGGTGCATACCACGCAGATGTTCCTAATAATTTGGTAAGTGTCGCTCCACCCACTTTTGTTTCTTCAGCAACATAAGCTTGTTTTTCGTCACTTAAAAACTCCGTTACTGGAACTCCGTTTCTTGTTGCTTTGGTCATTAATGGAAGCATTCCCGTATCTGAGTGTGCTGCGATTACCATTCCGTCTACATCTGAAATTGGACATTCTAAAGCTTCAGCCAATCTGTATTTGAAACGTGCAGAATCCAAAGCTCCACCCATACCGATGATTCTTTCTTTTGGAAGACCTGAAGTTTTGTGTACCAAATACGCCATTGTATCCATAGGGTTAGAAACAACAATGATGATGACATCTGGAGAATGTTTCACAAGATTTTCAGTAACTTCTTTTACAATCCCTGCATTGATACCGATAAGTTCTTCTCTAGTCATTCCTGGTTTTCTCGGAATTCCTGAAGTAATTACTGCTACTTTAGAACCAGCAGTTTTGCTATAATCTCCTGTAGTTCCTGTAATTTTAGTATCAAATGCGTTAAGAGACGCACATTGCATCAAATCCATTGCCTTACCTTCTGCAAAACCTTCTTTGATGTCCACTAAAACTACTTCAGACGCAAAATTTTTCATTGCGATATACTCAGCACAACTTGCACCTACTGCACCTGCTCCTACTACGGTTACTTTCATAAATATTGTTTTAAATGTATTTTTGTAATCTTACCTCCAAAATTAATGATTCTTAAAAATTCTGGCAAATTTATGTTGAAAATCATGAGGAAGTTTTAGAATATTTATAAGAACTTAATGTTTTAAGAAAAGATATGATATCTGAAATTTCATCATCTTCCAGATGTAAAGGTTTTATCATACCAGATTTTTTAGGGTAATGAGAATCTTTTTTCTGAGAATTTGTTAAGTTTTCCCGACCAAAACCTACATTGTACATCATCATAACGTTCATGATTTCAGGAAACTGACCATTGTGCATATACGGTTTTGTTTGGGCTACTTCCCGCAAACTTGGCGTTTTAAATTTCTTTTTGTCCTGTGGATTTTTGGTGACATCAAATCTACCCAAGTCGGTATCATTCTCACTGAAAAAATCTAAACCAATATGGTGAAATTTATTATCTGAAAAGTTCCCAGTGTTGTGACAGTTGATACAATTGGCTTTGGTTCTGAAAAGGTGCAACCCTCGTATTTCAGAATCTGAAAGTTCATCTTTTTTACCTTCTATAAAAATATCGAAGCGTGATTTTGGACTCACTAATGTTCTTTCGTATGTGGCAATGGCTTTTGCCAACCGCTCTTCAGTAACTTTTTTATTTCCAAATGCCTTGCGAAAAAGTTTTTTATATTCTTTATTTTCGATCACTCGGTTGATGGCTAAGTCCATATGAAGATTCATCTCTACAGGGTTTTCAATAGGATGCTTCACCTGGTCTTCCAAATTTTTAGCTTTGCCGTCCCAAAACAAACTTTTAGCATAGCCCGAATTGAGAATACTGATCACGTTGCGCAAACCCTCCTGATTATTGTGGCCTTGAGCCAACATTTTGCCATCAGTAAAAGCTTTTTCTGGTAAATGGCATGTACCGCACGATATTTTTCCAGATTCTGAAAGTTTAGGATCGAAAAAAAGTTTCTTTCCTAAATTTTCTTTAGCTTTTGAATAAGGATTGTCGCTGGGAAATTCCATCTGTGGTAAAACACCAATATCTTTGAAACCTTCTTTAGCTTCTTCAAATAAAAATGGTTTTGGCCAAAGTTTAGGATTGCCGCTTCCATAAAGTTGACGAAGTTCTTGCACGCTGTAATCCTTCTCTCCCAAGTTAAAACTCATGAGAAATAAAATAAAAACACCAACTACAAAAGCTAAAAAGATATTATTTTTCAAATGCTGCAATAAACTTTCACAAAGATATAACTTATTCAACATTCTACTCCCGCAATAACAAGCGATAAAAACCCTCTTAAAAAAGAGGGTTTAAATAACAATTAAAATTGAAAAACAACATCAAATTATTTTTTAACCATGATTTTGTATGATTTTTCTGTCTGACTACTTTTTAGTTTCAGAATATAAATCCCTTCAGGTAAATCATAATTTTCATAATGAATAATTGAAACTCCTCTTCCTTTTGAAATACTACCACTTAAATCTGCGATTATTCTACCGTTAGAGTCAAATAAATATGCTTTTAAACTTCCAGAATCACCACCTTCAAGGTTAATGTTAATATCTCCTCTTGTTGGATTTGGATAAACTTTTATTGATTGATTTTGCAAAGCCTTATTCATAATTTTGGCGTTATCAATAGATGTTTTAGCATAATCATTTGTTATTTTTTGATCCGAGCATGGACAAGCCAGATATCCTAAATTGCTTGTACCATTGTCAAAATTTCTATTGATATTATCAATAACGGTATTTATTTCTGAAGGACTGTACTGAGTAGAAATGCCACCGATTATCTTATTTGCTAAATCCCATGCCTGTTGAACTGTAGACCCCATCATTGGTCCGGAAGTGATAATCATGTCCTTCAAGACGGTGTTAGAAGATGAGAAGTTGGAATCTGCTTCATCAAATTTCATACTCAATGCTAAGGCAACCAAATTATTTGCTAATGTATTTTTGTTATTCGCAGGGTTAGTGGCCGATCCTGGAAGTACACTTGGAGTACCTCCTTTTGCTAAGAAGTTTTTAACTGCTAAAGCGGTAGTAAATGTAAATACTTTGCTTCCAGCACCTATTTTAAGATAATCTGGAGCAGTGAATACTGTTGCAAAATTAGCATCTCTATAGACTCCCCAATTATTCCCGTTGGCAGGTGCACCCCATCCACCTTGTGTAACAGTGGTACCCTGACAGCTGATTGGTTTAATCTCAAAAGATTGAGAAATAGTACATCCATTAGCATCTGTTACTGTTACTGAATACTGTCCTATTGGCAATTCAACCGTCTGCGTAGTCGCCCCATTAGACCATAAATAGGTATACGAAGGTGTACCACCAGTAACATTCGCACTAACAGTGGCCGTTCCATTATAGCAAAGAACATCCATCTTGTCGATTGTTAACACCAACGGATCTGGTGCAATAACAGTGATTTCGGCAGATTTACTGCATAAATTACTGTCTTGTACCACAACAGAGTAAGTGCCTGCAGACACTTGAATACTTTGTGTTGTTTCACCAGTTGACCATAAATAGGAATAATTTCCTGTTCCACCACCAGCTACTGCAGTTAGGGTAGCTTGTCCGCCGTTGCATAAAATGGATGTGCTTGTAATATCAACCATGAGCATTTCGGGCTGTACAACGGTTATTGAAACTGATTTGCTACAATTACTTTCATCCTTAACTGTTACCTGATAAGTACCTGCCGGCACTTCTATACTAGGAGTTGTCTCTCCTGTTGACCACAGGTAAGTATAATTACCTACTCCATTTGTGGCGGAAGCTGTTATTGTTGAAAGGCCGCCGAAACATTTAATTTCGGTAGAACTAATACTAGCTTCAAGTGTACAGCATTTAAGAAATCCTAAATCTTGACTTCCCTCGTCATAATTTCTGTTGATTGCATCTGCCGCAGCATTAAAATCAGAAGCTGTGTATTGTGAAGCTTGGCAATTTCCAATAAAATCATTAGCCAAATTTAAGAATTGATTAACCGTTTTGCCTTGGAACGGACCTGAAGCAATTATATAGTTTCCTAAACTAATATTTGAAGACGAAAAGCCAGGGTCATTCGAGTCGAATCCTACTGCAAGCATTACGGCTACCAATTGACCTGCCAAAGTATTGCTGTAGAGCGAACCTGGGTCTGAATAATTATTATTTAATACAGAAGGAGTTCCTCCGGAAGGAAGGAAATCTGTAATAGATTGCGGTGATGTGAGTACAAGTTTATTTCCAGATGCACATCCTAAAACCAATCCGTTAGGGAAAGTATTACTAAAATTTGCGTATAAATAACTTACATTAGGGTTTGATGTATTAGGTGCGCCCCAACCACCCATTGTGAGAGTATGTCCTTGACAGTTCTGTGCATGTACGGTAGAACTAAACAATGAAAAAATCATGAAAAAAGAGAGTTTCCATGAAGTAATTAGTTTGTAAATTGAATCCATGTGTTTTGGATTTAAATTATTTGTGTAATGATGTATCAATACAAGAAATCATGTATTGCGGGAAGAGATTAAAAAACAATCCGCACTATTAATAGTGCGATATTTTTTACAAATAATGCAAAGTCTCAGTAGGGTAAAGGTCTAAAGATTAAAGACCCTAAATAGTTGCCTTTCTCATAATTGTATCGCTTTCGGTTGTAATAGTTTTCACCAAATGTAAATTTTATATTTAATAAAACATATCAGTAAAAACCCTGAAATTTTAGCGTAAATACCCTGGAATTTTATAAAAAAAAGGATACCACTGGGCATCCTTCATTATTAGTTAGCATTATTTCTAAAATTACTTTTCTTCATCAAAATACAATCGGTAGAATTTTCCTTTATCATCCTCCCCTGTTTCCAGCATTTTGCGATCACCGTGGACATAGATGTGGAAATTTTTATCCAGTTTAATCACAGATTTAAAATGTCTTTGCTGTTTTTTCACCGCTGATGCGTTAATAGGAAAATCTTCAGAAATACTTACCTGCATATCTTGTTCGTAATCAGACTTAAAGTTGGAGAAACTTTCAATAACGTGTTCATCACCCAAAACTTCTTTGGTGAACTGATCGTAATCGAATTTTTCTTTGTCTTTAAAAAAATTGATTGATTTATTTAAAAAATCTGCTTGATCCACTTTGGAGACTTCAAATTCCTGCGGCAGCTGCTTGGTGATGTAATCTTTGTAAACAGCCAAAGTTTCCTGAGTATGGAAATAATCGTCGTTTCTTTGTTTCACTTTTAAGAAATCTTCAAACCAATAATACATATCACCATTTTTATTGTTATCTACAACAGAAACTACATAGCCAGATTCTTTATCATTATTGTAAATAATTGCTCCTTTGTCTAATTTCGATAAACCTACGCCGAAATCTCTTTCTATCTGAAAATCGTCTTCTGAAGCATGAAACTTGAGGAAAGGTTCTTTTTTCTCCATCTTGAAAATGCCTATGGAATCAATCTTTGCCCTATTGCCATCAGCAGAATCAAATGATTCCCCAGGAAAATATACCACAAACACTTCGCCACTCTGCACCCTTGGGTTTTCGGCAGCGTCATAGAGATGTTTTGCGATATTTTCACTTTCCCAAATAAATTTATCATTATCATCGAAAATCTCTGATACAGAACTGTAAACTGGGTTATTCACCAAATAAGAATCACTGTAAAACTGAAACTGCTCCTCAGATTTAAAAGCATTGACAAAATAGTTGAATAAAAGCTCTTTCATATCATCCTCCAACTGTAATTCTTCATGAGAAATGTGGAGAGAATCGCCATTTATCTTATTACCAACTTTATGAACTATAATTTTTGAAAACATTTTATATAATTTAAAGTGTGCAAAGATATTTTCTTTTATTCGAAAACTAAAATATCGTAAAACAATACACTTTTTCGAAAAACTTTAAACTTTCTTAAAAGATAAATCATAAAAGTTAAGGTTTCTATAAAAAATATAAGGAATCAGAAAATTTCTGATACATGGAATTATTATTGATTCTAAATAAACTCAATTAAATGATTAAATTAAAAAAGAAAGAATATGAAAATGATCACGGGAAAAAACACAAGAAATACATTATTAGGTTTATTGTTAGTAGGTTCGGTAAGTTACGCTACGGCTCAGACGTCAGTAAAACCTGCTGTGCAGGCACAGGTTACCCAGCAGCAACCTCAGCAAGACAATGAAGCCTTAGTAAAACAAGCACAGGAATTTCAAGAACAACAAGACTGGAAAAGTGCTTTGGATACATGGAAAAAAATTGAAACTTCGCTGCCAGACTGGGCTCCAGTGTACTACAGCGAAGGATATGTGTACCAAAACATGAAAGATAATGCTAATGCCAAAATAGCTTATGAAAAATATTTAGAAAAAGTAAAGCCAGAGGAAATTGAAGCAAGTAAGAAGAATCTGGCGTACGCACACTTCTTTGTTGCCTATTCTAACTTTGAAACTAATAAAGAAGAAGCCAAAAAACATATTGCAAAATCCCTAGAGTATGATCCTACCAATCAGGATGCTCAAAACTTAAGCAAGTCGCTTAATCCTTAATTATAATTCTAAATTTTAGATAGTCCTCAGGCTTCGGCTTGAGGATTTTTTTGTTGTTTTAAATTTGTTGTTTTAAATAAAATTAGTTTTCCAGAAAACCCAGCTCCTTAGCCTTCTGAACGAGCGTAATGGTTTTATTGACTGAAAACTTTGACATTAAGTTCTTGCGATGGCTGTCCACCGTTTGAGTCGTCACAAACAGTTTATCAGCGATTTCCACAGACGAAAGTCCGTTCGCGAGAAGATGCAGAACTTCACTTTCTCTCTTGGTAACAGGCGGAATTTCTTCAGCTGCGTCTTTTGCCAACGAGGCCAACGCTTGTTGCGCATCAATTCCGAAATAAATTCCCCCATCATAAACCCGCTCAATTGCTTCCTCAATCTCCGTTACAGAAGCGCTTTTCACTAAATAACCAGATGCATTGTTGCTCAGCATTCGTACAATAAAACTACGTTCATTATTATTGCTGAAACCGATAATTTTAACATTGGGATACAGTTTTTTTATTTCCGCACAAAGGCTGATTCCGTTGCTGTCTGGAAGATTGATGTCCAAAAGTATAATATCTACAACCATTTTCGAAAGAATCTCCATTAAATCTGCACCGCAGCCCACAGTTGCCACTACATCCATATTGGGTTTCTGATCCAAAAAATTACGTAAACCTTCTGTTATTACGGGGTGATCATCACAAATAATTATTCGAATTTTAGGCTCCATTGCTTGTTTTTAGGTTATATTTTAGCTTCTACATTGATGGTGGTTCCACTTTCTGGAGATGAATTAATATCCATTTTACCGTTCAGTGCATGGACACGCTTTTCAATATTATTAAGTCCTAAACTTCGTTTCACTTTTTCTGGTGAAAAACCTTTGCCGTTGTCTTCGATATCAATTAATAGAAGTCCGTTTTCCAATGTGCACTGCACCAAAACTTTGTTTGCATCGGAATGTTTAACTGCGTTATTTACCGTTTCCTGCACGATGTGAAAAATATGAATTTGTTTTTTATTGTCTTCAATCTGATTCAGATTTTTTACATAACAAGAAATTTGTGTTTTTGAAGTAGACATATTCTGACAAAAATCTTTAATCGCATCTTCCAAACCGAAGCGGCGCAAAGTTTCAGGTGTAAGATTCCGTGCTGTATTTCGAAGTTCCGAAAGACAGATTTCCAACTGTGACGTAAGCTTTTGCAAATCGGTGCTTTCATTCTGCTGTGCGAGATTTTCGAGATGAATTTTGATGCCTGTAATTCGACCTCCAATGCCATCGTGAAGATCTTTTGCAATACGTTCTCTCTCCTGAATTTCGCCTTCATACAACGCCTGCTCTATTTCGTTTTTACGTTGCTGTTGCATCGAATAGAGCTTTTGCTCATTCCTTTTTTTCCGCTGAATTAAAGCATAGATAAAAAATGAAATCACCACCAATAACAAAATCACACTAATGGTGATAATAATTCCTTGCTGTCGGTTTTTGGTTGTAAGATATTCCAAAGATTTTTCCTGTTCGTTGGTCTTGTATTTTTTTTCAAGGTTTAAAATTTGAAGCTTTTCATTTTCCTTTTGAACACTGTCATTTAAGCTTTGGAATTCATCGCTATAAATTAACGCTTGCTGGTAGTTTCCCAAGTTCTTTTCAAGTTTTATCAACTCATTTAATAATACCAATTTGTTTTTAGAGCGATGGGCATTCTTTTTATCGTTAAGCAAGCTGGTAAGAACTGCCTTGCCTTTTTCCCAGTTTTTTTCTTTTTTTAGAATGTTAAAATACTCGTAGTTTAAGGTAAAATAATCGTAATCGAGATTTAGCATTTTAGCCATATGAATACCTTTCTGAACATTTTCCAGTGCATCCTTGGTTGTTCCTTTAGCCGAATAGTATTTGGTTTTCTGTAAGTACGAATATACTTTGTATTGAGATTCTGGCAACTTTTCCAAATAGAAATCTGCATTCTTCAGTGCTTGCCCCATCAAGTCCAATTGTTTGGTTTCCATATACGGATTTGCAAGGTTTAGATAAGCCCACGCCGCTGTTTCATTTTTCAGAGTACTGCTTGGTGCAGTTTTTAGGGTCTCAATGGATTTTTGATAGTAACCAATGGATTTGGAAAACTCTCGAAAATTATCAAATACCATCCCGACATCAACAAGATAGCTTGCAAGTAAAGTTTTGTTACCCGATTTTTCAGCAAATGGGATGCACTTTTCTAGTGTAATATTTAGAAAACTCTGATTTTTATCTTGAAGTTGTTCTAAAACTGCGTAATTATGCCAAGCTTTGGCTCGATACTCAAAAGATGAATTGGATGATTTGTTCTTGAGTATCTGATCAGCTTCCAAATATAGTTTTTGCGCTTTCTGAATATCGTAATCGAAATAAATTCCAGCCTTATAAAACAACCAAGTTCCTTTCAAAAACTGGTCATTCCCCACAAATTTACGCGCCAACTCAAGATGCCGAAAAGCTTTTGCTGTGTCTCTGTACGACCAGTAATTGGACAACTCCATTTGAGTAATCGCTTTATCTTTTGATGATTTAGATTGCGAAAATAGATTTTCCAAACTGTCCACTACCAACTTCTGCGCAATACTTTGCACAAAAAATAACAAGCCAAGCAACATAAACAGTTTTCGCATACCCTAAGTAAAAATTGTTTCGTAAAAATACTATTCAAAACTATACGAAAGGACATCATGATTGAAAATCCCTAAAAATAGGGAGATGAAAATCAATCTTTTGTAGGATTGTGGTGACGCCTGCGAGAAAGTACTTTTGAATTGTCATCTAACCACAAAATAACATCACAATGAAGTATTTAAAATTTTTTAAACTCACTGCTTTTTTAGCAATAACATTTTTAGCGATTCTGTCTTGCGGAAGAGATCAGGAAGAAAGCACTCCTAGCGATCCATTTATTGGAAACTGGAAATTAAAAGCCGTGAGTGCAAATGGTCAGACACAAGATGTAAGCAATGCTGCTTGTTGGAAAGATTCTAAGTTGAACGTATCCCATTCTACTGCAGAATTCATTTTAAGTGTTCCGAATGCGAATACAGGAAGTTGCCAAAGCTCACAAGATTCTTATCAATGGAGCAACAACAATGGAACTTATTATTACACAGAAAATGGTCAGCAGCAAACACTACCGATTCAATTTTTTGATAATAACGCTACTCTACAGCTTAATCTAGACGTCAACGGAACAGTTGTATCATTCTCTTTCACAAAGTAAATCACATTAAAAATTTAAAATATGAAATTATCAATTTTAATTTGCACAGTATTGCTTGTAGGAACTGGTGTGAATGCTCAGAAAAAAGGAACAAAAAAAACACCTGCTAAGTCTACGCCATCAAAAACAACTCAAAAGCCGATAAATAAACAGGTTGCACAACAAACAGATGAAGAGAAATTCCGGTTTGGAATACGGGCAGGAGGAAATGTTGCTAAAATTACGGGTGATGATAAAACCCGAATTTTTACTGAAAGAATAGGATACTTCGGAGGTGTTGTGGCAAGGTACAGCATTACTAACAAGATCAATATTCAAAGTGAAGCTTACTATAATCTTTTGGGAACCTCTAGTAAAAATAAAGATAATTTCTCAGTAAAAGGCAGAGTAAATATGTCTTATATATCAGTTCCTATATTGGGACAATATGAGATAACACCAAGATTTTATGCAGAAACAGGACCAGAATTTAGTTTCCATTTAAGTTCAAATCTTAAAGATCTCGAAACAAAAAAAATATACAATTGGAAAGATTATACAAAAAAAATAAGCTTCGCATGGGCAATAGGATCAGGATATTATGTTACTGATAACCTTGGGGTAAATCTTCGAGCAAACATTGGGCTTTCTTCTCCATTCTTAGATGAAAGCACTACATTTAAAGCA
>JAEWYW010000040.1 GCA_023458535.1 Bacteroidota bacterium
AATTGATTTTGATAAAAGTAATGCACAAAAAAAACCTTGTCCAGACTATTATCTTTCTTATCCAGAGAAAAAACCAAGGTACATTTTAACATTCGAAAGATGTGAAAAAACCACCACTATAAAAGAACTCCAAAAACTCTAACGAATAATTTACATCAAATTTTATTATTTTAAGAAAAAAAGTTTTGGTAGAAATAAAACATTTAACTACATTCGCAGAACAATGCAAAACAATAAAAAATATTATCATAGAAATTTTAACCTCATATAGGATAAGGGTTCTATTGTTATGTCTATCAACCTCGTCCTAGACGGGGTTTTTTATTTTTAATCATCAATTATAATGAATATATCAGTTATTGGCGTCGGACTCATAGGTGGTTCCATCGCCCTCAAATTAAAAGAAAAAAAATTAGCCACCGCAGTAAAAGGTATTGATTCCTCAATAAACCATCTCAATGCAGCGCTCTCCAATGGTATTATTGATGAAATAACAACTTTTGAGCAGGGAATTAAAAATGCTGATCTTATTATTCTTTCAGTTCCTGTAGATGCGACTTCCACAATTATTACTCAAGTTTTAGATTTGATGAATGAAACACAAACCTTAATGGATGTAGGTTCTACAAAATCTCAAATCGCCGAAGCTGTAAAAAATCACCCAAAAAGAAATCGCTATGTGGCATTCCACCCAATGTGGGGAACTGAAAATTCAGGACCTAATGCTGCCACCGCAACGAGTTTCACCGGAAAAGCTGGTGTAATATGTGACCAAGAGTTTTCAGCTGACGATGCGCTGCAAAAAGTTACCCACATTGCAGAAGCATTGGATATGCATATTATATTTATGACCTCAAAAGATCACGATATTCACACAGCCTACATCTCACATATTTCGCACATTACATCTTATGCTTTAGCCAACACTGTTTTGGAAAAGGAAAAAGAGGAAGAAACCATTTTCCAGTTGGCAAGTTCAGGATTTTCAAGTACGGTACGATTGGCGAAATCTCACCCTGAAATGTGGGTGCCCATCTTTAAACATAATAAAGAAAACGTGTTGGACGTACTTAATGAGCACATCTCTCAACTCAGAAAATTTAAATCTGCACTGGAAAAAGATAATTTTGAATTTTTGGAAGAATTAATTGTAAACGCCAATAAAATCCGTGGAATTTTGGACGAGAAAAATCACTGAAAAAGTTTTGTTTACAATACTACTTTCTGCAAAGACAGAAAAAAATCTCTAAATTTCGTTTTAGAGATTTTTGTATGGATTTAGAGTTAATTTTATTCAGTAAGAATACTTATTAATTTCTAGATTCTAAATATTTTTGCCATTGCCATGTGGTTCTCAAGGCATCTTCTAAACTTGTTTCAGATTTCCATTGGAGTTCTCTTTCAGCCTTATCTGCATTGGCATAAGCTACCGTAATATCCCCTGCCCTCCTTTCACATATTTGATAAGGAACTTCTACATCATTAGCACTCTCAAAAGCTTTTACCACTTCCAAAACAGATGAACCCTGCCCTGTTCCTAAATTATAAATATCTATTAAGGTGTCTGCGTCGCTTTGTATTAATTTTTGCAATGCTGCCACATGTGCTTTAGCTAAATCTACCACGTAAATGTAATCTCTAATAGCCGTTCCGTCTGGTGTTGGATAATCATCACCCCAAATATTTAATTTCTCTCGGATTTTAGCCGCCGTCTGGGTTACGTAAGGAACCAAATTATTAGGAATACCTATCGGAAGTTCACCAAGCAAGGCACTTGGATGCGCTCCGATTGGGTTAAAATAGCGCAGCAGAGTAACCTTTTTATGATAAGCTCTTGCAAAATCGCTCAAAATCTCTTCACCCATCTGCTTGGTCTTTCCATAGCATGATTCTGGCAGTTTTAGAGGTGTTTGCTCGTCTATCGGCATCTCATCGGCCTGTCCATAAACGGTACAAGACGAACTGAATATAAAATTAGAGATGTTTCTCGACTTAAATTCCTGTAAAATATTTATTAGGGAGAACAAATTATTTTCGTAATAATCAATGGGTTTTTCTTGACTTTCGCCCACCGCTTTGTAGGCAGCAAAATTAATACAACCTTCTATGTTATGAGCTTCAAAAACCTGTTGAAGCAATTCTTTTCTTTTTAAATCAAAAGGGTAAAAAGTAGGTTTTTTACCTGTAATTTCTTCGATATTATTGAGGATAAATCGCTCCGAATTGGATAAATCATCCACAATTACAACATCAAAATTATTGTTGAGAAGCTCTACAACCGTGTGTGAACCAATATATCCTAAACCTCCTGTTACGAGTATTGCCATCTGAAAAATTATTTATTCATAAACTCTGATACAGCATCAGTAATATACTTCAACTGCTCCTCATCCAATTCTGTGTGCATTGGAAGCGAGATCACTTCTTCTAAGAGTTTGTCGGTATTTACAAAATCGGAATCGTTGCTATCCTGAAAATATGCTTTCTGTTTTCTCAACGCTACTGGATAATAAATCATTGCTGGAATTTCCTTTTCAGCTAAGAAATCTCTTAATTCATTTCTTTTACCGTTCAGAATTCTCAGTGTATACTGATGAAAAACGTGTGTTGAATCTTTGGCTCTTTCGGGAGTTAAAATATCGGTATGTCCCGCAAAAGCTTCATCATAATAATCTGCCGCTTTATTTCGTGCTTCGTTGTATGAATTGAGGTTAGGCAATTTTTTTCTTAACACTGCCGCCTGAATACTGTCTAGCCTCGAGTTCACGCCTACTTCATCATGATAATATCTTTCGTACATACCGTGGTTTACAATACCCCTCATCTTATGTGCCAATTCATCATCATTGGTGAAGATCGCGCCTCCATCACCGTAGCATCCAAGGTTTTTTGAAGGAAAAAAAGAGGTGGTACCAATAGTCCCCATTGTTCCAGATTTTTTTACCTCACCGTTAGCGAAGGTATAATCTGCTCCTATAGCTTGCGCATCGTCTTCAATAACGTATAAATGATGCTCTTTTGCTATTTTAAGAATTTCTTCCATATTGGCGCATTGTCCAAAAAGATGAACGGGAATTATAGCCTTCGTTTTAGGGGTTATGGCTTTTTTAATCTGCTCTGTGGAAATGGTAAAAGTATCATAATCTACATCTACCAAAACAGCTTTTAATTTCAGTAAGTGGATAACTTCTACAGTGGCTGCAAAAGTAAAATCTGAAGTGATTACTTCGTCGCCCTCCTTTAAATCAAGTGCCATTAATGCTATTTGCAAAGCATCTGTACCGTTGGCGCAAGGAATAACGTGTTTTACGTCTAAATATTCTTCTAATTCTTTTTGAAACAGCTTTACTTCGGGACCATTAATGAAAGCTGCGGAATCCATCACATTGAGAACTGCATTGTCAACATCACTTTTTATTTTGTAGTATTGACTTTGAAGGTCAACCATCTGAATTTTTTTCATAAAACATTATTTCTGTAAAAATACAAAATTTAACCACCTTTAAAAAATATATAGGGTTTAGTTTATATCTTTATAAAAAAATAATATGATAAGAAGTCTACTCCTCTGTTTCTTAGCAACATCCATTCTTATACAGGCACAGACATCATTGGTTTTTGTCTATTTTACAGGTAAACCCAACAAAGCCGCTTTTTACGCCAATCCCTTAACCGAACTTTCACAAAAATCACTCGATAGAAGAACAAACCTGGGAATTGCGCTCAACGATCAAGACGCTCCTATTGAGCCTAGTTATATACAGAACATCGTGAATTTAGGCTTTACGGTAACAGACTACTCCAAGTGGTTAAATGGTGTAGCAGTAAAAGCCACGCCTGCACAAATTGCGACATTACAGACTCAACCATATGTACAATCCGTAGAAAGTTTTGCTAGGAATAGTGGAAACAATATTCCTAAACAACCTATTTTAAAGGATCATTGGTTTGAAAACTCCACGCAAAAAAATGTGCAGACCGTTTTTAATTATGGGAATTCTCAACAACAGATTGATCAAGTTAATTTAAGACCTCTACATCTTGCCAATTACACCGGAACTGGTGTGAGTATAGCAGTTATAGATACTGGTTTTCCTACTGTTGACACCGGCTCTGCCTACGCATACATCAGAAATAATAATAGAATAAAAGGAGGTTTTAATTTTATTTCGAAAAATAATGATATCTATAATCTTAATCTTAATAATCACGGTAGTGCTGTGTTGGGAGATATTGGAGGTTATATTGACAACGTTTTTGTGGGCTCTGCACCAGATGCAGATTTCTATTTGTACTGCTCCGAAGTTTTTGGTCAGGAGATACCTGAAGAAGAAATCTATTGGATAGAAGCTGCAGAAGAAGCAGATAGAAAAGGCGTTGATATTATTACAACATCATTAGGTTATAACGTTTTTGATGATCCGCAATACAATTATTCCTATGCAGATATGAACGGTAATACTTCGTTTATTGCTAGGGGAGCAGGAATAGCGGTTGATAAAGGTATTTTTGTACTCGCAGCTGCGGGTAACTCTGGAAACGCTCCTTGGCATTATATCTTAACACCTGCAGACAATGCGAAGGTTTTTACTATTGGTGGTGTTGATAGCGCAGGTACTTCCTCAATATTTTCCTCATACGGGCCAAATGCTGCTGGACACATTAAACCTGACGCATCAGCTTTGGCAACCAATACCTTAACTGTTTACAACAATACAACCACTACAGGTAATGGCACTTCTCTCGCAACACCCATCGCGGCAGGTGGTGTAGCTTGCTTAATACAGGCTTTTCCCAATATGAACCGCAACATCATGCGTGACCGTTTGAGACAAACGGCTTCCCTTTATCCTAACCATACCGATCAGATGGGGTACGGCATACTAAATTTTGGAAACTTTTTTCAAAATACTTTGGCAATTTCTGAAAACATTCTTAAAAAAAATATTTCGGTATATCCTAATCCCACCATAGATTTCATTAATATTAATACGGATAAAAACGTGTTTGACGTTGAATTGTATGATAATTTAGGCCGGCTTATTCAGCATTATAAAAATACAAAGAGAATTTCTGTAGAACATCTTTCAAGTGGAATTTATTATCTCAAAATTGTTGTTGAAAAACAGGCTTTCTATGAAAAAATAATCAAAAAATGACAAATTTGAAAAAAGACAATGAAAAAAATTATCAGACTAATACAATGCGTTGTAATATTTCACATCATCACATCAACCGATTGCCACGGCTTTCCACAACAGGAATATAACGAAAATACCATTGCCGTAAAAATAAATAACACCATTCCATATCACGTTAACGATACCATTTGGGTAGATGCATGGGTTTCGAGAAAGGTTTACAATTTGGAAGCACAAGATTCTGTTTTAATCAACTCCCAAAAACCATTGATACTAGGGCTCTATAAACTAGCATCTGGTAACACCTCTTTTAATGTAAAATATGCAGATAATATTACCAAAATTACTTCCGCAAATACTTTCAATTCAATGGGAAATAGCTGCACCATCAATCCGTTCTCATTCAATGGGATTATTTCGCCTGATAAACGTATGGAAAGGTTTAAGGTAGGTATAATACCAAAAGAGCCAGGTGATTATCTTATTTCTTTTAACGACAATGTAATGATGAAAGACGTCAACACTCAACATCAAATTCTGCAAAACTATCCTGTTAGTGGCGACAAGCAATTGGTATGGGAGCCTTGTAATGGTTCCAGTATAAGTGGAAATGTGGCGTATTATGATGTTTTTGTAAAAGTTCAATAGGTAATTTATCACCCCAATTTTAGCACTACCTTAACAGCAAAACTGATTTTGTATGCTTAACTTTGAAGTAAAATTTTAAGTAATGCTCAATTTTGAATTTAAAAATCCAACCAAAATATTATTTGGAGAAGGTGAAATCGCGAAAATTAAAAATGAAATACCCAAAGAGTCAAAAATCCTGATGATCTACGGAGGCGGAAGCATCAAAAATAATGGTGTTTACGATCAGGTAAAATCTGCTTTAAAAGATTTTTCTGTCCTAGAATTTGGTGGAATACCTGCCAATCCAGAGTATGATGTTTTGATGGATGCCCTTAGAATTATAAGAGAAGAAAACATCACTTACCTCCTAGCTGTGGGTGGTGGCTCTGTGATTGATGGAACGAAATTTTTGTCTGCTGCATCCAACTATGATGGTGAACCTTGGGATATTTTAAAGAAAGGAGTTCGTACCATGGAAAATGAAGGTTTGCCATTTGGATCTGTTCTTACTTTGCCCGCAACGGGCTCTGAAATGAATTCAGGTTATGTAATTTCAAGAAGATCAACTAATGAAAAGTTATCTTCGGGTGGTCCTGGATTATTTCCACAGTTTTCGGTGTTAGATCCAAACGTTGTAAAATCTATTCCTAAAAACCAAATTGCCAACGGAATTGCAGATGCTTACACCCACGTCTTAGAACAGTACATGACTTCGCCTTCGCCAGCAGATTTACAGGAAAGATTTGCCGAAAGTATTTTAATCAGTCTTCAGGAAACGGCTCCCAAAGTTTTAGCTGATGATTTTAATTATACAGCGGCCGCCAACTTTATGTGGAGTTGTACCATGGCTCTTAATGGACTAATTGCCAAAGGTGTTATTACGGATTGGGCAGTTCACGCAATGGGACACGAGCTTACTGCCTATTTCGGAATCGATCACGCAAGAACTCTCGCCATCATTGCGCCATCCCATTACAGATACAATTTCGATACTAAAAAAGAAAAATTGGCGCAGTATGCAGAAAGAGTTTGGAAAATTACCGAAGGTACAACTGAAGAGAAAGCTGAGCTTGGAATAAAAAAGCTTGAAGAATTTTTTCACAGCATTGGTATTGCTACAAAATTATCCGAATATACGCCAGGATATAATGGAACAGCAGAAAAAGTAGAGAAAAACTTCACCGACAGAAATTGGCTGGGATTGGGAGAATATAAAAAATTAAGTCCTGAAGATGCCAAAGCCATAGTTGAAATGAGCTATTGATAAATAATTCGGTTCGTTTTAGCGAACCGAATTTCCATTTTAATGATAAAAAAGCTTCTCTTTTGGTTTTACTATTAAAAATTATTTATATTTTAGCATCTAGTTTAATAAAAAGAATAAAATGAAGAAATTTCTCCTTTTAGCTGGTTTTTCTGCCCTTGTCTTATCCTCTTGCAAAGATGATGATATTAAATACTGGGATTTGGAAATCCTTAACGGTACTTGGAAGTTCGATAAAGTAGAAACCATATCAGGTAAAGATGGAAAGACTTTAATTGTTAGCAATCCTGCGGTTGGATGTGATGCTAAAAACACAATAACTTTCACTTCAGATAACTATAAAGTTAGATTACAGACCTATCAAGGTACCGGAACAGTTTGTACACCATTCATAGATGAAACTGCAAATTTTTCTTATGATGAAGATTTAAGAATGTTGACATTTAGCGAAGATAATATCGAAGTAGAAAAATATCAGGTTATTGTTTTATCAAAAGACATGTTGGAACTTAGACCAATGACTCCAGTTGCGGATGCGAACGATGATAATGTTCCAGATTTTGAATATCATTATTTCAAAAGATAAAAAAAACAAAAAATCCCGATTTAGTCGGGATTTTTTTTATTATCATTTCTTTCTTTTGGCTTTAGATTTTGCTTTCTGTTGAGCTCTGTTGGCTCCCACTTTCTTTGGTGGTTTTCTTTTGTGAGGTCCGCCCCAGTTCTCCTTTTTATTTTTATCTTTTTTCTCATGAAAAGCTCCTCCGCCATCTTCTAATTTTACGGTGTGGGCATTTTTCATTTTCACTTCATCTTCCTCCGCTGCTATTTTCTTAGGATTTATATTCACTTCAATCGGAAATTCTACTCGCTGCAATTCTTTATCCATTAACAACTCAATATCCAATAACTGAGATTCTTCTTTTTTCGTTGCAAAAGTAATCGCTTTACCATCTTTATCCGCCCTACCCGTTCTACCAATTCTGTGAATGTATTGTTCTGGAACTTCAGGAACCTCAAAATTAATTACATGGGTAATATTCGAAATATCCAAACCTCTCGCCATAACATCTGTTGTTATTAAACCACGAATTTCTTCATTCTCAAAGCTTTTCATGGCCTTCAAACGATAGTTTTGAGATTTATTGGAGTGAATAACATCAAACATTTCAGGGAAAAGTTCATCAATTTTACTGAACAATAAATCGGCGTGCTTTTTATTATTATTGAAAATTAAAACTTTAGATAAATCGGATTCATATTTTAGCAGGTGCTCCAATAAATTGATTTTCGTATTGAAATTCTCTACTTTGTAAACACTCTGCTCAATTTTCTCAAGTGGCGTCCCCGATTTGGCTAAGGAAATTTCTATTGGATTCGCAAAATATTCCTCCAACATATCATCCACAGCTTCTGTCATGGTAGCAGAAAAAAGAATATTTTGTCTTTTCTCTTTCATCATTTCGAAAATATGCGTGAGCTGCGGACGGAAACCTAAGTTCAGCATCTCATCAAATTCATCAATAATCAGTTTCTGAACTTCACGCAGAGAAATCGCATTGTCTATTGATAAATCCATCACGCGTCCCGGAGTTCCCACCAAAATATCGCAACCATTATCAAACAATAGTTTTTGCGTATTGATGTTTTTACCACCGTAAACACCTATGACTCTCGCTGTGAGGTTTTCGGTTAGTTTTTCGATGATTTCTGTTACCTGAACCACCAATTCTCTTGTGGGCACCAACACCAAAACCGTAGGATTACCGTTCTTATTGTATTTCCAATTTTTAAGAACTGGAAGCAAATATGCCAGTGTTTTTCCCGTACCCGTCTGTGCAATCCCCATTACATCCCGACCAGAAAGTATTGGCCTAAAGCTTTTTTCCTGGATGGGTGTTGGTTCAAACAGATTGAGATCTGCTAAAACATCTAATATTTTTTCGGGAATTTCGAACTCAGCAAAATTGGTTTTCATGTGGCAAAGATACGGTATTTCTATTTTCTCAATAATCTCATCACGATAATCGCCGTTAAAATCACAGAAAAAGCCAAACATAGCATCGGTAATATGCTGTAGTCTCCTATTTTTGGACCATAGTCACTAGCCATTAATATGGCTGTGGAAATAATGTTAGCGCAGAGAATCATTGCAATAATGATGTTGGTAATGCTTGATTTAATTAAGTCGTTGGTTTTTTCAATGTTCTTAATCTCACTAGTAACCGTAAATTTATTTTCATCTAATTTTTGGAGCACAGAACGAATCTCTTTCGGAATTTCTTCGATATTATCATTAAGGTTAATCAACTTTTCGGTTCCAGACTGCCAAATCTTTCTTGGACTTATTTTCCGAAGCAATATTGTTTTCGTAAATGGCTTTAAACTTTTTACCACGTCCAAATCTGGATTTATGGTTCTTCCCACACCTTCAATAAGACTGATACCTTTAAATAATAAATAAAAATACTCTGGCATAAACAACCTATTGACACTCAAAATATCTCTCATTTTATTGATGAGCGAAGGAACATCAATTTCCTGTAAAGAGGTGCTGTGAACGTAATTAAGAATTCCCTCTACATCATTCTCAAACTTTTTTTCATCTGGAATTTCGTATTTAACTGCCATCTTTTTGAGATAGCGAACAATTTTATGAGGGTTTTTTGCAACGAAATTAAGAATCAGATTCTCTAAAATATCCTTATCATTAGGTTGAATACTTCCTACCGCACCAAAATCAATAAAAACCACTTTACCAGATTTTGTGATCAGAATATTTCCGGCATGCGGATCTGCATGAAAAAAACCAAAGTCCAGTATTTGAGTCACAAACAACCGCAATCCTGTTTCCGAGATTTTTACGGGATCTATGCCGTTTTCAATTAAATTTTTTGCGTCTGTAACTTTTATCCCATCCACGAACTCCATGCAAAGCACGTTATTGTTGGAGAACTCTTCATAAACTTTCGGGACATAAGTTTCCTGATTGTTTTTAAAATTTAGGGCAAACTGCTGGATATTATTTTTCTCGTTGATTAATGAAAGCTCCTCTAGCAAAGACTTTTCAAAAGCCGAAATGGCCATTTTTAAATTGAGTCGTGAACCAATATCTGAATACTTGGAAATTAAATTTTCCAGATCTTTAATCAACAATAAATCGTCTTCAATCTGTTTTTGGGCATTCGGACGTTTAACTTTTAAAATTACTGGCGACCCGTCTTTTAAAACTGCTGAATACACTTGTGCGATGGACGCGGCTGCTAATGGTGTTTCGTTAATTGTTGCAAAATAATCATCTGCAGAAATACCAAATTCGTTATCCATTATTTCACGGATGTTCATATTTTCGACTTCTACATTGTCCTGCAATTTTTGAAGTTCCAACGTTAATTCTTTAGGCAGCAGATCTTCACGATTGCTAAAACTTTGTCCGAGTTTTACAAAAGTGGGACCCAACTCCTCAATCGCCAACCTGATCCGCTCATAAACGGGTTTTGAAGAAATGCTTTCATCATTTTGGATTACAGATTCTTTTTCACCGCCAATCCGCGCTAAAATATCTTGAAAACCATACTTACTTAATACGGAAATCAGTTTTGCTGAACGTTTAAGTTTGCGTTGTTGCTTATCGAACATAAATGAAAATTAATAGTCATCAACTTCAAAAATTGTTCCTATTATTTCTTGTTTTTAGCTGAAATAACTCTGCCTTGATTGAAAAATGACAAAAGATCGATACTGAAAACTTATTGCTACAAATTAATTAGAATTGCTAAAATTTCGAAAACTCGCTTTTCGCAAACAATAGAAATTCTTTAACGCTCATTTATTTAATTTTCCTGAAGGTACACGTCTTTGAATCGCATTAATACTACATAAAAAAACTCGTAAGCTCAGAATCTTACGAGTTTTTATATTTTAAAGTATCAAAAAAGACAATGTCTTCTATTCCCATTCAATGGTTGCTGGTGGTTTGCTGGATATATCGTAGGCGACACGGTTAATTCCTCTAACTTCGTTGATGATTCTACTGGAAACAGTGTCCAAGAATTCATAAGGAAGTCGGCTCCAAGTCGCTGTCATAAAATCAATAGTGTTGGCAGAACGCACAACAGCTGTGTATTCATAGGTTCTTTCGTCGCCCATTACTCCAACAGATTTTACTGGAAGCAATACTACAAACGCCTGAGAAACCTTTTCGTACAAATCGTTTTTATACAATTCTTCGATGAAAATATCGTCGGCCTCCTGAAGGATTTTTACTTTTTCTTCATCTACTTCGCCCAAAATTCTAATTCCTAAACCTGGACCAGGAAAAGGATGTCTGTACACCAAATGATGTGGAATTCCCAGTTCCTCACCTACTTTTCTTACTTCATCCTTAAAAAGTTCACGAAGCGGTTCCAAAAGTTGAAGTTTCATATCATCTGGAAGTCCACCAACGTTATGATGCGATTTGATAACCGCCGAAGGTCCTTTCACAGACTGACTCTCGATAACGTCTGGATAAATAGTTCCTTGCGCTAAGAATTTTGCACCTTCAAATTTGTGTGATTCTTCATCGAAAACATGAATAAATTCGTTTCCAATAATTTTTCTTTTCTTTTCAGGATCGGAGATACCTTTTAATTTAGATAAAAAACGTTCTGAAGCATCTACCATTTTGATGTTCATGTGGAAATGCTCGCCGTAATTTTCCATTACTTTTTTGCCTTCGTCTTTTCTCAACAGACCAGTGTCAACGAAGATACACGTTAACTGGTCTCCAATAGCTTTATGAATTAAAACTGCGGCTACAGAAGAATCTACACCACCCGAAAGACCTAAAATAACTTTGTCGCTGCCAACTTTTTCTTTAATTTCAGCAACGGTTCTGTCGATATAGTTGGTTAATTTCCAGTTTTTCTCTGCTTTACAAATATTAAAAACAAAATTCTCAATCATCCTAGCCCCTTCTTCAGTGTGCGAAACTTCGGGATGGAACTGCAGAGTGTAAATATTTTTCTCCGCATTTGCCATTGCAGCAATGACATCCGACTTTCCTGAAATCTCAAAACCTTCTGGCGCTTCTTCAACTTCATCGAAATGGCTCATCCAAACGGTAGAATTTCTTGAAACTCCTGCCAATAACGGATTTGATCTTAATATTTCAAAATTTGCCTTTCCATATTCGCCTTTTTCACCTTTTTTTACTTTTCCGCCCAATAAATGAGACGTCAACTGCATTCCATAGCATATTCCTAAAACTGGAACGCCTGCGTCGTACAAATCTTTATCAACCAAATGTGCATCTTCTGCATTCACTGAACTTGGCCCTCCGGAAAGTATAATTCCTACAGGTTTGCGGTCTAAAATTTCATTTAAAGGTGTATTAAAAGGTAAAACTTCAGAATAAACTCCCAAATCTCTTACCCTTCTGGCGATAAGTTGATTGTATTGGGATCCGAAGTCTAATATGATAATTCCGTTGTGCATTGTCTATAAGTTATGAGTGATGAGCGATAAATGATGATTTCAATTAAAACTCATTCATTATTAATTAATTAGATTTAATACTTTAAGAAAGTATTAAAACAAAAAAGCCCCGAAAAATCAGGGCTAATTTTATTTAAAATTTTCCAATATCTTCTCTGTAGAAGCTGTAATCGAAATGAACCGGAATGGCATCCTGATATACTTTTGTTCTCGCTTCTTCGAAAGTTTTTCCCGTTGCCACAAGATTTAGCACTCTTCCTCCATTAGAAACTACTCTATCTCCTTTTTTCACTGCTCCTGCATACAATAATTGGCTATGCTGAACTTTATTTTGACCCACAATATCAAAACCTAGTTCGATATTTCTTGGGTAACCTCCAGAACACATTACCAAACACACTGCTTTTTCGTCTTTGAATTTCAGATTTATTTCTTTCTCATTCATACAGTCGTTGATGACATCAAGAAGATTATTCTCCATTAAGGCCATTAACACCTGAGTTTCAGGATCTCCAAATCTCATGTTGTATTCTAAAAGGTAAGTACCGTTTGAGGTAACCATCAATCCAAAGAAAATAATTCCTTTAAAACGGAAACCTTCACCTTTCAATCCATTAATGGTAGGCTGAAGAATATTTTTATCGAAATCTGCGTAATGTTCTTCTGTAAATTCAGGACTTGGAGCTACAGCACCCATACCTCCAGTATTTGGACCTGTATTGCCGTTGCCCGCTTTTTTATAGTCTTTTACTGGAATACATGGGAATAATTTTTCACCGTTTGAAAAAGCAATAATCGATGCTTCGAAACCTTGAAGATAATCTTCAATAACTACCTGAATTCCGGCATCCCCATAAATTCTACGAATCATAAAATCGTGAATTGTTGCTTCTGCTTCCTGTAGCGTTTCGCAAATAACAACTCCTTTTCCACCCGCTAAACCACTTGCTTTTACAACAATTGGATATTGTTGGGTTTTGATGTATTCTGAGGCCTCATTATAAGAATCGAAAACGATAGCTTTAGCCGTTTTGATGTCGTAAGTCTGCATAAACTTCTTAGAAAATGCCTTACTTCCTTCTAAGCTTGCTACTTTTTCCGTAGGTCCGAAAACTTTCAGATCATGCTTTTTAAATTCATCTTTAATCCCAGCTACCAAAGGCGCCTCTGGACCAACAATCGTTAAATCTACCTTTTCTTTGATAGCAAAATCACGAAGTTCTTTGATATCTGTAAGGTTGATATTTTTTCCTAATTCATCGGTAGTAGCATTCCCCTTTGCAAAAAACATTTGAGTGACTCTGTTGTCCTTACTAAGTTTGGAAGCCAAAGCAGATTCTCTACCTCCTTCTCCTACGATTAATATTCTCATAATTATATAATTAGCCTATTTTTTTAATTAAAATGATTCTACAAAAATACACTTTTGCACATAAAAAGTACAAATTTAAAGGGTATTTTAATTTTTTCTTAATGGAAAAAATGTCTCATTCCCGTGAACATCATTGGGATATTATGCTCGTTGGCAGCAGCTATAGAATCTTCATCTTTTACACTTCCTCCAGGTTGGATGATGGCAGTAATTCCTTCCTTGGCACAAAAATCTACTACATCTCTAAATGGGAAAAATGCATCCGAAGCCAATACCAAATCGCCATCAAACTTTTCTTTAGCTCTAGCAATCGCCTGTTGCGTCGCCCATATTCTATTTACTTGTCCACCACCAATTCCGAAAGCTTGAATTCCGTTAGAGACAACTATAGCATTGGATTTCACATATTTTACCACTCTTTGCGATAATAATAATGCTTTTTTCTGCTCTTCTGTCGGTTGAACTTCTGTAACGACCTTAATATCTTCTGAGAACTGATTATCATTATCCTGAACCAAAATTCCTCCGTCTACTTTCACCCAAGTTTGACGATCTGAAACTGGATTAACGATTTTGATAATTCTTAGATTCTTTTTCTTTCTTAAAATTTCCAACGCTTCTTCATCAAAATCGGGAGCCATAACAATCTCTAGGAATGTCTTGTTCAATTCTTCAGCCGTTGCAGCATCTACTTTATAGTTCATGGCTACAATTCCCCCAAAAATGGAAACTGGATCACACTCAAATGTTTTTTGATAAGTCTCTAAAGCAGAAGTTCCGATCGCAACGCCACATGGTGTAGAGTGCTTCACTGCACAACAAGCCATTTCATTTTTGAATTCTGTAACTACTTTCCAACACAAATCCATATCACGAAGGTTGTTGAAAGAAAGTTCTTTACCACCCAATTGCTCAAAGTCTTTCATGGCACCATTTTCGAAGGTCGATGCATAATAAGCCGCCGACTGATGCGGGTTTTCACCATAACGTAAGTCCGCCACTTTTTTATAAGAAGCACTTAAATAGGTTGGATATTCTTCGTCTAAAAGCATTCTTGAAATTGCAGCATCGTAAGCAGAAGTAAGATTGAATACTTTTCCTGCCAATTTTTTTCTGGTTTCTGGTGTGGTATCACCCGATGCAGACATTTCTTCCTGAACTTTTGCATAGTCTTCAACATCGGTAATCACCGTTACTGAATTGAAATTTTTTGCTGCTGAACGAAGCATAGACGGTCCACCTATATCAATGAACTCCACTTTTTCGTCTAAAGAGATATTTTTATTGACGTTTTCAAAGAAAGGATAAAGGTTGACAATCACCATATCAATTAATCCAATTTCGTGTTCGTCAACGGTCTTCATGTGCTCTTCGTTGTCGCGAACAGCCAACAAACCACCATGAACTTTCGGATGTAGGGTTTTTACACGTCCATCCAACATTTCAGGAAAATCCGTTACTTCATCAATCTGAATGGGACTTAATCCTGCGTCCTTCAAGTGTTTGAAAGTACCACCTGTAGAAATTAATTCATAGTTTTGGGATTCTAAAAATTTAGCAAAATCAATAAGGTTCGCTTTATCCGAAACACTGATTAACGCTCTCTTTTTACTCATTTTCTTCTATTTTTACTTTTTATTTAGATTCTATTTTAGATTTAAGAACCGAGAGCCAAGAATCAAGATTTTTTGTTTTCCCTATCAAGTTCTTGGTTCTATATTTTTTAATACTTTTTCTTTTGTAATTCCCCTCTTTTGAAAGAGGGGTGCCGAAGGCGGGGTGTTAGATTCATTATGAAAAATGTTCAATAATAAAATCTTCCAATTCTTTCATAACATTTGCTAAATCATTTCTCACCCTAAAATCGGTAATTCTAAACACTTTTACATCTAATGACACCAAGAAATCAATTCTTTTATCATCATATTCCACTTTGAAGTCATGGCTTGAACCATCAATTTCAATAACTATTCCCAAAGATTTCACATAAAAATCGACAATATAATTTCCAATAATTCTCTGCCTGTCGAAATCCAGTCCATGGAAAGTTTTATTTCTAACCTGCTTCCAAAATAAAACTTCAGAAAGGATGTATCCTTTTCTTAAACTTCTTGCTTTCTCAACAAGTTCTTTGTTTTTGGGGAGGGTTTCAATCTTCCTTCGAAAAATTTCAATTCCGTGAATATGCGTAATTGGTACTTTTTCCATTTTAATCTTCTTACACAGCCCGTCCTACGGACACCCCTCTTTTTAGAGGGGAAAGTTTAAAACTTTATCAATAGCTTTTGGAAAGATTTCATATTCCACTTGATGAACTTTAGCCGCCAGACTTTCTGCAGTATCGTTTTCATCAACATTTACTTTTCCCTGAAGGATAATTTCACCCTCGTCAATACCAGAAGTTACGTAATGAACTGTTGCACCGCTCTCCTTTTCGTTATTCGCAATAACAGCATTGTGAACATGGTGTCCCCACATTCCTTTTCCACCATATTTTGGGAGCAAAGCAGGATGAATATTGATGATTTTACCCTTCCAGTTTTCGCAAAATTCCGGTTGTAAGATGGAAAGAAATCCCGCAAGAACGATTAGATCGGTATCATCTGGAATCATTTTATCCAATTCTGATGAAAAGTTTTTTCCTCTTGGAATTAAAACATTATCAATTTGATGTTTTTCGGCTCTTGCCAAACCAAAACATTCTCTGTCGGCAACCACCATATTGATTTTTGCATTTTGAATTTCACCCTTATCAATGGCATCAATTATTCTCTGCAAATTGGTGCCAGAACCAGAAATAAGAATTGTGATATTTTTCATTTAGACTTCAGATTTCAGATTTCAGATTTCAGATTTTTATAAACTTTTATAAGTCAAATATCTGATGTCTGCGCTCTAAAATCTTTAAAATTTTAAATTAATTTTCTCGTTTCCTTCCGTAATTTCTCCAATTTCATAAGCGTCGTCTAAAAGATGTAAAACTTTTTCTGCGTGATTGGCGTCTACAACTACGATCATTCCTACCCCCATATTGAAAGTTCCGAACATTTCTTCTCTTGCGATGCCACCTCTTTTCTCAAGTTCAAGCATGATGCTTGGAATTATAATTTTTGAAGCATCAATAGTGGCACAAAGTCCATCACCAATTATTCTTGGAATATTTTCATACAAACCACCTCCTGTGATGTGTGCAATACCACGAACTTTCACTTCTTCTAAAACTTTATGAATATCTTTATAATACAATCTTGTTGGAACCAACAGTGTTTCGTATAAAGGTTTTCCTTCAAATTCTTCATTAAAATCTGGGAAAATCTTTCTCACCAAAGAAAACCCATTGGAATGGAAACCTGAGCTTGGTAATGCAATAATTTTATCTCCCTTTTTAATTTTCGAACCGTCGATAATTTGATCTTTTTCAACGATACCTACGCAGAAACCTGCAACGTCGTAATCTCCAGGTTGGTACATTCCTGGCATTTCGGCAGTTTCACCACCAATTAAAGCACATTCGTTGTCTTTGCAGGCAGCCACCATTCCCAAAACAATTTCTGCAGCAATATCAGAATCTAATTTTCCGCAAGCCAAATAATCCAGGAAGAATAATGGTTTAGCACCGTGACAAAGAATATCGTTGGCACACATGGCGAAACAATCTACCCCAATAGAGTCGTATTTTTTTGAGTCTAATGCTACTTTCAGTTTTGTTCCAACGCCATCAGTTCCAGAAACCAGAACCGGATTTTTGTAGCCAGCAATTTCGTAAAACGCACCAAAACTTCCCAAATTGTTTAAAACATTTTTGTTGTGGGTTCCTGCAACCGCAGTTTTAATTTTGTCAACGGTTTTGTAGCCTTCTTCTTTATCTACGCCCGCAGATTTGTAGGTGTTGCTCATTTTTAAACTTTTACTTTTTTTGAGTTCTGAAGTTCTTTCTGCACTTCAAAATACTCAAGAGATTTATTTTAAACTTTTTACTTTCAATTTTTTATTTGGAAACTTTTTGGAAAACCTTATACGTTTTGAAAACCTATAAGGTTTAACCCATTCGCTAAAATTCCAATAAAAAAGCCGACAATCGTGCAGATTATCGGCGTATCTTTTAGTTCACACTTTCAGAGCCTACAAACATATTCTTTTTAGAAACGGAATGATAACATCTGTTTTGGTGCAACTTTTTCACTAACTTTAACTTTCGGCAAAATTAGAAATTTTAAACTTAATTTCCTAATCTATTTTTGCAAGTACCGCTTCCAATTGAGAAATTTTTTCCACTTTTTCAAGTAAATCTTTATTCATTTCCTCATTTGAAATTTTCCCTGCTTCTCTATCGAAATTATCGTTAAAAAAAGGCAAAGTAAACGTTTCTATGATGTTCCCTGCATGGATGGGAAAACGTTTTGACGCTGCTTCCAAAACTCCAAGTCCGCCTCTTCCGCCAGGTGCTGTAGCCATTAAAAACATGGGAATATTGTTCCAAACTGCTCTGTCTTTGATTCTTGACGTCCAGTCGAAAACATTCTTAAATGCTGTGGTATAAGTTCCGTTGTGTTCTGCAAGAGAAATTAAAAGCAGATCTGCATTATCAATTTTTGCTGCAAAATCGTGCGCCTGTTGAGGAACTCCGTTTTGAACTTCGTATTCGTGACGGTAAATTGGCATTTCAAAATCGTTCATGTCTACTATTTCAACTTCGTTATTTTTACCAAAAAGTGTTGAAACATAGGTTACCAATTGTTTGTTGATTGAAACTCCGGAGTTGCTTCCTGCTATTGCTAATATTTTCATCTGTTTGAATTAATTTTAATGATGCAAAGATAAATTGTTTAACTGCTTGTTGTATTGATGTGTGATAAGATTTGACATGAATAAAATCATTTTCTTTCGCCAATCTTAAAGAGCGGGAAATCATTTTCTTCCCCCACCCTAAAGGGAGGAAAATGATTTTAAACTTCAAAAAATTACACCCTTTAGGGTTGGGGAAATTAATTTTTTGAAGTTTAATTTTTGATTTAAAAAATCCTTCGACTTCGCTCAGGATGACAATGTTGTCAGAAAAAGCAAACTAGGAGGAAAAATCTCGTCATTTATTGAAGTATAATTTTTACTTCAAATAATCAGGTAATTCCATTGGAACTTCCATTAAAAGGATTTCGGCATCCGAAGTAGCTTCTAAAGTAAAGCTATCGGTTTCCCAAATGCCCAAGCCATCTCTGGTTCCCAGTTCTTGGTCGCCCACTTTTGCGCTTCCCTTTAGTACAAATACATAAACGCCATCACCACCTTTATGCATTTTATATTCCTTAGAAAAACCCGCATCGAATTTTGCTAGATTGAACCATGCATCCTGATGAATCCAAACTCCTGCATCATCGGCATTTGGAGAAAGAATCTGCTGGAAATCATTTCTTTTTTCACCATCTTGAATGCTGATTTGGTCATATCTTGGCTCAACGTTTAATTGATTCGGAAAAATCCAAATTTGCAAGAATTTTACTTCTTCGTCTTTATTTTTGTTGTATTCACTGTGCATAACGCCCGTACCAGCGCTCATCACTTGAATTTCTCCATTTCTAATGACAGAGGAAGTTCCCATAGAATCTTTGTGCTCTAAATCGCCTTCCAATGGTATAGAAATAATCTCCATATCTCTGTGTGGATGCGTTCCGAATCCCATTCCTTGAGAAACGGTGTCATCATTTAATACCCTTAAAACTCCGAAATTCATTCTTTCAGGATTTTGATAATTGGCAAAACTAAAAGTGTGAAAAGAATTTAACCATCCGTGGTTAGCATGCCCTCTTGAATCTGCTTTGTGATATACTGTTTTCATAATGTGATTGATTTAAATTTTATTATACAAATATACTTCTGTAAACAACAAATTCAATTGATGTAAGTTAAGAACGAAAAAGCAGCTCCATTTCTGAAACTGCTTTTAAGGTTATAAAAAATTGGTATTGTATATTTAATCAACGTGCTTAGGAGTAAAACCATCGTCACTCAATTCTTTATGTTCGTAATCGGCTACCATTTCTGCTTCGTAGTCTACTTTTTCATTCTTACCGAATCTTCTCAGTAACGAATCGAAAAGTGAATATACTACAGGAACGATAATCAAGGTAAGGAATAAAGATGATGTTAGACCACCAATAATTACCCATGCTAAACCGTTGTTCATCTCAGCACCAGCACCTTTGGCTAATGCA
Source organism: Bacteroidota bacterium (assembly GCA_023458535.1). Lineage (GTDB taxonomy): Bacteria > Bacteroidota > Bacteroidia > Flavobacteriales > Weeksellaceae > Chryseobacterium. The sequence continues at coordinate 20,095 of JAEWYW010000040.1, forward strand.
ATAGGAATCATACCAAAAATCATCGCAATTGTCGTCATCAAAATCGGACGAAGACGTGCGTGGTTGGCTTGTATTAAGGCATCATGTGTATTGGCACCAGCAGCTTTTCTCATATTGGCGAAATCGACAATCATAATCGCGTTTTTCGCAACAAGACCAATCAACATGATCATCCCCAACATGGTAAAGATATTTAAAGAGTTTCCTGTTAATGCCAAGATTACCATTACCCCAATCAATGCTAACGGAATTGAGAACAATACCACAAACGGATAAACAAAACTGTCGTAAAGTGATACCATTACCAAGTACACCAAAATAATAGCGGCCATTAAAGCAATACCCAAAGTACCGAAACCTTCTGACTGATTTTCCATATCTCCACCCCAAATGTATTCTACACCCGCAGGTTTTGTTTTCTCGTTATCCATAAACATTGCTGCCCACTCGTTTGCTACATCCCCAGAAGGACGACCAACCACTTTTGATAATACTTTTACAGCAGGTGCTTTATCACGACGTTGTAATAAACTCGGTCCTGAACTCATTTCAACATCTGCAAACTGGCTTAATCTGATTTGCTCCCCTTTCTGATTAATGAAAATTAAATTCTTAACATCTTCAGCGGATTTTCTACTGTTATCTGCGAATCTGATATTGATATCATATTCGTATTCGCCAGCACGGAATTTACCATCGGTATTCCCATTGAAAGCAGTCTGCATGGTTTGTCCAACACTTGAAAGGTTTAAGCCAAGTGCAGCCATTTTATCACGGTCGATGTTTACACGGATTTCAGGATTTCCAGTATCTGTAGATAATTCTGAACCCACTGCGCCAGGAACTTTTTTCAACAAAGCAAGAATCCTTTCCGCTTCCTTAGTTGCTGTTTGTACATCCGGTGCGGTTACCACCATTTCAATAGGTGCATTTTCAGCTCCCATAATACCGATTGGTGCAGTTTTAAATTCTACTCCTGTGAATTTTTCTTCAAGCTTTCTTTTAATTTTAGCTGCAAAAATCTCAGTACTTTCTGCTCTTTCAGATTTATCGGTGAGGATAACCTGAACTTCAGACTGGTAAGCAGTAGACTGCGATGCACCAAAACCACCAGATTGCTGACCTACTGTGGTAATCATGTTCACCACTTCTGGATACTGTCTCAAAAATTTCTCAACTTCAAGGGTTACCTGATTGGTTTTTTCCACAGAAGCATCTTTCGGTAACTCCATTTGCACCAAGAATTCACCTTTATCTAGTTTCGGGAAGAATTCACCACCGATAAATCCTAAACCTACTAAACTGAATGATGCAATCAATATCAAGAAAGTAACCACAACCGTTGTAATTCTTCTCAAAGTAGTTTTTAAACACCATTCAAGAATATCAGAAATCCAGTGTGTGAAAGTATCCAGCTGTTTTTCGAACCAAAGGATGAATTTCTCGAACCAGTTTTTACCAGTTAAATGCTCTAATTTTCCAAATCTTGATGACAACCAAGGAATGATGGTAAATGAAGCCAATAATGATAATAAAGTTGCAATAACCACCGTGACACAGAACTGAGCCAAGATATTGGCTACCAAACCTGTACTCATCGCAATTGGTAAGAATACCACCACAATTACCAATGTAATCGCTGTTACCGTAAACCCGATTTCTGAGGCACCATCATAGGCAGCTCTAATTTTAGATTTACCCATCTCCATGTGGCGATAAATATTCTCGAGTACCACAATAGCATCATCCACAAGGATACCTACCACGAGGGAAAGACCAAGTAAACTCATCAAGTTAAGCGTATAGCCCATTAAATTCATACCGATAAACGCTGCAATAAGGGAAACCGGAATGGAAACCATTACAATAAATGCGTTTCGGATACTGTGCAAGAATAATAACATTACTACTGCTACCAAGATAATCGCCAAGAATAAATCGAAGATTACGTGGTCTGCGGCTGCTAAAGTAAACTCTGTAGAGTCATTTACAATGTTCAGTTTAACGCCTTGCGCTGCGTAGTTTTTCTCCACTTCCTTCATGGTTTTCTGAATGCTCTCAGAAACAGCTACTGCATTGGCATCAGATTGTTTTTTTACCTGAATTAAGATGGTAGAAAGCTGATTATAACGTGCTAATTTTTCAACATCCTGAGTGGTATCGAAAACAGTGGCAATGTCTGACAAACGAACTTGTGCTCCATTGTTATCCGAAATCACTAAGTTTCGCATGTCTTCAATAGACTTGTACTTACCTGCTAATCTGATCGTAGATTTTGAAGTTCTTGTTTTAACACTACCAGTTGGGAAATCTAAGTTAGAAGACAGAATTGCCTGCTGTACCTGCCCTATTGAAAGACCGTAACCCTGCAATTTTTTCTCATCGATATTCACCTGAATTTCTCTTTCCTGTCCACCCACAAGATCAATCTGCGCAACACCGTTTACACGGGAGAAAGTAGGTTCAATTTTCTTATCCAATAAATCATAAAGCTCTTTTGAGTTCAGTTTTTCACTGGAAATACTCATTGTCATGATGGGTAAATCATCCAAAGAGAATTTATTGAGCGATGGTGCGTCGGCATCATCTGGAAGATCCGAAATAATGGCATTTACCTTCCGCTGAGCATCATTCAGAGCGAAATCTACATCTGCTCCAGGATTCAGCTGAACCATGATTACGGAAAGACTTTCATACGATGAAGCTTCCACTTTCTTTACGTTCTCAAGAGAACCAACGGCATCTTCAATTTTACGGGTAACCGAGGTCTCTACCTCACTTGGCGAAGCACCAGGATAAACCGTAGAAATGGTTACCATATTGGTTTCAAATTTCGGAATAAGCTCGTATCCCATCATGGAATAACTCAGCAATCCTCCCAACGTCAGCAATGTAAAAAGTACAATGACTAAGGTTGGTCTTTTAATCGATATTTCTGCTAACTTCATCTTTTTACTTTACGATATTGATTTTTGAACCGTTGTTAAGGTTGATTTGTCCGCTGGTAATTACCTGCTCACCGCCATTTAAACCAGAAAGAATCTGAACTTTATCACCATAGACTTTACCTGTGGTAACTTTAACCATCTTAGCAGTTCCTTTGTCAACAATAAACAACTGACCCGAGCTCACACCATTTACAAAAGCCTCTGCTGGAACGGTTAACATATTGGTAGTTTCTGCTCCATAATTTGTTTTGAAAAGTGCAGATCCATACATACCAGCTTTGAGTTGTCCATTATTAGAAACCTCAATCTCCACAGGGAAATTCAACGAAGCATCACTTTTAGGTGCTATAAATGTAATTTTACCAGCAAAAGATTCGTTAGGTAAAACATTTACAGTAATGGGAACTGTTTGTCCCAACTGGATTTTACCAATCTGACTTTCATCCACCAATACTGAAAGTTTCAAAGAATTGATGTTTACGATTTCGAAAAGTGGCGTCCCTGGCGCTACAACAGAACCTGGTTCTACCATTCTTTTATTAATAGTTCCGCTGATTCCTGCACGAATGCTGGTATCATTCACCCTTACTCCTTGTGCACGAACCGCAGCCTGAGCATTTTTGAGTTGCAATCTTGAATTATCTACCTGCTGTTTGGTAACACCACCAGATTTGTAAGCATTTTCGTAACGTTGGTTATCTATAATGGCGTTTTGAAGGTTGTTTTGAGCCTGTGTCATGTCCACCTCAATAGCATCCCTTTTAATAGTCGCTAACGTTTGTCCTGCACCTACTCGAGATCCTTCTTTCACCAATACATTCACTACTCTACCAGAAATATCAGCTGACTGACTCATTTCCTGCTTCGGAATAAAAGTACCATTTGCTGAATAATCTGTATTAATATTCGATCTTGTAGCAGTTACAACATTTACATTTATTTTATCCACCTGCTTTGCTACTTCGGCAACAGTTATTTCCTGCTCCTTTTTGTTGGTAGTAATTTTGTAAACGAACAATCCAACCAGGACGGCTGCAACAATTATATATATTAAGGTTTTTTTCATTGTGAGAATAGTTTATTAATTATGGTTGAGTTAATGTATTGAGTTCGCCTTTTGCTTTTATCAACTGAATTTCAGCTTGTTTATAATCTAAAAGAGCATTCGCATAGTTTTGTTTTGCCTGCGTTAGTGCATTATCAGCATCTAAAAGCTCCGTTAAATTTGCCAAACCGTATTGGTAGTTGGACTGTGTATTTTTCTGAACTTTTTCCGCCAAAGCCACGTTATCTTTCATGCTGTTAAGATTGATGATGGCGTTTTCGATATTGGTTACGGCATTTTTATAATCAAGATCTAAGCTGAGTTTTGTATTTTCAATATCTTGTTGAACATCTAAAATATCAATTTCTGCCTGCTGAATTCTCGACTTTGTCGCCCCACCTGTGAAGATTGGAATATTAAGATTCAGACCTATGGAAGCAAAATCGCTCCAGTTGACACCATTGTTTAAGCCATTGGTTAAAGGAAACTTGCTTCCGACACCATACCATCCGTACTGACCCTGCAAACCTACTGTTGGATAAAGTGCTGCTTCTGTAGCTTTTTTATTGTACTGAAGAAGTTCTTTTTGTTTTTCCAAGACTTTAACTTCCGAACGGTTGTCGATATTGGCAATAGAAGCTAAAAGCTCTGGTTTTGGCTCTATACTTTCCTCCTGAAGTTCAATATCGGTATCAATAGGAATTCCCATGTAGAATTTAAGTGCATTTTTAGCCAATTCTACACCATTCACTACTCTTTGTTTGTTGGATGAGATATTGGTTAACTGCACATTGGTTCTGTCCAAATCAATCTGTTTTGCTAAACCATTATCCACAAGGCTTTTAATAATATTTCTAACCTTTTCGGTGTTGGCATAACTTGCATCTAAGGTTCTTAAATTTTCTTCCTGCACAAAAACATTGTAATAAGAAGTCGCCACATTAGAAATAATCTGCTCATTCGTTAAAGTAGCGTTCAAAACATAAAATTCTCTTGTAGATTTTGCTGCCTTAAGACCGATAAAAACTTTTTGATCGAATAATGCCTGATTAACCGTTGCCGCAATATTGGAAGTCCAAGGTTGTCCCATTTTTACCACCATTCTTTGGCCACCAAAATCAAGAACAGATTCCTGAATAATGGGGTTGTAAGTAAGATTTCCGCCCACGTGCACCTGAGGAAGAGCACCTGCACGTGCTTCTGTAATTTTGTATTCTGCCTTTTGTACTTGTAGTGCGGCTTTTTTGGCTTCGGCTTTGTTTTGAAGTGCAGATTTAATGGCGTCCGACAAAGAAACTTGTTGTTGCGCAAATGCATTCATTCCGAAAACCATGAAAGCTGCTGCGATACTTTTGGAAAGCAGTCTTACAGTCTTGGTTTTATTGTTCATAATTTTATAGTTGTTTATTTTTTGAATAGTATGTTGAGAATTATATCTTTTCTTTCGGAGATAAGCCTATCAAACTCCTTGCTTCCGATATTGAGATTTTCTGTTACAAGCGGTCTCATTGCACTAGGAAACACCAAAAGAGATATCATATTTAATAAAAACTGCACGGGTTCCATCTTATCGATATTTCCTTTTTGCATTTCTACCTCTAATGACGAATAAAGACCATCAATTACTGCATGATCGAGGTCATCTTTTTTATGCGGGTTCAAACCTTTATTCATTTGCGAAACAATATAGCTCTCCAAATAAGGATAACGCAGACTTGTCAGTAAGCTTTCCTCAATGAAACCAGCAATTTTCTCCTTGAAAGTAAGATTGGAATCATAAATGACTTTTGATTTTTCCTTTTCACATCTTTTGGCTTCTTCCAATACCAACTGCAAAAGATTATCTCTAGATCTGAAATAATAATTGATGAGCGTTCTGTTAACACCCGCCTCATCTGCAATTTCCTGAGTGGTAGCATCAAACTTCCCTTTCACAAAGAACATATTTTTGGCTGTTTCTTTGATGAGTTCTTGGGTTTGATCTTTTTTGTTTACTTGATTTGACATTTTTGTTAAACAATTTCGTGCAAATTTACTTCAACTATTTTGTTTGACAAAATTGTTAAACATTAAATTTAATTGAATTATTATGACATGCATCATATCTTTTCGACAATAAAAAAAGCGACTAGTAAACTAATCGCTCTATGTATTCTGATTGAAAGAATTAATTCTTTAAGTCCTCTTTTTTGTTTTTGAGTTCTAAATCGTACTGATGCAGAACGTTAAATTGATCTGTCTGCTCTATAGCTGTCATAATTTTTTCTAAAATCTGTTTAGAATTTTCATTATCATAGTCGAGATCGAGCGGTTTTTTAAATTCCATCGTTGGTTCTACGCCAGTTACTTTTACCTTGAGACCTTTTTTGTCGAAAGCTCTTCTGAAACCATTAATTTTTATAGGAACTACGATAGGTCTTTGGTTAATGATGAGCTTTGCAGTACCCTTTCTCCCCTGCGCGAAAGCCGACGTCGTACCTTGAGGAAAAGTAATCACCCAGCCATTATCCAGCGCCTTCATGATATTTTCAATTTCACTAAGATCAACCATTCTGTTCACATTCTTGCCCTCAGAGCGCCATGTTCTTTTAACTGTAATCGCTCCCGCAATTTTAAATAATTTTGGAAGAATTCCTTTATTCATCGTTTCCTCGGCTGCTACGTAATAAAAATCAACCTTTGGATTAAGCAAATAGATAGGATTTTTAATGGAATTGAGATAGCCATTGTTTACCGCACAAAATACATGGTACATGGCAGCAACATCTGCAAAGTATGTTTGGTGATTAGATACGAATAGGACATTGGTATCTGGAAGATCTACCAAGTTTTCTGTTCCTGAAATTTTTAATTTATTAAATCCGTTAAATCTTCTGTAAGATACTATTCCCATCAAGAAAATAATGAATCTTTTCAGAAAATAAGGTGTTCCAAATGCATCGGTAAATATGTTCTTCTTCGACATTTTAATAAATAGTGGAGCGCAAATTTACATATTTTTCACCAACTGACTAAATTCACTCAAAATCATTGCAGTAGCTCCCCAAATAATATAGCCGTTAAAATTGATTACAGGAACTTTGTAGCCTTGCGTTTCAGGCAAGATCATCATTTCTGGTGTATCTGTTAAGCTCAGGAAAGAAGTAATTGGAAATTCTATCACCTCTACCGCTTCCTGCTGCTGAAGAATGAAATTTGGACCTCTTTTGGTGTACGAAACAAAAGGATAGACATAAAAATTACTAGGCGGAATGTAGATGGGCGACATTTCTCTAATAATTCTGATATAAGGTTTTTCGATGCCAATTTCCTCGGAAGTTTCTCTAATAGCTGTGTCCATAAAATCGCGGTCATCCAACTCTTTTTTTCCACCAGGAAGAGAAATTTGACCACTGTGCCTGTCGTGTTCATTTTTGCTTCGCACAATCAACGGAAAATACCACTCATCCTCTTTTAAATAGAGTGCAATATTAACTGCCGCAAACTTTGGATTTTTCTCAAGAACCTGCTCATAAGAAAGTTGTGGTCTGTAAGGAGGCGAAAATAAACAATGTGCTTCATCGCCCAATATTTGTGTGTTTCTGAGTCGTCCTAATAAATCTTTTCCAAAAGTTTTCATGTGTATAAATTTAGGAAGAATAAATGAGATTATAAATGCCCTCACTTTATTATTGAAAATAAAAAAACCACCCTAGTAAGAGTGGTTGGTGTTTTAGTTAGAATATCCTGCCAATTCTTCTTTATCTGCATTGTAAATTTTGTATTCTAAATACTTGAAGGAATCTCTCGGAATTATTGTTACCCATTTTTTATACTTCAAAAACCATTTTACTTGTATGCTTTTTATTCCCTTGGTTAAAAAAGCTTCTACAAAAGGATGTACATGAAGGTATATCTTCCCTTTTTCTTTCTGAATGATGGCTCTAATGCGCTCTTCCATTCTTTCTACCACCACAATTGGGGCAAGGATTTCTCCGTCTTTATTGGGGTTTTCTTCTTTGGTATCAATAATTTTTTCAGGACGATTTCTTTGTCTGGTAATTTGTATAAGTCCGAATTTACTTGGAGGCAAAATTTTGTGTCTTGCTTTATCTCTTTTCATTTCTTCTTTAAGATGCTCGAACAGTTCTCTTCTATGGTCCGCATTCGTCATATCAATAAAATCTACAACGATTATTCCGCCCATATCTCTTAAACGCAACTGACGGGCAATTTCTGTTGCCGCCATTTTATTAACATTTAAAGCATGTTCTTTATTGGTTGATGCACCTGCAGAGATATTATTCCCGGAGTTTACATCTACCACATGCAGCGCTTCTGTATGCTCGATCACCAAATAGGCGCCTTTTGAGCTTGGAATATTTACGTGTTTACCAAAACTTTGTTTAAGTTGTTTTTCAACGTTATAATATTCCAGAAGGGGAATGTGCGAATCGTAGAACTGTACGATATTTTTTGTATCAGGGGAAATTACTTCCAAATAATTTTTCATTTCCTGCACCATTTGCTCGTCGTCGCAAATAATACTCACAAAATCCTGATTAAAATTATCTCTTAAAATAGCTGAAGCCTTATCATCTTCGCTTAAAACCTTTGAAGGAACTTTGTTTTTCTGAATATTTTTAAATGTGTTTTCCCACTTCTGAATCAGCTGATTCATGTCATTATGCAGGTCTGCCACTTTTTTACCTTCTGCAACGGTACGGATAATAATGCCGAAGCCTTCAGGTTTTATACTTTCTATAAGGGTTCTGAGGCGTTCTCTTTCCTCAGCACTCTTTATTTTTTTAGAAACAGATACTTTATTATCAAAAGGGATTAAAACCAAAAAACGACCCGTAAGAGAAATCTGTGTAGATATTCTGGGTCCTTTAGTAGAAATAGGTTCTTTGGTAATTTGCAAAAGCACAACATCGTCTTTGGCAATAATTTTATCAACAACCCCGTGTTTATCTATTTCTGGTTGTATTTCAAAGTCTTTTAAGCTGGATGAGCTTTGTTTTTTAGAGATGGTATCTTTAAGAAACTTTTTATAGGTAAGAAACTGCGGACCCAAATCCTGATAATGCAAAAAAGCATCTTTACCGTAGCCAATGTTCACAAAGGCTGCATTAAGATTGGGTGCTAATTTTTTTACTTTTCCTATAAACAAATCACCCACAACAAAATCGTGCTTATCCTCCTCCTCATGAAGTTCACATAAACGACCATCTTCCAATAAAGCTATCTTGGTAAGATCATCTTCATCCGAAACTATAAGTTCTTTCTTCATAAATAAGTCTGTTATATATTTACACGATTTCCGTATTGTGAACGGATTTTATCAGTCTGTCGGGCAGTTCGCCCAACCTTCAATAAACAAAAATATAGTTAGTGATATTATGGAAATAAGTCACCAACTATATTATATATTGTATATCTCAGAAGAGATTATTTTTTCTTATGTCTGTTAGCTCTTCTTCTTTTCTTTCTTTTGTGAGTTGCTACCTTGTGTCTTTTTCTTTTCTTTCCGCTTGGCATAATTTTAAAGTTTTAAAAACGTGTTAATATTCTGTTTATTATTTTATTAGTTTGCTACCTCTTCTACTGCTACTTTTGTTTTTACTTTCTCTACAAAAGACTTAGAAGGTTTAAAAGCAGGGATATTATGAGCAGGAATTTCAATTGCAGTATTCTTAGAAATGTTACGCCCTGTTTTTGCAGCCCTAGTTTTGATGATGAAAGAACCAAATCCTCTTAAATAAACATTATCGCCATTGTACATAGAAGTTCTAATTTCTTGCATAAAAGCTTCTACAACCTTCTGTGTTTCATTCTTTTCAGTTCCCAATTTATTTGAGATGGTGTTCACCAATTCCGCCTTTGTCATTTCCTTTTTTTGTTTTAATTTTGGTGTGCAAATATACTATTATTTTTTGAAAAAAAACAAACAGAACCCTGATTTTCTTTACATTGGAAACAAAGTCTTAAGTTGGTATAAAGTACATGGAAGAAATTTACCATTCAGGAAAACAAAAGACCTTTATAAAATTTGGATCTGTGAAATCATCTTTCAACAAACCAGAATTAATCAGGGATTGGAGCATTATAACAGATTTATCGTTAGGTTTCCGGATGTACAAACACTTGCAAACGCCCATGAAGACGATGTTTTGCTCTATTGGAAGGGTTTAGGATATTATTCGAGAGCGATTAATTTACACCAAGCTGCAAAGCAAATCATCACCGATTTCAAGGGTGAATTTCCCCGTGATTATGAAAACATTCTGAAGCTAAAAGGAGTCGGAAAATACACAGCAGCAGCCATTTCCAGTATTTGCTTTGGGGAAAAGAGACCCGCGATTGATGGTAATTTTTACAGAGTTCTGAGCAGAATTTTTGCAGATGATTTCGATATATCGCAGCCTAAAGCTTTTGACTATTTCGCTGAACTTTCATTGAAAATGGTGGATGACCAAATTGGTGACTTCAATCAGGCTATTATGGACTTAGGATCTGAAATATGCAAACCTAAAAAACCTCTGTGTCAAGAATGCCCAGTGAACAGCGACTGTTTGGCTTTTGAGTTTTCAATAATTGATGAATTTCCTGTAAAAACAAAAAAAGTAAAAGTAGAACAGCTAGATTTGGAATATTACTTTGTATTTCATCAAAATGAATTTGCCGTTCAGCAGCGCAGCACAGATTTCATCTGGAAGAAATTATTTGAATTTCCGACTGAAATTCCTGAAAATTTTAATGCATTTATTGTGAATCAAACTACGATTCAACATAAACTTACCCACAGAAGCCTCAGCATTCATGTTCAATCTGTAGAAGTTTCGGATCATACATTATGGGAAACCTATGTAAAAACGCATCACCTGCAGATTTTAGATCAGGAAAACTGGCATTCGAAATCTTTTCCAAAACCTTTAGAAAATTTTATCAATCAGTTTTTTCAAGAGAATTAAGCTTCTGGTCGTCGACAAAACGTTGCTTCAACCGAAAATTCAAATAAATTTTAATTATTTAGAAAGTAATATGCTTACCCACTCTTCACGTTGCATTTGCTTTTCCATTTTTAAATTTTCTTCTGTGCAGACTTGTAAAATATCATCCACATCAAAGAAACACAAACCTGAAAGCAGCAACTTACCACCATCATTCAACACTGAAACATAAGTAGGAATATCGGAAATAAGAATATTACGATTGATATTGGCTAAAATTACATCAAATTTTTCTGTACCCAAATTATCTGCAGTTCCTTGTGAAATCGCAAGCTCCACACCATTTCTTTCTGCATTTTCTTTAGAATTTTCCACCGACCATTCGTCAATATCTATCGCAACCGTTTTTCCTGCCCCTCTTTGCTTGGCATAGATGGCCAAGACAGACGTTCCACAGCCCATATCCAACACAGTTTTATCTTGAAGATCCATATCCATCATTTGCTGTACCATTAAATGTGTGGTGGGATGATGCCCTGTTCCAAAAGACATTTTCGGCTGAATGATAATTTCATGCATCTCTGGTTTAGGCTCATGAAACTCTGCACGGATAAGTACTTTATCGTCTATATTAATTGGTGAAAAGTTCTTTTCCCACTCTTCGTTCCAATTGATATTGGGCATTTCTTCATAAGAATATTCAATTTTAACTTCCGGGTTATTAAAAATCGGCAGCTGCATTAATTCTTCTTCTTTGAATAATTCTTTCTGAATGTAGCCTAAAATACCTTCTAACTCCTCTGTAAAACTATCGAAACCTATTTCTATCAATTCGGCCATTAATATTTCATTCCAAGGTTGAAGCGGCTGTATTTTAAAATTGAATTCTAAATAATTCTGCATGTTATTTTTGTTTTTTTAACGCATATGTTGAATGACCAACTTTTTCCAAAGTACCTTTATTAATAAGCCTTGTGATTAAATTATTTAACACCACACGACCTTTTTCTCTGTCTTTTAACTGAAGAAGATCGTACATCTCTGCACGGGTCATTTTTTTTCTTTTTTTAAGCGCGTCAAATAAAATTTCTCTTTCTTTTCCTAAAAAATTTACTTTTCCTATGCGTGCAGCTACCTGAGCTTTAGAAACTTTCTCAAGATTGCTTGGTTGTAAAGGGAAAGCTATATTATGGTCTCGTAAAAAGATCATATCTGTTTCTTCTGCTAAATCGTTGGGAAAAAGGGTATTCCAAACCAGCCTGCGAAAACCAACTTGGTGGTATTTGCCATCTTTACCTTTATAAGTAATTCTACTGGTGCGGGTATTATTGGTAACTGACCGCTCTAAAACCCTACCAAAAATACCTTTTACTTCACCTCTTTTGCTAACATAATAAGGTTTTTCGGATGGAATGTTGGCTACTATAAATTCTGTTTCTTCATTATTTTCCATTTCGTCAAATTTTATTCAGTACAAATTTATATAAAATATCACATAAAATACTTTTTCGGTGTGTTTAATTATAAACCTCAAAAAAATCCCAGCAGAACTGGGAAATTTATTTTATTGAAAATACATCTTAAGGATTTGTTGAGAAGATAGATGCATTGGCGATCATCGCACGGCGGTTCATTTTTAAAATATCTCTCACCCATTCTGCAAAATCTTCTGGCTGGAGAACTTTTTCAGGATTTCCGTCTGTTAAACCACCATCAATACTCATATCTGTCGCAATGGTGCTCGGAGTAAGTGTGATGACACGGATATTGTCTTTTCTCCATTCAGCCATCATCGATTGAGACAAAGAAATTACCGCTGCTTTACTTGCTGCATAGGCCGACATACCTGCTCCACCCTTCAAACCTGCTGTAGAAGCCACGTTCACAATATCACCTTCACCTTTTTCTTTCAAAAAAGGATAAACGGCCTTTGATGTGTAAAGTACGCCAAACAAATTGGTTTTTATCACCTGTTCCCACACGTCTGTTGGCATATCGTTGATTTTTCCGAAGTCGCCAATTCCAGCATTATTAATTAAAATATCAATACTCCCTAAATCGGCCACAAGAGTTTTAATACCATTATCAACTGCTTCTTCATCATCCACATTGAACACTGCATAAGCCGCAGTGACACCCAAGTCTGCAAGTTCAGCTGCGGTACTTTTAAGATTCTCCTCATTTCTGCCTGTAATACCTATGTTGACTCCTTCTTTAGCAAGTGCAATAGCAACTGCTTTTCCCAATCCTTTACCACCACCAGTTACAATGGCATTTTTTCCATTCAAATTCATTTCTCTTGATTTTTTTGATGATGCAAATTTACAGAAACCTTACCGCATACCATAGCAGAATGCCCATTTTAAGGACTTTTTAACATTGTTTAGGTTCAGCATAAAATAAAAAAAAGAACCGACCCCTAAAAGTCGATTCTTCAAGAAAAGTAAAAAGTAAAATGATTTTTTAAGGTATTTCTACTACTGGCTCCACTTTAAAAGTTTCTTTTGCAAAATGTGTTTTTCCGTATCTGTCGGTTGTTCTCACCTCAACAGTGTGTGTGCCCTGCTCTAATTTTCCGAAAGGAGCTACCCAGATATGTCTTGATTTCTCAGGAAATGAAGGCCTCCTTCCTGCGAAAAGTTTGTCTGTAGTATCCCACTGAAATACAGAAATTGCAAAATTAGGATCTATATTAGGGTCGTAGTCCATTGCTTTCCACTCGCCATTGTCTATTTTATATTCTAATTTGTCTTTCTCGCTGCCCATAAAGAAATTCGCAACAATTCTCGCTGAGTTTTTAGATTTATATGGAATCACTTTGGGAACGTGGAGATTGATCTGATAATCCGCAGGTTTTCCTGCCACTTTATAATCAATCGCGTACTGATTATCTTTAAAATCGATAAAAACATAACCTCTCTGCGTACCATCTCTCATGGTAGATTTTGGTACCCCCTTATCATCTGCAGTACCAGAGTACCAATCTCCTGAGGTGGTCCCCACGTTGTATTCGTGCAAATCTTTAAAGCCTTCCCAACCTTCTTGCTTACCATAAAACAACTGACTTTGTTTATGGGTGTGTGCAGACATCATTAAAACATTCTGAAAAGGTTTCAAAATACTGAACAAACGTGCTCTGTCTTCCATTCTAAAATGATCTTCACCCTCTGTTTCAGGCTTCATCTGAATATGAAAAGACAGCACGATTAACTTATTTTTATCCACCAATCTTAGATCGTTTTCAACAAAATCCAACTGATCTTTTCTGAAACCTCCCCAATAACCTTTACCATCTCTCGGATCTGGATACAAAATATCATCCAGGACAATAAAATGCACATTTCCGTAGTTGAAAGAATAATTGGCAGGTCCAAAATTTGCTTCAAAGGTTTCGTCCGAAAGATGATCTTCTTTAGCTTCGTAATTCATATCGTGGTTGCCCATTACGTTGTACCAAGGAAGTCCAATTTCTTTAACGGCATCTATATACGCAGGATGCAAACTTAAATCGTCTCCCACCAAATCGCCTAAACTAATGCCGAACACAGCGTTTCGTCTGTTGGCTTTCACCTCATTAATAATTCCTCTTTTAAAATAGTCTATTTCCTTTAAATTATACGGTTGCGGATCACCAAAAACTAAAATTTGAAAATCTTTGCTTTCGTTGTTTTTGTACAATGGAAAATTGATTTCGGAAGGTAAACTCCCAGTGGGCGCAACACCTTTGTATTTAAAATTCGAGGGCGAACCTTGAGGTTTGTAATTGTAATAATTTTGGGGTAGAAAATTTGAACTTATCTTGGTTTGATAGCCACTTGGTTTGATGACAAAAATAATTTGATCTTCTTTAATGGGAAGGGTATATTTTCCATTTTTGTCTGTTACAACCACCTCTACACCGTTGGAAACTGAAACATTTGCAATTCCTTTTTCGCGGTTTTCTTTTTGTCCGTTTTTATTAAGGTCTTCATACACAAACCCAGATATTTGAGTTTGCGAGAAAGCCATTACCGAAGCCAATAAGCTTGGAATGATAAATTTTAGTTGCATTTTAAGTTTGTTTTTGATTAATTTTTTCACGATACATTACCGCAGGCGAAACTTCTCTTTTAAGTCTCTTTGGCGGAGGATTTAAAAAGTATCGATGAGTAATTATGTTTAGAATTTTGTTTTGTAAACCCTAGCTGATTAGAATTTATTTTTTCATCAACACATCTGGAATATTAGTGGTAATAAAATCTATCCCAAGATTTTTGAGTTGGAGATAGGTCTGCTCATCATTCACCGTCCAGGAATTGGTAATTAGGCCTAATTTTTTAGCCTCCTCAATCCATGTTGGGTTATTGAGTAAAACTTTGTAATGATAATCAAAGCCATCGATATTTTCCTTTTTCAGTTCTGCTGGTGACAAATCGCCATTAAGATACTGAACAGGTAATTGGGGTGCATTTTTTTTAATCTCTTTGCAGATGTTTAGACTGAAAGAGATCAGTTCACATTGCTTCTCCAAATGTAAATCTTTAATCGCCTTTATTGTCTTTGCCACCAATTCATCTTCCAAAGCTTTGGATTTTGCAGGCTTTATCTCGACAATGAGCTTCGTTTTTTTGTCTTTTGCTCCTTGTTTTAAATAGTCTTCCAATGTTGGAATGGTTTCTCCATTTGACAGTTTTAGAAGTTGCAAATCTTTAAGATTAGATTCTGAAATTTCCATATTTCCATGATGTTCATCGTGGTTGATCACTGGGACACCATCCTTACTCATGTGCACATCGAACTCGGAACCATACACTCTAAGCTTCTGAGCATTCTCCAAGGCCTTGAGAGAGTTCTCTGTAGTTTCCGGCTTTGTTTTCCAAAAACCTCTGTGCGCAATAATCTGGGTTTGAGCCATCATCAATAAACCATTAAAAAACAACAGCCCTAATGTAAGTTTTTTCATTTTAATACAAAATAATTATTGATTCCACCACATTTTTACATTGATATTATCACCACCCATTTGTTGAACTACGGCCTGATAATTTGCGGTATTTAAGACCCGTACGTTGGGAGGATACATGAATCTTTGCGGAAGATTTCCATTATTGAGCAATCCACCGTTATTGGGCAAGATTGGGAAGCCTGTTCTCCTTTTTTCGAACCACTGCTGTTGATCTACAAAAAACAAAGCCACATATTTTTGAAGCATAATCCTCTCTAATGTCGAATTATAGGCAACATTAGGGTTATCAAAATAGGTTGCTGGAACTACGCCACCCCACTGTTCGATGATGGATTTAACGCCATTTTGATAATAAGTCTGGGCACTTCCACCGATAATTCCCTTAAAAGCTAATTCTGATAAAATAAACTGAACTTCAGCATACGGGAGAACAAGAATTTTAAGAGGAGCTTTGGCTAAATTCTGATTCAGATTGGAAGGTTGATAATTGAATGCCGTTCCAATGGCATAGCCTGTAGGGGCACCTTTGTAACCGATGTTTTGATTTTGAAGATTCTTAGCCTGCGAAAAGAAAGTCGCCATACGTGGATCGTTATTGGACTTCAGCGTTTCCACAAAAAACTCAGAAGCAGCCCTTCCCGTGGTAAAATCCTGCGGACGAGCGATGGGTGGCATTAACGGCGCCACACCAGAAATATCCAGTTTTGTAGTTTCTGTATTATTAGAGATGATAGGAAATGTGGTAGGATTGTTAATGATTTCCTGAATTCTTTCGTGAACGTTCACTTCACCATTTTTTTTCAAAATTCTGGTCAACAACCTTAAAGAAAGGGAATTACAGAATTTTTTCCAGTTGAGAATACCATTGTTATCAGATTGTGCATTGTAAAATAAATCGTTACCTGTTAATTTTTTGGTTGCATCAAAAATGGAATTGGCATATTTTAAATCATCCAAAAGACTTACATAAATATCCTTTTGTTTATCGAACTTGGGTTGCGCAAAACCTTCATCCACTCTTAAAGCTTCAGAGAAAGGTAAATCTCCATAGGTGTCGGTTAAATTAGAATACAGCCAAGCGTTCATTACAATTGCTATTGCTTCATAGTTTTTATTGTTTTCTGCAATGGCGGCTTTTTTAAGTTCCTTAGTTTGCATGAGCCATTTGTAGGAAGAATTCCAAAACCCTGCGCCTGTATTTTCGGTGATGTAATATCTGCTGAGAGAGTTTCCCTCATTAGGAAAATCCAAAGAAACCTGCATCAGATCAAAATTGAAATCGTTAGCGCGGTTATAACCCATTGCGGCAGCATTATATTGCAATGGAAGCAAAAGCGTTGAAGCAACAGGATCACTTACCCTGCTATCATCAATATTTACCTCATCTAAACTTCTATCACATGAAATAAAAACCATGCTTAAACTAGACAAAAGACATATATTTAAAAGAAATTTTTTCATTGTTGTATAGATTTAAAATTTAACATTTAATTGGAAACCGATGTTGCGTGCAGTCGGCAACTGACCAATTTCTACACCTGTAGTAATCTGCGAATTATCGAGTGTGGCAACTTCTGGATCAAACAATGGGAACTTTGTCCACATCCAAAGGTTTCTACCAAAAAGGGACATGGTTAACTCTGAAACTCTCAGTTCACTGGTAACAGATTTTGGAAAAGAGTAAGAAATTCTTGCTTCTCTCAGTTTTAGGAATGATGTGTCAAAAGAATTGGTTTCTACATTGGCACGTCTGTAATAATCTCCGTAATAAGTATGGATTGGAACTCCTTTGGTATTAGGCGAATAAGTACCATCAGGATTTTTCACCACACCCACTCCTACTATCAAACCATTAGGATTGTCCCGTCCCCAAAGTGTGTGCTCCAATTTACCTTGTTCAGACATTTTATGGTGCGACTGAGAATATCCGAGTCCACCCAACTGACCATCAAAAGAGAAACTCACCTGGAAATTTTTATACCTGAATTCGTTCTGAAGACCTGCTCTCCATTTCGGATAAGCATTTCCTATTTTCCTCATTTGAGTAGGTTTTGCCGTGAGTCCATCACTTCCGAAAACCACCTGTCCATCTGGTGAATATTCTAACCCGTAACCATACATATCTCCCAAAGAACCTCCTTCTACAGCATTAAAATATACCACTCCACCTACGCTGCCCATGGTATATGGTTCACCTTTGAATTCTTCCGGAAGTGATAGGATTTTGTTTCTGTTCAAAGACCAGTTGGCATTCAAACTCCAAGAGAAATTATTATTTTTGATGGGATACGTATTCAGAACCATCTCAATTCCCTTGTTTTGCACCTCACCAGCATTTATCGTCCGTTTGCTGTAACCCGTTTCGTACAATGTAGGAATATCAATAATCTGATTTTTGTTTTTGTTATGATATACAGTAATTGAATAATTTACTCGGTTTTTGAATAAACCTAAATCCATCCCTGCTTCGATGTTTGTAAGCATTTCGGGCTTTAGATTCGGATTGGGATAAGTAGATGGCGTTTCCACTGAACCTGAAAATTCACTGTTATTAAAGTACCTTAAAAGTGAATAAGGATCGGTGTCATTTCCAACTCTAGACCATGCCGTTCTGAATTTCCAATAACCTAAAGTATTGGATTTGATACCTAATAAATCTGATAAAATAAAGGAAGCCGATGCAGAAGGATAAAAATAGGATCTATAAGCCCGCGGAAGTGTACTGCTCCAATCGTTTCTGGCAGTAACATCTAGGAAAATTTTATTTTTATAACTTAAACTTGCGAGTCCGTAGCTGGAGTTGATTTGTTTATCGTTGGGTGAAGCAATTCTAAAATCCCGGGAAATGGCATTGGTCATTAAATATATACCAGGCTTCAACAAACCATTTGCACGGTAATCGTTCATGGTGTATTCTGTGTACTGAATATTTCCTCCAATTGATGCACTAAAATCAAAATCATTAAAGTTTTTCTTGTATGTGAAGAGAAGGTCATTGTTAAGATTCATCACCTTTATAAATTGTTCTCTGTAGAACCCGTTAGGAAAATTTGCAGAACTCCACGGTCTTTTCTGGGTACGTTCTTCATTGGTCAATTCTAAGCCACTGCGGAACTGCATTTCGAAATTCTTGGAGATTTTATAGTTTAAATTTGCACTTGCGGTAATGAAATTTTTATCCACCCCATTCAGCATTTCATAGGCAATTAAATAAGGATTGTCTATATACGAACTGAAAGGGTGAATTTGGTCTATCTGATATTTATCTTTCTTCCAGATAGGTTCGTACCAAGCCAAATCTACATTGGGATTTTGGAAGATCATGAAATATGAAATCGACTGGTTGTTGTACCCTGTTGCAGGAAGATTGTCACTTTTGGTTTTATTGAAGTTGAATTTCATGCCTATCCTCAGCCGGTCATTCAGTTTGTGATCAAATGATAAAGCTACATTAAAACGATCAAAACCTGTATTTGGCATCATCCACGTGTTCTTCAAATAGGTTAAAGAAGAACGGAATGAAGTATTTTCTGTACTAGACTCTATGGCGAAGTTATTGGAATAGTTTTCGCCCACTTTCCAAAAATCTTTGATATTATTTTTATAGGGTCTCCACAACTGTCGCTCTAAACTTTGGCCTTCAACATTGGGGTCGTATTGGAAATAATATTGACCGTTAAATTTTGGCCCAAACGCACTACTTGTAGAACCTGTATTTACACCATCAGGAGAAGCCCCGTAGGAGTAATAATATTCACCCGCAGTATTCTTTTGCAATGTTCCTTGTCCGTATTCATATTGATAATCTGGCCACTTTAAAACCGTATCGAAACTCGTATATGAATTAAAAGAAACCTGAACTTTTCCATTTTTATTTTTTCCGGACTTTGTGGTGATCATAATCGCACCACCTGCACCTTTAGAACCATACAAAGCTGCTGCTGTTGACCCTTTTAAAATACTGATTGATTCGATATCATCCGGATTAATGCTATTGAACCCATTTCCGTAATCAATTGGTAAGTCTCCACCACTTCCCGCACCATAAGCTGAAGTTCCCGATCCTGTAGCAATACCCGTCAACGGAACGCCATCCACAACGATTAACGCTCCGTTGTTTGCTGCATTCATGGAAATATCGCCGCGAAGTTTTATCGTTGAGCTTGCCAATGGTCCTGCGCCTGCAGTTTGAATCTTCAATCCCGCAACTTTCCCCTCTAAAGCTTGTGCCCAGTTGGCATTCTGAGTTTTAAGAATTTCTTCGGACTTTACGGTCTCAGTGGAATATCCTAAAGATTTGTCTTGTCTTTTGATTCCCAAAGCCGTAACAACAACTTCATCTATCATCCTAACAGAATCATTTTTAGGTTTTTGCTGTGCGGTAAGGTTACAGCTGACCAAACCCAGCAACACCAAACTGACAATTTTTTGAGTTCTCTTTTGCATAATCAATTTTTCGTGCAAAAGTAAAAGTGTTTTATGGCTATCGTTTTAATATAATTTTAACAATTATTAAACATTTTATTAAAAAAAGATTAGTAAAAAGCAAAATTAAGCAAAACGGTTAAAACCTTTGCTATACAAGGCTTTATAAAAAGAGTAGTCTTAGTTCGGAAGTCGGTGTCTGATAGTTTTGGGGCTTAAATTGACTAGGTTAGGTTACTAATTCGTTACCGATTGACAAAGGTAACAGTGTGGTTTAACTGATTATATTTCAGTGTTTTGCACCCTTTTCTACATTCCCTTGTAACTCAATGTAATTTAATTTTAAACGTTAAACATTTGAGTTATGGAACAGACAAAAAAATCGACGTTCAAACTGCTTTTCTACCTAAAAAAGAACGAATTGAAAAAGAACGGTAATGCTCCGATTATGGCACGTATTACCATTGACGGAACCCCTAAAACTTTCGGAACAAAGTTAGAAATTGACCCCAATAATTGGGATTTAAAACACGGAAGAGTTCAGGGCAAGAGTGCGCAGGCATTAAGTATCAATAAAAAACTGGATAATATACGTGGGCGTATCGACAAGATTTATGAAGATATGTTGAAGCACGAGGGCTTTGCAACCGCCCAAAAAGTAAAGCTATCGTTTTTGGGTGTTGGCGTAATGGATGATGCAATACTTAAAGTCTTCAACGACCAAAATGAGGATTTTAAAAAATTGGTCGAAAAGGAAGAACGCTCACAAAGCACCTACAACAAGTATATCACAGTTTACAATCATCTTACCACGTTTATAAAGGAACGCTATCATCGTGACGATATGGCTTTTCGGGAATTGACTTCCGATTTTATCCGGGAGTTTGATTTTTACCTCCGGTATGATTTGCAGTCCTCCCACAATACAGTTTGGGTGTACACGATGCCTGTATTAGCCCTTGTGGAACTGGCTATTAAAAAAGGCTTGATACGTGATAATCCTTTTCAGGATTACGAAATCAATATGGAAGAAACCGACCGGGGCTATATCCTTAAAGAAGATGTTGAAAAGCTGATGATGTGCGTACCATCGCACCAACGGTATGAACTTGTAAAAGACCTGTTTATTTTCAGTTGCTTTACAGGACTTGCTTATGCGGATATTAAGAAACTGACAAGGAACAACATTCAATCATTCTTTGACGGTCATCAGTGGATTATCAGCAGGAGAAAGAAATCAGATATTGCTTCAAATGTTCGGTTAATGGAAATCCCTAAACGTATCATTGAGAAATATCAGGGTACGACAAGGAATGAATTTATCTTTCCGGTTCCGACCAATGCAACCTGCAATACTCACATAGGCAAACTGGTTGAAAAGGCAGAAATCATTACGGAGCAAAAAGTAACTTTTCACACGGCAAGGCATACTTTCGGAACAATGTTTTTGACCGAGGGCGTACCGCTTGAAAGTCTTAGCAAAATGATGGGGCATAAAAATATTTCCACCACACAGATTTACGCTAAAATCACAAGCCAAAAAATCAGTAAGGATATGGATTTAGTTACCCCTAAATTCAAGGCAATGGAAGAAGCGTTTATGATGGCAATCTAATCAGCTTTTATCTAATCTCAATGAGCAGAACTTAACGGTTCTGCTTTTTTTATGCCTATCTTTTTGTGTAGGTAAAGCACATTTATTTTCCTCTACGCAATCCAACGCTGTAAAAGAGCTTATTACCTACTTCAGAAATAGAAAATTGAAAAACGAAACCCTTATCTAACGCTCCCTGCTATTCCATTTTTCAAATCCCTATTACAGGCTATCATAGCCTGGTCATTAATGCCATAAAAATTTAGAACAGAAAATTTCCACAATCAACCGGTAAAAAGGCAGCTAAGTTATAGCGGGCAGCCACCTCACACGCCCAACCAAAAGACTACGGCATAATGGCAAGGCAAAATGCTGGCTTCGCCGAATTGCTGTGTGTTGCCTTGCCACCCTCC
This sequence comes from Bacteroidota bacterium, assembly GCA_023458535.1. Taxonomy (GTDB): domain Bacteria; phylum Bacteroidota; class Bacteroidia; order Flavobacteriales; family Weeksellaceae; genus Chryseobacterium. The sequence continues at coordinate 42,397 of JAEWYW010000040.1, forward strand.
GGGACTTATTCCGTTTCCTTTCGGTTTTACGCTGTTGCCCGCTTGGATTATCTGCTTTCTTTTTTCCGGTTTTTCTTTTGGAAAAATTTATGCGAAGCGAAGCGGAGCAAACCACAACGGGAAGCGGGAAACGAGAAAAGCGAGTGAGTAAATAACATTTTTTCAAACATCAAAATTTTAGCATTATGGCACACAACATCAATTTCAACGAGCAAACAGGACGTCATTCATTCTTTAGCGTTCAACAAAAAGCGTGGCACGGTTTGGGGCAAATCGTAGAGCAATACCCAACAAGCGAGGAAGCAATAGTACACGCAGGTTTAGATTACGAGGTTATCAAATCCCCACTGTTTACACAGGGCAGAACAATGAGCATAGGCGAAAACGGAGAACTGATTGAAGCCAATGACATCTTAGTACCTAACAGTTTCACCACCCTCCGCACCGACACCAATACACCGTTGGGTGTAGTAGGCAAAGACTACCATATTGTACAAAACCGTGAGGCGTTCAATTTCTTTGATGCTATTGTAGGCGGAGGCGAGGGAATATTGTACGAAACCGCAGGAGCATTGGGTAACGGGGAGCGTATTTTTATCACTGCCAAGCTGCCCGACTATATCCGTGTAGGTAACGGCGACGATGTTACAGAAAAGTACATCTTCTTAACCACAAGCCACGACGGTAGTGGAAGTATTACCGCAGCGTTTACACCTATCCGTATCGTATGTCAAAACACCCTGAACGCATCATTGCGGAGTATGACCAATGTAGTGCGTATCAAACACACGTCAGGAGCAAAACAACGCCTCGAAAATGCTCACAAGGTTATGGGGCTTGCCAACACACTAAGCACGCAGTTAGAGAACATCTTTAACGATTGGGCTAAAGTAAGGGTAACAGACCGAGAAGTAAGAAAGCTAATCCAGTTGGCACTTTGCCCGAACAAAGAAACGCTTAACCTGCTCAAAAAAGGTGCGGAAGATGAAGTTTCCACCGTGTTTAAAAACACCGTAGATGATGCCTTTGAATACGCTATGATAAGCGACACCCAACAAATGGCAACTACCAAAGGCACATTATTCGGGGCTTACAATGCTGTTACAGGTTACTTTCAGAATGTACGCAATTACAGGGATGGCGAAGCCAAACTACAATCTATTGTAATGGGCGGTACAGCACAGCTAAAGACACAAAAAGCCTTTGAACTGTGTACAGACTTTGCCTATTCAGGAGCAGAGATTTTCAACTTCAATTAATCATCAAAGGCGACTGCCTGCAAAGGTGGTCGCCTACTAAAAACAAAAGATATGAAAGCATTAGATAAAATGGACAACCTCGATAAAGCGGGCTTGTTGTGCAAATTGTTTCCCGCAGAACTGGAGAACCTGCAAAACGCTATAAAAACGCAATGCGACTACTTCCTGCAAAATGAAACCGCCTTTCGTGAGGGTTGGTATCAAAAGGGATTTTTTACCGCTGAATTTTGGTACAGGCTTGTGCAGAATGCACAAAAAGGCATAGACAAGAATGAACCACTTTGGAAACGCCCGAACTGGTTTACAGACCATTTTTTTGACGGACACAATTCAATTTTCGCTATCCACTGCCTGATTGAATATACAGAGGATGCACAATGCGACCCGCAATTAAAACAGGCGATACACCTGCTTTTCGGGAACGACAAATTTTTACAGATAACCTTAAACGATAAATAATTATGGCTAATTGGTGCAACAACTGGGTTGTTTTTGAGGGAACAGCCGAAGCAATAGAGCAGATAACACAGCTATTCAAATCAATGGCTGAACAGGAACAGAAAGACAACTGCGGGCATTTACCCCATTTCGTACAGGACACGCACGGAGATTATTTCTACAATATCAGTCAGGACAATGAAAGTGCGGGTGTATTCCAGTATGAAACAAAATGGTCGCCAAATACGGATGCCGTTAAGCAGATAGCCGAACATTTCAAAGTGAATTTCACACAGGACTATGAGGAATTAGGATGCTTAGTATATGGTCAGGCAATATTTGAAGAAGGAATACTAACGGATACCTGTTTAGATAGCCAGGACTTTGACAGCTATGAATTAGACGAGGAAACGGACACCTACCATTTTGAGGGAACAGAGTACGACAGCGAATGGGAAATACTCGACACTTTGTTAGAGCGTAAAAGCGAAAATCAATTAAACACCATTAAAATTTAGAACGATGAAACTATCAGATAAAGCGACAGCACATATTTTGGTTAAAGCCAACAGCGAATGGGATAATTGCGAGTTTGCAATTATCCACCTATCCGAAGAATGGAAAACAGAACAGGCAAAACGGCTTGCATTAGTTAAGCCGTTAGAGGGCAATCACTATTTCTGCTCAATGAATTACTATGATACAGCAGTAGATTTTTATAGGACAGGCGAAAACGACAACCCGAATATTGAAGAATTGCTAAACGGTAATGAATGGATATTTGTGGAGCTTGACGAGCAAGAGCAGGAAACGTTTACCGTACCTGAAAACCGACTGGACTGTTACAGGCTTGTATTAAGGGCAAACGGTACAGGCTACTATACAGCATACGGGAAGCATACGAGCGAAGAATTTTGGACGGAAGAATTTTTATTAACCCAATTAATTGCTTAATCAGAAAAATCAAATTTCAAATTATGACACGTTCAAATCTTCACATCAAATTGAGTAACGGTAAATCCCTTGTATGCGTTGCCGACAGCAGCAGCGCACCCGAACAGGGCTATATCGTTGAAAGGCTTTTTTTGCCCTTGTTATCCCTTGATAACAGCGAGCAAGAACTCTTAATGCTTAAAGAGTATTGCACGATGGATGAAAGGCGGATAAACGCATATTACCGCTATTTAATAGACCTTACCACTAAAGAAGTTAAGTTTTTTGAAGAGCATTACAGTTATACCAATGACACTTTCAGGAAAGGAAAGGATATAACGGAAAGATACTACGAGTATTTAAAAACGATTAACTAATACAAGCCGCCTGACCCGAAAAGTCGGGCGGCAAAAAGACAGATCCTCCCGATGGTCGGGCAGTCTTTTTGCTTTAAATTGGTGCAATCCCCTTTAGCAAAATGCACCCTTACAAATCCTTTTCATTTTACCAAACAGGTTGCAGCGTTATTGCGTGGGATATTCGTTATCCCATAATTAGATTAGAGTGATTACTTTCTTTCGTGAGTTCAGCGGAAAAGAAAGTAACAAAGAAACCTGCTATTGCGGAAACTGTTTGTAATATTCTTTTGCTACTTCAGCTACACCTGCACTGAAATAACGCCCTCCGTCGTTTAGTACCGTGATGGCTTTTTTGAGTTCTTCGGGGTCTGCGCCTTTCAGGATATACCCTTTTGCCCCGCTATTAAGCATTTTAACCACATCCTGCACATCATCGTTAATACTAAAAGCCAAGATTTTGGTTTGCGGATATTTTTCAAGCAATGCTTTAGCAGTTTCAAAACCATTCATTACAGGCATATTTATATCAACAACCATTATATCGGGAATAACTTCCATTTGCTCCATTTTTTTCAGTGCTAATTTGCCGTTTTCCGCTTCAAATACGATTTCAAAATTATCGTCGTCCCGTATAAAATCGCAGATACCTTTCCTAAATAAGTCGTGGTCGTCTATCATTCCTATCTTAATTATTTTTTCTTTACCCATTTTCTTCTTTTGATAAAATTGAAAAATCCGTATTTAGACTTAGATAAATCAGATGTTCTGTCAACGTGAGGTAAGCCATTATTAACCGTAATGTCCCTGACCTTAAAATGATTAAGCCATTCTTTAAAGTGTGCTATTTCGTGAGGCTTGAAACGAACAATTTCCCCGTTTTTAAGAGATACGATAAAAACATCAATGCAGAGAGTGAATGCAGATAGATGGGATGCAGGATAGTCAAATTCGGGGTAAAAAATATGCTCATTCTCCATAGCCTTAATGTTTTAGGTTGTGGATGCCTGGCACAAAAAAAGAGCGCAGGCAACTACACTTACCGCACATTGAGGCACTGGTATGCCCGACAACGAATAAGCGAGCGCCCACGCCTTTTGACGTGAGCGTTCTTACTTATCTGTCCCGTTGTCTAAAAATTACCAGTTTTCAATGTGGGACTTAAAGCAAAAACACTTTAAGTATTTTCTATATTTTCGACAACAAAGATACTAAACTCGTGCCTTTTTGACTGCATATAGTACAAAAAAGATTACAGTCAAACTGTTTTTTGTGAAATATAATTCTGTTCAAGTATTGTCAGAATATCGCTTTCCTTATAAATAATCTTACCGCCTATCTGTATATACGGCAGGATATTGTCATCACGGTATTGCTGTAAAGTTCGTTTGCTGATATGGAGCAGCTTACACACATCTTCGCCCGACAGGTATATTTCCCCGTTCATTACAGGACGGTAATTTTTCAATATACTTTCGATACGGGTTCTTAGCAGCGTTATCATTTCCTGATGGGCAATGATTTCGTCATTCTCGAATAAATCCATTTTCAACGGTATTGTACGGCTGTCCGGCTTCGAGCAAAGCCTGTACATCCGAGCGTTTATAATAATTCTTACGGTTCAGTCGGGAATAGGGCAATAGTCCTTTGTCCTTATACGTCTGCAAAGTCCGCTTGGTAATGTTCATCATCAGACACACTTCCTGGTTATCGAGCCATTTTTCTTCTTTGAAAATTGGCGTGTATTTTTTCGTAGCATTTTCGGTCAGTTCCAAAAGTGCTTTCAGCTCATTTTTCATTCCCTCCAGTACGGACTTTTGTATTGTGATTACTTCCATAGTTTGCTCAATTTTGCTGTGGAAGTCGAATTTATAAAGGCTTATTGCAGCGTTGGAGAATGTTGCAGGATTTGGCTTTGAAAGGCAGCGTTTGGCGTTAGTAGTAAGATTTGGTACAAAAAAAGCCCCGAATTTCGGGGCTATGATTTGCTGCTATTTTATTTTGCCAACTTCAGTATTCTATATGCACCTCTTGCCACAATCACGAATACAATTGCCCCAATAATCAAATCCGGATAACTCGAATTGAGCCAATTGACCAATAATCCCGCAATGATAACACCCGAATTGATTATAACATCGTTGGAAGTGAAAATCATCGAAGCCTGCATATGGGCTTCTTTGCTTTTGTTCTTTTGTAATAGATAAAGACAAAGTACGTTTGCAATCAACGCCAAAACAGAAACAACAATCATTGTTTTGAAATCAGGCATCGCTTCTATTCCGATAAAACGTCTGATAACTTCAACAAAACCGATAACGGCTAACAGAATTTGAAAGTAACCTGCAAATTTGGCGATATTGTTTTTTCTTGCAATCGTACCCCCAACAGCAAACAATGCCAAAGCGTAAACAATACTGTCTGCAAGCATATCCAAGCTGTCTGCTATCAATCCCATTGAATTGGAAAAAATACCGAACAACATTTCCAATCCAAAGAAAACGAAATTGATAATCAGTACAGTCCAAAGTAGTTTCCGTTGGTCATTGCTTGTATCTGTTTCAAGAACTGCATTGCTTTCTTCAGTTGAAATCAATGACGTATTCAGGTTTAATGTTTCCAAAGCCGAAAAAATCGGCTCTGGTTTTCCACTATGGTAAACATTTAGTTTTCTACTGGGAATATCAAATTCCAATGACTTTACCATATCGAAATCCTGCAATTTCATACGGATTAATTGCTCCTCACTTGGGCAATCCATTTTAGTTATATTGAATATGGTTTTATTCATCTTCTTAAAGTCTAAATTTTATTCCGCCATTAATGACAAATCCGTCCAATGGTGCATAAATGTCTTTAAATATAGGATTACTAATTGTACCTGTATAAATGTTGCCAAAACGTGTCTGCCTTGTATCAAGGAAATTTTCAAAATTGACATATAACGAAAACCTTTCCCAAATCTTTTCAGCCATAAATCCACAAGTCCAATAGTCTTTTCCTGTTGTTCCATCGTTCAGCTTTTGCGGGCTGAAATAGTAGGCTTCTAAACCAACTTTCCATTTGTCTTCGATTTCATACATTAAAACCGAGTTAATACGGTGTTTTGGGGTTAACGGGCTTTCGGTAGTTGTTGCATTTTGGTGTAACTGTGCATCTGTATAAGTGTACCCTAAAAATAATTTCACATCATCGTAACCGATTTTGATATTGGTTTCTGTTCCTTTTGTATGGATGTAACCAGTAGAGTTTACAAATTGATAGAGATTAGCTGATGGATTTTCAAGTAATAGAGGATTATTCAAATAGGTATAAAAGAATAATTGATTGATACTGAATGACCAACCATCGCCAATATTAGTGCGGTAATTTATATCTGCATTTCCACCATAACTTTTTTCCAGTTTATTGGTTTTATTGTTAATTGGCATTACGTTTTGATATTGTAAGCGTTCGCTTTCTTCGGTAAAGATAGTGGGTGTTTTATATCCAAATCCGCCGCCAATCCTTGATGTTAATCCGTTTGCAATATGGAATAGCGCCGATACTCTTGGCAAGAATACAGCCCCATAATCTATAACATAATCCGTTCTTAAACCTGCTTCCAATTGAAGCCAATCCGTAGCTTTAAAATTATTTTGGACGAAAGCCCCAAATGTGGTTTGGCTATAATCTCTTAACGGAAATACTGTAATCTGCTTTTCTTTAAAATTGTCCGTCCAAATATTAACGCCTGTTACCCATTCTGACTTTTCTTTGCTGTAAGTATAATTAGCTTCCGTAAAAGTGGCTGTTTGCGTTCCCTCAAACTCGTAAGTGGGAATAGCCGTATTGCGGTTAAAATAACTTACACTGTTTTTGATTTGAAAAGAACTGTTTTCATTAATTAAATGGTCAAAAACAAATTGTGTGGAATAGCGTTGTGTTTTGTTTTCTTCAAAATATTGATGCGTATTATCCCCTTTGCCCTTGATGTAAAGTATATCGCCGCCCAAACGGTTCTCTATGGTTGTATTGATGCCAAAATTCAGTTTCGTTTTATCATTGAAGTAAACAAATAATTTAGGGTTCAATACGAAGCGTTCAAACTTTGGAATGGCGGAAAAACCAATTTTTGCAGGGTCATAAGCTCCGTTTCTGTTGTGCGAAGCGAAAATAGTTGTTCCAATTTTATTGAATTTTTGCCCATAAAAACCATTAATGTCTAAACCTCTCCCTGATGTTCCGTTGATATGAAAGCGTAAATCTCTTTCATCAGTTGGCGTTTTGGAAATCAAGTTGACTAATCCTGCTATTGCTCCACCTCCGTAAAGTGTAGAAGTTGAGCCTTTGATAACTTCAACCTGCTTTAAATCAAGTGGCGGAATTTGTAATAAGCCCAAACCACTTGAAGCTCCCGAATAAATCGGAAAACCGTCTTTAAGGATTTGTGTATATCGTCCGTCAAGTCCCTGAATACGGATACTCGCATTGGCACTTGTGGGCGACGTAGTTTGTACGTGAATACCTGTACTTTCTGCCAAAAGCATACGAATATCTCCCGGTTTCATATTCCCTTTTTCTCCCAACTCCTCACTTCCAATAAACTCAATACGTGTAGGAATATTTTGTATGCTTCTTGTACTTCGGGTAGATGTAATTACAACACCCTCTAATTCCTCTGAATTTTCTTTGAGCAGAATTTCAATAACATTGGTATCCTTTAGTGGAAATTCTATTTTTTCAATAAACTCTTCAAAGCCTACGTAGCTAAAATGTATCTCCTGTATTCCATCAGGAATATTCGATAATATAATCTGTCCTTTTTCGTTCGAGGTTCCTCCAATTGAGGTGCCTTTTATAGATGTTGTTACACCAATCAAGGGTTCTTTTGTTTCACTGTTTTTTACAACAATGTTTAATGTATTTTGTGCATATACACAAAGGTTGAGTGCCATAAAAAATGACACAATGAGTATTTTTTTCATTGTAAAAATGATACTTAATGTATATAAATAAGCTATGACGATGCAAAGACATCGCTTTTTAATTAATTTGTGCTGAAAGCATTATACATTAAGCAAGTTGCGGGGGATGCCAAATGGAAAATGGAAAATCAGAAACAGGTGGGGTCAGCATATTTCCTAACTTCCGTTGCGGTTCTTTTACTGAATGGACAATAGAGAAATGAAAAGTAGTTAAAACAAATCCTGTACAGGTGTTGCAACTAAAAAAAGGCGAGCAACATCCCTTATTACAATCTTGGTCATCCTGTCTGTTTTGTCCTTGTTCGGTAGTATGCTTCTGCATACATTTATCCTCAATAAAAGTCGGTACTGCTGATAAAAGCAATACATAGGCGGCTAATATTAAAGATATAAACTTCACCATACAAAGTTAAATAAAAATTAATTGCGTTAGCTCACAAATCTTGTGGAGGTAGTTAAAGCGAATAGTTTTTTTATCGAGATTGTTCGGTTTTTACTTCAGGCTGCTGTTTTTCCTTTTTCTCACGGGAATAAACCCACAGTGACAACAGACCGAAAATAATCAGTGCGTAAGCTATCCATTTACCAACCCTTTCAATCAATTTAATGAAAACCGAACTTTCATAAGATGAGAAACCCTCTGCTCCCATAGGGCTGCGCCTGTAAAACTTCCTGCGGTTAATCCAGTAACGAAGTCCCAAGCCTGCAACCAAAAATATGATACCTATAACCAATGATGCGACCATAACAAAAACACTTTATTTCCACTGTTTGAATTTACGAAAAATATTTTTTTCAGCCTGTAAACGATGTGAATTAAATGCGAAAGAGGCTTACCCCAAAAGGCAAGCCTCTTTCATTGTTTATGGAAATAAAACCTTACTCAACACTGAAATAGATTACAAGGATAAGAAATTATTTCTTTTGAAATACACTGCCCGGCTGAAAATTAAAAACGGCTTACCAATCAGATAAGCCGTTTTTTTTTGAATTGAAATACTGCTCTTAATCGCTGCTGTTAAACTGAAAAGTTATCTGCTTTTCATTCCCGAAGCTGTCCGAAATCCAAACGTCAAAAGACTGTGAAACGGCAGACGTTGAAGTGTAGTACAGCCTGAACTGCTCCGTTGGTAATTGGTACAGGTCATTGGGCTGATACGGCGGTTCGTTGTAGTATTGCAATGTTCCCTGCCCGTCAAATTGAAAGTAACGGAGGAAATACTGCGTATTGCTGTAATTGCCTATACGCTGTATGGTAATGCGTATTTCTACGGTCTGCCCGTTTGCAACATCTTTAGGCACTGGCATTACATTGACCTCGAAAGGAAAATTGTTCTGTATTTCGAGGTCATCATCTTTGCTGCAAGATACCAACGTAACCGAAGCTGTGAGGATTGTCAGGAATACATATAGTGGCAGTAGCCCCGTTCTGAATTTATTGAATATTGCTATCATCGTTTTTACGTTTTAAAAGTTAAACCTTAATCCCACACCTGCTGACGGTCGGAACTGTTGTAAATCCGTACCCCAAAGGATTTTTGTACGCCCTTGCAGGACTAATACAAAACGGTCGGACAGGTACGTTTCAAAAGTGAGGCGACCGCCTGCACCGTAGATAAAATTATCTTCGCTCAATATCTTCGCACCGTCGTACAACATTGTTTCGCCCCGGTTGATGGTTTCGTAACCGACCACACCTGTTACGGCGAAATTCAGCGTGATGTTCTTACGGGCATCGCCCAACAAAAAGAAGCTGTAACCGCCCTCTGCGGAATAGGTTTCCTGCGGTATGCGGAGGTCTTTATACCCGTGGTACTGGTGGGTATATTCCAACGCCCAAAGCTGATAGTTACCATTCTTACCGTTTACCGTCATTGCTGCGCTGATGTAGTAATCATTGCCAATCTTATCATCGGACAATACACCTGCACTTATTTCCAATCCTTTCTGCTTCGGCAGCATTCTTTGCGCCTGTGCAGCCGTGATGCCTATCAGGACAAACAGCACGGTATAGATATACTTTTTCATATTCTTGCTTTAAAGGGTTATTAAAATTTCAGGTGCATATCGTCAATCAAACGGGCTTTGATTAAATCGGAATTTTCGACGTGCAATGTTTGATGCCTGCCACCGTTTTTCTCGAAAATCTCAATCAGCAGTACCTTATCATCGGCAATGGTAAACTGGTCTAACAGGAACACATTTTGTTCGGTCGATTTTCCGGAAATACCGTCCAATGGCTTGTAAGTTCTCAAAGGAGTTAAAGGGCGTTCCTGGACTACGGTGCGTTTAGCTACCTTTTTATCCACTACTTTGAAATTGATGAAATCAATCTCGAAAGGAACATTGGCACGGTTTCTCAATTCAGTATGGAAATAGTATTTGCCGTTATGTATGTAAATCCCTTTTAGGATAAACTGAATGCCGAAACTCTTAGCACCGATATGCTTTACAATGCGTTTGTCTTTCTTGTAAATGGTTTCCAAAAGCAAGCCTGCCAGTGACGGCGAATTGTTGCCCAGTTCTTCAAAAAGCACATCGTTACCTTTGGCTTTATCCACCGCTTTTTGCATCGTGAGCAGGTCATAGCTCATTGCCTCCGGGTAGGAACTGTAATACACGTTGAAACTATAAAAACGTCCGTCATTCGTAATAACGGAAAAATTCGTTTCCGGCTCAAAGTCCCTTACAGATGCTTTTACACGCAACACGTTTTCCGCATCTTCGGCTTTCCCTGCAATAAGGTATTCGCTGCCCAAATCCACGTAACGAATGGCAGTCGGGAAAATCAGGTGCGAGGTTTTATCGTAGGTAACTTCCATACGGTACGGCTCTATCTTGCCCAATGCAAGTGGTGTTCTGATGCTGTCCTGTGCATTAGATTGTGCAGCAAAGCCGAGTATAAGGGCAATAGCCCAAAAGGTTTTTAAATGATTTTTCATTGTTTTATTTATTTGAGTTCAACATTATTTTTTAGATACAAGAAAGACCTGATAGCCTGCTTTGAGTGCAACCTTTGGCGTTCTTACTTTCTTAGCGAAATAGCCCGAAATACCTTGCACTGCACTTTTACTTAGGTCAGAAGTAATTTGCTGTCCAGGAGTAGAACTCATACTGAAGCTCGAACCTGTGGCATTGCCCATATTGGCTACAATGTCCGTAACCGCATTTCTTTCAGGCGAATACGGAACATATAAACCTTGCTGTCCGTCCAAATCATAAATAGTAATATCTACCGGGATGATATTGCCCTCCAGTTCTACCGAAGTAACTTTTAATTGTAACCTGCCATTCTGAAATTTGGCATTAGCCGTTACAATTGTTCCTTTGGGGATGGTACGTTGCGGGGTTTTGGCAGGCTCTAACAGGCGTAAACGCACACCCGTTTCGCCAACTACCGTTTGGGCTTCGTGTACACAGGCTTTGATACTGTTTTTAGGCTGTACCACCTCTTCAGTAGAACCTGCGGTATAGAACCCCCTGTTTTTTGTTTGGCTCCAATCGGCTGCAAAGGCACTGTCCGACGGTTCACGGTACAAGGCTGATACAATGTTCTTTCTTGTTGGTGTGAACGATACAAATTGCTCTTTTTGGTTAGCACCCGCAGCAGCAGGAGTTGCACCGATGGCAGGAGCAGCGTTTCCGGTATTGGCATTTTGGGGAAGATACTTTGCTGCCATTTCATAGGATTTCTCCATTAATTTGAGTTGGTCGTCAACGGTGGCCACAGGTGGCACATCTTTTTCCGACAACTTTGCTTTTAGTTCGTCCACTTGCTTACGCAATTCCATTGTTTCCGAATTGTTGTCCTGATAGAATGAACCCAGTGTGCTTTGTGCATTACGGTAACTATTCAATGCAGAATTTCCGTTTCGTCCCGATTTTCTGCCACCACCCCCAAAGCCGTTGCTTTCTTCGTCTTCTTCAGGTAAACTTTCTTCATTGTCAGCAGATGCAGTATCTTCAGTATTCCAATAATCAGAAAGCGTGGTCAGTGCATTGCGCTTTTCCTGCTCTTTGCGTTCGAGCATTTCCTGCTCATACGCCTTGCTTTTATCATCGGGCATCCCTGCTCCGGTAGCCTGCGGTACGGCATCGTTCAGCCCGATATTTTCGACCGCCTTTTTATCTTTCGACGGTTTAAATATGAGGTACATACAGCCGAGAAATACCACGCCCATCAAAAGGAATATGATTGGCTTTTTGAGCTTATCCTTATTGCTCTTTTTATTATCCGGCAGATTTGATGCTCCGTTTTGGTCTTCTCCCTCAACGAGAAAGCTGACCCTTTTTTCATTTTCTTTCATAAATCTGATTTTTTAAAATTGTTGATACACTATCCTGCAACCTTGCAGGATTTTTACTTTTAAGGACAGGGTTTTCGATATGCTCTATGACCATACCGTTACCGGACTTTGAGGTATCGTACATTACTTTGCCAATGACCGCTACGGTAAGCAGCAGGTAACCCACAAAGAAGTACAGCGTATATTGGTGCTGTTTGCGCAAGGGCAACGCCCGCCAACGTTCGTCCAACTTGTCAAAGTACCTGTCCATATTTGCTCTTAATTTTTTCATAGCCTTACTATTTCTGTGTTATAGCTTGAAACGCTTAGGACTTTTACCCGCCTGTTGTTTCGGCGCATCGTTGACCAGTGCGACCGCCTCCGTTAATTTGGGTGCGGACATTACGGACAGGTTTGCCAGTTCCGATTTTTTGAGTAATTGCCCAAAGCCGTCTTTCTTGGCTACCTCCATACGGCTCAATGAGAATTTGCCATTCAGGTACTTTACCCACATACTGCATTCTACACGGGGCTTGTCATCGCCCGACCATTGCAGGTAGCCTGTCAGCAGTAAGTCCTGCTTAGGCAAAGTATCTGCACCTTTTTGGCAGCTTTCGAGGTATTCGCTGATGCTGTCTTTCAGCTTTCCGGCATACGCACCCTGCGTATGGAAATACCCGTTATATCCTTTGTCGGTAAGGATTTTTGCGAACGTGCTTAAATCTGATAATGCTTCCATAAGATTGTTTTTTAGCGTTCGATGACCTCTATATCCTTATTTTCCACGACTGCAAATTTTTCAATATTGAAGCCCTGCGGATTATTGTCGGAACGAACGGAGTTGACGAGATAGCAGGAAGTAATCAGGTTTCGCCTGGTTACATTGCTTGACCGGATAATGAACTGTTTGGCATAGGTGCGCACTGCATACGGGTAGTTGTCGAAATTGCACACGACACTATCCACCTCGATGCGTTGCTGCACGTTCCCCGAAATGATACGGCTGTAATAGCCCTTTTCCGACAAGTCTTTGTAGTAATCAAAAGCACTTTTATCGGCAAGGTTAAATGCCCTGCTCATATTGCTTTCAATAGCGTTCTTGTCGGGAGCAAGCGTAAAGAACAGTTCGTGAAATCTCCTAACGTGTTCCCTTGCTTCAACCGGGCGGTTGATGCTCGCATCCTGCGATAAGGCAAGCATCAGGGATTTGCCGTTATCCAGTACATAGATTTTTTGGCGTTGTTCTTCTGCAAAGCGGTAGGAACGCCATACGGCGTAACCTACCACGCTAATGCAGAGAACCGCAAACACAATGGCATATAATCTTATCTGCCTAAAGCTGTTTTCGATATTTCTTAGCGTTTTAAATTCCATTTTTTAGAATGATTAATGATTATTTATTCATCAGTTTACCGCCGATGTTTCCAACTGTTGAGCCTGCGCCTGCTCCGGCGATGTTTCCGGCTTTCATTGCTGTGGAGTTTACATTGCGGGTAAAGTTTCCTGCGCCTCCGGCTTGGATTACCCAACCTGTTACGGTCGGGATAGTGAAGTACCCGATGATGCCGATTATCATAAAGATGATGTACACGGTATTGCTCGTATCAGGTATATAGGTGGGGTCGGCAAGCATTGCTATATCCCTTTCCAAAATGAGGGATTGTATTCTTGCCAACATTGAGCTGAACAAATCCGAAACAGGAAGCCACAGGTAAACGCTGACGTACCTCGTGAGCCATTGCGTGAGCGTGGACTGAAAGCCGTCCCATACGGAAATAGCAAAGGCTATTGGTCCGAGTATGGAGAGGACTATCAGGAAAAACGTTCGTATGGTATCAATGACCAAAGCCGCTGCCTGAAAGAGTATTTCCAGTAGATTGCGAAACCAATCCTTTATGGCTTTCTCAATCTTGTAGGCTTGCCTGTCCATATACATACCCGCCATTGTTCCAATGTCGGAGGGCGACCATCCCAGTTCATCCAGTTTTTTATCAAACTCTTCGTCTGATACCATATAGGCAGTTTCGGGGTTCCTTACCATTGCCTCGTATTCCAACTGGTCTTTCTGCTGTTGCAGCTTGTTCAGGTCAAGCACCTGGTCTTCGAGTATTTGGTGGGTTCCTACTACCACGGGGCTTAATACCGCATTGATGGTTCCCAAAACAATGGTTGGAAAGAACATTATGCAAAGCCCCAAAGCGAACGGGCGCAGCAAAGGGAACATATCAATAGGTTCGGCACGGCTTAAAGCCTGCCAAACCTTTAATGCCACATAGAACAATGCTCCCAATCCCGCCAAACCCTTAGCGACTGCCGCCATATCGCCTGCAAGTGGCATCATATCATCATAAAGCGACCGCAGGAGTTCGTGAAGATTATCCCATTCCATAGTTTACCAGTATTTTTGGTTAGCAGTTCCGTAGAGTTCAAGCACTCTTTGGGCATCGTTTTTCTTTTTCGCTCTTAGGTAGCTTACAGAAATGTTCTTGTTGGTGTAGTAGCGTACAAGGCTGTGGTAATCCTTTACCTCTTTGTACACACGGTCAATCACATCCATACGCTCTTTGTCATTGAGCGAAAGGCTTGATGAGGTTATAATCTGCTTCAGTTCTTTCAGCAGTTCGGTACTTTCATTGAGCAGTGCCGAATAACCGTTGCCGATAGCGGTCAGTTCCTGCGGTGTGAAATTTGGGTCGTTCATCATCTTGCCGAAGTTGTTCACGTACATTTCGGAAACATCGCCTACCAACAATACCGTTTGTTGCACTTTACGGGCATCTTTCACAAGGTTGTTGATAGCTTTCAGCTTGTCGTAATATTCCTTGCCCTGGTCGTAAACTTTTTTCACTTCGTTGAAGTTCTTTATCACGTTGCTTACGGTGGAAGAAGTCTGCACGATTTCGTTTGCAGAGTTGATAATGCCCGAAGCCAAATTAGCCGGGTCGGTTACAACCCACTGGGCTTTTGCTGACGGTGCTACGGCGAGCATCAGTGCCGTACACACCAGATACAATACTTTTTTCATTGTTTCTGAATTTTTAAATTGTTAATGACTATTGATTTGAATTGTCCCGCCTTTGCATTGCGATATGCTTAATGGCGAGTTCTACATTACCATCCAGTTCGGAAGCAAGCTGCATTACTTCCATTTTTTCGGTTTCTTCTGTCGTGTAGGCGAGGTATTCCTCCAAACTAACTTCGGTGGCATAGACTGCCGAGTGCGTACCACCTAAGCCAATCCAAACCTCTTTGTAAAGTCGGCTTGCATCGTTGTTCATATTGATGGAAAGTACCTGCCCTTTCTCTTTGTCCGTAAGCCCCAACATCGCCTGTATATCATCAAACTTGTTCATATACTTGCGTTGGTCAAGCAGGATTTTACAGTCGGAGTTATTGATGATACTTTCCTTGACAATGGGCGACTGGATAATATCATCGACCTCTTGCGTTACGACAATCGCTTCTCCGAAAAATTTGCGGACGGTCTTAAACAAATACTTGATGTATTCTGCCATTCCTTCTTTGGCTATCGCTTTCCAAGCCTCTTCAATCAGGATGAGCTTACGAATACCTTTCAATCGGCGCATCTTGTTGATGAACACCTCCATAATGATGATGGTCACAATGGGAAAGAGGATTTTGTGGTCTTTAATCGCATCAATCTCAAACACGATAAAGCGTTTGGAAAGCAGGTCTAACTGCTTGTTGGAGTTCAGCAGGTAATCATATTCGCCACCCTTGTAATAGGGTTCGAGTACGTTCAGGAAGTTGGCAATGTCAAAGTCCTTTTCCCTGACCTGCTTTTCTTCCAGTACCTTGCGGTAGTCGCCTTTTACATACTCATAGAAACCGTTGAATGACGGGTAAACGTCTTCCGTTTTGATACGTTCGATATAACCGCTTACCGCATTGGAAAGGGCAACTTCTTCAGAACGGGTTGGCGGCTCATCGTCACGTTTCCATAAGGTCAGTATCAAAGTCTTGATACTTTCCCGCTTCTCAATGTCGAACACGCCATCATCGGTATAGAAAGGGTTAAAGGCAATGGGGTTATCTTCGGTATAAGTGAAGTAAACACCGTCTTCGCCTTTGGTCTTTCCTTTGATGAGTTCGCACAAGCCCTGATAAGAGTTACCCGTATCTACCAACAGTACGTGTGCGCCCTGTTCATAATACTGCCGTACCATATGGTTAGTGAAGAACGATTTACCACTTCCCGATGGACCAAGTATAAACTTGTTCCGGTTCGTAATGATACCACGCTTCATAGGCAGGTCGGAAATATCCAAATGGATAGGTTTTCCTGTAAGCCTGTCAGCCATCTTGATACCGAACGGCGAGGGCGAATTGTGGTAGTTGGTTTCTTCCGTGAAGAAGCACAATGCAGGCTCAATAAAAGTGTAAAAACTTTCCTCACTGGGGAAGTCGCCCGCATTGCCGGGCATACCTGCCCAATACAAAGTGGCTACGTCCGTAGTGTTGTGCCGAGGCTTACACTCCATCAATGCCAATGCACTACCGCAATCATTCTTTAGCTGTTTCAGTTCCGCAGGGTCTTCCGACCACGCTATAATGTTGAAGTGCGCACGGATTGAAGAAAGCCCGAAGCTGTGGGCTTCGTTCAGGTACTTTTCTATCCACTCTTTGTTGATTTGGTTGGCACGGCTGTAACGAGCCAGTGAGTGCATATTCCTTGCGGACTTCTCAAACTTTTGCAGGTTGTCTTCGCTGTTATCCAAAAAAATGTACTGGTTGTAAATGTGGTTGCAGCTTAACAGCAAGCCCACGGGTGCGGCGAATGAAAGGCGGCAGTCGCTACGGTCGGTAGATAGCTTTTCAAAACGGGTATCTGCCGATACCGTTCCGGGCAGGTCGTCCGTATCTGAAAGTGTATGCAGGCTTAACCTTTTGTTACCGATGCGTACTTCTTCGTTTCCGAGTGCGATGTCCTGCATTGGTGTTCCGGCTCCCCTCGATAACGTGAGGTACTGTTCCAGTAATCCCTGTGTATCTTCCGTTCCGATAATGTCCTCTTCGGTCAAACGCCGCAGGCTAACAAAACCGCTATCGTTCACGATACGCTCAAACTGGGCGACCGCCTCCATAAAGCGGTGTATCGTTTCCTTGTTCCTGATTTCCTTTGGTATCAACGTACCTTTGCAAAGCGAACTGAAGTTGCTTTGCATCCGCATTCTTTCCTTTGTGGTCTTCGTCAGGAACAGGTAGCAATAATGGTTCAGGAACGGTCGCTCGTTGAAATGGCGTTGATAGGACTTTGATAAAAAGCTCTGGTCTTCGATTGCCAAATCGGGCGCATAGCTTTCCTTAATGTACCAATCCTGTTTGTGAATGACCGTAAAATCAGGCAGGGTTTTGATAGCCTTGTGCCAGGCGGAGTGTATGGCTTCGTATTCCGCAGAAGCTACCGTGAACAGTTCCGGCAGGCGCACTTCAAAGCAGGCGGTAATGTCCGCATCTTTGGATAAGATGCAGTTGTTCTCTACTGCCAACAAAGGAAATTTATTTTCCAGTGTGGTGGTCTTTGCTACATTTCTCATACGGCATTCTGTTTAGGTGTGAATTTTAAATAGCGGTGTACAGGCTTGCGGCAGATGATGTAGCGGGGATGCCTTTTATTGGCTGCAATTTTCATCAGCCCGTGTTCGCCGTACTTCCTGTTGAGCGAAAAGGTCTGCCATATAATGAGCGAAGCACCGCCTGCTCCGAGGAACAGGCAGATGTAGGAGTTTACGCCTGCCATATACAGTATCATCACGAGGATAAGCGTACCGAGCAGCCCACCTGCGAAAATGAACAGGTATTGCGCTTTCAGCCCTTTAAATTCCACCGTCCTGCCGATGCCTTTGTTGATATTGTAATTCATAAGGCAAAGGATTAAAGGAAGAATGAACGCAGGATGGTAGCGGCAACAATCAAGAAGATACACGCACCGAACCACGAAGCTGCGGTCTTGCTCGTGTCGGGGTCGCCGGAACTGAATTTGTTGTAAACCTTAACGCCCCCGATTAACCCGACTACCGCACCGATGGCGTAGATTAACTGCGTTGCGGGGTCGAAATAACTTGTTACCATTTGGGTAGCCTCGTTGATACCTGCCGAGCCGTTTCCCTGTGCGAACGCACCAATTCCTGACAGCATTGCCACGGCTGCCAGCAAAACTTTTTTTCTCTGTTTTTCCATAATTGAAACACATTAATTTGTTACTGTTTATCCCGCACCTTGCGAGCTTTCGGGACAAATGTCTTGTGGAAAAAGAGGCGTTATAAGAAAGTGGCAGTCAAAGGAAGTGTTTGGCTGTGAGTGGCTTTGTTGGTGGGGACTTCCAGAACGGAAGTACAAATGATGGGAGGCTTTTATTGCAATTTACAGTTGGTTCAATGCAACTTTTAAATTACATTTGTACATTCATAATAAAGTCAATTTTAATCCTTTTTGAGATGAAAATATCAGGCAGACATATTGGAGAAATGCTGAAGGAAGCCAGAGAACAAAGACAGCTAACTCAAGAACAATTAGCCCAAAAAGTGGGTAAGAAAAGGAGTTACATTTCTAAGGTCGAAACTGATTATGGCAATAATATCAAACTTCAAACCCTTAAAGAGATAGTAGAAAAGGGATTTGACGGTACGGTTAAAATTAATTTGGAACTCTGATTTGTATATGGATAAATTATTGAAGAACGCTTTTAAAATGCAAATTCAATCCAAAGAAGGATTTGAGTTCGAAGAATTTATTGATGAACTGTTTCTTTTGAAATATGACGTTGATAACTATACGCCCATCAGGAGGAATAAGGATAAAGGCAATGACGGTACTATTTTGCCCGAACAAAAGATATTGGCTTGTTATGCGCCAAGAAAATATAGCAAAACTGATTTTGAAACAAAAGTTTTAGGTGCAGCAAATAAAGAAGGAGATTTTGAAAAATACCAAAAAAACTGGAAAGACAAATTTCCAAATTGGGAAATGTATGTTAACCACGAAGTGTCACCGGAACAATTTACACTAATTCAGGGTTTAGATGGCGATACTTCGATTAAGGGGATAGACCAAATTCTTTCTATTGTTGATGAACTTGTATCAAGTAAAAAAAGGAAACTTGCAGCCTACTTAGGCATTGAAAACTTTTTTATACAGGACTATATTCAGGAAATCATTAATGACCTACTGAATGCCTCAAACGAAGAAGATAAAGCTCTGCATTTCGACAGGAAAACATTAGTCCCTCCCCAAAAGAAAATCGAACTCAACTTTGAACAGGAAGATTGGGATGGGATGAACTCGGAAATGGTATTGGTTATGGCGGAGTTTAATACGATTACCAATATACTTTCGGGATATAATGATGATGAGATTAATACCCTGAAAAGAAGGGTTATAAATGATTACAATAAACTTTCAGGAAATTTCAAGGAGAGATTATATAATCTGACCGACCAATATACAACGACATATGGAAACATTAAAGATGATGAATATGTAAAATGCGTAAAATCTATATTGCTGTATATGTTTGAACAGTGTTTAATAGGCAGAAAAACAGAAAATGAACTATGATATTACCGCAGCCTGAAAGCAATCTTAAAACCAACCTTATGGTATTGGGAGCAGATATTATAAGTATTATGGGTAATTCCCCTTTCAAAAACAAATACGTTATCGTGGATGATATAATGAATAAGTTTTTAAACAGGGATAAAGATAGGACACCCGACCTTTTTCTGTATGCCTTGACCTTCTTGCATACGATTGGCAGCATTGAGAAAAAAGGATATAAAATTAAATTGGTAAAGAAAGAAAACCAAGAAGAAAATCAAACAAGTTTATTCGACAATGTTAATTAGAATATATTCAGAAACCAACCTTATAGATGCTGTTCCATTTCACAATGGAATAAACATCATATTGGGCAAATACTCTGGGGATAAAGAAGCACGAGGGATTAATGGTATTGGCAAATCTACGTTGGTCAGGCTTGTTGATTTTACCTTATTAAGCGGTAAAGCAGAAAAAAGATTTGCTCAAAAAAAGTATGACTTTTTACGTGATGATGAACACACGATTACTTTAGAAATTGAAGTACAGGAACAAAAATATTTTATCAAGAGGGGCTTTGCCGATACAAAAAAAATATTTTTCGGGAAGCGACCGGATGCTCTTGATGAATATGAAAAATCTGAAATGCCGAAATTGCTGGAAGGGATATTTTTTCCGACAGAGAACAACGAAGTATTCTTTGAAGGAAAAAGATATGGAACGTTGATGGAATTTTTTGTTAAGGACGACTTGCAAAGTCAGCAAAGAGTTGACCCTTTAAATTTTGTTTCTTACAATGCCAATGCAAGAGAAAAGGCATTGTATAATTTTTATTTGCTAAATCTCCCGACAAAAACACTTTTAAAATATAACGAAGTATCTTCTGAATACGAAAGGTATAATAATACGGTAAAATCCCTTTCAGAAAAGGTTAAAGCAGATACAGGTAAAGATATTCAGGAATTTAGAACAGAGCGGTTAAAGATTGAAAAAGACATTGCTGCACTCGAAGGCAGCCTGAAGGAATACAATTTTCTTGCTAATCACAAAGAAATAGAACAAAAATTAAATCAGGTTATATCTGAAATTAACGAGCAATCTGTCATCTATCATAATACAAACCGGAAATTAGAAAAACTAAAATCCTCTTACAATGATGTGTCTTCTATCGACCTGGACAAAATTCGTAAGCTCTACAATGAAACCGTAGCAACATTCGGCAACTTTGTAAAAAGGAGTTTGGATGAAGTTATAGACTTTAAAAAACAACTACTGACGAATAGGAATAAATATTTGTTGGAAGAAGAAAAGAAATTACAATCATCAATCGACCAGAGTTTAACGCAGCTTGAAAAATTAGAAAAGAACAGGAGCCAATTATTTTCATTGCTAAAAGAGAGAGGTGCATTGGATAGGATTGAAAGCACTTATGAAAGATTAGTCAATGAAAAAACACTTTTAGAACGGAATACCTCAATTGTACGAGAAATTGACGAAATAGAAGAGATATTGGGAAACTCCAATATTGTTATCGCAGAATTAAAAAGAGATATTGTCAGCGAGCTAAATAAGCAGCAATCATACCTTGATGAGTTGAGATTGTTATTTCAGCAAATTCTTGAAAATGCAATTTATTTAGATGAAGAATTTGACAACTCTTATTTTAATATCACATTAAACTCTACTTCGCCGAGAAACCAATTGCCTTTTAAAATAAGTTTGGAAATCCCTAAAGCTGATGCGTTAGGACAAGAGCGTTTGAAAATCGTAGCGTATGATTTAATGGTCTTTTTAAAGAGCAGGATTGACAAGCGTAATATTCCGGATTTTCTTGTACACGATGGTGTATTTCACGCCATATCATACAAAACAATATCCAATGTCCTGAACTATATGTACCACAAATCAAACGAGCTGCATAACTTTCAGTATATCCTTACTTTCAATGAAGACGAAATTGATTTAAACGGGGATGAAAATAAGTTTGGCAAGTTCGATTTTGATTGGTCTAAACAAGTGATTGCTGAATTCTCAGATACCGAACAGGAAACAATTTTTAAACGATTTTTTTAAATGGCAAACTATCAATTACCTCCTTTAAAAGATGAAAGGTTATTTGAGGAACTCACTTGTGATTTATTCAATTTTGTAGAGAATACCTCGTCATATGAGAATACAGATTTTCAGACGTTTGGTGTGAAAGGACAAAATCAGAAAGGTATTGATGTCTTTTCTTCTAAAACAAAAACGGTTATACAGTGCAAATTGAAAAGTATTGGAAGAAAAGATGAAACTATAAGGAAAATTCTAATTCAGGATATAAATACTGATTTAGAAAAAGCAAGGGATTTAGCGATTGATTTCGACAAATTTGTTTTTGTTTCTACATTTCGTGACGATGCTCAAATACAGGAATACCTAAATCAAATTAAAAAAGAACAGGAACTACCATTTCATTTATATTATTGGGGATGGGATACCATAACAAAACATATTGAACAATCAGAGGCTTTATTACATAAGTATTTTCCAAAGTTTGTAAAAAAATCCAAGCCTATAAAGCCAAAAATTGAATTACCAGACGGAGCGTTAGGCAAAGAGCTTTCCAAGAAGAACTATATTGATTATTTAAAAAAGCGATATGGCGATTGGAAACAAGTTGAATTAAACAAAAAAGGGGAAAAATTTAATTGGGCTGCATTCACTATTTCATTGTCTAAAAGATATAAAGCATCAGGGATTAATTATATTGATGTTCGACACTTTGATGATTTAGCATCGTATCTAAAAAGCCGAATTGATGGTACAATAATGGGAAAAGTGAACAAGTCTAAAGGAATAAAAAACTATTCTGTGTTTGAAGAGTTCTCGGAAACTGAAATCTAAAAATATTGGTAGATTTCAAACTTAAAAACCTTATTTTCTAATGTATATCTCTAAAGTCAGCCTGGTCAATTATAGGAATTTTGCAAATGCAAGTTTTCAATTCAACAAGGGAATAAATACCATAATCGGAGAAAACGGTTCTGGAAAAACAAATGTTTTTAGGGCAATAAGGCTGTTATTAGAAGATGCCTCCTTGCAATATGCTTATAAACTGACGGAAGGAGATTTTAACAGGTCTTTGGATAAGGGAAAATGGAAAGGTCATTGGATTATTATCAGTGTTGAATTTGATGAGCTTAACGATGAAGAGGCAATACAATCCTTGTTCATTCACGGTGTTGGAGTTGCCGCAGAAGATTATGTAAAAAAAGCTACTTACAACCTTTTCTTTCGTCCTAAAGCTGACATCAGACAAAAACTTTCCGAATTAGCTGAAGGAGATGCAGTTGGATTACAAACGATACTCAATAGCATCACAATTCAGGATAATTACGAAACTTTCTTTACTGGAAAAAGCACTGCTGATTTTAATGACCCTAATGTATATAAGGAACTTGTAGGCGATTTTGAAAATGTGGTTTTCCCATCTACGATTGATGCTTCTAAATTTGGCTCTAAAATTCCGCATCAATTATCTGTTTCCAAAGAAATCTCTTTTACATTCATCCAAGCCTTGAGAGATGTAGTAAGTGACTTTCATAACAATAGAACTAATCCTTTACTTACTCTATTGAAAAACAAAAGTGGAGAAATCAAAGAGGAAGATTACCAACCTATCAGCGATTTGGTTGAGCAATTAAATGAAAGCATTGAAGATTTGCCCGATGTACAAAATATAAGGTCAGATATAAAATCAACCATTCAGGATGCCGTCGGTCTTACCTATTCGCCATCTTCATTATCCATTAAATCAAGTGTTCCCAATGAAGCCGAAAAATTGTTACAATCATTGAAACTTTTTATCGGAGAACCAGGCGAGGAATATGAGGGCGGTATTCACGAATTAAGTTTGGGAGGTGCTAATCTAATATTTTTAACCCTGAAATTACTTGAGTTTAAGTATAGAAAATCAAAAGATACATTTGCCAACTTCCTTATTATTGAGGAACCGGAAGCCCATATACATAACCATATTCAAAAGACCTTATTTGACAAATTGGATTATGGAGATACTCAAATTATCTATTCTACTCATTCTACACAAATTTCCGAAGTAAGTAATGTTGAGAATATAAACATCCTTGCAAAGAAATTAAATTTTGCGGAAGTATATCAACCATCAACTGGTTTAACACCTGAAAGCATCAATCAAATACAGCGTTATTTGGATGCTGTAAGAACCAACCTGTTATTTGCAAGAGGAATAATATTAGTTGAGGGCGATGCAGAAGAGATTTTAATACCAATAATGGTCAAAAAAGTATTTGGTGTAAGTCTTGACGAACTTGGAATTAGCCTCATCAATATACGAAGTACAGGCTTTGAGAATGTAGCCCAACTTTTCCACGATAGCCGTATAAGAAGAAAATGTGCAATTCTAACAGATTTAGATGATGCGATTTGTGATACAACTATTAATGACGATGATAGCGACCGATTAAAAAAATACAAGAGAAAAGTTGAGGCATCTAAACAAAAGGGATTAGAACGTAAAGCTAAATTAGATGTCTTTGAAGCAGAGAATGATTGGATAAAGGCATTTTATGCTGACTATACTTTTGAAGTTGATTTTATAACCGAAGGCAACGAGGAGGAAGTAATAGCTATAATTGACCAAGTATATACAGACCAACCAACAAGAGTACAAGCTAAAACTGATATTGAAGATGATGGTGTTGCGGTTTATGGAAAGCGAGTGCTTACAATGGCTAAACAGGAAGGTAAAGGTTGGTTTGCTATAATGTTAGGCAAGCATATTTCTTTTAAGACGGAAATTCCAAACTATATAGTTGATGCCATTCTTTTCGCCAAAGAAACATACTCCAACAATATTATTGCCGACATCATTGAATATAGGATGAACAAACATTTTTATGATGATGATGCTTTGGATTTTTCATCTTGTAGGGAGAGCCTAACGAAGTATAGAGCCGAAGAAGCAACTTTAGATGACCTTGCTTTTGACTTGGACTTGGTAATACCAGATGACCAGCTATTAACATTCATAGATAAATTGAAATAGGCTATGTTCATTTGGGAAAAAGGAAGTTTGAATGATGAGCAAGAAGTTGCAATCTTGGAGAAAGATAGTGTACTCTTGATTGCCTGTCCTGGTAGTGGAAAAACGAGAACGCTTACATACAAAATCGCTTACGAATTAAGCAGGCTAAATTCCAATAAAGAGTTCGTTATTGCAATTACATACACGAATAACGCTGCTGATGAAATTAAAGAACGGGTTGAATTATTGGGGGTTGATACTACACAATTATGGATTGGTACAATTCACTCATTCTGTATGGAATGGATATTAAAGCCTTACCATCTGTATTCTGAAAGGTTGAAAAACGGGTTTAAAGTTTGTAATTCCTTTGATACTGAAAAGCTCCTAACCGAATTATGCAAAAAATATAGCAATCCAAAAGTTACTTTTTATGATTTTCAATATTATGCTACCATAAATGGTACATATAAGTTTACATCAAAAAATAGTAATCAGAATAAGCATATCAAAGCTATTCTTCAAGAATATTTCGGAATATTAAAAGAGAATAATCAATTGGATTTTGAGCAGATACTTTTTTATGCTTATGAATTATTGAAATCAAAGCCAATCATTTGTACCGTCTTATGCAAATTATTTCCATTTATTTTGATTGATGAATATCAAGATACTAAAGAGATACAATACCATATAATATCAAAAATATTAAGTGCAAACAAAGGGTGTTCAAAAACATTAATTGTTGGCGACCCTAACCAATCTATTTATCATTCTTTAGGTGGTTATCCGATGCCAAAGGATGATTTGGAAAAACTTTTGGGGTTTAACTTGATACAGTTGAGTTTAGACAAAAATTACAGGTCATCTGAAACCATAATAAATTACTTCGATTATTATAAAACATTTGCTACCCCTATTATAGCATTCGGAAACGAAAAAGATTATAATAGTTTAATCACATATAACTTATCGGTTTCGTTAGATAATTTGATAGAAGAAATTGCAAAATTGATTTTGTTTAATGTCCGTGAAGCCGGAATTAGCCCTAATGAAATTTGTATTGCAGCACCTCAATGGGTTCAGATTGCAAGTATTACAAGGAAGCTAATGATTAGACTTCCGGATTTTAGTTTTGACGGACCCGGTATGGCTCCGTTTTCACGGGACATTGAGAATTTTTGGTTTAAAGTTGCAAGAATTGTTTTGACAGAACCATCGCCCTATATGTACGTTCGTCGTTTACGTTGGAGTAAAGAAGTTTTGAACGAACTTGATGCTGCGGGAGTAGATGTATCAAACTTATCAAACAAAGAGTTTTTGAAAATCTGCAATTCAATTGAAGTGAATGAAAATGATGGTTTAACCTACTTACGTTCTTTCTTTGAAAGAATTTGTGAAAGCCTGAAAATACAAATTCAGAATTTCCCGTTACTTGAAGAACATCACACATCATTTTTTGCAAGTTCTGAAAATAGAATACAAAGGCTTATTGACGAGGGAAATCCATTTATTGGAGAGATTGAAAATTTTAGAAAAGTTTTCAGGCAAAGAGATGGTATAACCGTTTCAACTATTCACGGCGTAAAGGGAGAGGAATATGATACAGTAATAGGTTTTGCTCTTCTTAATGATTATGTCCCACACTTCAACGATACAAACGGTTACGAAAATTCTAAAAAATTACTTTACGTTTTAGCTTCAAGAGCAAGAAAAAATTTACACTTAATCTCTGAAACGTCAAGAGGGATAAATTATTACAATCCTGAAGGGAAAAGCCCTACACCTCATTTGCTCGAATATAATTATGAATATTCGATTGTTGCTCTTGACAATTCCGATTGAATAAATAACAAAAGGAAGCCGTCTTTTCAGACAAACTCCCCAATGTCAAAATCACCCAAATTACTTTTCCGCAAGGTGGAAGAACTGTCGTCGCTTTCAGATGAAAGTGTGCTATCCAAAAGCTCGGCAATTTTTCGGGAAGCACCCTCAATGGAATTTTCCAGTAAGCTGAATAATTCGGTTCCCTGTAATTTCTGAACTATGGCTACCGCTGTTTCCTTTTGAGCCTGTTCCAAATTCTCTTTTTGGAGCAATGCCCCTACGGAGCTTAGTTCGTCATAGGTAACCCCTTGGGCAAAACCGTTATCGCCACCGGATATTCCGTACCTGTTCCATTCTTCTTCCTCTTCTTCCAAATCAGGCATATTGCTGAAAACTTCGTCCAGTTCTTCCTGCGGAATTTGAATGCTGACGTTTTCGTTTTCGTCGTATTCGATGTCTAAATTATCAGGGTTTATCTCCGGTTCCGTTATTTGGCTGTCATTGGCAGTGTTTGGCACTGAAAGGCTTCTTACTGGCTTGGGTTGCCCCATAATATCGGGCAGGTTCGGGTTAACTTTTTCCTGTTTGGACTTTTGCTCCGACCTTTTATGAATTACAATCTTATCCTGCAAAAGCAGGACAATGACTATCAGCAGGCAAATCACAATTACTATTTCCATAATCAGATGCTTTAAAAAATGGGTTTAAACTTTTCGTTGAAATCATCGGTAATGGCTTTTTCAAACATTTCAAAATGATGTTCCAGTATGTTATCGAGATAGGCATACAGGGGTATAGCATCTTTACCGATTACCTGTACAATACGGGATAGCCGTTCGTGGTATTCCTGCCGGATATAGATACTTTTATCGCCCCGCTTTGTCATCGAATGGGTTTTCAAAAAGTGTTCGCCGTAGCTTCCGTCAAGGCTCTTCTTGGTACGGTTTCTTTCCCTTTGTACAGGTTTGCTTTGTGGTAATTCATCCTGCCTTACCTCGTTTTGTATTTCTTCCTTTTCCTGCTCTTCGGCAGGTTCAGGCGGTAGCTGCAAACCGTCCTTTTTAACGCCGTCTACCATCAGGTTCATCATCAGCTCTTCGTTAATGTCCGGCGTAACTTTACGTTTATTATCTTTTTCCATAGCACTACGATTGAATGATGTTTAAAAATTCGCTGATGAACAGGTCTAACTGGCAGGCTTTCATCAAACGCTCATCGGGTGGCATTATCGTAGAACGGAAAACTGTTTTGCTGTCCACTTCACTTTCCTTGCGAAAACGGGTGCTGTTCTTGATTTGGCTTTGCATCAGGCTTAACCCCAGTTGCCCGATAAGCTGATTATACACGTCATATAAGGGCGTGCTTTCCCTGCCGTCCACCTGGTTCCAAAACAGGTTAATGCTTTGTATGGAAGTTTCGCCTTTTTTCATAATTACATCCTGTAAAAGCTGTGTGAAGATGAGCGTACTTTCCATTACCACACGGTCTGCCGTGATGGGCGTGAAAATGTGGTGCATACCTGCCAATGCTTTCAGAATTCCGGGCGTGTTCACGGTTCCGGGCAGGTCGAAGAACAGCACATCAAGCGGAACAGGGGAAGTGTTTACAAATTCGTGCGCCGCATCGAGTACGCTATCCGCTTTGTGCTGCATAATGGGATAGGCTTTTTTATTGATGGTGGTAAACTGCTTATATGCCAGTTTTTTCAACGCCTCATTTTCCATTACCATTGCCAAATCACGGGTTTTCATTTTCATCAGGCTGTGCTGCGGAAAATCCGCATCAAAAACAGCTACGTTGTAGCCCAACCGATAGTGCATCGTACTGGCGACAAGCGTGGTAAATGTGCTTTTGCCAACACCGCCTTTTTGAGAAGAAAAAGCGACAAACAGAGGTTTCTTTCTTGTGTCCATATTTTTAAAATTTAAAGTTTACATCTTACTGTTTTCAGTCTTGCAGGCTTTCAGCCGTGCAGTCCTGATTTCGTGCTGTCTTTCTTGCAGGATAGCTATCAGGCTTGCCTGCGGGAATTGCTGATTGCCTGCTTTCCTGCTGTACAGCAGCAATGCTTTCATTCAGGCATCCTATCAGGCGTGATTGCGTTCTTGCATTCGTTCCGTCCGTCATTCTATCCATCACGCAGGCTTGATTGTCTGATAGCAGGCTGTCACGCTTTCCGTCATTCCTGCGCTCTTGGTTTCTTGCATTCCTGCAATCTTGCAGGCAGGATAACCTGCCATCTTGAATGTATGCCGTCTGCTCGTCCTGAAGCACGGGCTGCCTGCCTGCCTGTCAACATTCAGGGGCAAAGAACTCATCAAATTCAATCGGTTGTATAGCGGTGGCAGTGTTTGGCGTTCAGAGGCAGCATTTGGCACTGTGTCACAGTGCAACGCTATCGTAAACAGGGCTTTACTTTGTATTGTGATTTTTATTAACGGATTTATGCAAAGTCTTTTGACATATCAGGGGGTAACGGGAACGGCAACGAGCCGTTTTTCCCTGTTACATTCAATCCGTCCCGCAGGGCGGATTTTTGTGTTCACCGGAACACGGCAAGTTGTGTTTTGAGCATCTCGGAATGATTTCCGATGCTCAAAACAACTTGCCCTTTGCAGGGGGCAGAAAACACCTTCCAAAGTCAGGGTTTTGTATGGATTTTAAAATGGATTAGTGATGAACGATAACAACAAAAAGCAATTGAAAAAGACCGGACGTCGCCCCAAAGAAGACCCGGCGACCATCCGCTATACGATTTCCTTTAACGAGCAGGAACACGCCCATTTTCTTGCCCTGTTTGATAAATCAGGTATGCAGGTAAAGGCTCATTTCATAACGTCCTGCATCTTTGACAAGACCATAAAAACCATTCAGATTGACAAGGGAACGGTTGATTTTTATATGCGGCTGACCTCTTTTCACAGCCAGTTCCGCTCCATAGGTGTAAACTATAACCAGATTGTAAAGCTGTTGTACAAGAATTTTTCGGAGAAAAAAGCCGCAGCGTTCCTGTACAAATTGGAAAAACAAACGGCTGAAATGGCGATGCTATGCCAAAAAATCATTCAGATAACCGAAGAATTTGAAGCAAAGAACCTGAAAAAATAGCAGTACAGATGATAGCAAAGATTGGCAGAAGCGGGAATTTATACGGTGCATTGGCGTACAATCAGCTCAAAGTAGAGAATGAAAACGGGAAAATTCTGTTCGCAAATAAGATAATCGAAACGCCAACTGGAGCATATACTGTTGCACAATTAGCACAATCTTTTGCACCTTACCTGATTGCCAACCGCAATACGGAAAAGCATACGTTGCATATTTCGCTCAATCCCGACCCGAAAGATAAGGTTAGCGATGACAGGTTTCGGCAAATGGCGGAAGAATATATGCGGGAAATGGGCTACGGCGAACAGCCTTTTGTGGTATTCAAACATACCGATATCGACCGCAGCCATATACACATTGTATCGGTTTGCGTGGACGAGCAGGGCAAAAAGATTTCGGACAAATTCGAGAAAATGCGGTCTATGAATGTGTGCCGTGAACTGGAAAGACAACACGGCTTGATACCCGCAACCGATAAAGAACACAAGCAGAACGACAAGATTTTCCGTCCGGTAGATTATCGGGCAGGCGATGTGAAAAGCCAAATCGCTTCGGTTGTCCGCCACCTACCGAATTATTATAAGTTTCAGACTTTGGGCGAATACAATGCCTTGCTTTCCCTGTTTAATGTTACCACCGAAAAAGTGGAGGGCGAATTGCAGGGAAAAATGCGGCAAGGCTTATTATATATTCCTTTAAACGAGAAAGGCGAAAGAGCCGGGCATCCGTTCAAGGCTTCGTTGTTTGGTAAAAATGCAGGGCTTCCGGCTTTGGAACTGCATTTTGCAAAATGCAAAGAGGATTTAAAAGACCACCCAAGTAAGCAGACCCTAAAAGCTGCAATTTCTATTGCTCTGAAATCCACAAATGATGAGCAGGCTTTTAAAAAGCAGTTGAGTGAACAGGGCATTAATGTAGTGGTCCGCCGGAACGATACAGGTCGTATTTATGGTATCACTTTCATAGACCACAATTCAAAGGCGGTTTGGAACGGTTCACGCTTAGCAAAGGAACTTTCTGCCAATACCTTTAATGATTATTGGAACAATAATATCAAACCGGAGATTAAAGAACCTGTCGTACAACTTCCAAAAACATCCACATCAAATGATGCAGATCTTCCTGCGGAAGAACCTCATCACTTGTTCGACTTCCTGAATACTACTGAAAAACACGAAGACGGTTTGATTGAGGCATTTGGCGGTTTGTTACCCGAAGCACAGGGCGATGATTACGAGGAACAGGATTTTGCTAACAAAATGAAGAAGAAAAAAAAAAGAAGACTGTAAGAGGTCAGATTTTGGAATTAAAAATCTGTTTTTAAAAAGATTTATTGAGCTGTCACTTTATAATTCTGAAAGAATTTGAGTTGTATTTAAGTAATTGCTTAAATAAACAAATTGACTATCTTTGTGCTATGGACAATAATTCTTGCATACGACAACAAGCAGACATTAAACAAATAAACCGCTGTAAAGACCGAGTTTCAGAACTCAACGGTTCTTTTGACTATTTATCGAACGGACTTGAATTAGCGGGAAACAATGTAAGACTGAAAATACTCTTTCTACTTTATGAAGAAAAACGACTTTGTGTTTGTGATATAAGTGATATTCTTGGTATGACAATTTCAGCGGTTTCACAACACTTGCGGAAACTCAAAGACAGAAAACTTATTGAAACCGAACGAGAAGCTCAAACTATTTTTCACTCACTGACTAAAGAGTATGAAAAAATGCTGAAACCATTTTTCAAAATACTTGACGAAAACAAAATATTAGAAACAATATGAAAACTGACAAAAAATTAATTGGTGCAGGACTTTTGACTACAATTGCAGCTTCTCTTTGTTGCATCACACCAGTATTGGCTCTTATTGCAGGAACAAGCGGTCTTGCTTCCACTTTTTCTTGGCTTGAACCTTTTCGACCCTATTTTATCGGGTTGACAATTTTGGTTCTTGGTTTTGCTTGGTATCAAAAGTTGAAACCCAAAAAGCAGATAGATTGCAATTGTGAAACAGAAGAAAAACCAAAATTCATTCAGTCAAAAATGTTTTTAGGAATAGTAACAGCATTTGCAATCGTAATGCTTGCCTTTCCATACTACTCAAGCATTTTCTACCCAAAGACAGAAAAGCAA
Organism: Bacteroidota bacterium; assembly: GCA_023458535.1. GTDB lineage: Bacteria > Bacteroidota > Bacteroidia > Flavobacteriales > Weeksellaceae > Chryseobacterium. The sequence continues at coordinate 74,317 of JAEWYW010000040.1, forward strand.
ATCATAGTAGTGGACAAATCCAATATTCAAAAAGTAGAATTTACGATTAGCGGAATGACTTGTGCAAGTTGTGGCGAACACGTAAATCACG
>JAEWYW010000041.1 GCA_023458535.1 Bacteroidota bacterium
ATATAAAAAGTATTATTTAGAAGATACTTCAGAAAATCATAAAATGCTAGCTCCACGCAATATGTACTCTGGTAAAGATGTTATAGCAAAGATTCACGATAATAATTTAAAAGCTTTTATAGAGTTCCAAAATGAGCTTATTCTGAGGTCTTATTCCAGCAATACAATTCGTACTTATTGTAATGAGTTTGCTCAACTCTTGTATGTAATAAAGGATTATGAGGTTAAAAACCTCAACGAGGATAAAATTAGGAGTTATTTGGTCTATTGTGCTGAAGAATTGAAACTTTCCGAAAATCAAATTCACAGCAGAATTAACGCTTTAAAATTTTATTTTGAAAAAGTTCTTGGAAGGCAAAAAATGTTTTTAAGTATTCCACGTCCCAAAAAACCTCTTTTATTACCTAAACATTTGGCTCCAAAGGAAGTGAAACGAATTCTAGAAGTTACTGAAAATATAAAACATTCGCTAATCATCAAGTTTTGTTACGGAATGGGTTTGCGTGTAAGTGAAATTGCGGCATTAAAACTGGAGCATATCAACACAAAAGATTCCAAAGTTCTCATTGCTTCTGCAAAAGGCAAGAAGGACAGATATGTTTATCTGCCAGAAAGCATTATTCCAGATCTGAGAGAATATTACAACTGTTATGTGCCAGAAACTTACTTATTTGAGGGGAGTGTGGGAAATCCTTTATCGATACGTACCATTCAGACGGTTTTTAAAAACAGCATGCGAAAAGCAGGTATAAAAAGAAATGTTGGCATACATTGCTTGCGCCACAGCTATGCAACACATCTTCTTGAGTTTGGAACCGATATTTCGCACATTCAGAAATTGCTGGGGCATAACAACATAAAAACAACTCTTAATTACACAATGGTTACCGATAAGAATCTCGCGAATATAATTTCGCCATTGGACAGATTTTCGCAGTAAGACTTAAAAATTTTATCCTAACGCGGTTTTTATTATATTTGTTGCATTCACTATTTTATGAAGATTAATATAAAAAATGAAACAGGACATTTAAGGTCCGTTGTTTTAGGTCAGCCCAATTCTATGGGCGCAAATCCCACCTTGGAAGAAAGCTATGATGCAAAATCCTACGACACCATTCTTAAAAATATTTACCCTACTGAGCAAGACATTGTGAATGAAATGTCCGCATTTGAAAAGGTTTTAAAAAAATACGAGGTGGAAGTTTTTCGTCCAGAAATTATAGAGGACTACAATCAGGTTTTTGCGAGGGATGTTGCTTTCGTGATTGATGATAAAATGATAATTTCCAATATTATTGAAGACAGGGCGGATGAGCAGGAGGCTTACCGAAAGATATTTGAGCAGGTGCCTTGGAGAAATATCATTAATCTACCAGAAACTGCCCATGTGGAAGGTGGTGATGTAATAGTTTGGGATGATTTTCTTTTTATAGGAACATGTTATTCCCAAGATTACAGAAATTTTAAGACCGCCAGAACTAACGAGTATGCCATAGAAATTTTGAAAGAATACTTTCCTAAAAAACGCATCCTCGATTTCGAATTAAAAAAGAACGATACCGAGCCTTATAAAGGTATATTACATTTAGACTGTACTTTTAATCCCGTTGGAAAAGACAAATGTATTTTGTATAAAAATGGTTTTGTAGACGAAAGTGATTATCATTTAATTCTTGATATTTTTGGTGAAGAAAATTGTTTTGAAGTGAATGATGAAGAAATGTTCGAAATGTTTCCTAACATTTTTTCAATATCACCTGAGGTGGTAGTTTCCGATCAGGCTTTTACAAGAATGAATAATCACCTGCGTGATGTTTGGGGAATGACAGTGGAAGAAATTCCATATCGTGAAATCTCCAAAATGGGTGGTTTGTTAAGATGTTCTACTATGCCTTTAGTAAGAGATTGAAAATTTTTCTTGTATAATTGAATTTTAGTTAATAGATTTGCAAATGTAATTCTGAAAATGGATTACGCTTATCCAGAAAGATGGAGGGAATTGACCCGGTGAAGTCTTGGCAACCTGCTTTAGGTAAGGTGCCACATTCAACCTCAGCAATGAGGACAGATAAGTCAGAGATCATTTGGAATATATTTTATAGATATTCAAAGAACTCTTTCGGCTTGTCGGAAGAGTTTTTTTATTTTCCGGCAATGGCTCAACATCTTGGATAAGATTTTAATGTTAAAACAATTTAAAATTTATAAAAGATGAGCAATTACAAATTCGAAACCTTACAGGTACACGCCGGGCACAACGTTGATAAAGACACCAACAGTAGAGCAGTGCCTTTGTACCAAACCACTTCTTATACTTTTGACGATGCACAGCATGCTGCCGATCTTTTCGGGTTGAAGGCTTTCGGGAATATCTATACCAGATTGATGAATCCTACCACAGATGTATTTGAAAAGCGAATTGCCGCATTGTAAGGTGGCGTAGGTGCTTTGGCGGTTTCTTCGGGACATGCTGCGCAATTTATCACCATTACCAATATTTTGCAAAACGGAGATAATTTTGTGACCTCACCTTATTTGTACGGAGGCAGTCATAATCAGTTTAAAGTGAGTTTTGCGAAATTAGGGATTGAAGCGAGATTTGCAAAAGATGACAATCCTGAAGATTTTGAAGCTTTAATTGACGAAAATACAAAAGCGCTCTACCTAGAAACCATAGGAAATCCAATTTTAAATGTCGCCGATTTTGAAGCCATAGCAAAAGTTGCTGAAAAACATCAGATTCCATTGATTGTTGATAATACTTTTGGTGCGGGCGGCTATTTGTTCAATCCCTTTCAACACGGTGCGAGCATAATTGTGGAGTCTGCCACAAAATGGATTGGTGGCCACGGGACAAGTGTTGGTGGTGTAATTGTAGATTCTGGTAACTTTGATTGGGCGAATGGTAAATTTCCATTATTGTCGAAGCCTTCACCGGGCTATCATGATTTGGTTTTTACAGATGTTTTCGGAAAAAATTCAGATTTTGGAAATATCGCTTTCATCATCAAGGCGCGTGTGGAAGGACTTCGTGATTTTGGTCCTGCCATTTCACCCTATAATTCTCATCAATTATTATTAGGCCTCGAAACTTTGTCGCTCCGTTTGGAAAGAACAGTTTCGAATGCTCAAAAACTAGCTGAGTTTTTAGAAAATCATCCAAAAGTCGAAAAAGTTATTTATCCAGGACTGGAAAGCTTTGCAGATAGAGAACATGCAAGAAAATATCTTAAAAGAGGTTTTGGAGGCGTCCTCAATTTCGAAATTAAAGGCGGAAAAGATTTAGCGATTCAGTTTATCAATTCTCTACAATTAGCAAGTCATTTGGCAAATGTTGGGGATGCTAAAACATTGGTTATTAACCCATCTTCAACAACGCACGAACAATTAAGCGATGAAGAACAAAAAGCGGCAGGCATTACACCTGGACAAATTCGTGTGAGCGTTGGCATAGAGCATATTGACGATATAATCGCGGATTTCGAACAGGCTTTTTAACGATTCTAAAAACAAAATGATAAAATAACAAGTTCAGTGGTTTTTCTGCTGAACTTTGTTATTTTTGTGACATATTAAAGATTATGCAAACAACTAATACCGTTTTGATGATTGAGCCGATCGCTTTCGGTTACAACGCTCAAACTGCCGAGAACAATTATTTTCAAGTTAATTCTGAATCAGATTCTACCCAAACAAAAGCTTTGGAAGAGTTTAATGCCTTTGTGGAAAAGTTAAAAAGTAAAGGTATCAACGTGATTACAGTGAAGGATACTCTGGCACCACATACGCCAGATTCTATTTTTCCTAATAACTGGGTGAGTTTTGGAAGTGATGGTAAAGTTTTTCTTTATCCGATGTTCGCTCCCAACAGACGTGACGAAAGAAGAAAGGATATTATCGACAGCATTGCGGAAGAAGGTTTCGAAATCAATGAAATTATCGATTTGTCGAGCTCAGAAAAAGATAACAAATTCTTGGAAGGAACGGGAAGCATGATTTTCGATCACGACTATAAAATTGCTTACGGATCAGTTTCTTTACGTCTTGATGAAGAACTTTTCAGAGATTTTTGTGCAAAAATTGGTTATGAGCCCGTAGTTTTTCATTCTTACCAAACGGCAGCAGGAGAGCGCTTGCCCATCTACCATACCAATGTGATGATGTGTGTTGCAGATAAGTTTGTGGTAATTTGTCTGGACTGTATTGATAATGAACTGGAGCGCGAAAAAGTTCAGGAAGTGATAAAATCCACCAATAAAGAATTGATTGAGATTTCCGAAGACCAAATGCAACAGTTTGCGGGTAATATGCTGCAAGTTCAGAATGATAAGGGTGAAAAGTTCTTGGTGATGAGCCAAACGGCGTTTCAATCTTTAACTCCTGAACAAATTGAAAGCATTCAAAAATATAATGAAATTATTTATGCCGATCTGAACACTATCGAAGTAAATGGTGGCGGAAGCGCAAGATGCATGTTGGCGGAGGTATTTCTGCCCAAAAAGTAATTTTGTATTGCATTAAAAAAAAGGTTTTGGGCGCCGCAGGCGCCCGAAACCTTTTTTTTTATATAGGATATTGTGCGGCGGCGCCGCCGCCGCACAATATTCAGCATTAATAATTTTAATTAGATTTTTATCTCGTTCTGTTTTTAATATCATCCACAGCACTTTCTATATTTCTCGTCTTTTTAACTTTTTGGTTTCCAAAATTATAGGTGATGGTGAGGTCTAGCTGCGTGCTGTACGGGTTTTGATTAACATAATTGTAGTTGCCATTTTGTTGATAATCGGTTATTACAATTTTATTGGTTCCAAGAACATCAGAGACACTTGCCATGAACGTCCAGTTATCAAGAATTTTCTTTAGGCTGAGGTCCAAACTGCCAAGTGCTTTCAAGGTTCCCAGTTCTATCTGTTGCTTATCCACATACCAATAGTTCACTCCTGCAAACCAGGTTTTTGCTTTATCAAGTCGAATATTATTGTTCGTTTGGAAGATAAAACTATTTGATTTTAAGTTGCTCACGTATGTTTTAAAAGTTTCACCGCTTAGAGGATCTTTATCTAAAGTTCCATTATTAACATTCCTTTGAACACCAATATTCACACTGGAGGTTACATATTGTTTGAAGAAAGATTTTTGCATTCCTACCATTATGTTGAATTCTTGTTTATTACCAAAATTCGTTCGGATGTAGCGCAGTTCATTAATATTGGTTTGGTAGGTTTTGATACTACCATCAGCGTTTTGAACTGGATTGCCATTAACATCCAAAACGGGCAACGTTACAGATTTTTCTCTTTGTAATGGAACCTGTTGGATAACATCTTTGAATAATTTGTGTCCAAGAATTAAAAAGTAGGAATTTTTGAACATATAAGTCAGCTCCTGATTATATGTTGAAGAAGCTTTTACAAATGGATTGTTCTGGATGTAATTAAACTCCGTTAAATACGTTCTTACAGGGTTGAGTTCCCAGAAGGAAGGTCTTCTAACCCTACTTGAAAATGAGTATGAAATATTATTATTTTTATTAATCGCATAATTAGCACTTACATAGGGTAGGAAGCTGCTGTATTTTCTGTCGATATTTCTTAAATTAGGATCAGTGGCGTTACTAGATTCGCCTTTACTGTCGGTAAATTCATAACGAAATCCCGCTTTACCTGAAAACTTATCAGAGAATTTCTTTTCTAATGTTACATAAGCAGCATATATATTTTCGTTGTAAATAAAATGGTTAGGAGTATTGGAGTTTAGATAACTGTTGTTTTCAGGATTGAATCTTATGTTATTGGCTTGAGAGTCATTATCTGTTCTTGTGTTATAAAAGTTTCCACCTACAGAGATGGTAAAATCGTTTTCAAATTTTTTGATATAATCAATCATTCCAGAGAAGTTGTTGATGGTTTGAGGAGTACTTTGAACAATACTGCTCAGAAGTATACTTGTATTTCCCAATTCATCGGAGCGCAATGTGGTATTGGTGCTGTTTTGTCCTCTATGGTAATTCAGGTAAGCTGCATTAAAGTTCAATTTACTTCCTAAAGAATCTGTTTTCAATTCATAATTAAGATTTACCGAGTTGTTGATCGACTGGGCATTTTCACGGCTAAATGTTTTATTGTAGCTGGTTTGCCACTGATTTTCTTCATCAAGATTTCGCACTTTATTGAACAAATCTGAACTTGAGTCAAAGCTTTTATTATACCGAACATTGTAGCTCAAGGCAAGATTGCTTTTTTCACTAAGCGCATAGTCGATATTAAGGTATCCGCCATAATTTTTGTTGGGATCAATCACCATGCCTTCAGATTCGTTGGATGATGCATCATTACCGTTCCTAAGCTTGTATTTTTGCGCCTGCGTATATTCATTGGTATTAAAATTTGCACTTACGCCAAGTTTATCTTTCCTGTAATTGATAGAAACGCCAGCTCCGGGATTATTAAAATATCCTTGGTTATTGGTCATCCGAAGATTTCCGTTCAAGCCATTATCCATTTTTTTCTTAAGAATAATGTTGATGATACCATCTGAAGACTCCACCTGATACTCACTTCCAGGCATCGTTATCACCTCTATCTTCTGAATGTTTTCTGCAGGAGTGTTTTTCAGAAATGCAACCAATGCATCAGCATCCATTTGGGTTTTTCTTCCATTGATGTAAATAATGGCGTTCGATTTGCCTGCAATTTTTAAATTTTTGTCGTCTGTTGTGGAAACCAGTGGCGTTTCCTTCAACAAATTAAAAGCCGTGTTTCCTTTTGCAACAGGTGAAGCTGCAACGTCGTAGACAAAACGGTCACTTTCTTTTTTGAAAACCTTCTTCGTCATGCTTACTTCTTTTATGTCCTGGGTTTTCGTTGAATCTTTTTTTGGATTTTCTTGTGCATAAGCCAATCCGCTGAAGAATATTGCTGCAATTAAAATAGGGGTTTTCATATCGGTTTGTCTTTGTTAATGTTTTTATTATCTATAATGCAAAGATATATCTTTTAATTAGTATTATGCAATACAAAGTAGTGTTAAATTTTTATTACTTAATTTAAAGTGCTGAAAATCAAACGTGAAAATTTCATTACACACTTACAACAATTGATGTGGTCTTTTCATTACATGAGTTTCAATTTCTTCCTTCTATCATATTCGTGCTAATTACAAGTTTCATTAAAAAAAGGTTTGCTAATCTATTATTTAATATAAATTTGCAGTCAAATATTTAAATCTGGAATGTCACAAGACCACTCTCATTTAGACATTAAAAAACTCTCGTTTTTAGGTGTTGTAGTTTCTCTCGGAATTGTTTTTGGCGATATCGGAACGTCTCCTCTCTATGTAATGAAAGCGATTGTTAATGCAAGTAAAACTGGCTTATCAATGCCTTTTGATGAGTATATAGAAGGGGCACTGTCGTGTATCATCTGGACTTTAACGTTACAAACAACTGTAAAATACGTAATTATCGCCCTGAGAGCAGATAACAAAGGTGAAGGTGGTATTCTGTCTCTGTACTCTTTGGTCAAAAGATTAAAGAAAAAATGGCTGTATCTCGTTGCTATTATTGGCGGAGCCGCCTTGGTGGCAGATAGTGTTATTACGCCATCACTTACCGTAATGTCTGCAATTGAAGGACTTAAAATTTATAATCCACATACTCCAGTAGTGGAAATCACGCTGGTCATTCTGTTTATTGTGTTCTTTGTGCAACAGTTTGGAACATCTTCTATTGGTAAGTTTTTCGGTCCAATCATGATTACCTGGTTCAGCGTTCTAGGTATTTTCGGAGCGCTACAAATTTCAAGTCATATAGAGATTTTTAAGGCATTTAATCCATATTATGCCTATAACTTAATTGTTAACTCACCAAGTGTTTTGGTAATTATGGGTGCGGTTTTCCTTTGTACGACGGGTGCCGAGGCATTATATTCCGACCTGGGACACTGCGGTAAAAAGAATATTAGGGTAAGTTGGATCTTTGTGAAATCCATGCTTATTCTTAACTATTTAGGGCAAGGTGCATGGTTGTTGGAGAATTACCAAAAAGTTTATTCTGGCATCAATCCATTTTTTGGTATCATGCCGGAATGGGCGATTATTCCTGGTGTGATATTGGCAGCGATGGCAGCAATAATTGCAAGTCAGGCTGTTATCACGGGGGCTTTCACCATGTTCTCAGAGGCGATGTCTATCTCCTTCTGGCCTAATCAGCATATTGAATATCCTTCAGGTGTGAAGGGGCAAATGTACATTCCTAGAATCAACTGGGGGTTGATGTTTTTATGTTTTATTGTGGTGCTGTATTTCAAAGGTTCAGAACACATGGAAGCTGCCTACGGACTTACCATTACCATTACCATGCTCATGACCACAGTTTTATTAACGCTTTGGCTGAGGCGAAACAGGGTAAATAAATTTTTGGTGGCGCTCTTTTTTGTAGTGTATATATTTATAGAAGGAGGTTTCTTCTACGCAAATGTTATTAAATTCTTTGATGGTGGCTGGTTAACAATGGTTTTAGGAGGTTTTATTGGAGTATGTATGTATGCGTGGTATCAGGGACGATTGCTCAAAACAAAGTTCATAAAATTTGTGAAAATTGCCGACTATATTTCAGTCATCAAAGACATGAAATTAGACGAAACCATTCCGAAATATGCTAATAACCTTGCTTTTTTGAGCCGTGCCAAGAGAACAGATGAGGTAGAATCTAAAATTATTTATTCCATTATTAAGAAGCAACCCAAAAGGGCGGATCATTATTTCATTTTAAATATCATTAACCAGGAAGATCCTTACACTTTTAAATATAATGTAGACGAAATTCTCCCGGGAACCATTTATAAAGTAGACTTTTTGTTAGGTTTTAAAGTTGATCGAAGAATTAATGATTATTTTAAAATGGTGCTTCAAGATTTGATGATTGAAGATGTTATCTCCAGTCGCAGCAGTCATCCGTCACTCAGAATGCATAACATACCACCCGATTTGAAGTATGTAATCATCGATAATACGTACATTAACGATGTTTTCCTGAATGTGAAAGAAAAAATTATCCTCAACATTTACAATTTTGTGAAGTATATTGGCAGCGACGACTTTAAATCTTGGGGGGTAACCTCGCATAATGTGGTAGTAGAATCTGCGCCAGTTACTGAAGATCCGCCACCATCCACAAAAATTGAGCAATCAGATTTTAAGCATTTCCACTCTTAACTTCTCTTAACGCACAGCAGTTATGAGATTAGATAAAAATTCAATAAATTTGTAATATAATTTTATTTGATGGAAGAGAAACAGAATGAATCGAGTACAACGATAATAAAAGATGTTCTTAAGCAATATCTTCAGGAAAAAGGTTTTAGAAATACCCCTGAAAGATATACCATTCTTGAGGAGATTTATAATATGAATCACCACTTCAACGTGGATGATTTGTATCTTATTATGATGCAGAAAAAATACCATGTTTCTAAAGCTACCATTTACAATACCATTGAGATTTTTTTAGATGCAGGGCTTATTCGCAAGCATCAGTTTGGTGAAAAAACTTTAACATCTTCTTCTTACGAAAAATCCTATTTCGATAAGCAACATGATCATTTGGTGATTTATAAAAATGGTTCAGATAAAGAGATTGAAGAAATTATTGAATTTTGCGATCCAAGAATCCAAGGGATTAAAGAAGCTATTGAAAATGCTTTTGGTGTAAATATTGATTCGCATTCGTTGTACTTTTACGGTACCAAAAAAGACTAATGAAGCAATTATTCATTTTATTTCTTTTTCTATCTGTACAGATTTTTGCTCAAACACCACTCAAGACCTCACCTCAAGTGGCTAAAGATCCGTATTTCAATCAAAAAAGCGGAAATACACAGAATCCACCGCAGGTAACGCCTGAAAATAAAGTAAAAGTTACCCATTACGACATTCTTCAAAAAACACCAGATAAGTACGATGGCAATCCTTTTTTTAAAGGTAATGTAGTCATCGAGCATCAGGGTTCAGTTCTCACTGCCGATGAGGTAATTTTATATGAAGAACAAAGTTTTGTCAAAGCCATTGGCAATGTAAAACTGCAAAATGCAGATGGATCTGTGATCACCGCCAACGAAATGGAATACGATGGCAAATCTGAGAAAGGTATCGCTCGTAAAAATGTGGTGCTTACCGATCCTAAACAGACCATAAAAACGGAAACTCTTTACTATGAGCGACCAATTAATCAGGCTTATTTTAATACTGGTGGTACCATCTATGCCAATAATAGCGTTACCTATGCGAAGGTCGGAACGTACAATGTAGCAACCAAAATCATCGATATCAGCGGAAATGTGAAAATCAATAATGATCAGTATACATTAGAAGGGAGCAACATCAAGCAATATCAAAATACCAATACTGCCGAAATTTTTGGTTTTACCACCATCAGAAATAAGCAAAATCCATCTAATTATCTCACTACAGAACGAGGTACTTATAAAATGTCGACCAAAGAGGCTTTTCTCACTAAAAATTCCACTATTTACTACAATGGAAAAATTTTAACGGGTGACGAAATGTACTTCAATCAAATTACAGGTTTTGGAAAGGCTACAGGAAATGTACTTTTGAGAGATCCTAAAGAAAAAAGATTTATTAAAGGTGGCTATGGCGAAATTTACGAGAAAACAGATTCCGCAATGGTGACCAACAGGCCTTTGGCGGTGAAAATACTCGAGAAAGATTCCGTTTACTTTGGTGCGGAAAGATTTATTACAACCCAAAAACCCGATGTCCTCGATCCTCAAGTGAAAAAAAGTTTCCTAAGAGCTTACAAAAAGGTTCGACTTTTTAAAACCAATATTCAGGCGAGGGGCGACTCTTTGAGTTTTAATGAAACAGATGGTATTTTGCATTTGTTTTATAAACCAATGGCTTGGACTGGCGAAAAGCAGGTGAGTGGTGACAAGATTGAAGGATATTTCGACGTAACTGGTGAGAAATTAGATTCTCTAAAAGTTATAGGTAATGCATTTGCCATATCAAAGGTGGATTCCTTGAACATGAAAGATGAGTTCAACCAGGTTAAGGGAAAACTGATGACTGTTTACTACGAGGAAAACGAGGTGAAAAACGCTAAAGTAATTGGGAATGCACAGGCGATCACTTATGCCGATGATGTGAATGAAAAAACAAAGGAGAGTGAACGTATAGGAATTACGCTTTCCACGTGCGGAATAATCGATGCCTTGTTCGAAGAGAAAATAATGCAAATTATCACTTGTGATATTGGAGCTAATATGGATACCTATCCCATGAGTAAAATAGATCCCGCGCAGAGGAAATTCCCTGATTTTAACTGGAATACTAAAGATAGACCCCGGAAATGGCAGGATGTATATCTAGACACTCCTGATTATGAGGAAATAAAATACGAAGGAAATTCTGAAGCATTCGATGCAGCAAAAGCTGAAATTGATAAGCAGAAAGCTGCCGAAGAAGCTAAAAAACCTAAGCGAACGCGACGTTAGTTGGCATTATAATTTGAATTTTGCTCCAGCGATTTTGAAATTGCTTTTTTATCCAATATCCTAATATTCAATCATTATTATACATTCAATCATCATGACGAATGATTTCTATCAATATCAAGCTCAAACCACGCCGTTTGCATCTGGTTTCGAAGTGGAAAGCGCTACTGGCTCATATATTTACGGCAAAAATGGCAAGAAATATCTAGATTTTGTCGCTGGTGTATCTGCAAATACCTTAGGACATTCACATCCTAAAATTGTAAATGCGATTAAACAGCAGGCAGATCAGTATTTGCATGTAATGGTATATGGTGAGTATGCTCAGGAAAAACCTGTAGCCTTGTGTAAACTTCTAGCGGAAGCTACTCCAGACCCTTTAGAAGTGACGTATTTGGTGAATAGTGGGGCGGAAGCAATTGATGGTGCTTTGAAACTCGCAAAAAGATTTACAGGAAGAGAAGAAATTATCTCGATGATAGATTCGTATCATGGGAATACACATGGCGCGCTCTCTGTTTCCGGAAACGAAACGCATAAAAGAGAATTTCGGCCTCTCCTTCCAATGGTCAATTTCATTGAATTCAATAACAAAGATGAATTCAGTAAAATCACCGAAAAAACAGCCTGTGTTATTGCAGAAACCATTCAAGGTGCAGCAGGTTTTTTAGTGCCCCATCAAGATTATTTCAAAAATTTGAAAAAACGCTGCGAAGAAGTAGGAGCTCTTTTAATATTAGATGAAATTCAACCAGGTTTCGGACGAACAGGTAAATTATTTTCTTTCGAACATTTTGGTATGGTTCCCGATATATTGGTAATGGGCAAAGGAATGGGTGGAGGCGTTCCTGTAGGTGCCTTTATGAGTTCAAAAGAAATTATGCAAAGTCTTTCGCATTCGCCAAAATTAGGGCATATTACCACTTTTGGTGGGAATCCATTAATTGCAGCTTCTAGCTTAGCAACTTTAGAAGAAGTTTTGGAAAGTGGATTAATGAATGAAACAGCCCAAAAAGAGAAACTCTTCCGTGAGCTATTGGTTCATCCTAAAATTAAAAATATTAACGGCAAAGGATTAATGTTAGCAGTAAATTTGGGTGATCCTAACTATACTTTAGAGGTTGCTAAACGTTGCATGGAAAAAGGTTTAATTGTTTTTTGGCAACTGTACAGAAATGAATATATGAGAATTTCGCCACCACTTACTATTTCGGAAGACGAAATAAGAGAAGGTTGTCAGATAATTTTAGAGGTTTTAAACGAAGCATCGTAAAATTCAGAATTAATTAATATTAAAAAGCTTTTATTGAAAAATAAAAGTTTTTTTTTGCAACAAAATACCAGTTTTTTTGGTCTAAATAAGGCATTATGTTTTTTGAGTAGTACAATTGACAAAAATCATATCATTTTTGTGGAAATTTGGAAACAAGACTGTGTAATGAAAAAATTAATTTATATATTGCGGAACGTTAAAAAATGAGTTATATGGCGAAAAATAAAGTCCATTATGAGTTTCCAATGCATTGTTTGTCAGAAATTTTATATGAATATTTGGCAACAGCAGAAGGCTTGTCAGAATGGTTTGCGGATGATGTAATAGAAAAAGGAGATGACTTCTTCTTTAGTTGGAATGGTGGTCCTGCTGAAAAAGCGACTTTAATTCGTTATAAACCAGAGAGTTTTGTGCGTTTCCGTTGGGAAGAAGATGAAGGAACAAAGAATTTCTTTGAATTAACCATTACTGTGGATGATATTACCGATGATTTATCCCTAAATGTTACTGATTTCTGTGATGAAGGTGGCGAAGAAGAAAATGCAATGTACTGGGAAAACCTTATAGAAAACCTGAGAATAAAATTAGGAGCATCTTAAAAGAAAACTTTATTACAACAATAAACTGATGAACGATTTATCGTTCATTATTTTTTTACAATTACAATTATGGCAAATACATATTTTACCTCAAACGATATAGAAATTAAAAACAGAGCATTCCTAGTGGGGGACGCAGTTCAGGTTTCTTTTTTTATAAGAAATTCACAGTTGATTCTTGCCGAAGAGTGTTATTTCTTTTTGATGGCATCTATGCGAAAAATGCGCATGGACATTCCGCTTTCTTATACTCTGGAATTTTTCCAACATCTATTTTCGGAAAAACTCATTATCAGTGAAAAAATTAATAATGCTATTGTAAGATTTATCGTTTACAGAAATGCAACTAATCAAAGCTTAGCAAAGGCTCCCGTATCATATTATTTTGATTATGAATTGATGGATGATGTTTTGGCTTTAAATGGAAATCAAGAACTAGATTTAATTAAAGAAATCAACGTTAACAATAACCTCTTGAGCAATATTAAGGTACATTGTCCGGAAAACATTTATGCTGAAATTTATGCAAAGGAGAATGATCTTGATGATGTTATTTTACTCAATCCCAACAAGAGAGTAGCTAGGACTATTTTTGGTAATTTGCTTTTCTTGGAAGGTAACACCATTAAGGTTCCCAAACTCACGGAAGGTGCCTATATTTCGCCTCTTTTGGAGAGTTTCGTAACATTCGTACATAAAAATTCACTGGCTGAAATTCTCGAGCGGGAGATTATCGCTTTTGAAACCCAAAAGGCAGACGAAATTCTATTGATTTCTGATGAAAAAGGGATTTCCACTGTTTCTAAAATCCGAAATAAAACATTCCCCAATACAAAATTCACAGAGCTTGTGGAACAATGGAAACAAAGTTTCTAAAAATAGACAAACCCGGTAAACAACAATTTTCAAAGTCCTTTACCGGGTTTTAGCTCTGATGTTCTCAGAACTCAAAATTTATTTTTTCTGATCCAGGAAGTAGATGAATTTTTCTGCAAAATTATTTTGCCCATCTTCGCTCGCATAATTTTTCCTGTCTGTTTCGTTGCTAAGGAAACCCAATTCTATTATTATCGCAGGAGCTTTTGCTCCATTCAACAGTTTTAAATCTGTACGTCCAGCTAATTTAGATATGGTGAAAACTTCCCCTACGCTTTCAGCTATTTTTTTTGAAGCCTCATTTTCCTGAATGAAAATTTCCATTCCATTTAAAGCTTTGTTTGTACTGTTATTCATGTGTAGAGAAATCACATAATCTGGATTTAAACTATTGATTTTTTCAACTCTGCTATCAAGGGTAGGTGCTACATCGGAATCTCTCGTTAATATAATTTCGTAGTCTTTTTTGTCTTTAGAAAGTTCTTTTATTTTCTTCGCAATGCTTAAAGTGATGTCTTTTTCATTGATGAGCTGTACTGAAGCTCCGGTGTCGTTGCCACCGTGGCCAGCATCAATTACTATGATTTTCTTTTTTGTAGGTGTAAAAGAAAGCAGAATTCCTATGGTAAGGATGCTTAAAATATAGAAAATTTTCTTCATGTCTTCTTTAATTTTCGTTACCCAAATAACGTGAATTATTTGTTAAAAATTTCGTAATAAGTAAGCTAAAAAAATGTTAAGATTTAATTCATTGAAATATCTTCTGGCGAGTTGGCCCAAAGAAGAAATTCTCCCCCTAAATTTTGCATGATGGATTTCCAGAGTGTCTGGTCGTTGGGAAGAGTATAATCTAAATTGTAAACATCTACTACAGTCCAAACCTTGTTTTGAATTTCACCTTCCAACTGTTGCGCAGCCCAACCAGAATATCCTGCGAAAATTTTCACATCGTTCAAAGAAATTACGCTGTTAAGCACCGCATTAATCACACTTTCAATATCCTCAGTGATATAAAATTCATCATTAATTTCAGAATAGTTCTGTGAAATTTTTTCTCCTTTGATAATGAAAAATACTTTATCCTGTTCTACAGGTCCACCATCGTACACTTCTATGGCTTGATCGAAATGATGGCGCAGGCGTTGGCTCATTTCTTTATTTTTCTTGTTTAAAATCAATCCAAACGCGCCCTCCTCTGTATGTTCAATCAACAGAACCACCGATCTAGAAAAAATATCTCCAGATATATCGGGAGTGGAAATTAATATTCTATTTTTGTAGGAGGAATTCATTGTTAGGGTGTTTTTAGAGAGAAACCTCTTTTCAAATATAAATAAAAATATTCATGGAAAATCTTTATGATAAAAGAAAAAGTTACGAAAAATTCGAACTTACTGAAAATCAAATTGAAAAAGATCCTTTATTGCAGTTTCAGCATTGGTATCAGCAGGCGGAAGAGCAAAAAGGCAATTGGGAAGCCAACGCCATGTCTGTTTCTACAGTAGAGGAAGATGGATGTCCCAGGACGAGAATGGTTTTGCTGAAATCTTTTGACCAAAATGGTTTTGTGTTTTACACCAATTATGAAAGTAAAAAAGGTAAAGCTTTGGAGAAATCTCCAAAGGCATGTCTCCATTTCTTTTGGCCATTTTTAGAACGTCAGGTTATTATAAAAGCAGACTTAGAAAAAGTACCAGAAGAAGTTTCTACTGAATATTTTTTATCTCGACCGCGAGGAAGTCAGTTGGGAGCGGTCGTTTCTCCTCAAAGCTCGGAAATTCCCAACCGTGAATTTTTGGAGGATAAATTACATGAACTAGAATCTGTTTTTGAAGGAAAAGAAATTATTAAACCTGTGTCTTGGGGTGGTTATATCGCTAAGCCTTATGAAATTGAATTTTGGCAGGGAAGAGCCAACAGACTTCACGACAGAATAGTATATAACAAACAAGGTGATAATAACTGGAAAATTTCTCGCCTTGCGCCATAAAACAAAAACAGCCTTCAATTTGAAGGCTGTTTTTTTTGTTATCTTGTAATAAGATTATTTTTTCTTTGCACCAGATACGGCATCAGCTAAATCTGCTCCAGCTTTAAACTTAGCCACTTTCTTAGCAGCAATTTTAATTGGCTTCTTAGTTGCAGGGTTGATACCTTGTCTTGCAGCTCTTTCAGCTACTGAAAATGTACCGAAACCTACTAAAGAAATTTTACCATCTTTTTTCTTTAAAGTAGTTGTAACGTTAGAGATGAAAGACTCTAAAGCTGCTTTAGCTGCTACTTTAGTAATTCCAGCATCCTTTGCAATTGCGTCGATTAATTCAGACTTGTTCATAATTTTATAATATTAAAGTTAGTTGTTATTAAGCAAATATAGGACTATTTTCAAATTGCGCAAATTTTTTAATAAAAATTGTATAATTTTTTTTCGTTTCGGCTAAATCTATTAAAAAATGATAATTTAACTTTTTGCCAAAAATCAAGGTTTGCTGTCACTAAAATTATGCCAAAAGCTCTAGTATAGCCAATTTTGAGAAAATTTAATTTTACAAATGGATATTACGAATTCCGTAATTGATTGTTAATTGTATTTGTTTTTGGCTTTATCCTTGTAAAGTCTTTAAATAATGGGTGTTAATATTGTTTTTACTGAAATTTTTATTTGATAGTTGAAGTGAAAAAACAGCAGTATTTTGAATCGTATATTAAAATAGATATGTCATTCATATTTCTAATTTTATTAATAAATTTGCAGCATGTTAATAGAAGTATTTAAATCTAAAATACATCGGGTAAAAGTTACGGCTTCCGATTTGAACTATATTGGGAGTATAACGATAGATGAAGACCTTATAGATGCTGCAGGTCTGGTGATTGGTGAAAGGGTTTATATTGTAGATGTAAACAACGGTGAACGTTTTGATACTTACGTGATTAAGGGTACGAGAGGCTCAGGTGAAATTTGCTTGAACGGTCCAGCAGCAAGAAAAGTGCAGCCAGGCGACACCATTATCATCATTGCATATGCACAAATGACTCCTGAAGAGGCAAAAAGTTTCCAGCCAAAAATTATCTTCCCAAATGAAGATACAAATCTTCTAACTTAGTATATGGAGAAAAAATCTGGCAGTTTTCTAAAAACATCTCTAACAATCCTAATATCTTTGTTGTTTGCAGGCCTTTTCATGTGGTTAGCCGTAAGAGGTTTGGATGTTGAAAAAATAAAGGCAGCATTAGCAAAAGCCAATTATTTCTGGGTTTTTGCGGCTTCCATTTTCGGATTGTTGGCTTATTGGTTCAGAGCTGTCCGTTGGAATTTACTTCTCGAGCCCATGGGATATCATATTTCCAATTCTAATTCTTTTTGGAGTTTGTCTTTTGGTTATTTAATGAATCTTACCATACCAAGAAGTGGAGAATTAGCGAGAGCTACTGCATTATATGGAGTAGAAAAAGTGCCTGTGGATAAGTCTTTCGGTACAATTATATTAGAAAGAGTGGTGGACTTGGTCTGCATGATAGGTTTTCTGCTTCTCACTTTGGTTTTTAAATACGATGCCATCGTCAGTTTTTATCGTTCTTCTGGCATTGATGTCAATCCTACATACATTATCCTCGCAATTGTCATTTTCTTAATTGGAACTTTTCTTTTCTTTAAATTTAAAGATCATTTTAAAAAAAATACTTTTTTAGCGAAAGTAATTCAGTTTATTGAAGGGATTTTTAATGGCTTGACTTCTATTTTCAGATTGAAAAAGAAAGGACTGTTTATCTTTCACTCGCTTATGATTTGGGTGTGTTATTACCTGGCTGCTTATTTGGTGTGTTTTGCATTACCTGAAACATCCGATTTTACAATCGCAGACGGTTTTTTCATCATCGTCGTTGGAACTTTGGGAATGATGGTTCCTGCTAGTGGTGGTATTGGTGCCTTCCATTTTGCATTGAAAATAGGTATTGCGGCGCTATTTTTATCCATGGGAAAAAGCGCTACAGAAGGTGCTGAAGTTGGTTTGTCCTATGCATTTATATCTCATACCATGCAATTGGTGATCATGTTGGTGATGGGTCTTATTTCAATTCCTATGTTGGCTAGAGGTAGAAACCAATTGGTCAACTCCTAATTAATTCTACATACATCCTTTCAAAATTTTTTATTTCCTGTTTTGTCAGTTTTGTTGAATACGTTATTTTCGTGAAAATTTTAACGATGAATTTATATATTGTAGCACTGTTTACTTTTAAAGAAAACTATCTAATAGATGCCATTGAACTGTTGAAAAAACTGGTATTTCTTACCCGAAAAGAGGATGGTTGTTTACAATATGATTTAATTGAAGACAAGGAAAATAAAGGTGTAATGTTTTTGGTTGAACTTTGGGAGACTGAGGAGCAGCATTATAAACACAGTATTTCTGAACATTTAGATGAATTCAGAAGACTTTCCTCGGGAATGTTAAGTACGACTCAAGTGTATAAAGGTTTTAAAATTTTCTAAGAATTCTTTAGTTTTCGACTTCTTTTTTAATTGATCTTTTTCTGAAAATCAATTAGGTACACATTTTGTTAAGATGCAATCATATTTTTTGAATATGAAAAAGTATTTTCTTTATTTATTACTTCCATTTTTGTTGGTTTCTTGTGGTGTAATGCACAATTTGCCTGTTTCAGAAACTCCTAATCAATCTATTAAACCCAATAAAACCTATTCTTTCGTCGATCAAAACGGTAATTTTTACCCTGATAACTGGCGAACAGAATACGGAAGTCCTTCTAAAAAAGGTAAAATAAAAGAATTTTCCTTAATGAAGCTGGCAACTGATAAAAGTAAAGAAGTTAATTTGCAAGCTTCTGAGAAGGCTAAAATAGAAAGGGTAGGAGCCAATGCTAATGCAAAACAGAGGGTTTTTATTTTTGTTCATGGTTTCAATGCTAGTTATAGTAAAGCGTCCCAAAGTTATGACTACATCAAAAGTTTACTTAATACCAGTGTTTCAAAGGACGAAATCATCAATTTTTATTGGGATGGTTTAGTGGCGAAGTCGATGTTTGGAGCTGGAAAAATTTGGTTCAATGCTACGAATAACAGTCAGATGGCAGGTGAATTTGGTTTAAGAAGGCTCTTAAACTCCATAAAAAATAAAGATGTTTACATCATTTCTCACAGTAGAGGTGCTTCCGTTGTCTTAAGTGCGCTTAGTAATCCCCCATTTAGCAAAAGTGAAATTAAAGATAGAAAGGAAGATCATAATATTGATATTGATGAAGATTCTAAAAATTTAAAAGAAAACGGTAATAGAATTTATGCCATTATGCTGGCTCCCGCAATTGGTACTAAAGATTTCAAGTCTGAAGAATTAAAAGATGGCGTTGATCAATACAGAACTTTCACACCACAGCTTAAGAAAGCCCATATTACTATAAATAACACCGATCCGATGTTGAAAAAGATGTTTGGTTTTTTGTCTGATAAATTAAAACCTACCGATTTGGGTTATAAGGAAGATGCCTTCAATGACTTGGTAAACCACTATCCTTTTTTAGAGAAGACCGATTTTACTGGCCAAAAGTCTCATGATTTTGACCGGTATATCAGAAATCCTAAATTCATAAGTATTTTAAAGGAATTTAAAATCGCAAAATAGGTTCATAAATATTTTCATATCTTCAAGAAGTAAAAAATAAAATATGGCAAATAAAAAAATAGGAATTTTTGTAGGGAGTTTGCGCAAAGATGCGAACTCAAAGAAAATAGCAAAAAATGTGATTAATATGGCTCCTGAGGGCTACGATTTTGAGGTGATAGAAATCGGGCAACT
>JAEWYW010000042.1 GCA_023458535.1 Bacteroidota bacterium
TATTGGTCGGACAAAGCACGAGAAGACTATTTTTCTGTATATGGAAACAAATTAACCACAGTATATAAAAACCATGAACCCGAGGATGTTTTCCCAGGTCAGTTGAATTTAAGAGGAAGTTTTGGACTGTTTAGCATAGATGCTTTAACGCTGCGTGCGTCGGCTTTAAAAAAGGTACATCCTTGGATGAAAACCCACTTGAGATTACATCAGGACACCGAATTTTTATTTAGACTCTCCTACTATGTAAAATTGTATCCTGGAGTATTAGACCAAGCGGTTGCAATGCGCGGTGTGCACGAAAATAATCGAATTTCTCAAGTTGATTCAAAAAAAGTAAAAGCATCCAACTCTCGAGTAATGCTATGGCGCGAGGTAAACCAATGGGCTCAATCCGAAGAAACAATGCCCGAAGAATATAAACTGCATATTAAACGAATGCACAGAAGCTGGGAAATCGCCAATGCAAGCCCTGTCAAAAAATTCGGAATGATTGCGAAGTACCTTTTATTGGATTATAAAAGTATTCGATCGGGTTTGTATAATATAAATTTCAGGTAATAACTACTGTGAGTGTCGCTCTAAGCAAACAGCACCCCAAGAATATCCAACACCAAAGCCAACCAACATTACTTGGTCATTCTTATCATTAAAAATTTTCTTAAACGCAATAGGGATTGTTGAAGAAACCGTATTGCCGTAATTTTCCATTTCTAGCACGAATTTATCCTCAGGAATGCCAATTTTCTTTCTCAAAAAATTCAGCATAAAAGTATTGGCCTGATGGAAAACAAATTGATCGACATCTTCCAATTTCACATCATTCAGAATTAAATTTTCCTGTACGACACCTGGAATATTTTTTGCAGTGAAATTAAAAATTTCCTTCCCATTCATGTACAGAAAATTGTCCAGATCATTCTCATCATTGGTTTTTGGTTTTTTGCTAGCTCCATTTTTAATGATGAGATTTTCAGCTCCACTCCCATCGGTGCCTAAATTAAATTTTCCAATCTTATACTTTCCAGAACTACTGATTAAAGTGGCAGTTGCAGCATCTCCGAATAAACTCAAATTTCCTTTATCATCTTCGTGAATGTGCTTGGTATAAGTTTCTGCTGTTACTAACACAACATTCTTAAAATTTCCTGTTGAAACCAATGCATCAGCCAACGAAAGGCCATAAATGTACCCCGAGCATCCTTGATTGATGTCTATCGCACCGCAAGTTTTTGAAAGTCCTGCTCTGTGCTGCGCGAGACATGCTGTGGTAGGGAGAAAATAATCTGGACTTTGAGTACAAACAATCAGATAATCAATATCTTCTTTTTTGATTTTCACTTCAGAAAAAAGATTTTCTAATGCTTTAACTGCAATGTCTGAACTGAACTCATCTTTAGCAGTTCGGTTTCTGTTTTTTATACCAATTTTATCAAATATTTGCGCCGAGTTCCAATCTGGAAAACGTTGCGCAATTTCTTCATTAGAAATTTTGTGTGAAGGAATATAAGTGGAAATATGCTGTATGAAAGCCATTACCTATGAAATTACATCGTTATAAAGTTCTTTAATGTTTTTGTACTTTTCAAAATCTTCAACTTCCAGTACTTTCCCATAATCTGCTTCAATCATCACCATTTGCGCCATTGCAGTAAGCGAATCCCAATATTCAGCATTATTAAAATCAGTCTCTGGGAAAACCTCAACTTCTTTAGTATCCAACTCTTCTTTAAATTTTTCTATAAATTCTGCTAATCCTGCATCCATATAAATTACATTTAATAAACTAAATAACAATTATGATTCCAATTTAACCAAAAAAACGGTTATTAA
This sequence comes from Bacteroidota bacterium, assembly GCA_023458535.1. Lineage (GTDB taxonomy): Bacteria > Bacteroidota > Bacteroidia > Flavobacteriales > Weeksellaceae > Chryseobacterium. The sequence goes on from JAEWYW010000042.1 coordinate 1,834, forward strand.
TGGACTGTTTTTAATTATTTATTCAAAAAATCTACGAATTGTCAGAGAATCAAATCTTTAAAAAATAGAGCGCACAATTTGAAAATGCAGCTATTTTACAAAAACACCAATGAATTTCCCCTCAAAAGAAATAACCGTGGGCGAAATATTTTTCCCACTGCAGAAATCCTGAAATGCTGAGTTGTCGTTGATATCATCACTTATAAAAACACCGCCTTTCCGAAGGTTTTTATATAGCTCTCCATAAGCCCAAAGCATTCCGTTATAGGCTTTATCCGAGTCGTAGTGAACAACATCTACATTCTTCACTTCACCGAAAATTTTAGGTAACGATTCACGATCTGCAAACCGGAAGAGTTTCCAATTCTTTTTTAAATCTTCTGGCACCACATAACCCACGTATTGATCACCATTCTGACCCAAATAAGGCATGTCTGAACTGTACAGAATTCCGTTTCGTTTTTGCAAAGACATCAATGCAGCCAATGAAGACCAGCCGTATGCCACACCTGTTTCAACTACATTTTTTGCTTGGGTGAATTCACACGCATGATAAATAAGTTCTAATGCACCAGCACCACCCATCTTGATAGGACACGAATTCTGACGAGACAAAGCAGTCTGATAAACTTCTGGAAATTGCGAGCTGAATTTTTCACTTTTTGCACCAAACAGCTTTTCCATAGCTTCTTCCTGTGAAATGGCTATGGATGCAGCCCATTGGTTACTGCTTTCTTTACCTTTTATGGAGGCGCCTCTATTGAATGTATTTTTGATGATTTTTCTTCCGAGTTCGGGATATAAATCTGGTCTTTTTAGATAGGCAAAAAATGTTTTGGTAATTCTTCCTAATTCACTCACTGTGTCTGTATTATTCGCCAAAAATAGGATTTTTAAACGTATTTTTGAAGTATATTTGCAAATTATCACAAATAAAAGATGAATTTAAATACTTCTAAAATAGCGGTTCTAGGACAAGGCTATGTCGGACTGCCACTAAGTCTTGAATTTGCAAAACATTTCCCTACCGTTGGATATGATATTGCTGAAAAAAGAATAGCCGAACTAAAAAGCGCAAAAGACCATACCAAGGAGACTACATCTGAAGATATTACCGCCAACCTCATTCAAAAATTAGATGGGTTGCAAAACGGATATTTACCATCAAACAAATTAGATGATATTCGTGATTGTAATGTTTATATCGTTACGGTCCCCACCCCTATTGACGACTCTAACAGACCAGACTTATCTCCTCTTATCAACGCAAGTTCTATGATTGGTGAGATTTTAAAAAAAGGAGATGTGGTAATTTACGAATCAACAACATTTCCAGGTTGTACAGAGGAAGTTTGCGTGCCGATACTTGAAGAGAAGTCAGGATTACAATTAAACATCGATTTTTACGTAGGCTATTCGCCAGAACGAATTAATCCGGGAGATAAGATTAATACCCTTCCAAAAATTAAAAAAGTAACTTCGGGATCAACATCCGAAGCCGCTACGTTTATTGATAATCTCTATAAAAAAATTATCACTGCCGGAACACACCTTGCTCCATCCATAAAAGTTGCAGAAGCCTCTAAAGCGATTGAAAATGCACAGCGCGATGTCAATATTTCTTTCGTTAACGAATTGGCAATTATATTCGATAAAATAGGAATTGATACCGCTGAAGTCCTTCAGGCTGCAGCAACAAAATGGAATTTTCTATCGTACAAACCGGGTCTTGTTGGTGGACATTGTATTGGTGTTGATCCGTATTACCTGGCCTATAAAGCAGAAAAAGTTGGTTACATCCCCAATGTAATCCTTTCAGGCAGACGGGTTAACGACCAAATGGGAAGTTTTATTGCGAATAAAGTGGTGAAATTAATGATCGACAAAGGTATTTTGATTAAAAATTCACAAACATTGATTTTAGGAATCACCTTCAAAGAAAATTGTCCAGACATCAGAAATACGAAAGTGATTGACATCCATCATGAAATTTCAGATTTTGGAAGCAACGTTACCATATTTGATCCATGGGCAAATCCCGAACAAATTAGTAAGGAATATGCTATCATTTCCACCAACCAATACGGAGATATCAAGGATAAAAAATTTGATGCCATTATCCTCGCTGTTGCGCATGACGAGTTTAAAAATTTAGATATTCAAGCATTAAAAACCACAAACGGCATTATCTACGACTGCAAAGGAGTTCTCGACAAAGAAACTGTGGATGCCCGATTATAAATGATGAAGAAATTCTCGATACTGGTTGCAAATTATAACAATGGTACGTTTTTTAAAACTTGCTACGATTCCATTTTATCTCAAAAATATCCTCATTTTGAAGTGATTATACTTGATGATGCATCTACCGATAACTCTTTGGAGGTTATTCGCGAGATGATTGGTAATGATAATCGTTTTAAAATCTTTACCAATGAGCAAAATTCGGGTGTCGGAATTACAAAGGCACGTTTGATTGAGCTCGCTTCTGGAGAGTATTGCGGATTTTGTGATCCTGATGACGCACTGTCGCCAGATGCCTTGCAGGATGCAGTTGATGTTTTTTCAAAAGACGAAAATACAGTTCTAGTTTACTCCAATTTTTATGATTGTGATGAGTATCTACAACCTCGAAACATTTCAAAAGCTTCGAAAGCCGTCCCATCCAAGGATCCGTATTTTTTTAATTGTCCCATTCATATGGTGCATTTCGTGGCTTTCAGAAAAGACATCTACGAAACTACCAGTAAAATGGATACTTCTAAGAAAATCGCCGAGGACCAAGACTTGTACCTGAAAATGTACGAAAAAGGTAAAGTACAATTCATTGATAAGCCCAATTATTACTACAGAAAGCATTCCGGTGGTATTTCACAAAATGAAAACAAACAAAAATCCTACGAGTATTGGGCTGAAGTAATCTTCAATGCAATGAAAAGACGCGGATTAACGAAAATTAATGGACAAAAAATCCCAGCGACATTTAGCAACTCGCAGGAAATATTTGACCTTCTTGCGTATCAGAATAAATTGCCATTCAGATTAAAAAAGAAAGTGAAAATTCTCATCCAAAATATTTTCTCATGAACCAGTCCAAGAAAATAAAATTGCTTTTTCGACATCGTTCCATGGAAATGGGGGGCGTGGAAAAAGTGCTTTTGAGTATTTTGAACAACCTCAATCCTGAAAAATTTGAGATGACGGTTTGCTTAAATTTAAATCAAGGTGAATTGCGGGATGAATTTCCCGCCCATGTACGAAAAGTATTTTTGGCGGAAGGAAAGGAAGATTTTTCTAAAAATCCGCTTATTCAGAAGGCTCAACTTTTTAAGAGAGGTCAGAAACTTAAAAAATATAAACAAAATCCTCATCTTGTTGATGAAAAAATACTCAAAGATTCCTTTGATATTGAAGTGGGAATGACTTACAACGATTTTGAAATGGTTCTCAATTCCAGCAATAAAAAATCAAAAAAAGTAGGTTGGTTTCACTCGGAAATTCAGATACCGAAGATGCAGCCATTAGTTCCGAAAATTCTACAGCAGTTTCCAGAGTTTGATGCGATCGTTTATTGTTCGCAGCGTATAAAAGATTTGATGCATCAACACCATCCGACGTTAAACTATCCTGAAGAAAGAGTCATCATTAACGCCATACCGATCACCGAAATCAAGAGAAAAGCTACTGAAAAAATTGAAAATTTCCCCAGCGGACCCGTTTTCTTTTCTTTGGGAAGATTGCACACCCGCAAAGGTTTTCACAAATTAATCGATGCTCATGCAAAACTGATTAAAGAAGGCTTGCCTCATCATGTCGTTATTTTAGGTGAAGGTGAAGAAATTGATAATCTAAAGAATCAAATCAAGGAACAAAAAGTTCAGGAAACGTTTACGATTCTGCCTTTTGCTATGAATCCGTATCCATATATGAACCAAGCGGATTTCTTTATTCTTCCTAGCGAGTCGGAAGCATGGCCTCTGGTCATTGCGGAGGCTTTAATTCTTAAAAAACCTATTATTGCAACCGACGTAGGCGATGTTAGTAAAATGATTAGAGACCAAAAAACGGGTTTGCTGATTAAGTATGACACCAATGAAATGGCCGATGCCATGCGGATATTTCTGACAAAACCAGATGTGGTTGAAAATCTTAAAGAGCACTTGAAAACCATCGAACAGCAATTCGATAATCAAAAGATATACAATGAAATCGAAGAAACTTTCATTAATTTGCTAAAAAAC
>JAEWYW010000043.1 GCA_023458535.1 Bacteroidota bacterium
GCAAACAGAGAAATGATAAGAACCGAGGGAAAAGATATTTTTTTCTTTTGATTCGAAAATAGAAAAGCTCCCAAAATAAATGAAATAGGAATATTGTGTACTAAAATCCCTAACAAATAGGGAGAAAAAATTTCTTGTTCATTGGCTAATGGAATTCCTTCAATAAAAGCATGGATAAACATTCCCACCATCAGCGCCATTGGTAAAATTGCATGATCTTCGGAATGGTGATGAAAATGTCCGTGTTCAAAACCTTTGGTTAAATTTTCCAATAACATTTGCAACAAAACACCTCCAATAACGTAAATTCCGATATTATGATCTTCGGAACTGTAGACCATGGGAAAAACCTCGTTAACACAGATGGTGATTAAGAAACCCGCACTTACAATGAGCAGGTTTTTGGCAAGTTTTTGCTGCTGACCAAAGAATTTTCCTAAGAAAACACCTATCAGAACACTTAATATTAATGAAACAACAATCATTTATATTTTCTTTCTAAACCAATTGATGCAACGTGGCGATGTTGCAGGATCAAATTCTTCTAGCTGATAATTTCCCCAAACCTGCATTCTCTCAAAACCTGCTTCTTCAGCATATTCATTAATTTCTTCAGGCGTATGCAACTTCACCTTTTCAAAATAGTGATGTTGTTGACCTTTCACTTCAAAACGGATGTTTTTAATGATGAAATTATTTTCAATTTGCTTTGTAATATGGAAGTCTATTTCGCCCCTTTTTACAATTTCTTCAGCTTTTAAGCCTTCTCGAACATAATTTTCATTTAAATAATCCAAAACAAAAATTCCGTTTTCTGGTAGTACATCTGCTACCGATTTGAAAACTTTTTTGTCATCTTCCTCATTGTCGAAATATCCAAAACTAGTAAAAAGATTAAAAACTGCATCTACTTTTCCACTATCGATTGGATCACGCATATCGTGAACTTTGAAATGGAGATCGGAATCCTCAAACTGCTTATCGAATTCAATGCTTTTTTTAGACAAATCTAGTCCCAATACATCAAACCCCAGATTATTAAGGTAAACAGAGTGTCTTCCTTTTCCACATGCCAAATCAATGATTTTTGCTCCTCGGCGGAGTTCCAATCGCTGAACCAATTTACTGATAAACGACTCAGCTTCCTGATAATCGTGATTTTTGTATAAAATATGATAATAAGGGGTATCAAACCAAGATTCAAACCATTCCATAATGCAAAAATAGTTAAATTTGCGGGGTTAAAGGCAAGAGATTGTAAATTTTAGAATGTCTATTTTTTCAATTTGACGATTAAAATTGATTTAATAATCTTTTAATTCTTTACATATTACAGCATGGATATAGAAAATATTAAAATACAGATTAAGACTTTTTTTGGATTAGAGGAAATTTTGGCGGAGGAAATCAAGAAACTTGGTGGTAGAAAAGTCGAAATAAAAAACAGAGCGGTTAACTGCGAGGGCGATTTAGGTTTTCTTTATAAAATCAACTATTCGGCACGAACAGCTTTGAAGATTCTGGTTCCCATTTTTGAATTTAAAGCCTTTAATGATCATCAGTTGTACGCAAAATTACTGAAATTCGATTGGGGGGAATATTTAGATGTAGATCAAACGTTTTCCATTGATGCTACCGTGCATTCCGAGACGTTTAAGCATTCTCAGTTCGCAACGTTAAAGATGAAGGATGCTATTGTGGATGCTTTTAAAGAAAAACACAATAAACGCCCCAATATTGAAACCAAAAATCCAGATATTAAATTTCATTTGCATATCGACAGAGAATTGGTAAGGATTTCTTTGGATTCCTCAGGCGATCCTCTATTTAAGCGAGGTTACAGAAAAGAGCAGGGAGAAGCTCCTATTAATGAAGTTTTAGCAAGTGGAATGTTGCAGTTGGCAGGTTGGGACGGTAAAGGAAACTTTTTAGATCCTATGTGCGGATCGGGAACGCTCCTGATTGAAGCTGCAATGATCGCTATGGATTTGCCAGCGCAGATTTTCAGGAAAAAATTTGCTTTCCAAAACTGGAAAAATTACGATGAAGAATTGTTTCAGAAGATAAAAGAATTTAGAATTAACAGAGTCCGAGAATTCACTGGAAAAATTGTTGGTTATGATATTGATGCCAGAATGCTGAACGCAGCTCGGATAAATATAGAATCAGCAGAAATGGACGATGTAATTGAAGTTAAAAAACAAAATTTTTTCGATTCAGAAAAAGACCTTTTCCCATTGCTCATGGTTTTTAATCCTCCTTATGATGAAAGAATCAGCATCAACGACGACGATTTTTACAAAAAGATTGGCGACACATTCAAAACAAGTTATCCCAACACTTTAGCATGGTTGATTTCGTCAGATTTGGAAGCGGTAAAAAAAATTGGCTTGCGACCATCTAGAAAGATAAAACTTTTCAATGGCAAACTGGAAACCCGATTTTTGCAGTATGAAATGTATGAAGGGAGCAAAAAAGCAAAGAATAATTAATTGAAATTATTGATTTTAGATGGTTGAGATAAAAAACTGTTGCATTATTTAAAATCTAAAATTTAAAATCTAAAATTTGAATACAAGTATTTCCATTATAGTTGCTATTTTTAATCGAAGAGATGAACTTTTCGAGCTTTTGAATTCATTAAGTCGACAAACCGATAAAGATTTTGAGGTGATTATTGTGGATGACGGTTCACAAATAGACTTAAGACCTACCATCCACTCCTTTGAGGAAATGTTAAATATTCAGTATTTCAGAAAAGATAATTCTGGACCAGGTTTGAGTAGAAATTACGGCGCGAGAAGAGCAAAAAATGAATGGCTGGTATTCGTGGATAGCGATGTGATTGTGGAAAAAGATTATATCGAAAATATCAAAAAAGACATCGTAGAAACGCCTTGTGATGCATTTGGTGGTGCTGATAAGGCTCATCGTGGATTTAATCTGATGCAGAAAGCCATTTCGTATTCTATGACATCTGTTTTTACAACAGGTGGTATTCGAGGAAATAAAAAATCTGTTTCCAAATTCCAGCCCAGGAGTTTTAATATGGGCGTTCGCAAAGAAACTTTTGAAAAAGTTGGAGGTTTTTCTGAGATGCGAATTGGTGAAGATCCAGATTTATCAATGACTCTTTGGGAAAATGGTTTTATAACTGCATTTTTTGATAATATTGGTGTGTATCACAAAAGAAGAGTAGATTTTGGAAAATTCTCAAAACAAGTATATCAGTTCGGTTGTGCAAGACCGATTCTCAACCAGCGACATCCTAATTATGTAAAGATTTCATTTGCATTCCCTTCCTTATTTTTAATAGGATTTGTCTTGGGATTTATTGAATATTTCTTTTTTAGAAAAGGATTTATTTTAGCCATGTACGGTTTGTACACGTGGATAGTGCTTTTTCATGCACTTTGGAAGACAAAAAACATCAGCATTGCAGGAATGGCAGTGATATCAACTTATATCCAGATGTTTTCTTACGGTTACGGATTTTTGAAATCCTGGATATTACTAAATGTTTTCCGAATGAAACCAGAGGAAGCATTTCCTTCGCATTTTCATAAAAATTAAGAGCTTCTCCATTGGAAAAGCTCTTTTTTATCTAGAATTAAAACTTTAAAAGTTCTTCAATTTTTTGTGTTAATTTTTCTGAATTCGGAAGCATCTCTTTTTCCAAAACCAAATTAATCGGAACCGCTGGAGTATTCAACGCACCTAAAGTTTCTACAGGCGCATCCAAATATTTAAAGCAATTTTTGGATATACGATGTGCAAACGCTTCTGCAAAAGAATTGTTGATTTGCTCCTCGGTTAATACGATGCATTTTCCATGAGTTTTTACCCTCTCGAAAACCAATTCTTCATCTAAAGGGAGTATTGTTCTTAAATCGATCACCTCAACTCTTCCGGCAAAGTTTTTCGCAGCTTCTTTTGCCCAATAAATTCCCATTCCGTAGGTAACGATCAATACAGTTCTGCCTTTATTTGTTTCAGCTTGATCGGCTTCAATAATAATTTTTCCTTTTCCGAACGGTAAAACATAATCCTCAGCAGGTTCAATTGTTTTAGCGTCTTCAGTTCCTGGAACCTTGCTCCAATACAAACCTTTATGTTCTAACATAATTACAGGATTTGGATCGTAATAAGCTGCTTTTAATAAACCTTTAAAATCTGCTGCATTGCTAGGGTAAGCTATTTTAATACCTTTTATATTCGCTAAAATACTTTCAACACTTCCGCTGTGGTAAGGTCCACCGCCACCATAGGCACCAATTGGAACTCTAATGATATTGCTCACAGGGAATTTTCCGTTGCTTAAATAACAAGATTTTGAAATCTCAGTAATCAACTGATTAATTCCTGGATAGATATAATCTGCAAACTGAACTTCAACAATGGGTTTTAAGCCAACAGCGCTCATTCCTGCCGTAGATCCAATAATATAAGCTTCTTGGATTGCTGTATTGAAAACTCTTTTATTCCCGAATTTTTTCCCTAAGGTAACTGTCTCGCGGAAAACACCACCAATTCTTTCGCCTACATCTTGTCCATAAAGAAGTGCTTCAGGATGTTTCCACATCAGTTCTTGAATGGCATGAATAGCAGCATCTACCATTACAATTTTTTCACCATTTTCTGGCTCCCGTGTTCCCACTTCCTCAGTAATAGGCGTTGGTGCAAAAATATGATCCATCACCGAACCTGGCTGTGGATCGGGAGCATTTTTAGCCTTTTCGAAAGCTTCTTCAGCTTCTAATCTGGCTTTTTTGGTAATCTGTTTTAGAAGTTCCTCATCAACACCATCATCAAGCAACTGCTTTCTTAAGATTTCACCTGGATCTTTTGCTCTGTGTTTGGTTAAATCTTCTTCGTCGCGATAGAACTCCCTTCTCACTCCAGAAGTGTGATGTCCGATAAGCACTGTTTTAGCACAAACCAGCATTGGTTTTCTTTCAGTTCTTACAAAATCTACAGCTTCTTTCATTTTAATAAAACTTTCAGAAAAATCCGTTCCATCAATTCTCATTCTATTTAGACCAACAAAACCAGCTGCGAAATCATAAGCATCAGAAGTTCTGGCTTCTTCACCAGTTACGGAAATTCCCCAATCGTTATCTTGCACTAAGAAAATAATTGGCAGTTGATGCAAGGCTGCAAACTGCATTGCCTCACTTACTTCACCTTCGGTTACAGAATTGTCTCCCAAACTACAAATCACTACTGGGTTTTGCTCGAAAGTTTGTAATTCAAACTCCTGAATGTATTTTAATCCCTGAGCTACTCCAGTTGTAGGGATCGTCTGCATGCCTGTTGCAGAGCTTTGATGAACCATTTTAGGTTTGTTTTCATCTCGACCAGATGGATGCGAGTAGTATGATCTTCCACCAGAAAATGGATCACTTTCTTTGGCAAGAAGTTGAAGCATTAATTGATACGGCTCATATCCAATCCCTAATAAAATACTTTCATCGCGATAGTAGGGCGAAACCCAATCTTCTTTCGTTAGCTGATAGGCGGTCGCCAACTGAATGGCTTCGTGACCTCTTGAAGTACTGTGAACATATTTGGTAATGTTTCTATTCTCCTCATAAATGTCGGCCATTGCTTTAGCAAGCATCATGTGATTGTAGGCTTTGAGTAAGATTTCCTGAGATACTTTTTCGCGAACTGTATTTTCCATAGAAAACAAAGATAAAAAATATTATTTAGTCCTAAAAACGAACATTTGTTAGTGTGATTTGTTCATCAATAATTATAAAAAAATAAAGGCTGCTTATAAACAACCTTTATTGTAATGCGATGTTTTCCTAAAAAAACTTACTCCTTAATAACTTTCTTGGAAATTTTCTCCTTACCAGTATTAATTTCGATAATGTAAATACCATTAGTGTATGAAGATAAATCTAAGGAGTGTTCATTTCCTTTTATTTCTCCACTGTTCAAAAGTTTACCACTTAAATCAATAATTTTAAACTGAGATTTAGCAGGAGCTTTTAAAACTTTTACATAATCTTTTGTTAAAGTAGGAGATACAATAATGCCTTTATCTGCGTTAACATCTACTGTTCCTAGAAGTTCCGAATAACCTGTAACAATTATTGAATAGTTTTGTGGAGCAGGTTGAGGAGTACTAGCGTTATTCACTAAAGTACCTTTGTTAGTAACCTCAATTTTGTAAGTTCTACCAGCAACTGGATTGTCTATAACAACTTGCTCAACGTTATCTACAATGTTGTCTCCCTTAGTTGCAGGTGTCATAGGACTTGCGGCGTTTAGTTTCCATGGAAAACTTACCGTATTTGTAGTCACGTCCGTAACGCGTAAATCCAAATCATTCACCAATCTTGAAGATCTGTTATTATGTGCATCATTCCATGTTAAATTGGTTGGTACTTTATATTCTGGATCTATCCAAGTAATGGTAACTTTTAATGGTTGGTTACCAGTTGCTTTTACTGAAATAGTGTTAGTAGTAGCATTATTTTTTACTTCGTCTTTAAAAATAACTGTATTATTGGATTTACCTACGAGTAATTCAGCACCTTTTTTTGCATCGATAAAGCCCCATCCAAAATGTGGATCTGGACCAATATTACCAGCTTCCGATGCTGTGTGAATCATGAGCGCTTTTGCAGAACCAGCATTCATTTCTGTGTTATTGAAAAGTGACTTGTAAATCTGAGTCCATAATCCAATAATACCTGTTACAATTGGTGCAGAATAAGAAGTTCCACTTCCAACGGTAACCGATTGTGAACCTGTAGTGTCCTCAGCCGTTGTAGCACTCGCCACATTGGTACCTACTGCAGAAATATCTGGTTTGATACCGCCATCATCTCTAGGACCAGCGCTACTATAATCAGAGTGTACAACATCAGATGAATTTACATATCTACCACCATTTGCAGTAATGATATCAGTTGCTCCAACAACAATTATATTTTTTGCAAGTGAACCGGGACCAATACAGTCGAATCCGCCTGTACAATTAATTGGAGGCAATGTTGCATTTGCAGGAAATTGAGTTAGTGCACCTGTGGTTGGATTATTGTAATATTTTGTTGCAGTAGATGTACTGCTAGGACCCATATTGAAATAATTACCAGAGGATTTTACAATAATATATGAGGGATTAGTATATACAATATTATCGTAATTTTCATCATTTGTGAAATATGTTCCTTGTAAATCCATGGATGTGCCACTATCATAGAGACCATTCCATTTATATGCTGTTACTGCACCAGTGGTGGAATCATATGCTGCTTCACTCCATCCCGAATTATTGCCATATGAATGGTTTGAAATCTTAGGTTGGGCAGTTATAATCTTTTGAAATACAGTTTTTGGTGAACTTTCCCCCGGAAGTGTAGTGGTGGCAAAGGCATAATTATCAAAAGTTGAATTAGGTGCTATTCCTTTAAAATTTACTGGATGAGTTCCTCCACCTTGTAGTTGAAAAGTATATGCGAAATTTTTGGAACCTATAAAACTTGAGACTGCAGTCGCATGACCACTGTAAGCCATTGAGCTGGCTTCTTTATTAGTGATTCTATTTGGTAAATTATCAAATAATATATGTGCACCAAATGCTCTTCCACCGTCAAATACTGTATATTTGATATTTTCACCATTGAATGAACCCGTTAAACCAGTAATTGTACCATTTTGTATAAAATCAGAATTGGAATTTTTAATTTGATCCAAATCTACAGAGCTTAAAAAGAACGGATTTCCAGACGGATCGAAACCTGCTAATGTCGCTCTTTCTTTTTCAATCTGCTCGTTAATTTCAGAACTCCTATTGTTACCATACTTTTTTGAAATGTATCTTTCAAATTTTTTAGTGTTTTCCTCATTTTGACGCTGGAATTCACGACTTAGAGCACTGTTGTCTTGTGCATGCATAAAAATCAATCCTAACGTCCCAATTAGCAATAGAGATTTTTTCATTTTAATACTTATTTTTAATTTTTATTGACTAAGATTTACAAAAATAAAGATTTTATTTGGTATATCGAAATTTTTAACACTATAAGCCAGAATAAAAAATACGTATTTTTACAAAAAATTACATCAATGTATTTAGTATTCGATACTGAAACTACAGGTTTACCCAAGAATTTTAATGCTCCGCTTTCAGACTCCGACAATTGGCCAAGAATGGTGCAGATTGCTTGGCAGTTGCATGATGATAATGGAGAATTAATAGAGAATCAGGATTATATTATTAAGCCGGAAGGTTATGATATTCCATTTAATGCTGCAAGAATTCACGGGATTACCACAAAAATAGCCAATGAAGAAGGTAGAGATTTACAGGAAGTTTTGGAAGAATTTTCTAAAGTGTTGGAGAAAGTTCGAGTGGTTTCAGGTCACAATGTAGAATTCGATTACAGCATTGTAGGTGCAGAATTTTACCGAAAAAATATTCAGGATAACCTTCAAGATATACCAAAAGCAGATACCATGATTCTGGGGACAGATTACTGTCAGCTTCCCGGAGGTAGAGGCGGAAAATTTAAGTCACCCAAGCTTGAAGAGCTTTACGAAAAACTTTATAATCACAAGTTTGATGAAGCGCATAATGCGGCTGCAGACGTCAACG
>JAEWYW010000044.1 GCA_023458535.1 Bacteroidota bacterium
GGAGAGGTTTATCCCTGTATAAAAGAAGTTTACAATCCATAGGACCTTAATCCTTCACGCGGGATGGCTGGATCAGGCTTGCACCCATTGTCCAATATTCCTCACTGCTGCCTCCCGTAGGAGTCTGGTCCGTGTCTCAGTACCAGTGTGGGGGATCACCCTCTCAGGCCCCCTAAAGATCATCGTCTTGGTAGGCCGTTACCCTACCAACTAACTAATCTTGCGCGTGCCCATCTTTATCCACCGGAGTTTTCAATATCAAATGATGCCATCTAATATATTATGGGGTATTAATCTTCCTTTCGAAAGGCTATCCCCCTGATAAAGGCAGGTTGCAGACGTGTTCCGCACCCGTACGCCGCTCTCTAGAGTAGCAAGCTACTCTATACCGCTCGGCTTGCATGTGTTAGGCCTCCCGCTAGCGTTCATCCTGAGCCAGGATCAAACTCTCCATTGTATGTTTGTTTGACTTATGCTCTAATTCTTTTCTACGCCTTAGTTTTTCCTTACTTGGTTGTATATCTTATTATCAATGATCTCTTCTCTTTTCGCTCTAATCAGACAACTTCTTCTGTCGTTTGTTGTTTCGATTTGCGAATGCAAAAGTAAAACTTTATTTTGATTTGACCAAATGTTTTTGAAAAAAAATTTCTTTTTTTTTAAACATCCTCTATTCTAAATCAAAGCCTATCGTCTACTCCCTCGTTTTATTGAGGTTGCAAAGATAATAACTTTATTTATTATAAAACAAATCTTTTGAAGCTTTTTTTTAAAATTAATTTCGAATCTTATTTAATCAGCACCATTAGCACCCTTTAAACAATCTCCTAACTAATCCCTCCTGCGCTGCCATCATCCCTGATTGCGAGTGCAAAGATAGAAATTTTTACAGTAACACCAAACTTATCTCAAAATAATTTTATGTTAAATCACTAACTCGCTGATAAACTGTGAGAAAAATTTTGAGAGAAGAAAAACTGTGTCTATAAGTATTCGCTTTTAATTTAGCGTTAATGGCAATTTAATACTGATATCGAATCATATTTTAAGGAAAATGAGTTATAATTCATCGATTCATAACAACAAAAAACTCCATTGATGAATAATGGAGTTTTTATATTATTTAATTTCTGAATAAATCATGGTTAGAAATCCACCATATGATTCTTCTAAGCCTATAATGTCACCACTTTTAAAAGTCAAGGCACCATCTCCTTTAACTTGGAAAGGCAAAATTTCAAAATATTTGGAATTGTCGGTAACGTTCATTGTAAATTTAATATTGCTTCCGAACAATTTTCTTGTAGAAATAACATTGGGTTTATTTAATAAGGTCTTCACTTTTATAAAAGATCGGGAAGGCATCTCAATGGTTTTGTCATTAACATCAACTTTCTTCGATTTTTCACCTGCTGAAATTATAAAAATATTGCCCTTATCAATTATCTCCTGTTCATTTTCTACATAATAAAGATTAAGTATATAATGATTTGGATCGAAATTTTTAATAGTTCCTTCAATGGTTTCAATAGGTTTTAATGAATAGGCATTAGCACCCACTTGTTTTGCTTGCTTATATATATATGAAAATACATCCTGATCTTTATTGGTAAACCCGCGGACTTCAATTTCACCAAGATATTCTTTTGATGAAAAATCATCTGTAATTCTGTAAAAAAACTTGTCTTTATTATCGTGGGTTTTAACCACTTTATTAAGCAAGATATTTTGCGCATTACATATTGATATAAATAATAATAAAAATATAAGAAGGCACTTTCTCATTTTCAATCTTTTAAAATTAAGATGCATTCTTCTAAACTGTTTTCCCAGTGCTTAGGTTCAATATGGTAATCTTCTTCAATTTTATCCAAGCACATGGTACTCCTCTTAGGTCGTTTCGCTGGAGTTGGATATTGTTCTGTTGTGAGCGCATTAAGTTTGATTGAAGAATCTGAAAATTCAGCTATTTTTTTTGCAAAATCAAACCAGGTAGTTTCTGGATAGTTAGAAAAATGATAGATGCCGAATTTTTTAATAGGAGATTCTATTATTTCCATAATTGCCTCAGCAAGATCATTTGCATTGGTGGGTTGCCCATATTGATCGCTCACGATGCCAAGTTCATCTTTTTGCGCAAAAAGATTGAGCATGGTTTTCACAAAATTTTTATTAAACTCAGAGTACAACCATGATGTTCTTAAAATAATAGTCTGAGGATGTATTTCCAAAGCCAGTTCTTCACCTTTGCGCTTGGATGCTCCATAAACCCCAATAGGATCTGTAAAATCGTCTTCGGAATAAGAAAGATTTGTATCACCATCGAAAACATAATCTGTTGAGACGTGAATAAAAATGGTTTTAAAATCTTCACATGCCTGCGCGAGGTTGGCAACGCCGTAAGCATTAATAGCAAATGCTTTATCAGATTCTTTTTCCGCTAAATCTACTGCTGTATATGCCGAAGCATTAATGCAGTAATTAGGTTTAAAATCTTGAAAATGTTCAATAATTTGATCTTCATTGGTAATATCTAAAATTGAAGATTCTGTAAAAAGAAATTCATATTGATGCTCAAACTGAGATTCTAATTTTCTTAGGCAATTTCCTAACTGACCATTACCTCCTACAACTAATATTTTTTGTTTCATGAATTGATAGCATTTTGTGTTCGTAAAAATTTAGCTCTCGCCGCAAAGTCTTTCTGCTCAAGCTCTACTGAATACTTTCTGAATAAATCTTTTATGTCGTCGGGCTGACGTTCAGATTTTCTTGTTTTAACATTAAAATAAATGACAGTAATCCACAGCACCGCATAAATAGTTTTTTCATCTGCGCTCTTCATCAACAATTCTACTTTAGCCGTACGGTCTTCTATTTCTATTGTTTTGCTGCTGATGACTACCATGGTATTGTAACGAACTTCTTTAAGATAGGCAATTTCGTTCTGAATAGTTACCCATGTGCAACCTGTTCTTTTGGTGTATTGCTCATAGGTAAAACCGTAAAATTCTTCTACGTGGTCTTCTCTGGCATTAAGCATATAGTCGAGGTAACGGACATTATTGAGATGGCCTAAGGGATCACAATCGCTAAATCTTATTTTCGTGGTTACTGAAATTTCTTCACTCATGGCGCAAAAATAAAAAAACCACCGCAAAAGATGGTGGTTTTTAACTTATATTAAGGAAATACTTATTTCAATCCTAATTCTTTTTTAACGTCAGCAGTAATGTCTGGTCCGTTTTTGTAGATGAATGTTGTAGAGTTACCATCTAAAACAAAATCAATTGTGTTTGCTTTAGCCACTTTCGCTACTGCATCATCAATTTTCTTTTGAATTGGAGTATAGGCAGCTTCTTGCTTTGCGATAAAGTCTTTTTGAGCTTTGTCTTGCATTTGAGCAATTTCTTCCTGCATTTTTCCTAATTCCTGCTCTCTTGCTTGGTTTTCAGCTGCAGTTTTTTTAGGTGCTTCTTCTGAGTATAATTTCATTTTTGCTTGACCAGCTTCTGCTTTCTTCTTAATTTCCGCCTGCTTAGCATCTAGAAAAGTTTTTAGATCTGCATCAGCTTTTTTCTTTTCAGGCATTACATTAAGAATGCTCATAACATCTAAAGTTGCAGTTTTTTGCGCTTTAGCAACACCAAAAGATACAAACATCATCACCGCAGCAAATAATACACTTAATTTTTTCATAATAAATAGGTAATAATAAATTAAATTCGTTTTTTGTTTTGATTAAAAAGATTCTGAAAGGTTAATTTATTTTTTTGATTTTTTTCCTTTATCGTTAGAATCTGATCCTTTTAAAAGTATATCTAATACTTTATCTGTGTAATCACTTCTTTTTTGAAGAAATAATACATTGTTGTCGTCTTTATCAAAAACTATGCTTAAACCATTTTTTTCCGACATAGTTTTAATAGCATTCCATATTTGATCCTGGAATGGTTGCACAAGATTAGCTCTGAGTGTAGCGATTTCACCATTGGTTCCGAAACGCAAACTGGTAGTAGTTTTTATATTCTTATCCAAATCCATCACTTCCTTTTCTCTTAATTTGAGTTGATCACCAATTAAAAGAACTCTTTCATTTTCAAAAGCTGACCTTTTCTTTTCGAAGTCTGTCTGCAAGTTTTGCAATTCTTTTTGCCAAGTATCAATTTGGGCATCTAATCTGTTTTTAGCATCCAAATATTCTGGCAGCTTGTTTAAAATATACTCCGTATCTACTACTCCCACTTTCTGCGCATTCGCAAAAAAGAAAGAACAGAATAAGAAGATTGAAAATATTTTAACAGCATATTTCATCATATATTAAAGATTTTGGTTCATTAAGAAATGTGTTTTCCATCCTGATGGTTCTGCAGAATTAATAGGTTTGTCGAATCCATATGCGAAATCAAAACCAATTAAACCGAATGCTCCCATATAAACTCTAACACCTACACCAACCGATCTTTTTAGTTGGAACGGATTATAGCTTCCCCAAGAATTCCAAACATTACCTCCTTCTGCAAAGGTTAAAGCATAAATTTTTGCAGTTTGCGACATTGAAATAGGATATCTCAATTCTAAAGTAAATCTGTTATAGATGGTTCCACCTCCTCTCTGCGTTATGTCATCTCTTGTTCCTCCTTCGGTAGAAGCATTTTCGTAACCACGTAAAGGAATGAGCTCTCTACCATCGTATCTACCCCCAAAAAGTCCAGTACCACCAACATAAAATCTTTCGAAAGGTGGTGCTCCCAATTCCTTGTTATAGCCATCCATGAATCCCATTTCAGCAGAAGATCTCAGCACAAGTTTACCAACAATTTCGTTATAGATATCAGCTTTGAACTTAATTTTATAGAACTCCATCCACTTATACTTATCTGTTGGCGACATTGTAGAATAATCTTTGTTACTGAACAATGAATATGGCGGAGTAAGTTTGGCGGAAACTTCAACATTAGACCCTACTGTTGGGAAGATGGGATCTAAACCTGCAGAGTTTCTACTTAAAGATAAATTGATACTAAAGTTTTTAGCACTTCCGTTATACTCTGTTGTATCCCCAAACTGGAAAGGATAATTGTGGAAATCATAACTTTGAAATTGAATACCAGTATATAATGCAAAATAATCATCTGGCCACTTTAAATACCTGTTTAGACCTAAAGAAGCTGAGAAAATATTTAATTTTTGATCATTTCCGTAGTAATCTTTATAGTTTACCCGCGAGTAGTTCACGCCAACCTGTAAAGCGGTAGGTCGTGTACCAAACAACCATGGCTCAACGAAAGAGATAGAGTAATTTTGGAAGTATTGGCCAGCCTGTGCACTTAAAGACAATGTTTGTCCATCCCCTTGTGGGACTGGTTTAAAATCTTTAAACTTTAAAAAGTTTCTTAGAGAGAAGTTATTAAAGGTGAGTCCTAAAGTTCCGATAAATGAATTACCCCCGTAACCAGCTTGCAACTGCACCTGCGACGAACCTTTTTCTACAAGACTCCACTTTACATCTACCGTATTATCCACCTGATTAGGCTGAATGTCATACTTTATCTGTTGAGGATCGAAGAATGTCATTGAAGCCAAATCAAAATAGGTTCTCTTGATATTGCTTTTACTGAATAAATCCCCTGGTTTTGTTCTTAAAGATCTCAAAATAACGTGGTCGTGGGTTGTAAGGTTTCCATCCCAAGTAACTCTGTCCCACGAAGCTTGTTCACCTTCATTAATTCTTACTTCTAGATTTACTGAATCACCTTGCACGGATTTCTCTACAGGAGTTACATTAGAGAATAAATAACCGTTATTCATGTACACAGACTTGATATCGGAATCATCCTCTTTACCACCGTCTTCACCAACTTTTTTATTGAAACCTACTGCATCGTAAATATCACCTGTCTTGTAACCCAAAAGTCTTTGTAAATAATCGGTGGAGTATACTGTATTTCCTGTGAAAGTGATATCACCAATGTAGTATTTCTTACCCTCGTTTAGTTTAACGTTGATTTCGTAATTGTTATTTTTATTTCTCCAAACCGAATCAGAAACAATAGTGGCGTCTCTATAACCCAGAGAGTTATAATAACTGATTAAATTCTTTTTATCGTCGTCATATTTTTCTTGAATAAACTTCGATGATTTAAGAATTCCGCCAATACCGAAACGCTTCTGCTTGGTTTCTTTGAAACCTTTCTTACGAAGCACTTTATCTGTAACATCTTTATTGCCTTCAAATTCGATATGGTCGATTTTGATTCTTTTTCCTTTCGCAACATCGATAGTCCAATCTACCAAGGCAGGATCATTAGCATTCACTTTATCCTGAATGGTAATTTTTGCATCTGCATATCCTTTTTTGATATAATCTTTAGGTATATTGGTGCGAAGAGAAGAAATAAGATCTTGAGTAATTTTAGTCCCAGGTTTAAGGTTGTTGTCCTTGATGAATTTCTCATTTTTAGACTTACCTATTCCTTTACCAGTAAACTTCACTTCTCCAAGTTCTTTTAAATCTTGAAGATAAAACCTTAAGACTACATTCTCTCCTTCAATACTTTGTACATACACCTCCACTTCCGAGAAAGATTGTGTATCCCAAAGTTTCTTGATCCCATTACTAATTTTTTGCCCTGGAATATCTACACTCTCGCCCTTTAGGAGGCCAGTAAACCTTAAAATTTGAGCAGGTGTAAATCTTTTCACCCCATCTACAACGACATCTTTCAGGATATAGGTTCCTGTTTGGGCTTCTGCCACCACAGGATTGTTGGATTGGATGGTATCCTGTTTTGGAACTTCTTGGCCATAGAAATGAGCTGAAGCCACAAACATGATGATGGGTAATAATCTAAACTTCATTTTTATCGTAGTCTTTCGTATCTTTAATTATTATTGAATATTTAGCTGTTCGCTAGTTTTCCCGTATCTTCTTTCTTTAGTTTGATAATCGACAATGCACTGGAAAAATATATCTTTTGAGAAATCTGGCCAGAGCACATCTAAAAACTGAAACTCTGCATAAGCAATTTGCCAAAGCAGAAAATTACTGATCCGAATTTCTCCGCTAGTACGTATCAACAAATCTACTGGCGGAAAATCTTTGGTATATAAATGATTTTCGAAAATGGTTTCGTTAATATCATTAATTTCTAAACTTCCTTCCTGAACTTCTCTGCTGATATTTTTTACTGCATTAATAATCTCTTTCTGCGAGCCATAACTGATCGCCAATATGAGATTACCCTTGGTGTTATCTTTAGTAAGTTCAACAACATTTAGCAATTGCTCGCGAACCATATCCGGCAAATTGGTTAAATCTCCAATTACATGCATTCTTAGACCTTTACTAAAAATCTCCTCAGCTTCTAGCAAAAGCGTTTCCGAAAGCAAATTCATCAAAGTATTTACTTCATCTTTTGGTCGGTTCCAGTTTTCGGAAGAAAAAGTGTATAAGGTAAGATAAGGAATGTGGACTTCATTACAAGCGTTGATAACATTTCTAACCGCCTGTATCGCATTTTTGTGTCCAAAAGTTCTTTCCTCTCCTCTTGATTTTGCCCATCTACCATTGCCATCCATAATAATGGCTACATGCTGTGGTAAATTATTGGGGTCTATTTTATCTTTTATGGATGACATATTAATCACAATAACAAGGAGGTCTTCCGAAAGAATAGGACAGACCAATAGTAATACTATTCATCCAATCCTTACTTCTGGTATCTCCAATCGTTCTTTGTTTATTAAATTCTGCTTCTCTTTCTTTAGATACTGCATAATAATCCCCTGTTTCTAGGAGAGATCCTCCCGTAGCAGGAGAAAGAATTTCTGCATTATATCTTGAAGAAACATCTTTTACTAAAATTTTACTATAATCCAACTGGTCTGTAAGCGTAGGTCTAAACATTGCTTCCAGAGAGATTGTCCAGTTATAGTTAAACTTATATTTCAAACCTACACCAAACGGAACAGTTAGTGTAGTTCTTTTTGTTGTAGAGTACTCCGGCGTTGAAGTAAAATCGAGTTCATTGATTGGGGCTAGTGCCACACCATTTTCATCTCTTCTAAAGTCGTGTCTTAACACAGCTTTGGGAGCATCGAACATGATACCTCCAACCCCTGCAAAAAGATACGGACTCACCATACCATTTTGCTGCTCATTATTAATCGGGAAGAAATTGTATTCAAAAAGCAAACTTGCCTCAAAAACATCATTCTTACCCATATAATTTCTTAAAGATCTATAATCTTCCTTAGCAGCTCTGTCTTTAAACTGTATTTGGTTGTAACCCAAATCTAATCTTACGGTTTGGTAAGGATTAAAATTGAATCTATATAATAAACCTCCATAAAATGGAATACCATAATCTGCTACTCTACCATAATCCAAAGGTTTCTGAAGAATGTAATTGGTTCTACCAATATCACCTATAATATTGCTCATTCCTAATCGGATTCCCAATTCATTTCTTTGTGCTTTTATGCTACTCGCAGTTCCTAACGCGATTAAAAAGCTAAATAATAATCTTTTATTCATAGAAGAATATGGATTTATGGTTATTTAAAATTTGTTTGCTGCAAATATAAAACATTTTTGTTTTATTAATAATCTTAATATTTCGTTAAAAATAAACAAAAAAAATATAATTATTAACTACCTAAACGGCAAAGTTCTAAAAATATTCTACAACAAACCGATTTACTAATTTTCAATCAAAAAACTATCACTTCCAATTTAACTGCGACTAAATATTTTGCGCAGTTTATTTCTCAATCTGATAAACAATGGTTCCTCATAATTCACGTCTTCATCGAAATAGCCGTATCCGTAGCCATAGCCATATCCGTAGCCATAACCGTAACCTTGTTTTTCAACATAATCATTATACACCAAACCAAGGTGACTTATCTCTTTATTATGATATTTCTCGGTGATCATCTTCAACATGTATTTTTCCGTATACTCATGTCTTACAACATAAATATTTGCATCAGAAACCTTCATTAATTCAAAAGAATCTGCAACCAAACCAACTGGTGGGGAATCGATAATAATAAAGTCATACTGCTTTTTAAGTTCTTCGATGAACCTCATGTTCTTTTCGCTCATGAGAAGCTCTGAAGGGTTTGGCGGTATAGGTCCAGAGGTGATAACATCTAAATTGGCAATTTTAGTTTTGTTAATAATCTGAGATAATTCTACTTCGCCAGTGAGATAATTTGAAATTCCGAGTTTGTTATCAATATCGAAATCACCAAATATCTTAGGTTTTCTTAAATCCATTCCTAAAAGGATGGTTTTTTTATCGCTTAAACCCAATACTGATGCTAAATTGATGGAAACATATGTTTTCCCTTCACCCCCCACAGAGGAAGTTACCAAAATTACCTGTCCACTATCTTCAGATTTATGATCGGGCATCAGAAACCTTAAGTTGGATCTAATTCCTCTAAATGCTTCAGACACTGATGATTTTGGCTGATCCAATACAGTAAGCATGGTTTCTGCATTGTTTTTACCAATAACTCCCAATAAAGGAATTTTTGTAACACTAAGCAACTCACGTATGTTTCTAATCTTGTTATCTAATACCTCACCGATGGCAATAAACAGTAATGGTAACAGCAGTAATCCGCCAATAATCGCATATTGATTCTTACCTTCATTGGAACCAATAGGACCTTGACCGACATTCTTTGCCGGGTCGATCACATTAATATCAGATTTGCTTGAAGCCATACGCATCTGCGTCTCATTCTGGCGAGATAATATACTGTTGTAGGTAGCTTCAATCATGTTATAGCCTCTTTCCGCATCTAAATATCTTCTTTCTTTTTCTGGGTAAGAAATTAAATCTGAGTTGGCTTCAGCAATTTTCTGATTGATTTTGTTCAGTTCTTCTGCGTATTTCCTTTGATAACCACTTAAAGAACCTGCAGATCCCATTCTGGCTTCGTTGATAAGGCGATTAATCTCCCGCATCGGTTCGGAATTCGGAGTGTAAATGCTCGCCATTTCTCGTCTTTTTAAATATAGAGATTTCAATTCCGAAACTGTTGCTGTGAAAATACCATCATCAAAACCTGCCGCATTGGTACTGATCATATTGTCTAAATTATTTGAATTTAAACTTCCTCTAATCGTATTAAGAGACTGTAATTTAGATAATATATCTGCCTTTTTTGCTTCCTGCTCTTTTATGATGCCCAAAGATTTTTCATCTCTATCTTTAATATCATATAGCTTTTCTGTTGTTTTTAGATTATTGAGAATTGCACCGCTAGAATCAAGTTTTTTCCTAATCTGATCTAAATTTTCCTGTAGATATTTCGCTGTGTTTTTATCCACTGTATTTTTATCTATCAACCTTTTTTGTTGTAAGACGTCTACAGATTTATTTAAAAAATTTACTGTTTCATTGAGATTATATCCTGTTTTGGAAATAATCATGATGGTATTAATCTCCTTATCAAATTCTACTCCGATATTGGAAACGATGTTATTAACCGACTGATTAACACTATATAAGTTAACAATAATATTATCTAATTTAATCTTGGGTTTTTCTGGATTTTTCACCAGTTTAAACTTCAAATTAGGAGAAGTATACCACTCATTTACTCTAATAACTTTTTTTGCAGGAAGTGCATATGCAGCAATATTTTCAAATGCTTCAGTTTCATAATTGTACAAGGATGTAGAATGACCTTCTTCAGGCAAAACAACTTCATAAGAATTTTCACCTTTTGGAATTAAGGTTATAGGATAATTTATCTGTTGCAAATGTGATTTATCTATCTCCAGTAAAACGGGAGAATCAAATTTATCCAAATACGTTTTTTTTAAAAATCCTTTTGTTGAATATTCCGAAAATAAGTTGAGTTCTTTAACAAGATATTCGTTATGAGATCGTGATAAGAGCATCTTTTTCAAATAAACTCCATCCTGATTCCCACCTTGACCCCAAATAAAATTTATCGATTGATTGGGTGTAAAATAGCTTGCTGTATTATTGGAAACGCTTAATGATAAATTTGATGAATAAATATTTTGTGTATAATATTTGTTATAGAACCATGAAAACGCATAACCAATAATCCCTAAAATGAGAAACCAATACCAGTTTCTTACCACTCTTCTCAGGAAATGTTCAATATCAAATATAGCGAATGAACCCTGCTTGTCGTCCTTTGCATGTATGGCAGTATCTTTTCCTGGGATCATATTATAGTCTTGTTAGGATTAGATAAATAGACATCACTGTCGTAAGAACAGATACGCCTGTAGTAAGAGTCTGCAAAGGATCTTTGCCAAAACCATTTAAACTTTTCGCCCTAGTACTTAGTAAGATTTCATCGCCATTTTGGATATAGTAGTAAGGAGAATTCATAATATCTTCTCTTGTTATGTCTAACTGTACTTTTTTAATACCTTCAGGAAATTTCCTGTGTAATATCACATTCTTTCTGTCTACAGTACGATTTAGACCACCATTCATTGCCAAAGCTTCAACAATGTTTAAAGTATTTTTATGAGCAACTTTTTCACCTGTAACACCCACTGTTTCTATATCCCCTAAAATATAGTAAGTAATACCATCAGTATTTAATCGTACTTCAGTTTTTCCTTCAACAAAATTTTCATTGACCTTATCTTGAATCTCCTTGGTAATTTCCGCTAACGTTCTGCCCTCTGCTTTGATAAACCCTATTCCAAAAATATTTATTTCTCCATTGGAGTCAACCTTTAAACCATTAAAATAGAAATATAAACTACCACCACTTCCATTTCCACCAACCGCACCATTACTACTTCCACCTCCTACTGTTGTGCTAGAAGTGTTTAGAGAGGAATAAAATTGAGCAGCATCACCCTTGGGAGTAGTAACGATATCCAATTTTAAAATATCATTTCTCGTTACTCTATAAACGGGAATATTGTAGGGAACAAGACCTTCTTCATTAATAATTAAACTTTCACTTGGCTGCATATACCGAACATCTTTCGTAGTAATGCAAGATGTAAGTAATACAGAAGCAAAAAGTAAGAGTAAGTATTTTTTCATCAAAAAATTTATTGTCGTTTGCAAAAATATATAATTAATTTCTATTTCGGGCGTTTCGTTTAATACCTGCAATAATATTGGGAAGATAAGCACCAAAAAAGCCCATAAAAATTATGATTAAAAGTAAATAAGTAATATTAACATGCCTTAGTAAGTAAGCAACAATCACTACAATAAAATAATAGCTTAAAATGTAGAAAGTTGATCTCCTATGGGTAAAATTTAGCCTAAGAACTTTGTGATGAATATGGTTTTGGTCTGCATCGAAAGGTGATTTTTTGTTCACCAATCTCACTAATATTACATTCAAAGTATCAATAATAGGCAAGATGAGGATGGCAACTGCAATAATCGGAGCCGACTTCAAATGATATCTTGGAACGGACGGAAGCTGCTTATCAATAAAAATATCGATAAAACAAATAGATGTAAAAGCCAACAAAAAGCCTAATAGCATAGATCCTGTGTCTCCCATAAAAATTTTCTTTTGGCGAAAATTCGATAAATTGTAATACAGAAAAGCCATGACCGAACCTATCATAACGATCGAAAGTATTACCAAAGGATAATTGTACTCACCTAACCTAAAATAACTTACACCAAAGAAAACACAACAAAGAATGCTATAACCACCTGCCAAACCATCAATTCCATCAATTAAATTAAATGCATTAATGAGTATAATAAAGGTGATAATGCTAAAAATTATACTTACAAAATAATTCAGTTCAAAAATTCCGAATAGACCAAACAGACTTCTGATTCTTACATCAGAAAAAACAACCATCATCACCGAAACAACAATTTGAGCTACTAATTTCTTATATGCCCTCATCACCACAATATCGTCCATTACACCCACGTAGAGAAGAATAATTAGCGATGCAAATAAAAACTTGTACATTTCAAATAGCTCATACGCAAAAATAGATGCACAAACACCAATAGAAAAGAAAATAGCAATGCCTCCCAAATTGGGAATTTTACGAAGGTGAGAACTTCGGTAGCCAGGCTCATCCATGAGATTTTTTCTCCTTGAAATCTTAGTAATGGCTGGAATAGAGAGAAATGTGATTAAAAAAGAAATACTAAACCCGAAAAACACCTTTAATAAAAAGATGTTCAAACCTAGCTTTCCCAAAATCATTTCAAAATTCTCCATACTCAAATTAATTACCAAAGTACATTATCGTACGTATCGCTGGTAAACCTACCTTTTCTACCGTTAACATTCATGAAAACCATAGAAAGCAATATGAAATACACTGTAAAACCTACCTGTAAAAGCCTTCTTGTTTCTACTTTCACCGATGCAATTATGCCCGGCAACACAAAATATCCCATTATAACTACATAAACACCCGGAAGTCTTGTCGCAAAAATGGCGTTACCTCGCAAGATGTAGAATAGACAGTAACCAAAAAATGCGAGATTTCTAAAATATTCGTAATAAGGAATCTTTTTTTCAGCCTCTTTATCATAGAGTAAAACAATGATTACAATGATTAATTTTATGACATCATTTTTACCCGTCTCAATATCTTGTCCATAATAACGGTCGTTCAAATAGCCCGTATAAGCATTCGAGACGTCTTGTGGCGTTAAACTGGAAAATAAATTCCCAAACAGAGTGTAAACTTCAAAGGGAGATAATAAAACCGATATCACCAATAAAGTCGTCCATCTCGACGCATTAAAAGGAAGAAGGGCGAGCCAATACGCAGGTATAAATACGATAGCTGACTTGTGAAATCCGAGCGCAGTAAACATGCAAAACAAAAATTTCCACAAATCTCTCTTAATAATATATCTTAAAGAAAAGATGCATACTGCAATGCCCAATCCCTGCCTCATTTGACCACTTTCTGAAAAGAAAAAAGAGGGCATAAAATAAAACAAAATACTGAACATTGGAAGCGCAGAATACTTATAAAAAGTATCGAACTGAAGAGATATAGAAACTATAGCTACAAAAAATGTAACATAGTAAAAAGGCATTCCCATGTCAAACAAAATCTTGTTAACTAAAACAAATAACCATTCAATCTCCATAGAGTTGGGTTGGAAGGTCATTTTATCCCAAACGTCACCGTAATTGGTATACAACGGAAAAGCAGTTTGATAAAGTTGCCTGTAAATAGGAAAATCTGCTCCTACATCGGTTCTTCCACCTGCCGCGATGATAAGAATGAGCGCGATAAAGGCGATGAGTCCTTTTTTATTTTTAATAGGCTGACTTTGCTCAAGATAACTGGCAATAATGATGAGGACAAACGCAAAAATAAATATTGGGTGAAAAATAGCCATATTAATCTTAACGTTTTATTGAAACATGAATTGGACAAACCAAAGAAAAGCTAGATCTAATACAATTATTAATCGCTAGTTGAATAGTGAATTTCTTTCCATCCAAACGCATGAAAAAATATTTATTATCACTCACCTCTGAAAATAATTGTAAATTTTGTTTCAAAATCTATCTATTTTGGTTACAAAAATTAAAAACTGCAATAATCAACACCAAGTTTCTTTTATTGCAAAAATTACAAAGCCTAAACTTTCCTGCTTACCAAATATAATTTACAATTTGTAGGAAAATTTTCAGTCATCACATCATGTTTTTATATCAATTTCCTAATCAGTTTTTTGCAATTGGCAAAATTTAAGAGATAGAAAACCTTTTTTTTCAGGGGCAAAGATAAAAGATAATTCTTACCAAACCTCCTGTAACTCAAAATATCATATAATTTTATTCCTCTCTGCTTTAGGAATTTTGAAAGTTCCTTAGACATTTTTTCAAAATCTTCGTCACTTTTCACATAGGCGACATAGGCTAAAAAGGAGTAAATACCCTGTAAAATCTGAAAATTTCGAAGTGGTAGCTGCTGATTTTTAAATTTTGATTGAGCATAAACTTCTTCCACATCTTCAACGGCTTTCAGCATATCCAAACCTCTGAGATTATGTGTTTTTGAAATAGAATCACTGCGTTCGAAATACTGATAGTGATATTTTTGTGTTTGAGCAAGGATATTTGTTTCTAAGAGAAGTTGTGGAATTAACTGTATATCCTCATAATGAACTCCTTTTTTAAATCTCTTACCCTCAAAAAGTTCTTTTTTAAATAATTTGTTGCATGCAAAACATCCCAAATCTGAGAAGACAGTCAGGTTTTTTTCTAATACAATTTTCTCAGGCATGTTGGGGATTTGTGGAATTTTCTGTGTGATATTTCCGTTTTCGTCTACCTTCTGAAGATTGCAGATCACCATTTCGGCATGATGTTTTTGAGCTAAAGTGAGCATTTCTTCAAACATATCAGAGGTTACGTAATCGTCACTGTCTACAAATCCTATAAAATCTCCTGTAACATGCTCCAAGCCAAAATTTCGGGCATCGCTCAAGCCTCCATTTTCTTTGATGAAGGATTTTATTCTTTGGGGATATTTTTTTTGAAACTCATCAATGATGTGCTGGGATGCATCTTGGGATCCATCATTTACAATAATAATTTCTATATCGTCAAGACTTTGGTTCACCAAAGAATCCAAACATTTGCTTAGATATTTTTCAACATTATAAACGGGAACGATTATAGAAACTTTCATGGCAGGTTATCTTAAAAAACGAACGCTTAAGTTGCCTTTTTTCGCCAATTCAAAATCCTCCCGCGAACACGGAATTAAGTCTTTTGTATCTTCATCCATCTCGCCAAAATACCAAAGATTCCTGAAAGTATCCCGCTGGAAAGCATAGCTTTCATCGCCCACCATCACCCAATAGGTTTCAAATTCACGCTCTTTAGGATGTGATCTCTGTATGTTTATTCCTTCTATCAGGTACCAAAGCATCTGTGCAAGTAGCTGATGATTAAGTTGGTTGTCCGAATAAATATTATAATTAAAAATGCCTACCGATTTAAGATTTTCGCTTAAACCAATTTCCTTCATATAAGCACAAATTTCTCGTCTGTTGAGTCCGTTTACTTGTGGATTCATTGAAAACGGTTCACCAAAACTTTCAATAGCGTCACAATTTACCGTCACCAAATCTGCCTTCCGGAAGTAAGGTTCGGTTTTGTGCGTTGAGTTCATCATCTCTGCCAGCCGAATAATATCAAAATCTACTTCTTTGATCAGTTTTACTGAATCTACTTCATTCAAATGCTTTTGATAGCCTAAATGATGGTAATTTTTTATGCTGAAATTTTTTGAACCTAAAATTTTGCTTAAAAAAGTATTTTCATTGATGCTTTCACCCTGTTTTAAAGAAATAATATTGCTGATTTGGGTATAATTGATATTTTCCTGATGAAAATTCAAACCTGAAAACAAGGAAAAAGCCAAATCATTAGAACCTCCTATAATAACGGGAATTGCATTTTTGTAATGACAAGCCGACAAAACTTCCTGCAAAATATAATGGGTATCTTCAACAGATTTCCCGGAAATAAGGTCGCCCAGATCAACGATGGGAATTTCAAAATCCAATTGTGAAAGCGAATAGAACTCTCTCCGAATATTGGTAAAATCCTGAACTTCTGCCTCTCCTCTTGCACCACGATAATCGGAAACGAAAAGCAAAACAATGGAATCTTCCTTGATGGAATGACTAATGCGATGTCCAATTTGCCAATTTTCTGTTCTGAAATCTCTAGGTGCGTGAATGAAATCTTCGAAGTTCATAATAATAATTTTCGCAAAACTATTAATTTAAGCCGAATGTACACGAAAGAATGGACGAATAAAATGCTATACAGTGTTTTTCATCTCAAATAAAAATCTAAAAAAAATGCTTAGACGCAGCAAATAATCTTTACGGATTTCAAGAAGCTAAAAATCTAAACTTTTCAAACGAGCATCTTCATTCAGAAAAACTTCAGAAATCTAAAAGGTGTAATATCTATATTGTCAATCCGATGCATGAAAAAAGCCATCCGCAGATGGCTCAATATATTAATGATCGATTATTTTTTCTTGGTAGTGGTTGTTTTTTTTGCTGCAGGCTTTTTAGCAACGGTTTTCTTGGCTGCAGGTTTTTTAGCGGGAGCTTTCTTCTTCTCTTCAAATGCTTTGGGATCCTGAGCTACAATCCATTTTTTAACTTCCTCCAAAGAAACTTCTTTCAGTTCTTCCGCATCGTATTTGGTATCGTCTGATTTTTTAGGAATCTTCAGCATGGCTTTTTTAAATCGGACAAAAGGTCCCCATCTACCGTTTTCAAGAGATATTTTTTCTTTCTCCCATTGCTGAATATATCTGTTGGCTTCTTTTTCGAGTTTTGCTTCAATTAATTCATTGATGTCACTTTGAGAAAGGTTTTCGAAATCATAACGCTTTGGAACATTCACAAAAATATCCTTGTATTTAATGTAAGGACCAAATCTTCCCGAACCTTTCGTAACAGGCTCGCCTTTAAACGTCGCAACCGGTGCATCAGCAATTTTCTTTTCCTTGATGAGTTCTTCAGCTCTTTCCTGAGTAACCGAAAGCGGATCTTCGCCTTTTGGGATGCTGATGTATGCTTCACCCCATTTTACATAAGGACCAAATCTACCCACACCAATGCTCACAGGTTCTCCATCTACGGCATTGAGTTCAAATGGAAGTTTAAAAAGCTCCAATGCTTCTTCCAAAGTAATGGTTGCGATATTCTGACCTATCATTAATGAAGCAAAAATTGGTTTTTCTTCATCTTCAACCTCTCCAATCTGAATCATCGCTCCAAAACGACCAATTCTGGCATGCACATTTTTACCTGTTTTAGGATCTACACCCAGCAAACGCTCTCCTGTTGCACGATCCGCATTTTCTTCAACATGTTCAATTCTTGGATGGAAAACACCATAGAAATCTGTCATCAGATTTTTCCATTCTTTTCCACCGTTAGCAACATCATCAAATTCCTGCTCCACTCTTGCAGTGAAACCAAAATCTAAAACTTCCGCAAAATTCGATGTTAAGAAATCGTTCACAACCTCACCTATGTCTGTAGGTACAAATTTATTTTTATCGCCTCCAAATTTCTCATCTAAAACTTCTTTTTTAATGGTATCTTTCACCAAAGAAATTCTTACCACTTCGCGTGTTTGAGGTTCTATTTCTCTTTTATCAACGTATTCTCGGTTTTGGATGGTTTGGATAGTTGGTGCATAGGTAGATGGACGTCCAATGCCCAATTCTTCTAATTTTCTTACCAAACCAGCTTCCGTATATCTTGCTGCTGGCCTCGTAAATTTCTCTGAAGCAACAATTTGCTTATAAGAAAGTACTTCACCTACCTTTACTTTAGGAAGTAATTTTTCGTTGTTTTCATCATCGTCGTCTTCAGATTTCACAATGCCGTATGCTTTTAAGAAGCCGTCAAAAACAATCACTTCACCCTGTGCTTCAAAATGCTGTGGAAGTTTTGGGTTTCCGATTTCAATTACCGTCTTTTCAATTTTAGCATTCGCCATCTGCGAAGCCAAAGTTCTTCTGTAAATCAATTGGTATAATTTACTCAATTGTGCATCACCAATAGTTTTCACACCAAAATCTGTGGGGCGGATAGCTTCGTGGGCTTCCTGTGCTGATGCAGATTTCGTAGTGTAATTTCTCGGTGAAGAATATTCTTTTCCGTATTCGGATGTAATTTGATTTTTTGCGCCTTCAATAGCTTCTTGGGAAAGATTAACGGAATCTGTTCTCATGTAGGTGATGAAACCTTCTTCATACAATCTTTGCGCTAATCTCATGGTTGTTGTCACATTATAACCCAATCGCGAAGACGCTTCCTGTTGTAGTGTAGAAGTAGTAAACGGTGCCGATGCAGAGCGTGTCCCAGGCTTTGTTTCAACATTTAAAACCTTAAACTCTGTTTCTTTAGCTTGTTCAAGGAAGTTTTCTGCTTCAGATTCTTTGGTGAAATCTTTTTTCAGTTTGGCTGCAATTTCTTGTTTTGCATCATTTAAAAACACCGCATCCAATTTAAAACTCGCTTGAGGAACGAAGCCTCTAATTTCTTTTTCACGTTCTACAATCAGCCTCACAGCAACAGACTGTACTCTTCCTGCAGACAAACCTGGTTTTACTTTTTTCCAAAGAACAGGTGACATTTCAAAACCAACAATTCGGTCTAAAACTCTTCTCGCCTGTTGTGCGTTCACCAAATTTTGATCGATATCTCGCGGATTTTCAATCGCTTTTAGAATAGCATTTTTGGTAATTTCATGAAAAACAATTCTTTTTCTGTTCTCTGGTTTTAATTTTAATTCCTGAGCCAAATGCCAAGCAATCGCCTCTCCCTCGCGGTCTTCATCGGAAGCCAACCACACCATTTCAGCTTTTTTTACAGCGGCTTTTAGTTCTGTTACCAATTTCTTTTTATCGGCAGAAACTTCGTAATCTGGTGTAAAAGTACTTAAATCAATACCCATTCCTTTCTTTGGCAAATCTCGGATGTGTCCGAAACTGGACTTCACGTCGAAGTCCTTTCCCAAATACTTTTGGATGGTTTTTGCTTTAGCTGGTGACTCTACTATTACGAGGTTTTTAGACATTCGGAAAAATTTTTGCAAAAGTAGAGGTTTTTTTTTATATATAAATAAGATTGACATTGTGTTAAATTTTTAACACTTATTAAGATAATGTCTTTTAAAAAATTAAATTTGCAGACTTATTAAAAAAATGCACCGTTTCTTCATTAGTTTATACTATCTTATTTCCAAGAACAAAATCGTTGCTTCTGTTTTAGCAATGGGCATACTGTTCGTATGCGGATTTTTTGCGAGTAAGATAAACTTTGAAGAAGACATCAATCAGATTATTCCGAAAAGTGAGAAAAGTGATTTAACAGCAAAAGTTTTAAAGCAACTCAATTTTTCAGATAAAATTATTGTTATTGTTGAAAAAACATCAAAATCTGAAGATTTTGCACTTTCGGAAACAGGAACCAAATTTCTTGAAGACATTCAACCTTTAAAAAAATACATCAATACGGTTCAGGGAAAAGTAAATGACGATGAAATCTCCAAAACTTTTGATTTTGTTCAAAATAACCTTCCTCTGTTCTTAGATGAGGACGATTATAAAACCATTTCTCAAAAGCTCAGTACAGACAGTATTGCAAAAAAAGTAGAAGACAATTATGTGTCTTTGGTTTCGCCAACAAGTCTTGTAACAAAAGAATTTATAAAAAAAGATCCTCTCGGAATCACTTTTTTAGGAATTAAAAAACTGAATGCTTTAAACATTAGTTCAGATTTTAAACTGGAAGATAATTTCGTGGTCAGCAAAGACGGGAAAACCCTTCTTCTCTTCATAGATCCGAAATTTAAAAGCAATGATACGAAGCAAAACGAAGCTTTTGTAGATCAACTGAATCTCATTAAAGACAACATCAATAAAGAATTTAAAGGAAAAACAGAAGTTTCTTATTTTGGATCACCCGTAATTGCGGTTGCCAACGCCAAACAGATCAAAAAAGACATTCAGAGTACGGTGATTATTTCTTTTACGGTGCTTCTCATTGTTCTTATATATTATTTCAGGAACTTTTTTACACCGATTATCATTTTTATTCCGACCGTTTTCTCGGCAATGTTGGCTTTATTAATTTTATACTTCATTAAAGATAAAATATCGGCAATCTCTTTAAGTGTCGCAGCAATTTTAGTAGGTATTACCATTGATTATGCCTTACACATTCTCACGCATTACAAACACAGCGAATCTGTTGAGGATTTGTACAAGGATATCTCAAAACCAATTATATTAAGCAGTGCAACCACGGCAGTTTCTTTCCTGTGTTTGGTTTTGGTGAAGTCTGAGGCATTGAAAGATTTGGGATTGTTTGCGGCCATTACCGTTTTTCTGTCGTCTATTTTATCATTAATAATTATTCCACAACTCTACAAACCAAAGAAAGTAGAGGAAAAACGTACTTCCAATTTTATTGATAAGATAAGTGCTTACCCTTACGAAAGAAATAAATACCTAATTATAGGATGCTCCATTATTATTTTTGCTTGTCTGTTCGGTTTTAGGCATGTGAAGTTCAATAATGATATTGGTGATTTGAATTTCGTTCCCGATGATTTGAAAATCAGCGAAAAGAAGCTGGAAAAATTATCAGACATTACTTCAAAATCCATATACACTATTTCCTACGGAAAAACTCAGGAAGAAGCCTTGCAGAGAAATACCAAACTGACGCAGTTTCTTGAAAAAGAAAAAAAGCAAGGAAAAATATTGAGTTTTAACTCCATTGGGAACGTTGTAATATCTAAAGAAGATCAACAAAAACGCATCGATGTCTGGCAAAAATTTTGGAACCCTGAACTTAGCCATAAAACCCTCCAAACCTTGCAAGACAACGGAGCGAAATATGGTTTCAGCAAAGACGCTTTTGACAATGTTGCGCAGTCTATCGAAAAACATTATTCAACTTTAAGTCTTAAATATTATTCTCAATTAAATGCTTTACAACTTTCAGAATTCCTGAGTGGCGAAAAAGGTCTGTACACCGTAACCAATGTGGTAAAAGTAAATGAAAAAGACCGCGACGCGTTTATAAAAGACATTGAAAAACAACAGGAAAGTATTGCAATCGACCGCCAACAGATGAACGAAACTTTTCTTGGCTTGCTGAAAAACGATTTCAATACTCTGATTAATTACTCACTTTTAGCGATTATTATTACCATAATTTTATTTTTCAGGAATTTTGAATTATCCTTGCTTACCATGTTCCCGATCGTTCTAACGGGAATCGTTACCGCAGGAATTATGTATTTCTTGGGTGTTGAACTTAATATTTTTTCAACGGTAGTTTGCACATTGATTTTTGGAGTCGGCGATGATTTCAGTATCTTCCTTACTCAAGCCATGCAAAAAGAACACTCTACTGGGAAAAACGAACTTCCCACCTATAGAGTTTCCATATTTTTAGCAGTTCTCACAACAATTTTATCAATCGGATCATTAATTTTTGCAAAACACCCAGCACTTCACTCTCTTGCATTGGTAGCTCTTTTGGGAATGTTTTCGGTAATTGCCATAACATCTATCCTGTATCCGTTTTGGTTCAGATTGCTCATTATCAATCGTCAGAAAAAAGGCTTGTCGCCTATTACTTTAAGGTTATTTTTACATTCCATTTTATCTTTTCTTTATTACGGTTTGGGCGGCTTTTTCTTATCATTTTTAGGACATAATATTGTAAAGAAAGCTAAGGGAAAAACTTTAGATCGCTTTAAATATTTCATCGCGAAATACCTGAAATCCGTACTGTACACCAATCCATTTGTGAAGAAAAGAGTAATAAATAATGTTCATGAAACTTTTGAAAAACCTGGAATCATCATTGCCAACCATACATCCTTCCTGGATACTTTAGTTATTGGAATGGTTACACATAAAACGGTTTTCTTGGTAAACGATTGGGTGTATCAATCTCCAGTTTTTGGAAAATTGGTCCGCGCATTGGGCTTTTACCCTGTTTCTCAAGGGATTGACAACGGTGTAAATCCGTTGCAGGAAAAAATAGAGCAAGGGTATTCTTTGGTGATTTTTCCGGAGGGTGAAAGGTCTTATGATAACGATGTAAAACGTTTTCATAAAGGTGCTTTTTATTTAGCGGAACAAATGAATTTGGATATTATTCCTGTTTACATCCACGGAAACTCTGAAGTACAACCCAAAGGAGATTTTATCATTTATGATGGTGCCATTACAGCAAAAATTGGCGAGAGAATAAAATTTGATGATAAAAATTTCGGCTCGAATTATTCTGAACGAACTAAGAGAATTAATGCTTTTTTTAGAAAAGAATTTGCCCAGCTGAGAAGAGAACTTGAAGACGAAAACTACTTCAAGAAAAAGCTTTTGCTGAGTTATTTGTATAAAGAAAAAGAAATTATAGATGCGGTTAAAGCTGATTTTGAGAAAAATAAAACGGTTTATTTTGAATTGAATAAACACATTTCTTCCACGGCAAATATCTTGCATTTCGCAGATGATTTTGGTCAGAAAGATGTTCTGCTCACTTTGTATCAAGCGGGTAGAAGAATTTACAGCCTTCAGAAAAATGCTGAAAACAAGGCCGTCGCAGAAAACAATTATATTGTACAAAGGAGAAAAATACACTACATTAATGCTGTTTCTGAAATTAAAAAACCTATTGATGTGGTTTTAGTTTCGTGTAAAAATTTCTCATTATCAGATTTAGAATACTTACCACAAAAAATAGTGGTATTGTTTGATTCTGTGAACATTACATCAGAAAATTACGAACTGGAATCTTCATTAGATTCAATAAAAATATTTAGAAAAAAAGAATAATACATCTGAAAATCATACTTTTGTAAAATTGTAAAAATTGGACTTAATGAAAAAGAAAATCCTCGTCATTTATTACTCACAAACTGGACAGTTAAAAGATATTGTCACCAACGTGGCACAGCCTTTTACCGAGCAGCCAGATAGGTATGACGTAAGTTTTTACAGCATTCAGCTCAAGCAGGATTTTCCTTTCCCATGGCCTACAGATGTCTTTTTTGATACTTTTCCAGAATCTTACCTGCAAATTCCAAGAGAGATTGTTCCACCACCTGCAGAAATATTAGATCAGAAATATGATTTCATCATTTTTGGATATCAGGTTTGGTATTTAACACCTTCTATACCTATTATTTCTTTCTTAAAAAGCGGTTATGCCGAGAGAATTATGAAAGACACGCCAGTAATTACTGTATCTGGAACAAGAAATATGTGGATGCTTTCTCAGGAAAAACTGAAAAAATATCTTAAAGCCTTAAACTGCAAATTGATAGGAAATATCGCATTGGTAGACAGACACGACAATTACACCAGTGTTCTTACCATCCTTAAATGGTTGGGAACAGGAAATAAAAAAATGAAAAGACCATTGCCGGATGCTGGAATTTCAGATGAAGAAATAAATGGTGCCTCCAAGTACGGAAAAATTATAAAAAAATATGCAGATGCTAACAATTGGGAAGGTTTACAACCCGAATTGGTAAAAAATGGTGCCGTGGAAATTCGTCCGTTTTTAGTACGAGTAGAAAAAGTGGGGAACAAAATTTTTACCATCTGGTCCAATTTAATTATGAAAAATCCCCAAAAGCGAAAAAAATACGTTGGCTTTTTTAAGATTTATTTAATGTTTGCCATCTGGATTGTTTCGCCTATTGTTTTAGTTTTTCATATACTTGCATACCCAATTTTATTTTGGAAACGCAAAAAACAAAGAGAATATTTACAAGGAATACAATAAAAAATACATAGAGATACAGTAATGAACGAAGTATATATTACGAAAGCTGCGAAATACCTTCCTAACAATCCTGTTGCCAATGAAGAGATGGAAACTTACCTTGGCTACATTAATGGTAAGCCTTCAAAAGCTAAAGGAATTATTTTGAGAAATAATGGTATTAAAACAAGATACTACGCTTTAGATACCAACGGAAATCCTACCCATTCTAATGCCCAAATTACTGCCAATGCCGTAGACCAGTTATTCGATGATGAATTCACAAGAGATACTATGGAATTGCTTTCTTGTGGAACAACATCTCCAGACCAAATTCAGCCCTCCCATTCGTCTATGGTGCACGGTTTACTGGGGCTTGATCATTCTATAGAAGTGAATACCGCTACAGGGCTTTGTAATTCTGGTATGAATGCTCTAAACTACGGATTTTTATCTGTGAAAGCTGGTGTTCATAATAACGCAGTTTGTGTAGGTTCAGAGAGAATGTCTTCTTGGATGACTGCTGATAAATTCAATCACGAGGCAGAAAATCTTAAGCTTTTGGAAGAAAGACCAATCATCGCTTTCAAAAGAGAATTTTTAAGATGGATGCTTTCTGATGGTGCTGGAGCTTTCTTATTGGAAAATAAACCCAGAGAAAACCAAATTAATTTAAGGGTAGAATTTATTGATTTTTATTCTTACGCCCACCAAATTGAGACTTGTATGTACGCAGGTTCTGAGAAAAATGAAGATGGAACACTGAAATCTTGGTCTGATTTCCCTTCAGATGAGTGGTTGAAACAATCTATCTTTGCCATTAAGCAGGATACGAAACTTTTAGATGAATTTATCTTGGTAAAAGGCGCCGAAAGTTTAAAAGCATCTTTTGTGAAGCATAATTTAGATCCAAATTCTATCGACCATGTTTTAGCGCATATTTCTTCAGGATATTTCAAAGAAGGTCTTAAGGATGAGTTTGCTAAAGTAGGTTTAGATTTCCCGTGGGAAAAATGGTTCTACAACCTTTCGGAAGTGGGTAATATTGGCGCTGGTTCTATATATATTGCATTAGAAGAATTGATGAACTCTGGAAAACTTGAAAAAGGACAAAAAGTACTTCTTTGCATCCCAGAAAGTGGAAGATTTGCTTATTCTTGTGCACTTTTAACTGTTTGTTAATGAGTTTAATTTTGCCAATAAAGGAGCAATCCACTCTCGAGAGTTTAATCCCTCAAAAAACACCATTTGTAATGGTGAGTGAGCTGTTAACTTATTCAGATGATCGTTTGCAATCGGCATTCACTATTAAAGAAGACAATATTTTCGTCAGCAGCGGAAAATTTCAAGCCTCGGGAATTGTAGAACATCAGGCACAAAGCGTCGCCCTGCATACAGGGTATCAATATGCACTTTTAGGAAAACCCGCGCCAGTGGGATATATTGGAGCCATAAAATATTTTGAAAATGAAGAGCTTCCAAAAGTTGGCGATGTGTTAATTTCTGATGTTACGATTTTAAACGAATTAATGGATGTTACCCTAGTAGAAATTGTAACTTCATTAAATGGCAAAATTATTGCAAAATCTGAAATGAAAACTGTTGTAAAATAATATATGGAACTCACCGACATCAATATACAAGAATACTTACCCCACCGCGAACCTCTGTTGATGGTGGATGGCATTATAGAACTGTGTAAAGAAAAGGTGATTACAAGATTTTCCATACAAGCAGACAACATTTTTTTATTCAATAATCAACTTCAGGAATCTGGACTGATAGAGAACATGGCGCAAACCTGTGCTTCAATTGTTGGACAGAGTTTTTTTGATGACCAAAGCAGTGACACAAAAGTTATTGGCTTTATTACTAGCATTAAAAAAGTGAATATTTTCTCGCTTCCTCATTTGGGACAGGAAATTATTACGAAGGCCAATCTGGTATCTCAATATGAGAATATTTGCAATGTTTCGTGCGAAACATTCTGCGAAGACGAACTCTTAGGAACAGCAGAAATTAATCTTTTCATCCAAGAAATCACCTCATGAAAAAGCAAGATTTACCACAAGACGAAAGCAATTTAAAATCCGCCAATATGACGGAAGTGCTTTACGTAACTGATGAAAATGACCAATATACCACTGCCAACTCTATTGGTTGGGAAGCAAAAAAATTAGCTTTGGAAGAGTCCCTTTCACTCATTAACGAAAGAGTGCACGAAGCGAAAGAAAACGTAAAAAACGGAATTTCCAGTCCTATTTTTTATTTCATGGAACTCAATAAGATGGATCTTCCCGTACTTGCAGCCTATTCTGGCTTTTGGCAATGGACTATTAAACGGCACAACAAGCCTAAAACATTTAGAAAATTAAGCGATTCTACCCTCAAAAAATATGCAGATGCTTTTGGAATTACAGTAGAAGAACTAAAAAATTTTGACGGAAAGTAATGAAACTCAACTTTGAACACCATCAAACCGCCCACTGCGAAAACGGTGTTGCCTCTAACCTATTATTAAACAAAGGAATACAACTCAGCGAACCCATGATTTTTGGTATAGGCTCAGGTTTATTCTTTGTATATCTACCTTTCCTAAAAGTGAATTTTGCACCAGGTTTTAGCTACCGACCAATGCCGGGAGCTATTTTCTCAAAAGCAGCCAAAAGACTGGGAATAAAAATAAAACGTCAAAAATTTTCGAATCCACAAGAAGCCCAAAAAGCTTTGGAAAAAAATTTAGAAAATAACATTCCCACGGGTTTACAAGTAGGAGTTTTTAACCTCACATATTTTCCTGAAGAATATAAATTTCATTTCAATGCCCACAATTTAGTGGTGTACGGAAAAGAAGACAACCGTTTTCTGATTTCCGATCCCGTGATGGATTTTACCACTACCCTCTCCGAAGAAGAATTGGAAAAAGTACGGTATGCAAAAGGTGCATTGGCTCCAAAAGGACATATGTATTATCCTGTGTATGTTCCAGAAAATATTCATTTAGAAGAAGCAATTGTTAAAGGGATTAAAGAAACCTGCAAAAATATGCTGGCGCCAGTACCCTTAATTGGCGTAAAAGCAATTCGGTGGGTGGCGAAGAGCATTCCAAAATGGGCAGCCAAAAAAGGTACTAAAGTTACCAACCACTATCTTGGACAATTAATTCGTATGCAGGAAGAAATTGGAACTGGCGGTGGCGGATTTCGCTTTATCTATGGTGCATTTCTTCAGGAGGCTTCCGTAATTCTTAAAAATGATCAACTAAAAGAACTGTCAAAGGAAATTACTGAAATTGGAGATATGTGGCGAGATTTTGCGGTGGATATTGCAAGAGTTTATAAAAACAGGAATTCCAAAAGCGATATTTACAATCAACTTTCCCAAACCATGCTAAAAATCGCAGAACGCGAAGAAGCTTTTTATAAAAAATTAAAACAGGCCATTTGATAATGGTCTTTTTTATTGCATTTTATCTTGAAGATTTATCTTGGTTTTCTTTTGATTGTTAGATAATTTCTTTTGAGATATCGTAAAACTACTACAATTTGAAAACTATGGTGTTTTGATTGGAGAATATTTTAGGTTTGAAGTTTGTTTTTTAGGTTTAAAATAAGTTTTTAGGAGACTTTTAAATCTGTAAAGCACTATGAACACTGGGTTCATTGTTCTTTTTTAAAAATTATTGAAATTGTAGTAATTCTACTACAAAAAAAGTGGAATGATGGTTCTATCTTTGGAATAACAAAATCACAATAATTATATAAAGCCCAATCATTAACCTTAAAAATTTACAACAATGGCAGCAAACAATTCAAGAGGACTTTTAAAGTTCAACGGTGGATCAGATCAAAAAGTATTAAAGCTGAACTACAGCGTATCGAGAACAACTGATGTTTCAGGAAGAGTGGCATCAGATCCTTCTAATGCACTTATCAAATTAACAGTTGAAGCAACTGAAGATTCAGGGATCTTAGAAAGCTTATTGAACGGTAAATACAAGCCAACAAAAGGTGAAGTTACTTTCAATAAAGCTCACGAAGAAGGAGAATTAATCAAACTAACTTGGGAAAACGGTTATGTTATCCAACACGAAG
>JAEWYW010000045.1 GCA_023458535.1 Bacteroidota bacterium
CCAAAAAATAAAGCCAATAATAAGCTTGCAACACCAAAAGCTTTATCCCATACTGCTTCCCAAAGTCTGTTATGTATCTGCCCGCGTAATTCTAATCCAATACCACGGAATATCAGCAACCACAAAACCATCATCAAAGGAAGGTAAAAACCACTAAATGCTGATGCATAGAGCGATGGGAAAGTGAAGAATAAAACGCCTCCTGCGGCAATTAACCACACTTCATTGGCATCCCAAAATGGACCAATAGCATTTTTTACAGCCTTCTTTTCGTCATCAGTTTTTGCTACAAATAGGTGAATAATTCCGGCACCGAAATCGTATCCATCTAATATGATGTACACTCCCAAAATCACCATCAATACTACAAACCAAAATATTTCCATGAGATTAATTTTTAATTGATTTTGTTTCAGGACCTTTTTTAACAGCTTTTAAAACCAACATCAGGAATAACAAACCTAATAATGCGTAAAGGCCAATAAAACCCAACAACGTAAATAAGGTATTCCCTGAAGAAACTGTTGGCGAAATTCCGTCCGTCATTTTCATTAAATTATAAACCAACCACGGCTGACGGCCGAGTTCTGAGGTGTACCAACCTGCAGTATTTGCGATATAAGGAAAGGGGATCATAAACATAATAATCCACAAAAGCCATTTGGTTCTAAATAATTTTTCTTTCCAGAGTAGAAATGTTGCCAGCGCCATTATGCCTATGAAAATAGTTCCTAAACCAACCATAATATGATAGGAGTAATACAATCCCGGAATGTTGGTAGGGTGCAAGGATTCGTCAAATTCATTCAAACCTTTTATCTCAGCGTTCCATCGTTGATAGGTGAGGAAGCTCAATACTTTAGGAACTGCAATTTTATTATCCAGTTTTTTGTTGACCATGTCGGGCTGACCAATGAGTATGATTTCTGCTCCGCCTTTTTCAGTTTCAAAAATACCTTCCATTCCTGCGAATGCTATGGGTTGGTGTTTTGCCACATTTTTTGCCACCAAATCTCCTGTAGGAAAAGCAATCAAAATGGATGAAATTAAACCGAAAACAACTCCTGTTTTCAAAAAAATCTTTCCAAATTGGCGGTGTTTGTTACTTAATATATAAAAGGCGCCTATTGCAGCCACAAAAAATGAACTCGTAATCATGGATCCTGCTTGATTGTGGAGATACGATGGCCATAACCAGGGGTTTTGGAATAATGCTGCAAAATTTTTCAGAACGAATTTTCCGTTGGCTAAAATTTCATATCCTACAGGATGTTGCATCCAGGAATGGGTGGCAATAATGAGAAATCCACTCGCCCAGGAACCAATAAAAACCATTAAACCCGTTAGAAAATGAAGTTTGTGACCCAGCAGTTTCTCACCAAAAAGAAACATTCCCAAGAAAGAAGATTCCAGAAAGAAGGAAAACATGCCTTCCATTGCTAAGGTTTGCCCTACAATTCCACCTGTTAGCTCGGAAAATCTTGCCCAGTTGGTTCCAAACTGAAACTCCATAGGTATTCCCGTTACAACTCCCATTACAAAGTTAAGTGCAAAAATTTTCATCCAGAATTTAGATGCATCGTTATATTCTTCGTTTTTGGTTTTTAGAAACTTCCCCTTAAAATAAATGATAATTAAAGAAAGTCCCATGGTTAGCTGTGGAAAGAGGTAATGGAAAGTAATGGTAAAAGCAAACTGCAACCTTCCGTAGAAAATCATATCCTCCATAAATGTTTTTTTGGTAAAGCTAAAGTTAAGTTAAAATATCTTAACAAATTTTATTTTTTTATGATTTAAAGCAGTTTTATCATGAATCCACTTACT
This sequence comes from Bacteroidota bacterium, assembly GCA_023458535.1. Lineage (GTDB taxonomy): Bacteria > Bacteroidota > Bacteroidia > Flavobacteriales > Weeksellaceae > Chryseobacterium. Next base: position 1,825 of record JAEWYW010000045.1, read on the forward strand.
TTTTTATTTCGAAAGTCAACGAGAAATTAGTATCATTGCTCTTTAAAATTATCTTCATTTTTTTATGGATTACTGGCTGATTGTTCTGCTCTTTTTAGTGATCGCTTTCGTATATGCATCGGTGGGCTTTGGCGGCGGATCCAGCTATTTGGCGGTGTTGGCTTTGTATCATTTTCCTTTTCAGGAGATGCGTTTAACAGCACTAATTTGCAATGTTATTGTCGTTACGGGTGGGGTAATTTTGTATTTCAAAAATAAACAAATCAACTGGCGAAAAATTCTTCCACTCACGCTGATTAGCGTTCCCATGGCGTATTTAGGGGCAACTTTAAAAATCAGTGAAGAAACTTTTTTTACCATTTTAGGAATAACACTCATTGTAGCTGCCGTTTTATTATGGATAAAATCGGATTATAAAATACCAAGCGATACCAATGCTGAAGAAAAATCTGCAGTCGTGAAAAATGCTTTATTAGGTGGTGGAATAGGCTTCCTTTCAGGGTTGGTGGGGATTGGCGGAGGTATTTTTCTTTCCCCTTTATTGAATTTGATGAACTGGGATACTGCACGCAAAATTGCTGCGGCTTCCAGCGTTTTCATCTTGGTGAATTCGATTTCAGGGATTGTTGGACAAGTCTCTAAACTGCCCTCTCATATTGATTTTTCACGAATTGGAATTTTATGCTTAGCTGTTTTAGTGGGCGGACAAATTGGTTCCAGAATGTCTCTGAAGTGGAATCCTTTAATCATTAAAAGAATGACAGCAATTTTGGTGTTAATCGCTGGAATTAATGTTTTAATAAAATAAAAATAATGAAACTTACCATATTAGCCTTCGGTATTGCTAAAGACATTTTCGGTTCTTCCAAACTGGAAGTTGAAATCGCAGAAGGCGCTACCGTGCAAGACTTAAAAACAAAACTGGAATCGGATTTTGATGCATTAAAACGTTTGAAATCATATTTTATTGCGGTTGATGAAGAGTATGCAGACGAAAATCAAGCACTGAGCTCCAATAACGAAATAGCACTTATTCCGCCTGTTAGCGGTGGTTAGATTATGATTGATATAAAAATTACAGACCAAAAACTTAACATTACCGAATGCCTCCAAATCGCTCAAGATTTTGGCAGCGGCGGAATCGCCACATTCATAGGAACTATTCGAAACAAAACCAAAGAAAAATCGGTGCTGCGGCTTGAGTATGAATGTTATGAACCGATGGCGATTAAAGAAATTCAGAAAATTATCAACCAAGCGATGACGATGTTTTCGGTACGAAATATTGTTGTTCATCACCGTATTGGCGTGCTTTTTCCTGGTGATGAGGCGATTATTATTGTGGTCAGCGATGGTCATCGGGATGCCGTTTTTACCGCTTGTAAATTCGTAATTGATACGATTAAGGAAATGGTGCCCATTTGGAAAAAAGAGATTTTTGAGGATGGCGAAGAGTGGGTTTCTGCACATCCGTGATCATTTTCAATACAAAAATTAGTATATTTACTCTATAAGTTGAAACGCAGATGAAAGCCGAAATTCTGGAAAAAAATGCCATACAGCAAATAGAAATCATCAAATTTCAGGAGGATAGTAGTTTTGTGTGCACAGATGATATTGCGGTAGAAGAGCCTTTGGAAATTAGGGTTTCATATTGTTCTTAGGAAGAAAAAATCAGCAAAATATTTCGGTTACGATGCGTACGCCAGGCAATGACGAAGAATTGGCGGTAGGTTTTTTATTTACAGAAGGAATTATTTCTAGTTTACGTGATATTCAAAAAGTAAAAGCCAACGAATCGAATTGCACTAGAAGTAAGAATAATACTATTACGATCGAGCTGGCAGATGATTTTATTCCAGAACTGATGAAAACCGACCGTAATTTCTATACCACTTCCAGTTGTGGGGTTTGCGGAAAAGGTTCCATAGAAGCCATCCGAACGGTCAGCACTTTTAAAAATCTAAAAAGACAACAGCAACAGGTTTCGCTTGACGTTATTTATCAATTATCCGAAAAACTAAGAAGTTTTCAAAATAATTTTTCTTCTACAGGAGGAATTCACGCATCCGGAATTTTCGATTTGAGTGGCAATTTGCTAGCCCTTCGCGAAGATGTTGGCCGCCACAATGCTTTGGACAAATTAATTGGTCACTCGCTATTGACAAATCAACTTCCCTTAGATGACAAAATTTTATTGTTAAGTGGTAGAGCAAGTTTTGAATTGATACAAAAAGCTGCGATGGCAGGAATTTCGCTTGTTGCCGCCATTGGAGCGCCCTCGAGTTTGGCTGTAGAATTGGCGAAGGAATTCGATATCACTTTGTTGGGCTTTTTGCGCGATAATCGATTCAACCTCTATCATTCTGGGGAAAATTTTAAAATTGAAATGAATTATGAAAATAAGAATTAAAGATAATTCCGTGAGGTTCCGCCTTACAAAAACCGAAGTTCAGGAACTTGGACAAAACGGCATCATCAGCAGTTTTACCGAGTTTACAGACCGTCCTTTTCTCTATGTTGTTGAAAAAACCGATGGAAATGAATTGTCAGTAAATTTTATCGAAAATAAAATCGTGATGAAAATGCCTTCGGAGATGGTGGAAGAATTCGTCAATACAGATAGAGTAGGCTTCGACGGCCAATCGGGAATCGTGAAAATTCTGATTGAAAAAGATTTTGTTTGCTTGGATAATACCTTGGAAGACCAAAGCGACAACTTCCCCAATCCTAATATGAAATGCTAATATAGTTTAATCTTGACACCCAATACGCATGATGGAAAATAATATATTTGACCAAAAAGCGGAAGAAATTCTGAAAAAATTCCCTTCAGCCATTCCGCCTTACAAACTTTTGGATCTGCACCAAAAACCACCCAAAAAATGGGCAGCAGGCGTTCCGGCGGTGTGGCATTCTCTGGATCAGTTGATTTTGAATGCATCCGTTTTACGTGGCGGTAGAGCTTTGTTTTCTATGAATCAATTCGATGGTTTCGATTGCCCGAGTTGCGCTTGGCCAGATCCCGATCATGAGCGTTCGCGTTTGGGTGAATATTGTGAAAACGGTGCAAAAGCGTTGGCTGAAGAAGCAACTTCCCGAAAAGTGAATGCCGAATTTTGGAGAACGAATTCGGTTTATGAACTTTCGAAACTCTCAGATTACGAAATCAGTCAGTTTGGAAGAATTTCTGAGCCGATGTATCTTCCGAAAGGTGGAACGCATTACCAACCCATCAGTTGGGACGATGCTTTTAAGAAGATTGCCGAAAAATTAAATGCCTTAGATTCGCCTAATGAAGCCATTTTCTATACGTCGGGGCGTACCAGCAACGAGGCAACCTGGGTGTATCAATTATTCGCCAGAGAATTTGGAACCAATAATTTTCCCGACTGTTCCAATATGTGTCACGAAACCTCAGGTTATGCGCTTTCACGATCGATAGGTATTGGAAAGGGAACGGTTAAGCTCGAAGATTTTTACGATACAGATTTAATCATCATCATGGGGCAGAACCCAGGAACCAATTCACCAAGAATGCTTTCTGCCTTACAAAAAGGAAAGCAAAACGGTGCTAAAATTATGGCTATCAATCCGCTTCCCGAGGCTGGATTAATGGGTTTCCGAAATCCGCAGGTGGTTCGTGCGCTTTTTGGAGAAGCGTATAAGTTGTGCGACCTCTACCTTCCGGTAAAAATAAATGGCGATATTTCTTTGTTGAAAGCACTTCAAAAATTAGTTTTAGAAGAAGAAAATAAGAATCCTGGGAAAGTTATTGACCAAAAATTTATTGCTGAAAAAACAATTGGTTTTGAAGAACTTGTTGAAGATTTAAAACAATATAATCTTAATAATCTTGCGTTGGAATGCGGAATTTCAGTTGATGAACTTCAGCAGGCAGCAAAAATGATTGCCGAAAACAAGCGGATTATCATCTGTTGGGGAATGGGCATCACGCAGCAACACAATGGTGTGGAGATGATTCATGATATTGTGAGTTTACTTCTGATGCGCGGAAGCATTGGTATTCAGGGCGGTGGCGTTTGTCCGGTTCGTGGGCACAGTAATGTTCAAGGCAACAGAACGCTACTCATCAATCACCATCCAACCAAAGAGCAACTCGATACTTTGGAGGCCTATTATGGCTTTAAAGTCCCTCGGGATCACGGTTTAGATGTGGTGAATGCCATTCACGCGATGCACGAAAGAAAGGTTAAATTTATGTTCTGTATGGGCGGAAATTTCTTGTCAGCGGCACCCGATACGGCCTATACGGCGAATGCAATGCGCAATTTAGAAATGTCTGTTTTAGTTTCGATAAAACCCAACCGCGGTCATCTTATTCACGGTCAGGAAGCGCTCATTCTGCCCGTTATTTCTCGGAGCGAAAAAGACATGTGGAATGGTGAACTTCAGCACGTCAGCACCGAAAATTCATTGGGTGTTATCGAATGGTCAAGAGGAGTTTTAGAACCGCTTTCGGAGCATTTAATCAACGAAACGCAAGTCGCTTGTCGAATGGCAAAAGCTGTTTTGGGAGACCGTTCTGTGGTGGATTGGGATAAATTCATCAACAGCTACGATGC
>JAEWYW010000046.1 GCA_023458535.1 Bacteroidota bacterium
ATCGGGAGAAGCTCCATAGGAGTAATAATATTCACCCGCAGTATTCTTTTGCAATGTTCCTTGTCCATATTCATATTGATAATCTGGCCATTTCAAAACCGTATCGAAACTCGTATATGAATTAAAAGAAACCTGAACCTTTCCATTTTTATTTTTTCCGGACTTTGTGGTGATCATAATCGCACCACCTGCACCTTTAGAACCATACAACGCCGCTGCTGTTGACCCTTTTAAAATACTGATTGATTCGATATCATCTGGATTAATGCTGTTGAACCCATTTCCGTAATCAATTGGTAAGTCTCCACCACTTCCCGCACCATAAGCGGAAGTTCCCGATCCTGTAGCAATACCGGTCAACGGAACGCCATCCACAACGATTAACGCTCCGTTGTTTGCTGCATTCATGGAAATATCACCGCGCAATTTTATCGTCGAGCTTGCCAATGGTCCTGCGCCTGCAGTTTGAATCTTCAATCCCGCAACTTTCCCCTCTAAAGCTTGTGCCCAGTTGGCATTCTGAGTTTTAAGAATTTCTTCGGACTTTACCGTCTCCGTGGAATATCCTAAAAATTTGTCTTGTCTTTTGATTCCCAAAGCCGTAACAACAACTTCATCTATCATCCTAACAGAATCATTTTTAGGTTTTTGCTGTGCGGTAAGGTTACAGCTGACTAAACCCAGCAACACCAAACTGACAATTTTTTGAGTTCTCTTTTGCATAATCAATTTTTCGTGCAAAAGTAAAAGTGTTTTATGGCTATCGTTTTAATATAATTTTAACAATTATTAAACATTTTTTGAAATAAATATGAACAAATCATTAAGGAATTTTTTATTATTTTAAATTACAATGTTTTACATTATGTTAAACCAATTTAATATTAGCCGTATACTATAAAGCCATATTTTATAAAGCGTGTAGCAAGTTTTTTTATATTTGTTCATTAGAAATTATCTTACATGTCGGACAACATTCTGCAAAAAATTGAAGACTTACGCGAAGCTCTTCACCAGCATAATTACAGTTATTATATTCTCGATGAACCCAGTATTTCCGATTTTGAGTTCGATGCGCTGTTAAAAGAATTACAAGATTTGGAAACCCAATATCCTGAATTTGCAGATCCCAATTCTCCTACTTTGCGTGTTGGTGGCGGAGTAACCAAAAATTTCCCTACCGTTAAGCATCAGTTCAGAATGTATTCTTTGGATAATTCTTATAATTTTGATGACTTGGAAGATTGGGAAAAAAGAATAATTAAAACCATAGACGAGCCAGTGGAGTTTGTTGCAGAACTTAAATATGACGGTGCTTCCATTTCTATCTTATACGAAAACGGACAGCTTTCTCAGGCGGTAACCCGTGGTGATGGTTTTCAGGGTGATGAAATCACGAATAATGTAAGAACTATTTCTGATGTTCCCTTAAAACTAAAAGGTGATTTTCCACCGAAATTTTATATGCGCGGAGAAATTTATCTTACCCGAAAAAATTTCGATAAAATCAATAAAATTCGTGAAGAAGAAGGTCTCGATCCTTTTATGAATCCACGAAATACCGCAAGTGGAAGTTTGAAGATGCAGGACTCGGGGGAAGTAAGAAAACGTGGACTTTCAGCAGTTTTATACCAATATATCGCTGAAGATTTTCCCGCAGAAACCCATTGGAACGTTTTAGCAAAAGCCAAAAACTGGGGCTTTATCGTTTCGGAAAATCACGCCCAATTGTGCACCACTTTAGAAGATGTTAAAAATTTTATTACAGAATGGGATACCAAAAGACATACGTTACCATTTGAAATTGATGGCATCGTAATAAAAGTAAATTCTCTTAAACAGCAGCGGCAGTTAGGTTACACCGCAAAATCTCCGCGTTGGGCGATGGCTTACAAATTTAAAGCTGAAAAAGTAGAAACCGAACTCTTGAGTGTCTCTTACCAAGTCGGCAGAACAGGAGCGATAACACCTGTTGCCAATTTGAAACCCGTTCTCTTAGCTGGAACCATTGTAAAACGGGCTTCATTGCATAATGAAGACATCATCAAAAAGCTGGATTTGCATGAACATGATTTTGTATATGTTGAAAAAGGCGGTGAAATTATCCCAAAAATTGTAGGTGTAAACGCTGATAAAAGAACCGAAGAATCTCAGGAAATTCAATACATTAAAAACTGTCCCGAATGTGGAACAGCATTGGTGAAAATTGAAGACCAGGCGATACATTTTTGTCCGAACGATCTGCATTGTCCACCTCAAGTCGTGGGAAGGATGATTCATTACGTTTCTAGAAAGGCTTTAAATATCGAAAACCTTGGAAGCGAAACCATAGAGCAACTTTACCGTGAAAAACTGATTGAAAATCCTGCGGACTTCTATGCATTAACCAAAGAACAACTTCTTCCTCTTGAGAGAATGGCAGAGAAATCGGCTCAAAACATTATCGACGGCATCGAAAAGTCAAAGCAGATTCCTTTCGAGAAAGTTTTGTACGGCATTGGCATCAAGCATGTTGGTGAAACAGTTGCCAAAAAATTAGTAAAGAATTTTTCCACCATAGATGAATTAAAAAATGCTACTGCTGAAGATTTGGTTCAGGTAGAAGATATCGGAGGGAAAATAGCGGTAAGCATTGTTGAGTTCTTCGCCAATTCAGAAAATATCTTGATGATAGAAAGGTTAAAATCCTATGGCGTCCAGCTTGAAAAAGGCGAATCTTCCAATGAGGTTATTAGCAATGTTTTAGAAAATAAAACATTCCTCTTCACAGGAAAACTTTCGTTATTTACCCGTGAGCAAGCAGAAGAAATGGTGGAAAAACATGGCGGAAAAAATATTTCTGCAGTCTCCAAGAATTTGAATTATCTTGTTGTTGGCGAAAAAGCGGGCAGCAAACTGAAAAAAGCACAGGATATAGGCACCATAACCATTTTGGATGAGCAGCAGTTTTTGGATTTGCTTACTGACAATAAAACTTAATAAACTTAAATTAATAAACATGAAAAAAATTTTTACAGCAAGTGCAATAGTAATATTTGCCTTATCAAATGCGCAAGTTTCTAAAGGTAATTGGGTAATTAGTGGTAATACAGGTCTCGGATTTAATAGTTCTACGACAAATGTCAAAAGCAATGGAAATAAAAGCGACGGACCAAAAGTGAGTACTTTTACGTTGAGTCCGTCAGTTGGGTATTTTGTAATAGACGGATTGGCCGCAGGTATCGATTTAGGTTACAACAACACCACTACAAAACAAGATATTAAAATGACCTCTTCCACTTTTTCTGTAATGCCCACGGCTACATACTATTTCCAAACAGGTAGTAAATTTTTACCGTATCTAGGAGCAGGAATAGGTTATGCCAGCAATAAAACGAAGTATAATTACTCTAATTTAAATACCAATGATATACCAGATCCTCTTTTACTTCCGGACACCGAGTTTAAAACCAGTGGTTTAGCATGGAAAGTTAAAGGTGGAATTACATACATGGCTACTTCAGCTCTCGGCATCAATTTCGGCTTATCTTATTATCAATTTTCCGCAAATAACACCAATTACAATGTAGATGCAAAAACAAAAGTAAATACTTTTGGAGTGAATTTAGGCTTTTCTTATTTTTTAGGAAAGAATAAATCTGCAGCTACAACTGAATAAGAATCAATAAATATATGGTTCAACCTATCATTCTAATGGTAGGTTTTTTATTTGGAAATGAATTGAAATATTGATATTCAGGCGATTTAATTGAAAAATTTAATTTCACTTCATTAAAATCGTTCCATTTTGGAATATTAAACAGTTTCGGTACAATAATTACATGCTTTCAGCAGAATAAAAGCGTAAATTAGTCCTATGGAAGAATGCTGCAGTACAACCCCTAATAAAAAAGAACAACAACATGACCATAATGATGGGCATAATCATGACCACGATCATAACCATGGCACTGGTGACAAAACTATTTTTCAACTTTTTTTGCCTGCTCTTATTTCTTTTTCACTTCTCGCGATAGGATTGGTGATTGAAAACTTTCTCCATTTAAAATGGTTTGAAGGTTGGGTAAAATTTGTCTGGTATCTCATTGCCTATATTCCTGTTGGATTACCCGTTATAAAAGAAGCGGTACAAAGCATTAGATACAGCGATTTTTTTTCGGAGTTTTTACTTATGAGTATAGCTACCATTGGTGCATTTGCCATTGGTGAATATCCTGAAGGTGTTGCAGTAATGCTTTTTTATTCAGTGGGCGAAAATTTTCAGAGTCTGGCTGTGGAAAAAGCTCAAAAAAACATTAAGAATCTTCTAGATGAAAGACCAAATGAAGTAACTATTCTGCAAGAACGCAGTCCGAAAACAGTGAAGGCTGAACATGTGGAAATCGGGCAGATCATTCAGTTAAAACCTGGTGAGAAATTAGCCCTTGATGGCGAACTTTTATCTGAAAAAGGTTCTTTTAATACTGCTGCGCTGACAGGTGAAAGCGTTCCACAAGGTAAAAATAAAGGGGATGAAGTCCTCGCAGGTATGATCAATCTGAATGCAGTAAGCGAAATTATTGTCCGCAAGGAGTACAAAGACAGTAAACTTTCTAAAATTCTACAGTTAATTACCGAGGCTACCGCTCAAAAAGCACCTACAGAACTGTTTATACGCAAATTTGCAAAAATATACACCCCAATTGTAGTATTTCTTGCCTTGGCAATTTGTCTCCTACCCTATTTTTTTGTTGATCAGTACATCTTTAAAGATTGGTTGTACCGGGCATTAATCTTCCTGGTGATATCTTGTCCATGTGCATTGGTCATCAGCATACCCCTTGGTTACTTTGGGGGAATTGGCGCAGGAAGCAAATATGGAATTCTATTTAAAGGAAGTAACTTTTTAGATACTCTGGCAGACATACAAAATGTGGTGGTGGATAAAACAGGAACTATGACTGAAGGTGTTTTTAAAGTGCAAAATGTAAACATAGAATCTGGCTTCAATGAAAAGGAAATATTAGATTACCTCAATTTAATAGAAAGCCATTCTACACACCCAATTGCAACAGCCGTTCATGAATACGTAGGTGAAATAAACCACAGCATTACGATTAGCAATATTGAGGAAATTCCCGGTCATGGACTTAAAGCAAACATCAATGGTAGAGCATTTTTAGCGGGAAATTTTAAGCTTTTAGATCAATTTAATATTCCTTACACTTTCAATGACGCTGCAGTTACTCAAACCATTATCGCAATTGCACTTGATGGTAAATATGCCGGTTATTTAAGTATTTCAGACCAAATAAAAACCGATGCCCAAAAATCCGTTGATGCTTTGCGCAAAATGAATGTGAAACTAACTATGCTTAGTGGCGATAAAACTGCTGTAGTACAGGATGTAGCAAATAAAATAGGCATTCAAAATTCATTTGGTGACCTTCTGCCTGAAGATAAAGTGAATAAAGTAAAGGAAATAAAAGCCAAAAATGAAAGTGTCGCTTTTGTAGGTGATGGTGTTAACGATGCTCCTGTAGTAGCTTTAAGCGATGTTGGTATAGCAATGGGTGGCTTGGGAAGTGATGCTACAATTGAAACAGCGGATGTGGTGATTCAGGATGACCAACCTTCAAAAATTCCACTGGCAATTAAGATTGGTAAAGAAACTAAAAAAATTGTTTGGCAAAATATTATTCTAGCCTTTGGGGTAAAAGCGATTGTCTTAATTTTGGGGGCAGGAGGTATCGCAACCATGTGGGAAGCTGTTTTTGCAGATGTGGGCGTTGCTCTTTTGGCGGTTCTCAATGCGGTGCGGATTCAAAAAATGAAATTTAAAGTATAATTTAATTAAAAGCTGGACAATAGAAATATTGAGTATATAATATGGAAGAATTACTGAATACTAAAGCGACCAACGAGTTTGTGCTGATTTTTATTTCCTTGATTGTAGGGATGATTATTGGGACAGAACGGGAATATTTTAATAAATCTGCCGGATTGAGAACTTTTGTACTGGTGAGTTTTGGATCTTGCATATTCACCATTCTATCTGCTAAAATGGGCATGGGATCTGATGACCGTATTGCAGCCAATATTATTACAGGCATTGGTTTTATTGGGGGTGGAGTTATTTTTAAAGATGAAAACAGAATAAGTGGTATTACAACTGCAACCACCATTTGGGCCACCGCTTCTCTCGGAATGGCTGTGGGCTCTGGGTTTATTTATCTCGGGCTTTTCGGAATGGCATTGGTAATTATCATTTTAAATTCACTGATTTTTATTCAGAGTTTTATTGATAAGTATCATAAGATTAGAGATTATCATATTATCATCTCTAACTATGATGAGTTAAGCTACTGCAAAGAAATCTTTAAGAAACATCATTTAAAACATGAGATCATAGGTGAAATTAGAAAGGAGGGTTTTATAGATGTAGAATGGCGCATTAGTGGCCGAAACGAAAACCATAAACTCTTGGTTCAGGAGATTAGAAATAATACCAAAATTATTGGTTTTGAATACTAAAAAAAAGAAAGGTCTGATAATATTTCAGACCTTTTATTTTCTTTTTATTTTTTCTTGAAGATGTACAAATCTTTCATCTCGGTTGTGATAGGTGTACCGTCCATATTCAACTGGAAGAGCCTGTTTTCTCCCACTTTATATTTATACTTGGCATTTTTACCATTAAGGGTAATAGTGCTTCCTGTCGTATCCCAAGAGAAATTACCTTTATCTTCAGACTTTGTTTTTCTTTCTAAATATTCCTCAGAAATTGTAAAAGTATTGTCCTTATTAAGGGTTAATGTGGTTTTAATACCTGGGCAGTCAGCACAAGGTATTGTTGCTTCATACGTTCCCATCCAATCCACTGAATTCTGTGAATTATGAGCCGTATCTGCATTACCAGAAACAGAATCCGCTGCATTTACTTTTGCAGAATCAATTTCCTTAACAGCGACATTGCCTGCGCTGTCTGTTGTAACTACCTCCTGAGTGTTTGCGGCTACTTCCTTCTTACAAGACTGTAAAAAAAGAGCTCCCGATACAGCAATAATTGCTAAAAATCTTCTATTCATAAAATTATAATTTTTAATGTGATGTTCAATACGCATCAAAATTTACACCATAAATTCAATAATAATAGAATTTAATTTTAAGATTTTATAAAATTAGGATCCATTACAATTATCCTTTCAACAATATTTTCATAAGTGGGATTTTTTAGCGAGGTAATAGTTCCTGCTGCACCTTTATATAAAGTAAAACTCTTACCGTTAGTAGTTTTAAGCTGTTTGGTAGTGGTCGTATATCTACCCACCAATTTATTAGCGGCATCATAAATCTCAATATCATTCATCATCTTCTCGTTGATATTGGTATTAGGCGCAAAGCTCACCGGCAAATTATTGAAATAACCCACTCGGACTCCCTTACTGAGAATCTCCCCTACATGGTTGATCTTGAGTTGTAATTTATTAAACTTATTTCTCAGCGTGTAGGCTTCTTTCAGTTTATTTTCAAGTTTACGCTTCGGAATGGTTTTGTAAAGTTCGTCTAATTTTTGAATATTAATACCTTTAGAATCAATGATACCATAGGTTTTGATGCTTGTATGGGCCAGCGTCTTTTCATTTCCAGAAAAAAAAGAAGGAGCTTCATAGTCTAAATCTATAGTTTTATCTGGATTATAAAATCTATTCACTTGTATATAACTATCCCGAACAGAATCTAACACTGCCCTATCAATAAATTTAACCGAAAAAACCGCTCTGTCTTTGATATCTGAAACTACATAATAATCATCCTGACTGGAAATCTTAGCCACTGGTTTTCCCAGCATTAGTACTTCACCTTTTTTCACCTTGAAATCCTGAGAAAACACCAAAATCACCATCAACAGCATGCTCAAACTAAAAATCTTCTTCATAATAAAAATAAAAAAAGTGCAACTGCAAAGTTACACTTTTTATAAAGATTATTTTTTCTGAAAATTATTCGCAAAGAATAATCCCTTTATTGTTGTTAAATTCTATAACTCCACTTTTAATAGGAAAGTTGAAAGAATCTTCTTTACCTTTCTCCTCAGCAAAATTCTTAATGTAGATAGGGTCTATTGATTTTGTGAACAATTTCACCTCCCCTCCAGACAATGAAGAAACTACTGCGGCGTGATTTTTCATGATGTGGAATTCTCCATTCTTACCAGGTAATAATACAGATTCTACTTCGCCTTCAAAAACCACCTGCTCTGGTGTTAATATTTTGATATTCATTTTAAATTGCTTTTGGCTTTTAGCTAATAGCTATTGGCTATCAGCAAAAACAAATTATTTATTTTCTGCAAGCATTTTTTCTCCAGCTTCAATCGCTTCTTCAATAGAACCTTTCAAGTTGAAAGCTGCTTCTGGTAAATGATCCAATTCACCATCAATAATCATGTTAAATCCTTTGATGGTATTTTTAATATCTACCAATACTCCAGGAATACCTGTAAACTGCTCTGCTACGTGGAAAGGCTGAGATAAGAATCTTTGCACTTTTCTTGCACGGTAAACAGATAATTTATCTTCTTCAGAAAGTTCTTCCATACCTAGGATGGCGATGATATCCTGAAGTGCTTTATATCTTTGTAAGATTTCTTTTACTCTTTGTGCACAGTTGTAGTGCTCTTCCCCGATGATTTCTGGAGCTAAGATTCTAGAAGTAGAAGCCAAAGGATCTACCGCTGGATAAATACCCAAAGAAGCAATTTTTCTATCCAATACAGTTGTTGCATCTAAGTGGGCAAAGGTTGTAGCTGGAGCCGGGTCAGTTAAGTCATCCGCAGGTACGTAAACCGCCTGTACAGAAGTAATAGATCCGTTTTTAGTAGAAGTAATTCTCTCCTGCATCGCACCCATTTCAGATGCCAATGTTGGTTGGTAACCTACCGCAGATGGCATACGACCAAGAAGTGCAGACACCTCTGAACCAGCCTGTGTAAAACGGAAGATATTATCTACGAAGAAAAGTACATCTCTACCTTGTCCTGTTTCACCACCATCTCTATAATATTCAGCTAATGTAAGACCAGAAAGTGCAACTCTTGCTCTTGCTCCTGGTGGCTCGTTCATCTGTCCGAATACGAAAGCAGCTTTAGAATCTTTCATCAATTCTGTATCTACTTTAGAAAGATCCCATCCTCCATTTTCCATAGAGTGCATGAATTCTTCACCATATTTAATAATACCAGACTCTAACATCTCACGAAGAAGGTCATTCCCCTCTCTTGTTCTCTCTCCTACTCCTGCGAATACAGAAAGACCACCGTGTCCTTTAGCGATATTGTTAATTAATTCCTGAATAAGTACTGTTTTACCAACACCTGCACCACCAAACAAACCAATTTTACCACCTTTTGCATAAGGCTCAATAAGGTCGATTACTTTAATACCTGTGAATAAAACTTCAGATGAAGTCGACAATTGATCAAATTTTGGAGCTTCTCTGTGGATTGGTAAACCATTTTCTTTAGATAACTCACGTAATCCGTCAATAGCATCACCAACTACGTTAAACAATCTACCGTTTACTTCTTCACCAATTGGCATCGTAATTTGTCTTCCACTACCTACAACTTCCTGACCTCTTTTAAGACCATCAGTAGCATCCATTGCGATACATCTTACTGTATCTTCACCAATGTGCTGTTCTACTTCTAGTACTACTTTCGCTCCGTTTGGATTACGAACCTCTAAAGCGTCATAAATATTTGGAAGTGCATCTACTTCTGCAAAAACTACGTCTATTACTGGACCAATAATTTGAGAAATTTTTCCTTTAATTTGGTTTGCCATTGCTTAATTTTTTCTTGTGTGCAAATATAGTGAAACTTCTATAACCTGCAATTGTGATAAAAAAGATTTTTATCATGATTTTTTCCAGATTTTATAAAAATACTTAAATGACAAAATTTCATCTGTAAAATCCATCGTTTTGAAACTTTTACATCGAAATGAATTAGATTTTTTATCTTTGCGCCTATCTAAAATAAAGTTTTGAAAATCTTCAAAAATTTCGACGAGTATTCTCCTAAAAAACCTCTCGCACTTTCATTAGGAATGTTTGATGGTGTACATCTAGGGCACCAATATATTTTAAAGGAACTTACAAATAAAGGTCAAGAAAATGACTATGAAACTGCTGTTCTTACCTTTTGGCCACATCCGCGATTTGTTTTTAACCCTAATGAAGATTTAAAATTATTAAATACAATTGAAGAAAAAACCCAACTTATAGAAAAACTCGGGATTGACAATTTATTTCTGAAAGAGTTTGATGAAGATTTTAGAAATTTAACAGGCGAAGAATTTGTAAGGCAGATATTAATCGATCAACTTAAAGTAAAATATCTTGTGGTAGGCTACGATCACTCTTTTGGCAAAAATAAAAGTGGAAATTTTCAGCTTTTGGAGACACTTTCTCAAGAGTTAGACTTTGAAGTTGAACAAATGGAGGCGATTAATATTCACAACAAAACCATTAGTTCCACAAAAATAAGAACTGCACTACAAGAAGGAAAAATTATGGAGGCCAATGAAATGTTGGGTTACTATTATCCTATTTCAGGAAAAGTGGTACATGGAAAAAAAATTGGAAGAACCATAGGTTTTCCAACAGCGAATATCGAGTTTGATTCCATAAAATTACTTCCAAAAAAGGGTGCCTATATTGTTGAAGTGTTTATTGACAATCAATTCCACAAGGGCATGTTGAGCATTGGCACCAACCCAACGGTAAATGGTGAAAAACTCACAGTGGAAGTGTATATTTTGAATTTTGCTGAAGACATCTACGGTAAAGACATCCATATTCGGTTCCGTGATTTCCTACATGAGGAAATAAAATTCGAAAACCTTGAAAAACTGATTGAAAAATTGGAAGACGATAAGAAACGCACTGAACAATTTATCTACTAATAAAAATAAAAACCTCGACAAAATCGAGGTTTTTTTATTACTTGAATTGCTTGACTTTATTTCTTGATAAATTTCTTGATGAGTTCAGTTTTGTCTGTTTTTACTTTAATCATATAATTTCCTGCGGAAAGATCTGATACATTAATGGAATTAGCCTTGGGATTTTCTACATTTTTCACTAAACCTCCTCTTGCATCAATAACAGATACAGATTTTACATTTTCTTTTGTGGTAAAATACAATTCATTAACCACTGGATTTGGGTAAATATTAATTTCATCTTTCTCGGAAACTTCATTCGTTGATAGGCTTCCAGGTATAATGTTGGTTAGTTTTATATTGTCAATATTAAATCCTGCATTATAGTAAGAGAAAACAAAATCTAAATTACCAATGTTTTTATAAGCACCTAAAGTCCCAGTACCAATTGAAACATTATCAATAAAATATTCAAACGTATTGGTTGTTCTGTTTGATCTAAATTTCACATTATGCCACGATCCAGTAGATAAATTCCCTGCCTTGGTATCATTGTTAGTCATCCCAGAAAAACTCCCTGAGCCAATACTCATATAACAGGTAAATGCATCTTGATCACTATAATCTGGAGTACCAGTATTATGGACAAAAACAGTCATACTATTTCCAAATTCGGTATTAATATCAAATGAAACCTCAATATCGCCAGTGGTATTGTAACTGCTTAAAACACTTTTATTGATAGATGTAAAATCTGTTGTAGCAAAACCTGAAGGTGAGACTCTTAAAGAATTACTGCCCACAGTTGCTGCTGTGGAAACCACAGTTGGTAATTGAATCGAATATGTTGCACCAACAAGGTTAGCAACTGTCCAACCTTTCTGTCCGTTAATACTACTCATTGTGTATCCTTCGCTTGTTTCGAAAGAGATGGTTTGAGTTTGCGCATTTACTAATCCTGATGATAGAACTGCAGATGCCGCCAAAAGAAATAATTTTTTCATGAATATAATTTAAAATTTGTTATGGGTTAAAAATACTAACATACGTTCGTTAAATAAAACACATATTTCATATTTTGTAGCAAATAGTAAATATTTAACATTATTGCATTTAAATAATAAACAAATTTTTAATAAAAAATTAAATCACATGAATTTTATACATTATTACAGTATTCAATTACCAAACAAAAAAACAAAAAAAAGACCACCTGAATTCAGATGGCCATAATAGGTTAGAAATCTTCGATCTTATTTCTTGATAATCTTTTTAGTAAACTCAGAATTTTTAGTTGTAATTTTCAGTAAATAATTTCCTGTTGCAATATTTGAAACATCTACTGATGAGGATTTAATCATACCAAAATCACGTACTATAGCTCCCTTCGCATCATACAGAACCACAGATTGTAGATCTTTCACAGATTTCAAGTTAATTTTATCTACAACAGGGTTTGGATAGACTTGCACATCATCTTTAGTTGTAGTTTCAGAAGTAGCGAGAAGACCTGTGATATTTGTAATTTAAATATTATCAAAATAAACATTTGTTCCTTGATTGGTAAAGTCTAAAGCCAAAGCCTTGGGAAAATCTGGTCCTAATGTGGCGTTTGGACTGCTTATCAGATTATTATCTAAATAAAAACTAAGCGTGTTAGTAGACTGTTTAAAAAGTATTTTGAACGTATGAAATTGATTATCTATCACTTGTGGATTTGCTGCAGCATTTGTTACATCATTTACTTGATCATAAACATTAATTTTACCATTATAATTAAACGTGATGCCCGCCATTGTGTCGCCTAGACCTCCCGTTGCAAGCTTTAGAAAATTAATATACCCATATCCTCCACCCTTTTCGAAAAGGACGTCCATAGATATCTCAACATCGCTATAGTTAGTAAATGTTGAAATATCCTTTTTAAGTTCCACATAAGCCATACCTGAATTGTCATGAACAAGCGCTAAGCTTTTAGTTCCATCGGTAAATTTAGAGGTGGTAATTTGTACATTACTTAAATCATAATTACCAAATATAAGACCTGCAGTCCAACCGCCTTGACTTCCTAATGAACCAACACTGTATCCTTCAGAAGTTTCAAAAGAAATTTTTTGAGTTTGTGAGAATAATGTAGAGGAAATACTTAAGCACATAATTGCCAGTACAGAACATAATTTTGCTTTCATAAAATATTAATTTAAATTTTGAAATAGCGATATATAAACAACTAAACAAATTACAAAATAATTAATGAATTTTGATTAAAATAAAATATAATAACATATATTTAGTTAATTTCTTAAACATTATATATTAATTATAGACTTTAATACGAATTATTATCAAATTACATTCAATTAACTTAAAAATAAAGAATACTCAATTTTTTAATACAATAAAGAATAGAAAAGCTTTTTTTTAATAATATTGATAAATCAATCATCAATTATTCAGATAGCATTTTATGCCATGTAGACCACAAAAAAAATCCCTACCAAGTTAGGAAGGGATTATTTGTTTTATTGTATGTTTAAATTACAACTCTAATACCGGCTGTAGAATTCGTTCCATCTTATTTTTTACTTGAGCAACAGAACCGTTATAATTATTCACCATTAGCGAGAATGCTAAAGTTTTTCCAGAATTGGTCTTTAGATAACCTGCCAAAGTCTTCACCCTGTTTAATGTTCCCGTTTTAGCGAAAACCTGCCCGTTACCATTCATCGTAAACATGGATTTTAAAGTTCCAGACTGACCACCGATTGGAAGGGAATCAAAATAAGACCTGTAATACTTTTCAGCCATCAAGCTGCTTAAAAATTTCACCTGCGAAATTGGAGTTACTTTATTACCTCTCGAAAGTCCGCTTCCATCAGCATAATTCAGTCCATCCAGATCAAAAGATGATTCGCGAAGATGATTTACAACAACCATTCTACCGCTCTCAGCGGTCTGATCACCATATTTATGAAAACCTACAGTCTTCAAAAATGCTTCAGCTAATGAATTATCACTTCTCTGATTGATGTAATACATGATATCTGATAACGTTGGTGACTTATATACAGATATTGTTTTTCTTTTTTCTGGTTCAGCATCCGCTAATTTCGAAACCACCTTCCCCGATACCAAAATTCCTGTTTTTGCTAAACTTGCTTTTAAGTTGTTGGCTAAAAAAGCTGGGGCATCTGGTACCTTCGTAGTAAGTGGTGCAGCCTGATACTGATCTGCATATACCACTTGTTTTGCGTAAGGTGATACATATATAAACTTCTTATCTAAGGAAGATACATCTAGCTTTTTATTTTTAGTAAAGAGCTTTTCGTTCGCAGGATTAATTTCTCTTGTTGAGCCAGCCGGTAAATAATAATTGTTCATTTCTGTCCAAACAATATTCTCTGGTAACATGGCAATATTTCCCTTAAACAGAGCTGTTTGAATAATGATATCACCATTCACTTTCTTAATACCAGCATCCGAAACGCTGTTCATAAAACCATATACAATATCTCTATAAGACGTTGCACCAGCTTTGTTGGTCCCTAAAGAAGGATCACCGCTACCTATAATATATAGGTTACCATTCAAAACACCATCAGCATCAACACTCCCAGAATACTCCAGTTGAGTATTCCATCTAAACTTTTCACCTAGCATGTTTACAGCTGTATCTGTCGTTAAAAGCTTAGTAGTAGAAGCAGGGATTAAAGGAAGGTTTTCATTATATGATGAAATAACCTTTTTTGTTTTCGGATCATACACTACAAAACCCCATGTAGCATTTTTAAGAACCGGATCGGCAGCCATGGCGTTTAGATTAACATCAATCATTTCCTTTGGAGAAAGCATCATCTTCTCAGTAGTGTTCGCAACATGCGATGGTAGATTTGGCTTTTGGCTATCTATCATTGCAGAATACATTACCGTGGAAGGAGTGGTTTGGGCAAAAAGAAAAATTGCTGAAAAAAATGAAATTCCCGAAATATATTTCTTTAAATTAATCATCTAATTTTATTTTATATGATTGAAAAATAGCGAGATAGTTAAATCTCCAGATATTCATACTCAATCACAAACGTTCAAAATTAAAAATTATTATTTACCCTAGAACAGTTATCGGCTATAAAACACCATAAACTTTGTTAAAAATAGTTAAAAATCGACAAACATGTTTTTTTTGATGGATTTATATGCTGAAACTTCTACAAATTCTTCAAAGCTTTTGCGAATATATTGCTTGTATTCCAAGTAGTTTTTGCCACGCGGTAATTTTAACAGTATTTGAAATTGATACATATTGTTTAAACGGGCTATGGGTGAAGGTTCTGGACCTAAGATACATTCTTCTGGAAGATATTTTCTGAGGATGGAACCCAGGAATTGCGATGCACGGTTCACTTTATCTTCTCTACGGTGTTTAAATTCAATCATTATTAATTTCGTAAAAGGCGGATAATGAAAATTCTTTCGCTCGGAGAGAAAATATTCGTAAATCCCCTTTACATCTTCTTTTTGAATGAGTTCAAAAACAGGATTTTGAGGATTGTAGGTTTGTATCAATACTTTACCATGTCCGGAAACTCTTCCCGCACGCCCAGAAACCTGCGTCATCAACTGATAGGCTTTTTCCTCA
The DNA here is from genome assembly GCA_023458535.1 of Bacteroidota bacterium. Classification (GTDB taxonomy): domain Bacteria; phylum Bacteroidota; class Bacteroidia; order Flavobacteriales; family Weeksellaceae; genus Chryseobacterium. Next base: position 15,565 of record JAEWYW010000046.1, read on the forward strand.
GCACGGAAATCCTGCACATATATCAACGAATCTGCTCGCGGAATCGCCACCAACTCAATATGATCAAAATCCAAACCTTTGGAAATCATCTGTGTCCCCACAATGATGTCTGTTTCGCGGTCTTCTATTTTCTCGTATAATTTTTCGTATGCAAACTTCTTACGCATAGAGTCCACATCCATCCTGTCGACTTCTGCATCAGGAAATAGCTTTTGTAATTCTTCGTGAATCTGTTCAACGCCAACACCTCTTTCATTCAGATTTTCAGAATGACATTTCGGACAAATTTTAGGCTTCGAAGCTCTCTGACCGCAGTAATGGCATTTCATTTCATTGGAGTATTTGTGATAGGTCATCACCACATCGCAGTTCGAACAGTAATTAACATAACCACAAGATTCACATTCTACAACATTGGCGTAACCACGGCGGTTATGAAGTACGATGGTTTGGTTTTTATCCTCCACATTTTTCCTGATATTCTCCAACAAATGAAAAGAAAAATCACCTGAAACATTTTTTGAATCCTGAGCGTCTTTAAAATTGATGAGTTCAAATTTTGGCAAGTCCACATTTCCAAATCTTTCACCCAAAAAAACATAACGCAACTTATCTTTCTGAGCCGCAAAATAACTTTCCACAGATGGCGTTGCCGATCCTAAAATAACATTCGCATTATATTTTTGACCTAAAATCTGAGCCGCATCTTTAGCATTAAAAAACGGTGAAACTTCCCGTGGTCGGTACGCGGCATCATGCTCCTCGTCAACAATTACCAAACCTAAATTCTGGTAGGGTAGAAACAATGCATTTCGGGTTCCAATAACGATTTTCAGGTCGTTATTTTTTACTTTTCGCCAGACTTCTACCCTTTCAAAATCAGTGAGTTTTTGATGATAAAAGCCTAAAGCATTGCCGTATTTTTTTTCGAGGCGCTGCGTAATTTGTTTGGTTAAAGCAATTTCCGGAAGTAAAAACAGAACTTTCCTTCCTTCGTTAACGCATTCTTCTATTTTTTCCAAATAAATATGTGTTTTCCCTGAGGAAGTTACGCCGTGTAAAAGCACATTTTTATTTTCGCCGAAAGCGTCATCCACCAAGGTTTTGGCTTGTTTTTGTGCATCGGTTAACACTTCCAATTCTTCTGTTTCACCTTCGAAGCTTTGTAATCGGTCTTTTTGTAGAAAATATTCTTCCACCCAATTTTTATCAATCAAAGATTTGATGTGCGAGTGGGCGAAAAGCCCATCTTCAAACAAGTCTGATTTTTTGATTGGGGAATCGGGATTTTCGGTTTGCTTTTCTAAAATAATTAAAAACAAATCCTTTTGTTTGGGAGCTCTTTTCAGTTGCCCCAGAATCTCGGTAAGCTGATAATTTTGTAGTATCTCATCTTTAATTCTGACATACGCCACCTCTTTTGCGCGGTATTTTTCCGCAACCTGCTCATCAATTTCGATGTATTGTAAATCAATTAAAGAATTGATGGTTTTAATAATATCCTTTTTGGGGATAAACGCTTCAATATCCGTTAAATTAATCAATTGACGGACTTCCAGAGCTTGGATAAGGTACATTTCGTTCACATCCAAATTCTGAAAATCTATCACTGCATTGGGTTTCAATTTTAAATAGGTTTCACTTTCCAATTTTAAAGAAGATGGAAACGCAAAACGGTAAATTTCGCCCAAGTTACACAGATAATAGTCTGCAAGCCACGTCCAAAACTGAATCTGCTGAATCGGTAAAATCGGTTGCTGATCGAGAATATTAATAATATCTTTCGGAACAAAAGTTTCAGGTTCATTTTGATGCAAATCCCAAACAATGCCCGTATAAATTTTCTTACCACCGAACTGCACTAAAACACGCATTCCAAGCTGTATGTCATTCAATAATTCATCAGGAACTTTGTATGTGAAAGTACCTTCTAAATTGAGCGGTAAAATAATCTGGGCGTAATGCAAAATCTGAAATAAAGGGTAAAGTTAAATTTTTCCGGCCTGAAGTGCAATTTTTAGCTTTTTAAAACCAAAAATTAAAAAAACCAGCCGATAATTTGATACCAAATGGCAGAGGTAAAAAATCCTGCAATGATGCTGATTCCGATAATGAGGTTGGTCAACTTTGTGTTGAGCCGGAACTGTTCTGCAATGATACTGGATGTTACCAAAGTTGGCATGGCTGCTTCGAAAATGGTGATTTTTGCAACATCGCCTTTAATTCCGAAGACTAGAGCTAAGATAAAAACCATTGCGGGAGCCAAAATCAGCTTGTACAACATGGAAGTTGAAATCTGAGGCAGTAATTTTCGCCAACCATTAAATTTGAGTTGTAAACCTACTGAAAACAGAGCTAGTGGGCCTACTGTAGCTGCCAACTTATCGAAAAACGGTTCTGCAAAGGACAAATCCACAAACTGAGAAATTACGAGAGCCCCGATACATCCCAAAAACGGCGGAAATGTCACTAATCTTTTGAGAATAAATTTTGCGCTGATATTTCCAAATTTGCTGCCGCCTTTTAACGCAGAAATAATACCTAAAGTGGACAATCCCAAAAACATGGTTTGATCGCAGATGATCGCGATGCTCAGTAATTTTTCACCGTAAAATGCAGAGATTAACGGAAAACCTATGAAGGAAGTGTTGCTGTAGCCACTTGCCAAATCTAAGGTGCTTTGTGAACGCCGAGAGTAACCTTTGTACCTGCAATATATTTTCATGAAAATGCCACTTCCGACAGCAATTAACAAGGTGGCAAAAATTGGAAACAACATTTCCTGAGACCACTCTACCTTGGGTAAATATTTGAAGGAAACCGCAGGCAATGCTAGATAAAGAATCCATGTGTTGATGCCTTTATGTGCATCGGGATGTATGGATTTTGTTGCTTTGAAAACCATTCCCGCAATAATGCATACCGCAATCAAAACAAAATTGACCATTTTTTAGATTTGAAATTTGAAATTCGAGATTCGAGATTCGAGATTCGAGATTCGAGATTCGAGACTGCAAAGTTACGCACACTCACTTAGAAGCTCAAAATTATTCTTCTAAATTATTGATCAATTTCGAGAATTTATCACAGTGAAAAAATTCTAATTTGTCATTTCGACGAAGGAAAAATCTCCTATTTAAATGAGATTAACCTTATCAAACTTCTTCATTAAATTTCGTTTTGCTGCTTTATAAATGACAAACTTTTCGATTAGTGACTAATCATTCATAATTACTGAAGCGTATCCCACAAGCTCATTACTTCAATTTTTTCTAAAGGCTTTGAAAGCTGAATGGTTTTTATTTCATTGGGAAGCAAATCAAAAAAGTTATCCGAGAAATGCGTATCCCCTATCAAATAAAGGTCTTTTGCTAAAATATCGCTTGAAATCTGAATTTCTTTTGGTGTTATTTTTTTGATTTTAATAGTAGGTTTTAGAAGTTCTAAATCTTTTGGAGGAACGAAATACAATATTCTGGAAATCATTTTGTCTTGAAGTTTTGCTTCGATTTTCATCAAAACTTTTTCTTTATTGAAACCTGCAAAAACTTCTTTATTGAAGTTGTAAACCTTTGTAGAACTGTTTTCGGAAACGGCAAAATCTTTCTTAAAACTAAAAATTGTTTGCCCTTTGAAATCCATTACTTTGATGTCTAAGTTGCCTTGTAATTTTTTAAAATCATCATTGATCAAAAAAAGATTGTACTGATCATCTTTTTGTTCCAAAGAAAAAATTTGGGGCTCAAAACTCCTTTTCAATTCATACTGCAAAGCTTTCCAATTCCCTAAATAATCAATCGCCGACCAAGAAACCACTGGCCAGCAGTCGTTGTGCTGCCATACCAAACTTCCCATATTATAAGGTTTGTTTCGGCGATGTGCTTCGATGGCAATCTGCATTCCGCGAGCTTGTAAAAGTTGAGAAACGTAATTGTATTTCACAAAATCTGTCGGAACTTTATAATCCCTCTTCATATAATTATTGATGATTTCCCAACCTCTGCCATGCTTCTGATGGGCTTTTATAATTGGATTTTCCAGGTTTAAATCTGGCTTACCAGAAAACATGGCTTTTGTAGTTTCCAAAGTGGGCATTCCCTGAAAACCATATTCTGAAGCGAAACGCGGCACTTTTTCATTGTAAATCTCAAAGGCTTGCTCACCCCACCAAACGCCCCAATAATGCGAATCGCCTTCAGATAAACTTTTCTTGTGTCCCCAACCTATGGATGGCGAACTGGGCCAATAAATAGCATTAGGCAAAATCTCTTTCAGCGTTTGAGGAATCACTTCATGGAAAATCGTTTTATAATCTTTCCAAACCTGCAAAGAATCTGCTTTAGAATACTTGAATTGTTTCTGATAACCCCAATTGACAATCGCCTCATCTACCTCGTTATTCCCGCACCACAACGCTAGCGACGGATGATTTTGTAAACGTTTGACTTGATGCTTTACTTCATTTTTTACGTTTTCCTGAAAACTTGAATCTGAAGGATAGAAACTTCCCGCAAACATAAAATCTTGCCACACCAATATTCCATTTTTGTCGCAAGCTTTATAAAATTCGTCATCTTCATAAATTCCGCCACCCCAAACTCTTATCATATTCATGTTGGCAGCTTTGGCGTCGGCAATAAGTTTTTGGTATTTTTCTTTTGTAATTCTCGGTGTAAAACTATCGGCGGGAATCCAATTGGTGCCTTTTGCATACAAAGGTTTACCATTGACTTTGAAATAGAAAGATTTTCCTTTGGCGTCTTTTTCCTGAATTAATTCAACGGTTCGAAGTCCGATTCTTTGGTTTTTGGAATCGATAATTTTTCCCTTATATAAAACAGAAATTTTAAAATCGTACATTTCAGGTTTACCTAAACCATTGGGTTGCCATAACCTCGGGTTGTTAATTTGGAAAGGAAACGAAATGTGATTGTGTTCTTTTTTAAGTTGTAAATTTTTATAAATTTTATCATTAATTGAAATCTGAAGATCATCTATATCTTCAACTTCATCGACATTGATTTCGGTATGAAAAATCAAATCTGCATTTTTTGCCTTTATTGAATTCTGTTCTACCCGAATGTTTTCAATTTTAGCTCTATCCCAAGTAATGAGTTTTACATCCTTCCAAATGCCAGCAGTTACCAATCGTGGTCCCCAATCCCAACCAAATTGATATTGCGCTTTACGAACCAAACTTCTCGGACTTTCGGGCAGTTGAAAAGGAATGTTTTTTGCCAATTTTTTGCCTTTATTTAGGCTCGATAAAAATTTTATAATCAGAACATTTTCGCCCTCGCGAAGATAATCACTCACCTCAACTTCTTTCTGCACAAACATATTGGAAGTTTTAGCAATTGGCTTTCCATTGAGATGAATTACCGCAAAAGTATCCAAGCCTTCAAAAATCAATGTTTTATGAGGTTTATTCCACTCTTTTTTTGAAAGTGTAAAATAACATCTGTATTCCCAGTCTTCATTTTCAATCCATTGCACTTTTTTTTCATTCTCGTCCAAAAAAGGATCAGGAATAAGTTGATGAGCCATCAAATCTGTATGCACTGTACCAGGAACAGTTGCGGATCGCCAAACCTCTTCTTTAAAATTTCTAAATTCCCATTTTGATTGAGATAAAGAACGCATACTGTTTTGTGCAAAAACGGAATTGCACAATGTAATCAAGAAACAGAGAATAATATAAAGAAATTTCATTTTTTAAATACAAGATGGGAGAGCGGAAAATTAAACAAAATAATTATCTTAGTCTAATAATTTATATAAGAAAAACAAATGCCCAATAATCGCCGAGACTTCATCAAAAAACTAGGAATTGTAACTGCTGCAGTAGCCGTTAATCCTTTGGAAGCGACCGAACTCATCCAACTTCCTCATCAAAAAGCTGTTAATAAGCCTATAGTATTGTCCACTTGGGATTTTGGGATACAGGCTAATGCTGAAGCGTGGAAAATTTTAAGTAAAAAAGGAAGAGCAATTGATGCAGTAGAAAAAGGCGTAAGAATTGTGGAAGACGACCCCAATGAAAGAAGCGTTGGCTATGGTGGAAGACCCGACAGAGATGGAAAAGTGACATTAGATGCCTGCATCATGGATGATAATTATAATATTGGTTCGGTGGCGGCTTTGGAGCATATTAAAAATCCGATTTCTGTAGCAAGAGCGGTAATGGAAAAAACACCGCATGTAATGTTGGTGGGTGATGGTGCTTTGGAATTTGCAGTTTCTCAAGGATTTAAAAAAGAAAATTTACTCACTCCCGAATCCGAAAAAGAATGGCGTGAATGGTTGAAAGAAAGCAAATACAAACCAATTGTAAATATCGAAAATCACGATACCATTGGAATGATTGCTCTGGACGAATTTGGAAATCTTTCTGGAGCGTGCACAACGAGCGGCATGGCTTTTAAAATGCATGGTAGAGTTGGCGATTCTCCTATAATTGGTGCTGGACTCTTTGTTGATAACGAAGTGGGCGCCGCAACAGCAACTGGTCATGGTGAAGAAGTGATAAGAACTGTGGGAACTTATCTTGTAGTAGAATTGATGCGACAGGGGAAAACGCCGCAACGGGCTTGCAAAGAGGCTGTAGAACGAATTGTGAAAACCAATCAAAGAAGGAACAAAAATCTGAAAGATATCCAGGTAGGATTTATCGCTTTAAATAAAAAAGGGGAATATGGCGCATACTGCATTCAAAGTGGATTCAATTATGCTGTGCATGATGCTAAAACCAACCAACTCGTAAAAGCTGATTATTTTTTAAAGTAAAATTTTTCATCTAAACATAATTTTTACCATATCAATTATTTTTTTTTACCAATAATTAACAATGACAAAATTAGAAATTGCATGTTTTAATGCTGCATCTGCGCTTTTGGCAGCGAAAGAAAACGTGGATAGAATAGAACTTTGTGAAGATTATTCTCAAGGTGGAATTACCCCAAAAATTGAAACTTTGCAAGCCATTAAAAAAGTGTCTGACGTTCCCGTTTATGTGATGATTCGCCCACGAGGTGGCAATTTTGTATATTCTGAAGATGAGTTTGAGCAAATGAAAAATGATGTTCAAGACTTTTTAAAAGCGGGTGCCGATGGGTTTGTTTTTGGAATTCTGAAAGAAGATGATACCATTGATGAAGAAAAGAATTCAATTCTTATACAACTAGCAAACGGACTTCCCTGCACTTTTCACCGTGCGTTTGACAGAGTTGAAAACTGGAAAGCGGCTTTAAATACCATCATAGACTGTGGATTTTCAACGATCCTGACTTCAGGTGGGAAGAAAACAGCGATGGATGGTTTTGAAACCTTAAAAGAAATGAAGGATGCAGCAGCAAATAAAATTACAATTTTGGTTGGCGGCGGTGTAAGATCAAGCAACGCCAAAGAACTTGCTGAACATTTTGAATATTTGCATTCTGCCTGTATTAGTGGTGATTCTGAAAATATTGATGTGGAAGAAATAATAAAAATTAAAAATAATATAAGCTAAAATATGAGAACTCAATTTTTTATTTTCATTCTGATGATAACCTCGTCAGTTGTATTTTCGCAACAATTATACAAAGAACTGAATGCTAATGATATAAAGCAAGAACGAGTAAAAATAGCGAAAAAATTTGCTGAACAATTTATTTATAAATGCAAAAATAAAGATCTTACCAAGTTTGATAATTTGGTTATTGATTAAAAAACTGCATTAGGTTTTGAAGAAATTTTAAAAAATAAATGTCCCGAAATGGCAAAATTTTACGGTGATATAAAAATTGTTAAGCTGAATAGCGCATATTCTTATAAGGATACCAAAAATGTGCAACCAGCCGAAATGTATTGTTTTGATATTACAACAAGTGAAATTACAAATGTTCACTTTTTGAATGTTCTAATCTACATAGAAAAAAATGCCATTGGCGGACTGCTATTTTCTGAGAAAAAACCTCTTGACAAAACTTTAAAATGATTTATTAAAATATTTTTATATCCTTTTAATTCACTGATAACTCATCTACAAAAAGCCAGGCTTTATTACCTGCACCTGCCTGTCCATCAGGGATAAGTCCATAATTTTCAACCATTATTTTTAAGTAGGTTTTCTTTTGATTTGGGAAAGAAATATTCATTACTCCTTTGCTATCAATAATTTCCTTTTGAGCAACTTTTTTAATCTCTGTAAAATTTCTGCCATCATCAGATACTAAAATAGTTACAGATTTTGGGAAATAGATCCAACTGCCTTGTCGCTCTAAGGTGTTCAATTTCAAACTGCTAAATTCTGTAACACCATCAAAATCGATAGTGGCAACCATATCTTTTCCGTTAAAACCTAGCCATGATTTTCCGTAATTTTTAGTATTGCCTAAAACACCATCTACCAAAGTATTTTTGCCACCAGTGCTATAAGCCTCTGCAGGCGGATTTACTAATTCTATAAATTGACCAGTTGACTTTGAAAATTCAAATTGCTGTGCAGTAATAGGACTTTGACGCTTTCCGTTTTCGAAATATGCAGATTTTATCAATGTTGATTTTTCGATTTCCAAAGGTTTTTGATAGATGTGTGAAGCATCATTTGGATCTGTTCCATCTGTTGTAAATCGGATATTTTGAGGATTTTTGGCAGAAGATAATTCATATAAAATGTGCCCATGATCGGTTACAGAAATTTTTCCATCAACTTCAAAAATTGCCTTGCTATGGTTAATTCCTTTCTTATCTAAAATATTGAAATGCTGGATTACCCTATTTTCAAAATTTTTATATTCTGATGGGTTTGATGTTCCCCAAGCTACCTCAGAAAGTGCCATCATTCGAGGAAAAATCATATATTCCACATGCTTAAAATCCAAAATATACTCTGTCCACAAATTGCCCTGTGTTCCCCAAATGTACTTACCTTCTTCCTCCGAAAGCTCGCTGGGAATTGGATTATACTGATATACCTTCTGCAGACGTACATCGCCACCTATTGAGATAGGTTCTGTTTCTGGATTTCCCTGATAGTAGTCAAAATAATTAGTTGATGTAGGCGTCATAATGGCTTTATGCCCAGTCTTAGCCGCGTGGATGCCACCTTGAATGCCCGTCCAGCTCATCACTGTGGCATTAGGAGCCAAACCACCCTCCAAAATTTCGTCCCAACCGATAATCTTCTTACCTTTTGAATTGATGTATTTTTCCATTCTCGTGATGAAATAACTTTGCAAACCCAATTCATCTTTTAATTTCAATTCTTTTATTAAATTCTGACTGAATTCACTTTGTTTCCAACGGATTTTGGGCGCTTCATCGCCACCAATGTGAATATATTGATAAGGGAAAAGAGTCATTACCTCATCCAAAACATTTTCTAAAAACGTAAAAGTTTCTTCTTTGGGACAAAAAATCTCCTCCGAAACTCCCCATTGTTTCCAAACTTCATGTGGGCCATTTGTACAACCCAAGTTTGGGTAAGCCGCCAATGCTGCTTGTGCATGTCCCGGCATTTCGATTTCGGGAATAACATCTATGTGCAATTTCTTCGCGTAGGCGACCACATCATTTATTTGTTCCTGAGTGTAAAATCCACCATATTTTTTATCATCAAACTTCATATCAGCATAGGCACCCACCTGAGAGCCACTTCTCCACGCACTAACAGAGGTGAGTTTTGGATATTTTTTAATTTCAATTCTCCAACCTTGATCATCAGTTAAATGCCAATGAAACTTATTGTACTTATACATCGCCAGATAATCGAGGTATTTTTTAACTTCATCCACCGTGAAAAAATGCCTGCTGACATCCAAATGCATCCCGCGATAAGCGAATTTTGGTACATCTGAAATTTCCATGTACGGAATTTTTAAGTCCGACTGGTGTTCTTCAATGATCTGTAATAATGTTTGAATTCCGCGGAAAATACCAGCATTGGAATAGGCGGTGATAGAGATGCCGTTTTTATCAACATTCAAGTTATAAGATTCTGCAAGTTTTTCTGAAGGTTCTTTAACCCGAAGTACTGCAAGATTAATATTTCTATTCTTGTTCTTAGAAAAATCTTTTCCCAATAATTTTTTGAGATGATTAATCAAATATTTTGCTTCCGACTGAGCATCATTATTTGAAATGCCAAAGTCATCAGTAATTTGTAAAAACCCTTGATTTACTTTGATTTCTTTTGGTTTTGGAATCAGATTATTCTGCGAAAAACCCATTAAGGATATCAACAAAAAAGATGAGATAATGATTTTTTTCATAGCGAAAATTTACGATGTGAAAATAATCAAAATTACTTTTAAGAATGATTTAAATTTTGAGTTTTTGAGTAGTTTTCAGCGGCGGCTTCGCCGCCGCTGAAAACTACCGATTACCTTTTTCGCGGCAGCTTCGCTGCCGCGAAAAACTTACTAAATATTTTCGGCGGAGCCAAGGGCTCCGCCGAAAATATTCTCATATAATAAACTTCGGCGGCAAAGCCGCCGAAGTTTATTGCCCTTAAATTTTTACAAAGGTGAAACTAATTCTAAAAACCAATTCTTTACATCACCCTCTAAATGTTTTCCGATTTTTTCTTCACATTGCTTATGGTAATCATTCAACCAATCCAATTCCTTCTCAGAAAGCATTTCTTTTACGATAATATCTTTAAAAAACGGACAAAAAGTTAATGTTTCAAATTCATAAAAGACCCCTGAATCACTGGTTTTCCATTCTTTAACAGCAACAAGATTTTCATGTCGAATTCCGTATTTTCCTTCAACATAATAGCCTGGCTCGTTAGAGCAAACCATACCTGGAAGCAATTCCTGAGGGTTCATTTCCTTACGAATATTCTGAGGACCTTCGTGAACATTCATGAAACTTCCTACGCCATGTCCTGTACCGTGATTATAATCCTTTGCATTTATCCATAGTGGCATTCTTGCGATGGCATCTAATTGAACGCCTTTTGTTCCTTTAGGAAATTTAACCATCGAAAGTCTAATCATTCCTTGTAATACTAATGTAGAATCTATTTTAAATTCATCGGAAACGGGGCCAATTGCCAAAGTTCTCGTGATATCGGTAGTCCCTTCTAAGTACTGCCCTCCAGAATCTATTAAAATACTTCCATCATTGGTAACTTCCTTACTACCTTCACTTTTTGCAGAATAATGAACAATAGCTCCATTTTCCTTGTATCCGATAATGCTTCCGAAACTCTCACTTACAAAATTTTCACCTTCAGCACGGAAATCATGAAGTTTTTGTCCAATAGAATATTCATTCATAGGCTCTTTTCCTACATTGTGGGTCAACCAATAAAGGAATTTCACCATAGCAACACCATCTCTTTCCATTACTGTTCTGAATCCTTTGAGTTCAGATTCGTTTTTAGTGGCTTTCATTAAATTTCCAGGAACAGAACCTTTTACGATAGTATTTTCTGATTGTAAGGCTTTAAAAATGGACTGATTGGTATTCGGTGAAATTAAGATTTTCTGATCTTTAATCGAACTTAAATAATTAAAAAATTCATCATATGGAAGCATCTTTACACCAGCCTCGTCCATAGATTTTCTGGCATCGATATCCAGTTTATCCAAATCAACAAAAAGATGAGCATCATTGATGGTTACTACAATATATCCCAAGAAAATAGGATTATAGTCTACATCACTTCCTCTAAGATTTAAAGTCCAAGCAACATCATCCAAACTAGAGATTATATGTGTTGTAACCTCTTGTTTATCCATACTTTCTCTAATAGCTGCCAGCTTTTCTGAAACAGATTTACCGGCTCTTTCTGTAGGATGAACGTAAATTTTATTTTTTGATGGAGCATCTCTTTCTGTCCAAATGTTTTTTAATAATGGAGCATCTACTAATTCAATATTTTTAGCTTTAAGCTTATTTTCTAATGCATCCCAATTTGCGTTGGAGGTAGCAATAGCATTTACACCCACTTTTCCGCCATCAGGAATTTCAGAAATAATCCAATCGATATAATTGGGTGTACCCTCTACCCCATCTTTGTAGAGATCAATTCCAGACCCTTCCAATTCTATTGGTGCTTGCACAAAATACCTACCATCCGTCCACAATCCAGCTTTATCTTTGGCAATTACCACAAATCCTGCTGAACCAGTAAAGCCCGAAAGCCAGGTACGTTCCTGCCATTCAGCTGGAAGATATTCGCTCATATGCGGATCTGCGGAATAAACGATAAATGCGTCAATATTTTCTTTACCCATTTCGTTGCGAAGTGCAGCAACTCTATCTTTAGTAGTCATAATAAAATTTTTAAAGTGTGAATTTACGAAATTATAGTCTTTCTAAAGTTTCCGAGGAACATAAAGATTCATAAAAAAAGCCACCTTAAAGAAGATGGCTTAACTATTATGCTTTATGTTTTACATTATTCAGAATATCTGGGAAATACATATCCGATAAGTGCTCGAATTCATCTCCACGCATGAACATTGAAGCATCAACCTCATCGTAAGACGACTTTCCTGCTGCACCAATCAGTTCATTACAAGTATGTAAAGTATTTTTATGGAAATGATACACTCTTTCTGATTTGTCGGTAATATCTAGACCTTTAATCAACATTTTATCTTGCGTAGCAACACCTGTAGGACAGGTATTGGAGTTGCATTTCAATGCCTGAATACAGCCTAAAGCAAACATGAAGCCTCTGGCATTGTTACACATATCCGCACCCATCGCAATCGCACGAAGAATATCTAAACTTGTTAAAACCTTTCCACTGGCGATAACTTTCAGTTTATCTCTAACACCATAGTTATTTAAAGTTCTGTTCACGAAAATTAATGCCGGCTCCAAAGGCATACCCACACCATCAGAAAATTCCGGTGGCGCCGCTCCAGTACCACCTTCGGCACCATCAATGGTAATGAAATCAGGATAGATTTGAAGTTCATTCATTTTTTCACAGATATCTTCAAATTCTTTTGGTTCTCCTATACACAATTTAAAGCCTACGGGCTTTCCTCCAGATAAGTCTCTTAATTCCTGTACAAAACGCAGTAATCCTGCAGCGTCAGAAAAAGCGGAGTGTGAAGGCGGCGAAATGATCGTCATTCCTGGGGTTACGTGACGAATTTTTGCAACTTCCGGAGTATTTTTGCTTGCAGGTAAAACTCCACCGTGACCAGGCTTTGCACCTTGCGAAAGTTTAATTTCAATCAGTTTTACATTTGGAATGGTAGAGTTTTTTCGGAATAATTCAGGGTTGAATTTTCCTTGTTCGTCTCTACAGCCAAAATATCCTGTACCAATCTGCCAGCAAAGATCGCCTCCTTCTAAATGGTAAGGTGAAATTCCCCCTTCACCTGTATTATGGAAAAAGTTTCCTTTTTTAGCTCCACGGTTCAAAGAAATTTGCGCTCTATAACTCAAAGAACCAAAACTCATCGCAGAAATATTGAACAAAGAGGCGCTGTAAGGTTGTGTACATTGATCTCCACCTAATGTAACTCTAGGAAGTTCATCTTTAGGCGACTTCGCATAGATGGAATGCTTAATACCTTCATATTTTCTATGATTCAACTCCAGCTGTGTTCCAAATGCAACTGTATCACTAATATTTTTTGCTCTTCTATAGGCTGCGGAACGCTGATTTCTTGGAAATGGTTTCCCATCACTTTCACGCTCAATAAAATACTGTTGAATTTCTGGTGAAATTTCTTCAAACATATAACGGAAGTTCCCTAATATTGGGAAGTTTCTCTTAATAGCATGTTTTGTCTGAAAAGCATCAAACAATCCTATAATGTACAGAATTGTAACAATAATTGGTAACCAAAACTGCAACTGGAATATTATGGCGGATGCCCAAAGAACGATTACTATTGCCGTTCCCCAAGATAAAAACTTATCTCTCATAAAAATTCAATTTTAATTTATTTTCATTTTACTTTCACTCAAAAATACTCAACACCCTTAATCATTGTGTCTTTAAAATTCAAAGCCTAAAATTAGGAAAAACTAATCTTAAAAACGAAGATTTATCTAAAGTTTGCTCTTAAATATTGGATGTCTTGGGAACAACCTCTTTTAGAAAATCAAATAGTAAGATTAATTTACAAAATTCAGGACTTGGACTTTGAACAATGAAAAGTGTTGGCGAGGTAAATAATTACACCTTCGCCAAAAAATCCTCGAAGACTGGGACTACAGATACGTTGCCGTCTGCTTCAATTTTTTCCAATTTTAAAACTTCGATCTGGTTTACAGAATTTGCATCAAAAGGTTTTTGAACCCTAACATAATTTTCTGTAAAACCAAGCATATATCCGCCTTTATTCTCATGTTCCCACAGAACAGGAAGCGTTTTCCCAATTTGGGATTCATAAAAAGCCATTTTTTTCTTCTCAGAAAGAATTCTTAGCATTTTATTTCTTTTCTTTCTCTCCGAAACAGGCACTACACCCTGCATACCTACAGCTTCCGTATTTTCTCTTTCAGAATAGGTGAAGACGTGAAGATAAGAAATAGGCAAACTATTTAAATAATTATAAGTTTCTAAAAATTTCTCTTCTGTCTCTCCAGGGAAACCTACGATAACATCCACTCCAATTGCCGCATCAGGCATCACCTCACGAATTTTCGAAATTCTCTCCGAATATAATTTAGTAAGGTAACGACGCTTCATCTTTTTTAATAAATCGTCACTTCCCGATTGTAATGGAATATGAAAATGAGGAACAAAACGTCTGCTCTGTGCCACCAATTCTATGCTTTCGTCTTTTAAAAGATTAGGTTCGATTGATGAAATTCTAATTCTTTCGATGCCTTCCACTTTATTGAGCTCTGTGATTAAATCTAAAAAAGTATGCTCGTGCTTTTTGTTGCCGAACTCACCTTTCCCGTAATCACCAATATTTACACCTGTTAAAACGATTTCTTTAATGTCTCTTGATGCGATCTCAGAAGCGTTTTTCACCACATTTTCTATGGTATCTGAGCGGGAAATTCCTCTTGCTAAAGGAATCGTACAATAAGTACATTTATAATCGCAACCATCTTGAACTTTTAGAAAAGCCCTCGTTCTGTCACCAATGGAATAACTTCCAATAAAAAAATCGGTTTCTTCAATTTCGCACGAATGAACTATACCTTCAGTATTGGTTTTTTGCAAATCATTCAAATAAGAATGAATATTGAATTTTTCTTTGGCTCCCAACACCAAATCTACACCTTCAATTTGAGAAATTTCTTCTGGCTTAAGTTGTGCATAGCAACCTACCACCACCACCAACCCATCTGGATTGGCTTTCATGGCTCTTTTTACGTGAATTTTACACTCCTTATCCGCATTTTCTGTCACAGAACACGTGTTGATAACGTAGACGTCTGCTTTTTCATCAAAATTTACTTTCGCATAACCTTCTTCCGTTAGCTGGCGGGCAATAGTAGAGGTTTCCGCAAAGTTGAGTTTGCAGCCTAAGGTGTGGTATGCAGCGTTTTTTTGATGGGTTAACATTTCTCAAAAATTTGAAAGTGCAAAGATAAGCATTTTTAGCTATTTCTACTCTTTATAATCATCACGAACATCAGCATCATTTTTATAACAAACGGGTGACGAATTTTGGGGTATCTCCCCGCTAAATTTCCTGGTCATTTCCTCGTTAAATTCATTTGATTTGTTTCTCGCTACCGAAAGCGTCTTCCAATCATCATTTTTTAACATCTTAGCGATATACACAATTTGTCCGATATGATAAGGATAATGTGCCAATTGTCTCAGCACGGCATCCGAAACAGAATGTGGTTCTTTTCTGATGTAAATTATTGCATCCCAATCAGGATCTTTTATTTGATTCAAAGCATCAAAAAGACATTTCCAGCCTTCCTCCCAATAATCAACCACCTCTTTTTTCGTGGAAAATGAATTAACAAATTCCAAATCTCTATTACGCCAGTCTTTTTCGCCATCCTCAGTAAGAAAATTGGTCCATCTTGATAGCATATTCCCAGCAATGTGTTTCACAATAACAGCAATCGAATTACTTTCTTCGTTAAACTGCCAAAACATTTGGTCATCAGTCAACTGATCAAAGGTTTTGTCACCCAGTTCCTTGTAGTATTGAAATCGTTTGATAAATAGATCTTTCATGCAACAAAAATTTGGATTGTAAAGATAAAAAAACTGCCTCCGAGAAGGAAGCAGTCTTGATAGATTTTTACAAAATCAATTATCTGTTTTTAATCAATATCCAACTGTTATAAATAAATTGAGTATTGTTTGCATCATTCTCATTCCAACTCAAAGAGAACCAATAAGTGTCTGTAGTGATTTTTCTACCGAATAATGTTCCATCCCACTTGTAACCATTGCTTTTATCAGCTTTGTAAACTTCGTTACCGTACCTATTATACACTTTGAAAACAAGATTTTTCTTTCCAGCCAGGGCAGAGAAATCTACTCCATCATTATTTCCATCACCATTCGCAGTAATAACGTTCACAATATTTGGCACCGTTACACTTACCGTCACAGGATTACAATCTCTGGTGTCTTTCACATAAACCTTTATGTCTCCTCTAGGAAGATTAGTAAATTCATTAGAATTTTGCCAATTAATATTGTCTATTGAATATTGGTAAGGAGGATGACCGCCTACCACATTCACTTTAATACTTTTGAAACCAACTTCAACACCAGAAATAACTGGAGCATCTACGGGATATACTTTCACATGCTGAAGTACTGTACATTCACCGGTTTTTAGTTTCACCCAGTAAGTTCCAACACTCACACCAGAAATGGAAGAAGTTGTTTCTCCCGTACTCCATTGGTAATCATCGAAACCAGGTCCTGCATCTAAAGTAGTTCTGGCATCAATACAAATGGTTTGATCTTTTAATACAGATGAGAATTTCTGAGGGTTTACCGTGAGGGTTATTTTTGCAATAACATAACATCCTTGAGCGTTTGACACTTTCACATATACAACACCACTAGGTGAAACATAATTTGTAAAATTAGAAATTTCGTTGGTACCGTTTGTGACGTCTTGTAAGGATGGATAATATTTCTTTGTAGCACCTCCAACACTCACAACAACACTTGCATTGCTTAAGTTAAAAGTTCCAGTGGATGGATTTGTTTCGAGAGCACAAGCCGAAAGATTTGCGTCTGTTGCTGTGAAAACTGGACTAAAAACTAGTGTGATTTTTGCAACACCGTAACATCCACTACCGTTATCAGAAATTACTTTTACATAAACATCTCCTGCCGCTGATTGGTAACCTGTAGGATTGGCAATTTCAGGTCCGCCAGCATTTAATTGTGCCATTGTCGCATAATATTTCTTGGTAGCAGGTATTGTTCCAGTGTATACATTGGCAGATGTTAAATCAAAAATAGCTGTTCCAACATTATTGTTATTGCACTTCGTTAAAGTAACATTTGTTGTTTGAATACTGCCATCTTTAAATTTGAATTCTCCAATTTGCCTACAGCTATTCAGATTATTATTAGGGTTGGCGGTATCATTGTACCTAATTGTATAATAATAAGTCGCTGTAAAATTCACAGGCTCGGGAGCCACAATTGGATTACTGCTTGTAAGAGCTTCATTAGATGTACGATGATAGGTAATGATATAAGAAGGATTACCATTTAAAATACCAGGTGTTAAGCTACTCATATCAAAAACTGCAGGATTTGAGCAAACCGTAATAATTCTCGGATCCGTAGGTGTCGCCCCTGGCTGACCAGGTGGAACAAAAGGATGAGGAGTAAGATTGGGGTTGTTAAATGGTGAAGCTATAGTAGCGGTACCACCCCAAGTAAGGGAAAAAGGAGCCATGGTTGTACTTGTTGCGCTCACCCAGTTATCTAAATATAGATAATAGGTTTCCCCAGGAAGCACATCTAAATATCTGCAGTAAGGGTTTGTTGACCCACCAGGACCTGATAGGATTGTACTTGTCATATTCAATCCTGTGCTTGCCCCTACGTTGACTACAGTAGCTGCATTACATCTTATCGGAGCACCAAGGTTACCACATGTTTTATTAGGACCATACATTGCCCAGTCGTAATCCGCATTAGGATCTGTAGGCACCAGATTGAAAGTTAACGTTCCACCAGTAGCAATAGTAATTTTATACCATACTGAATTGTGTTCACCTTCAGTTAGGCAGCCACCTAACGTCTCATTAACATTTCCAATACCCACTGGAGAATAGTTAATAGTACTGCTGCCACACACACTAATTGCAGTTGCACAGTCCATTTGTGCATACGCATTTGCAATTATAAACGAAAAAATAAAAAATAAAATTTTTCTCATATAAATACAATTTTATGATTAATTAATGCAATTTAAGAAAAGATTAACAAACAACAATGCAATAAAAATCAAATTTCTATTAAAAGATGATAATTTTAAAAATTCTAAAATACATATCAATTATAAAAACACTTTAAATTTTATTTAATTGCAGTAAGGCTTCCGAAAAGATTTTCAAGATGAAATATGCGGTTAAAGGGACTTTGAACTTGGTTGAGCGACTCTTTATCCTGAATAAAGGAATATCGTGAGGCAAGTGAATTCATATTCGAAACAATGACCAACCAACATTCATCTGGTGAACGATCGTAGTAGGGATACTTTTCGTTTTTCTTGTGAATGATATCTATGATTTTATGTGAAGCCAAATCATCAAAGAGATTGAGATTATACTCGTAAGTAATAAAAACATTGCGCCTGTGAACAGACTTCCGAATATTTTTAACCACACCAACAGGCTTATGTTTCTGAATTGATTTTTTGATGTCTTGAATTATTTCATGTTGTTTCTCTAGCAAATCAGTATTTGAAATCTCATGAAAAACTAAAAAATAAACACCACGATATTTCGCAGTGTTTTCTTGTTCTAATAATACTTCAGTTTCTCTGAAAATTTTATTGATCTGACTTTCTATTTTTTTTAAATCAAGATGGTTGATGACTTCTGTAAGTTCTATACCAATGGTTTTTTCTTTCAATTTTGCAATAAAATCTGGGCTTTCACAAGTGAGATTTTCAAATTTAAGATCCGGAAAATGATGCATAAAAGCATTGAGCATTAGTATTTCCAGCTTTTTGCGGTATTTTTCTCTGTCGTGAAGGGTGGAATTATCAATTTCACGGTGATACTTTTCTATAGGCTTCTTTTTGAGATGTCTATTCAGATAATATAGCGACAGGTTTTTGGTTAAACCTTCTTCTGAAAATGTCTTTTTCATTCCAATTCTATTGAAAATCAAAATTTTACGAACTAAATATACTAAATAATATCTTATACCAGCAAAAAAACAAAAATTTAAACTTCGCTTAATATTTGATTTTTAAACTGAATTTTTATCTTTGGGAAAAACTAAAAATGAATAACTACGGCAGCAACTGCAAAAATTGCAGTTACGAAATAGCAATTGAAGAAGATTATAAATTTTGTCCAAAATGCGGTCAATCACTTGATACCCACAGAATAAATTTCCATTATGTAACACATGAATTACAACATGGCATTCTCCATGTAGATAAAGGTATTTTAAATACAGGAAAAGCCTTATTTAAAAAACCTGGAATAATGGTTAGGGAATACTTAGAAGGGAAAAGAAAAAACCATTTCAGTCCCAT
This sequence comes from Bacteroidota bacterium, assembly GCA_023458535.1. Lineage (GTDB taxonomy): Bacteria > Bacteroidota > Bacteroidia > Flavobacteriales > Weeksellaceae > Chryseobacterium. Next base: position 35,202 of record JAEWYW010000046.1, read on the forward strand.
TATTTTTATTGTAATACTGTGCACGATTCTTACCCTAATCAAACATTATGTATATAATGATGATATTCTAAATGCAATAACTGCTGAATCTGCTAACGGAAGATCTGAAATTAGCAATAGAATTTTCAATGTATTTAAACCTGATATCAATTGGATGTATAAAAATTTAGTTTTATTTTATTTATTGCAAATTCCCCTTATGTCCATTGGTTTTTGGATAGCCTTTAAAAAAATGACCAAATATAATTTTTTTGAATGGATGCTGATTTATGCCTTCTGCTTGATACAAATGATGATTGTATCTATTGTTTTTCAATTGCTAAATAAGATATTACCCGGTGTTTTGTTTTTGGCCATGCCAACATCATTCTTATTGACATCATGGACTATTTTTCAAGCGCTTTCAAAATATGATTTTACAAAAGTTTTTATTAATTTCATTTTGGGTTATATCATTAATTTTTCTTTAATGATGATATTAACAATGATAATTGTTGCTTACTTTTTAAACAGTCATCCTGAATTGTTATCAAATTAGTTAGAAAAAATATGGATTTCAAAAATTATAAAATACCTTTCGAAATAAATCCGGATTATTCCACAAAAGTTGCCTACTTCTCTATGGAATTTGCCATAGATCAGGCACTAAAAATTTATTCGGGTGGACTGGGATTTTTGGCGGGTTCACACATGCGCAGCGCCTATACTTTGAAACAAAATTTAGTAGGCATAGGCATTCTGTGGAAGTTTGGTTATTACGACCAAGCCAGAAATCATGACCAAACATTGCTTCCTACATGGACCCGCAAGATGTACAGCTATCTCGAAAATACAGGCTTGAAATTTCAAATTGAGATTCATTCTGCTCCTGTTTGGGTGGAAGTTTGGTATTTGGATCCTGAGATTTTTCAGACAGCTCCCATGTTTTTCCTTTCAACGGATGTCCCCGAGAACGATCATGTTTCTAAAACCATCTGCCACAGATTATACGATGCAAATGAAGCAACAAAACTTGCTCAATACATTCTTTTAGGGAAAGGAGGTGCCAAACTTTTAGATGAATTGAATCTGGAGCGGGATGTCTATCATTTGAATGAAGCGCATGCATTACCGGCAGTTTTTTATCTGCTCCATAAATACAACAATGATTTAGCAGAGATTAAAAAACGTGTAGTTTTCACAACACATACACCCGAAGAAGCGGGAAACGAAAAGCACAATATCAATCTGTGCTATGATATGTCTTACTTTTCGGGAGCATCTATAGAAGAAGCCAAATTATTAGGTGGGAGCGAAAATGATATGTTCAATCATTCCCTCGCAGCATTAAGGATGTCTAAAATTGCCAATGGAGTTTCGCAGTTACATGGTGAAGTTTCTCGGGAAATGTGGCATAAATATCCTGGAATTTCAGAAATAAAATCTATTACCAATGCTCAGGATTTTAAATATTGGGCAGATAAACCTCTGTACAGTGCCAAAGATGAAAATGACGATTCACTTTTCGATTTCAGAAAAAAATATCTCAAGAAAAAACTTTTTAAAGTAGTTGCCGATCAAACCGGAAACCTTTTCGACCCTGATGTCTTTACTATCGTATGGGCACGCCGATTTGCAGGCTACAAAAGACCAGATTTATTACTGCACGATAAGGTGAGATTTGGAAAGCTGTTGAACAACCCCAAATATCCAGTTCAAATTATTTGGGCAGGAAAACCTTATCCTATGGATTATGCTGCCATTTCCACTTTCAACACACTGGTGGAGGACAGTAAAAACTATAAAAATATGGCAGTCCTTACAGGTTATGAACTGGCTTTAAGCAAACAACTTAAGCAAGGCTCTGATTTGTGGCTTAATAATCCGAGAGTTCCAAGGGAAGCATCGGGAACTTCAGGGATGACTGCAGCCATGAACGGTTCTGTAAATTTATCAACAGATGATGGTTGGATTCCCGAATTTGTAAAGCATGGAAAGAACGCCTTTGTAGTTCCTAAAGCCGATCCTTCATTAAGCACTTACGATGTGGATATCCACGATATGAATGCGCTTTACAATATTTTAGAGAATGAAATCTTGCCTATTTATTACGATCATCCCGACCATTGGCGAGAAATTCAGCAGACTGCGATGGACGACATCAAAGTTCAGTTTAACAGCGATCGAATGGCTGCAGAGTATTACAAAGTCTTGTATGATGCTTAATCGCTGATAAACATCGCTCTACATTCTTTGTAAGATAATATAAAAAAGAAGAGCAAGTAGTTACTTGCTCTTCTTTTTGGTTTCAGGCTTGGCTCTTTTCTCTTCCTTTTTCATTTTAGCCTTCTCCTTTTTTAAGGGTTTATCCTTCTTTTTAGATTTCTCTTTTGGAACTTTTAAACCCTCTTCTCTGGCTTCTGAAATTCTAATAGCGATGGCTTGTTGGCGGTCCTTTACTTTTTTTCCAGAACCACTTTTCAGTTTACCTTCTTTAAATTCAAGCATTACTTTGCCAATCTTTTCTTGAGCTTTTTTAGAATATTTCGTTTTAGCCATTTTAATTGTTTTTACTTTGATACAATTACCCCAATTTCATAAACGTTGGCTTGCTTCAAATATTTACTTCTTTCTCTTGAGGTTACAGATTCAAATTGATCATTTTTCAAAACAATAATTGGATCTTCCGTAATTTCAGTCTCGCCATTAGCCATGATTTTCTCTTCAGGACTGTACCCTTTTAAATCGGATTTTACTTTCTGCAGTTCATCTGCATATTCCCTAAAACCTGGATCGCTAGAGTGAATGAATTTATATTCAGCACCTGCGTGTACTGCGTAATGTTGTTTATTTTCAATTAAATGCCCATCATTGGTGAAAAAAGGATTGTCGTTGCCATCTGTAAAACCTATCTCTTTCAATTCACCATTATGTTCTCGTGCATAATTTTCTGCATCTTCATAGCTTGCAAAACCTACATAAATAACATCATTCCCTAACTCATACTTTTTCAACCTTTCGTTTGATGAACTCATTTCCATACTTTTATCTATTTTTAAATTAATTGTTTATTTAATTACTAATTTATATTTTTTTTAGAAATTTATTTGAGAAAAAAACATTTTAGTTTTTTGTATATTTGATGTTTTAACTCGTTCTAAAATGACCAAAAATATCATTCTGACAGTAAGCTTTGCTGCTGTATTTTCTCAAACTGCCTTTGCGCAAAACATTACTTTAGACAAAATATACTCAGGATACTACCGCGGAAAAGGAATTTCGGGTATTTCATCGATGAAAAACGGTGAAAATTATCTGGTAATAGAAAAGGGCGGAATTGCTAAATATTCATATAAAACTTTTCAAAAAGATGGAAACATCGTGGATGGTAACTTCCAAAGCTATCAGTTTTCCGCAGATGAGTCTAAAATCATGCTTTTAAAGGACAGCGAACCCATTTACAGACATTCTTTTTTGGGAAAATTCGATGTGAAAGACCTCAAATCGGGCAAGATAATCAGTTTAAATGACGGAAACTTTGTACAGGAGCCAAGCTTTTCTCCTGATGGAACCAAGGTGGCTTTTATTGCAGATAATAATATGTTTTATCAGGATTTACATTCAGGTAAAATTACTCAAATCACTACAGATGGTAAGAAAAATGCAATTATTAACGGTCTTGCAGATTGGGTTTACGAAGAAGAATTCGGTCATGCGCAACAATACGAATGGACCAAAAATTCAGATGCCATTGTGTTCGTAAAGTCTGATGAAACTGAGGTCCCTGAAATGTATATACCGATTTATGCGAAAAATCTATATCCTAAAGAGATGAGATTTAAATATCCAAAGGCAGGTGAAAAAAACTCAGTTGTTTCCGCACAACTTTATCGCTTGGATAATGGTAAAACCATGAGTCTTGATTTAAAATCCTTCAAAAATTATTACATCCCCAATGTTTACAAGACAGCGAAAGCTGATGAAATAATTTTAATAACTTCTGAAAGAGTACAGAACGCATCAGATATTTTAAAAGTAAATACCAAAACAGGCGCAGTAAAAAAACTCTTTACAGAAACCGACAAAGCCTGGATAGAAACCGACAATGTGACATTGGAGTTTTTGGATGACAATTCATTTTTATGGGCGTCGGAGAGAGACGGTCACCGCCATTTATATTGGTATGACGAAGATGGAAGGCTTAAAAAGCAAGTAACCAAAGGCAATTGGGAAATCACGGATTATTACGGATTCAACCCTAAAACTAAGGAGGTTTATGTGCAAACTACTGAAAAAGGGAGCATCAATAAAGTGATTTCTAAGATCAACATCAACAACGGTAAAAACAAAATCATTTCTAATCTTGAAGGGAATAATTCTGGAAACTTCAGCAAAAACTATCAATATTTTATAGAAACATCCTCAACAGCAGCAAAGCCCTACACTTATATTTTAAAGGATAATGATGGAAAAATCTTAAAGGAACTTCAAAATAATGATGAACAATTACAAAAACTGAAATCAGATAATTTTGTAAATAAAGAATTCATCACCATCCCCAACGATGCCGGCGATCAAATGAATGCATGGATCATAAAACCTAAAAATTTTGATCCTAACAAAAAATATCCTCTGTTCATGTTCCAGTATTCTGGTCCAGGATCCCAAAGCGTAGCCAACTCTTGGGATAACGGCAATACCATATGGTTTGAAATGTTGGCTCAAAAAGGATATATTGTGGCTTGTGTAGATGGTAGAGGAACTGGTTTTAAAGGTGCAAAATACAAGAAAGTCACCTATCTGAATTTAGGAAAATACGAAATTGAAGATCAGATTACAGCTGCGAAATGGTTCGGTAAACAATCCTACATTGATGCATCAAGAATTGGAATTTTCGGTTGGAGTTTTGGAGGTTATATGTCGTCTTTAGCTTTAACAAAAGGTGCTGATGTTTTCAAACTAGGAATTGCAGTAGCTCCTGTTACCAATTGGAGGTATTATGATTCTGTTTATACAGAACGTTTTTTAAGAACTCCTCAGGAAAACCCAGATGGATACGATAAAAACTCACCTACGGAATATGCGCAACTCCTGAAAGGAAAATTCTTGTTAATCCATGGTACAGCAGATGACAATGTTCATTTCCAAAACTCAATGGAATTTTCTGAAGCTTTGATTCAACATAAAAAACAGTTTGATTTTATGGCTTATCCAGATAAAAACCACTCCATTTACGGAGGGAATACAAGACCTCAACTTTACGAGAAAATGACCAATTTTATATTGGAGAATCTATAAGATTTTCTTTAAAATTTAACTCTAAAAATACCCTTCAAACTCTTGAAGGGTATTTTTTATTTAAATAAGATTGAATCAATAATACAATTGAAAATTATTTATTCCATCTATCAAAATAAAATATTATTTTTGGAAAATTCGAAATTAAACAACATGAAAGCAAAACATCCAAAAGGACTTCCCTACCTATTCTTTACGGAAATGTGGGAAAGATTTGGCTACTACCTCATCTTAGGAATATTCGTTCTATATATGATCGACCCTAAAGAAACAGGCGGACTGGCCTTCGACGACAAAAATGCCGACGATATTTTCGGAACTTTTATCGCACTTACCTACTTAACACCTTTTTTAGGTGGTTTTTTGGCAGACAGAATATTGGGTTATGTAAAAGCAATTTACATTGGTGGAGCACTGATGGGATTGGGATACCTTGGATTGGGTATGTTTCAGGAACCAGCCATGTTTTACGCCTCTCTAGGACTAATAATTGTTGGAAATGGATTCTTTAAACCTAGCATCTCTACCCTTCTAGGGAACTTGTACACTGGTGAATACAAAGACAATAAAGATGCTGGTTATAATATATTCTATATGGGAATTAATATCGGAGCCTTTGTGTGCAATATTATTGCTGCCTTCATGCGTAACAAATACGGCTGGGGACCAGCCTTTATGACTGCGGGCGTCGGAATGTTCATCGGTCTTTTGGTTTTTACTATGGGCAGACAACACATCCGCGAAGCCAATATACTTAAACCTAAACAAGAAGGTGACATTGGCTTATCATCAATTCTTTTAAAAGTATTTTTACCAGCTGTGGCCGCAGGAGTGGTTGGGTGGTTTATTCCTAATAATATTTTTGGAAGTGATTCTACCGACGCCTTCATTTTCGCCTGCGTACCTGTTATTATTTTTTACGTAATGTTATACGTTAATGCTAATAAAGAAGATAAAAAACCTGTGGGTGCATTGTTGGCAATTTTTGCGGTAAGCTTGATGTTTTGGGCCGTGTTTAAACAGAATGGAACCGCACTTACAAGATGGGCTAATTATTACACGGACAGAAGCGTGCCTGCAGCAGTTGAAAAGCCATTGGAAGCCATCTACCTTGTTGAAGCCAAAGATTATCAAACGAAAGAAGTTGGTGTTTATGACGATCAATATTCTGCACAAAAGGATGCGAATGGCAAGGCTCTGAAAGAACAGGGTAAAGATATTTATTTCCGAAATATCGCTCCCGAAAAAAGAGCAGAAATGGATAAAAACCCATCGGATAAGGTATATTTGTACAACACAGAACTGTTCCAGTCCATCAATCCATTTTGGGTAATTGTTCTTACGCCAATAGTTGTAGGAGTATTTGCGATTTTAAGACGTGTAGGAAAAGAGCCGACCACACCTAGTAAAATTGTATTAGGTCTATTTATTTCTGCATTGTCCTGTTTGGTGATGGTAGGGGCTGTAATGGCAGGAAATAACGGCGAAGTAAAAGTTTCGGCATTGTGGCTGGTGGCTTCATACGGAGTAATTACTGTAGGAGAACTTTGTCTTTCACCAATGGGTTTATCAATAGTATCAAAATTGAGTCCGGCAAGAATTACTGCATTAATGATGGGCGGATTTTTCTTAGCCACTTCCATTGGAAACAAACTATCAGGCATTTTAGCAAGTACCTGGTACAGCTACGATAATAAGATGAACTATTTCTTGGTGAATTTTGTGCTTTTAATTTTTGCAACGATACTGGGATTATCAATCTTAAAAAGTTTGAATCGAATTTTAAAAGAAAAAGGCCTTCATTAATATGTAGAAAGTTCCAATTTTAATAACTAAAACATCTTCATCTGAAGGTGTTTTTTATTTGCTGAATTTGAAAATTGATGAAAGAAGGGTTTAAAACACGAAAAAATCCCAATAGAATGCTCGTTTTATTTGAAATGAAGTTTTCACAATTGAATAATTTCGGTATCTTTCGGCATCAAAATGTAAATTTTTAAATTAATGGCAACGGAAACTACGCAGCAAGATTTTTACAAATCCGAGATTCTTGGACAAAGATCCGGATTGTTCGTTCTCTTTTTCACGGAAATGTGGGAACGTTTTTCATTCTACGGAATGCGTGTACTTTTAATTCAGTTTTTAACAGCAGCTGTTATTTCAGGCGATCCAAAATCGGGTTGGGCTTGGAGTGCAGAACAAGCAGGTGCGCTTTACGGAACCTATGCAATGATGCTTTATCTAACTCCTATTTTTGGAGGCATCATCGCCGATAAATACATTGGTTCCCGAATGGCAGTGATAATCGGAGCAGCAATTATGACCATTGGGCATGCCTCCATGGCCTTCGACACGCCCACGATGTTCTTCATTGGTTTAGCCTGTTTGGTGATTGGAACCGGATTTTTCAAACCAAATATGCCTTCCATTCTCGGTGAAATGTACAAAGATCTCCCAGAGAAGAAAGATGGTGCCTATACCATTTTCTATATGGGTGTAAATGCTGGTGCCTTCTTCGGAATGATGCTTTGTGGCTACGTTGCGGAAACTCAAGGTTGGCATTGGGGCTTTGGTTTAGCAGGTATTTTCATGTTATTGGGTACACTTCAATTTGCGCTGGCAAAACCTTTAATGGGCAATCTAGGGATTTTGGATAAATCCAAAGAAGCTGTTGAAGCAAAAAAATCTGAAGATACAGACAAAAGAAATCCTTTTACAACAGTAGATTATATCTTAATAGGAATCGTAAGTATTATTGGATTGCTGTAAGCATTTAATGACCCACTTTCCCGAAATGGAATCATTGATATGTTCGCGTGGCTGGATACATCTGCCCTAAGAGGACAGTACATCATGATTATTATCGCATTGATTCTCTTTATTTATTTAATTGTTTCTAGAATTTTAAGGTACGATAAGATTGTTCGTAACAGAATGTTTGCGGTGGTTTTACTGGCTTTCTTCCTAATCTTCTTTTTCATGAGTTTTGAGCAGGGCGCAACATCCTTGGTTTTGGTAGCTAGAGATTATATAGACCGAAGCTTGACAGGCTCCAGCTTAACGATTTTTAATATCGTAAATGCTGCATTCACACTGGTTCCTTTGGCCATTATTTCATGGGTTTTAATAAAGTTAGCGGTAAGCACATGGAAGAGGATTGCACTTTCCAACGTAATTCTTGTGCTATGTTTTGTATTGATTTGGGGCGCTGCACTGTGGATGCTGAAAAATGAATTTTCAAAAGAGGCTTCAGAAATAACAGTTTCGTGGTTCTCAACACTCAATTCATTCTTTATTATCGCATTGGCTTCTACGGTTTCTAAACTTTGGGAATCAAAATACAACCCTTCTGCAGCATTTAAATATGGTTTCGGATTAATTTTGGTAGCAATCGGATTCTTAATTTTAGGATTGGGATCTATGGGTGTTTCTGAAGGTGTAAAAATCTCCATGATTTTCCTTGTCTTAACCTATCTATTCCACACATTGGGTGAGTTATTTATTTCACCTGTTGGTTTATCGTACGTTTCCAAATTGGTTCCTGGCAGAATGCTGGCATTCATGTTTGGAATCTGGTATCTTGCAATTGCAATTGCTCAAAAAGTAGCTGCAGTACTAGGTGGACAGGTAGAAACCATACAGCAGGAATATTCTTTGAGCCATTTCTTCTTCCTGTTTACTGCTATTCCGGCAGCAGCAGGTTTATTGGTCATCTTGCTCAACCCATTAATTAAAAAATTAATGCACGGAATTAAATAATTGCCACATTAAATATCTTTTTACCACTTCTTCGGAAGTGGTTTTTTTTTGTGGTATCAACAAGAAAAATCTTGTATGGACTGCAAAAAAAACTATATTTGTCAGTTATTAACAAAACTTAACAATTTATATGGATACAGTACAAAAGAAAGGACATCCACCAGGCTTGTACCTTCTGTTCTTCACCGAAATGTGGGAGCGTTTTTCTTATTACGGAATGCGCGCCATTCTAATTCTTTATCTTACCAAAAAACTAGTTGAAGGAGGTTTAGGAATGGATGAGCAAAATGCTACTTTGCTTTACGGATATTTCACTGGTTTAGTTTACTTCACACCCCTAATCGGTGGCTGGTTGGCTGATAAATTCTTAGGGAAAAGATTAGCGATTACCATAGGTGGTATTACGATGATGATCGGTCAGTTTGTACTTTTCGGAATGAATAATATGACAGGATTGTATCTGGGTCTTTTTTTACTCATTATAGGTAACGGATTCTTTAAACCAAACATCTCAACGTTGGTAGGAGGTTTATATGCCGATGGTGATGACCGTAGAGATTCTGCATTCTCCATTTTCTACATGGGTATTAATTTGGGAGCTCTTATTGCACCATTCATTGTGGGTTACTTTACAGATAACTTATTTGCAACAACAAACAGCGATGGTACTATTTCTTACGGGTACCGATACGGTTTCCTTGCAGCCGGTATAGGAATGCTATTAGGACAGTTGGTATTTAACGTTTTTGGACAGAAATATTTAGGTGATTTAGGAAAAAAACCTGTGGGTGCTATTGACCAAAATTCTAACACCGAAGAACATTTACATTCTGTGAATCCTGTTACAGGTGAAGTTTTAACAAAGCCTCAGGAAAAACAAAGAATTTCGGTAATCTTTATTTTATTCTTATTTGCTGTATTCTTTTGGGCAGGATTTGAACAAGCAGGCTCATCTCTATCGTTGTACACAGACAAATTTATTAACAGAACGGTTTTCGGATTTGAAATTCCAACTTCTTGGTTCCAATCTGTTAATCCTATATTTATTGTAACATTAGCACCTCTATTTGCGATCTTCTGGAGCTCTAAATTAGGTAAAAAACTTTCCACACCTGTAAAAATGGGTGTTGGTATGATTATTTTAGGTATCGGTTTCTGGTTTATGCTTGGTGCCGTTGCAGAACGTAATGCTCAAGGTGATATTGCCGATATCGCTAACAAAGCAGGTATGATGTGGCTAATTATGACATATTTATTGCATACAATAGGTGAATTATGTTTATCTCCTGTTGGTTTATCCGTTGTGACAAAACTTTCACCACCAAAACTTGCTTCCATTTTGATGGCTGTATGGATGTTATCATCCTCAGTGGCTAACTTTATAGGTGGATTTGTTGCTTCTGTAGTTGAAACTTTAGGCGCAGGCGAAGTATTTACTTATATTTCAGGATTCGTTATCGCTTGTGGATTATTGCTTTTACTTCTAAGCAAATACATCAGCAGAATGATGCATGGTGTAAAATAACAACACCTCTGCTATATATTAAAAAAATAAAAACCTCTGAAATTTCAGAGGTTTTTTTTATACATTAGCACGTTGTTTCCTTAATGATTCAGCCTCATACTATGTACACATTAGAACAAATTCAGGATTTTAAGGGTAAATATCCTAAACAAATTTGGTCACTTTTCTTTTCAGAAATGTGGGAACGCTTCTGCTTTTACGGAATGCGCGGAATGCTTACATTCTTCATGGTTTACCAACTGGGGATGGCGAAAGACGAAGCCAACCTGCAATACGGCGCCACCCAAGCCTGGGTATATGCCTTTACTTTTATTGGAGGTTTGTTTGCAGATAAAATTTTAGGCTTCAGAAGGTCGCTGTTTTGGGGAGGTATTTTAATGATCATCGGAAGTTTAATTCTCATGGTAGATCCTCATCAGTATTTCTTTACAGGAATTGCCTTCTTGATTATTGGAACGGGCTTTTTCAAACCCAATATTTCTTCAATGGTCGGACAGCTGTACAAGAAAGATGACCACCGCAGGGATGCAGGGTTTTCACTTTTTTATTCGGGAATCAACTTGGGTGCATTTTTAGGAGGTATTTTGATGATTGGGATCGGTAAAGGTGAAATTTTATCGGGTACAATTCCTGAAGACATGCGTTGGAATGTAGCCTTTGCACTGGTTGCCATAGTAATGTGCATTTCTCTAGTAACTTTCGTTTTTACGCATAAAGGACTTGGTCCTATCGGAGATTCCCCAATAGATTTCAATCATTTTAAAGGGAAAAGATGGTATCAGTATGCGGTATATGCAGGCGCACTTGCGGCCATACCTCTAATTATCGTTATGGTTTCCAATACGCAATACACAGATTATTTCATGTACTTTATTGGACCCTTCAGTTTAGTTTATCTCGGGTACGAAATGAGTAAACTCACCAAATCTGAAAATTATAAGCTGATTGCTGCATTAATATTTATTGTATTTTCCGTAGTTTTCTGGGCGATTTTCGAGCAGGCTGGAGGTTCTTTGAGTTTGTATGCTGCGGAACATTTAAATAAAGAATTATTAGGCATCAATGGTATTGATCCCAATATGGTGAATAATTCTGCAAATTCACTGTTTATAATACTTTTTGCACCATTAGCAGGACTGCTGTGGTTGTGGTTGCATAAAAAGAAGATGGAACCCAATGGCATTATTAAATTTGGAATTGGATTTTTACTTTTAGGAGCTGGTTTTTACGTTTTCTACAGTGGACAGTTCTTTTCTCCAACAGCGGGCATCGCGTCACTGAACATTTTCACGTTGGGATATTTTGTAGTGACGTTTGGTGAATTGGCATTATCACCTATAGGATTATCATTAATGACGAAACTGGCGACCCATAAATTGCAAGGTTTCATGATGGGAATGTGGTTTTTAGCTTCCGCTTATGGGCAATACGTTGCAGGTTTGTTTGGGGCTGCCATTTCTCCCAGTGAAACGGCTTCAGCAGCAGAAAAACTTGCAGTATACTCCGAAGGTTATAAGGATTTTGCCCTGTATGCAGTAATTGCAGGAGTGGTATTAATTTTGATATCTCCTCTTGTTAAAAAATTAATGCAAGAAGTAAGATAATTTTCATGAAAAAAATATTTGCCCTAATTCTAGTTATCATTTCCAGCTTTGTCTTTTCCCAAGTGAAATGGATGACTATCGACGAGGCTCTGAAAGCACAACAGACTACCCCCAAAAAAATCATCATCGATTTTTATGCGGATTGGTGTGCACCGTGTAAAACCATGGAGAAAAACACCTATAATCATCCAATAATTTCGGAAATTTTAAACAGAGATTATTATCCCGTAAAATTCAACGCCGAGCAAAAAGAAGATGTTGAAATTTATGGAAGGAAATTCTCTAATCCCAATACTCCGCAGCGCAAAGGGAGAAATTCACTCCACGAGTTTACACAGTTTATGAATGTAGCTGCTGTACCCAGTGTGGTTTTTTTGGATGAGAGAGGTGGTCCCATTACGATTTTGCAGGGCGAACTTTCAGCTAAAGAAATTGAACCTTACCTTTCTATGTTTTACAACGACCATTATAAAAAAATAAAAACTCGTAAAGAATGGGAGGATTTCCAGAAGAAATTCAAATCAAATATCAAAAATTAAAATATAAAAGCTTTCATTATTTTGAGAGCTTTTTTTAGCGATTGTACTCGAATGGAAATCATTAAAGCAGAAAATAGTGATCATCTTGTCCTCAGCGAAATTGCATTTCTGGGTAAATCATTTTGGTGTTATTCTCCAAAACAGTTGGAACTTTGGAGGGAGCAGTTAACGATTACTGAAAAATATATTGAAGAACATCAGGTTTTTAAACTAATGCACGCGAAAAACATTGTCGGTTTTTTCTCTATCGTATTGCACGAAAATAATGTTGCAGAAATTGATTACTTGTTTATGTATCCAAAATATATAGGTTTCGGTTACGGTAAAATGCTTATTGAAGCTTGCATTCAGAAATCTATGGAACTAAATGCAACAAAAATCATTGTGGACGTAGATCCTCATGCAGAGTCCTTCTACAAATACTTTGGTTTTAATACCTACAATCTACTTGAATCTTCCATTAAGAATAGATTTCTTCCTCAAATGGAACTTTACATCAAGGAATAACAGAAATTTATTCATTTGCAAATCAGCGTAAATTTCCCGAAATTTAACGTTTCATTTATCCCTAAAATTTTGCAGCTCGATACTCCAATAGAATTTATAAAAGGTATTGGCCCCGACAGATCAAAACTGATTAAAAATGTACTGGGCATCTCCAATGTGGAAGATTTTCTCACCTTCTACCCTATCCGTTATTTGGATAAAAGCAAGGTGTACAAAGTCTCGCAACTGCAGGAAAGCAATACTGAGATTCAGCTTAAGGGAAAAATTACTTCGGTAAGCGAAATACAAACGGGTAAAGTTAAAATACTTTCAGCAAAGTTTCAGGACGAAACGGGAAGCATGGATTTGGTTTGGTTCCAGTACAGCAAATGGATGAAAGAGCAACTTCCCATTAACAGGGAAATTTATATTTTCGGAAAAATCAATGTCTTTAAGAATCAGTTTTCAATGCCACATCCCGAAATAGAACTGGAGGAGAAAAAAGAAACTGATAACCGACTGCAGCCTATTTATCCAAGTTCTGAAAAATTAACCAAGAGAGGTCTTCACCAAAAGTTTTTTCAGAATATTATAAAAAATATCTGTGCAGAAATTCCCAATCTTATACACGAAAATCTACCCGATTATCTTCAAAAATCTTTACGGTTAACCAGTCGACAACAAGCTTACTTGAATGTGCATTTTCCTAAAAATGCTCAAGAATTTGAGGAAGCCAACCGCCGATTAAAATTTGAAGAAGCTTTCTTTTTTCAGTTGGGATATGGTCTTAAAAAACGTTTCCAGAAAACACAATCCATCGGAAATCCGTTTCCTATTGTTGGTGATTATTTCAATCAGTTTTACAATAATGAACTTCCTTTTGAGCTTACCAATGCACAGAAAAAGGTTTTGAAGGAAATTCGAATGGATCTGAAGAAATCCACACAAATGAACCGACTTTTACAGGGAGATGTAGGTTCGGGAAAAACAATGGTGGCATTGCTGTCGATGCTTTTGGCGATGGATAATGGTTTCCAATCGTGTTTGATGGCTCCGACAGAAATTTTAGCACAGCAACATTACAATTCTATTAAAGATCTGCTTGTCCATTCCGACATCAATGTAAAATTGCTTACAGGTTCTACAAAAACATCTGAGCGAAAAATAATTCATGAAGAACTGCTAAATGGTTCACTCTCCATTTTAGTGGGCACCCATGCACTTTTGGAGGATATTGTTAAGTTTAAAAATTTGGGATTGGCGATTATTGACGAACAGCATCGATTTGGAGTAGCCCAACGTGCTAAACTCTGGGCTAAAAATGCCGTTCCTCCCCATATTCTTATAATGACAGCCACTCCCATTCCACGGACTTTGGCAATGAGTTTTTATTCTGATCTTGATGTGTCTGTGATTGATGAAATGCCTATTGGCAGAAAACCTATTGTTACGGCACATCGAAAAGAAAAAGACCGCACCTATGTTTATAATTTTTGTAGGGAAGAAATTGAAAAAGGCCGTCAAATCTACTTTGTTTATCCCCTCATTGAAGAATCTGAAGCCTTAGATTATAAAAATTTAATGGAAGGTTTAGAGCACGTGATGAACTATTTTAAGGACTACAACGTATCCATGCTTCACGGAAAGATGAAACCCGCAGAAAAAGAGGCTGCCATGGAGTATTTCGCCTCAGGAAAAGCTCAGTTGATGGTGGCAACAACCGTTATTGAAGTGGGTGTTAACGTCCCTAATGCTTCTGTAATGGTGATTGAAAGTGCAGAAAGATTTGGCTTATCTCAACTTCATCAATTGCGGGGACGGGTTGGTAGAGGTGCTGAACAGAGTTACTGCATTTTGATGACCTCAGATAAACTCTCTGCGGACAGCAGAACACGTATAAAAACAATGGTACAGACCAATGACGGTTTTAAAATTTCCGAAGTGGATATGCAATTGCGCGGTCCTGGAGACATTTTGGGAACGCAGCAGAGTGGTGTTGTTGATTTTAAAAGATTAGATCTTGCTACCGATTCTGAAATCATCAAGACATCAAAAAATATTGTTGAAAAGATTATTGAGAAAGATCCACTCTTAACCCGTCAGGAACATAAAATAATGAAAGACTACTACATTAAAAACTACAAAGGAAAAAACAAGTGGAGTAAAATTTCGTAAAATTTTTTCGAATTATGATATCAAAAAAGATAGAAATTCTAACGACAATACATTACAATTTATAATGTAAACTCCATTAAATAATCATCCATCACATATCCGTTTCCGATATCAAAGACGCCTTCGTCGTATACTTTAAAACCTTGAGACTCGTAAAATTGTCGTGCAGAATTTTCCTTATTCACGTTTAAGATGATTCTTTTATCTCCTGCCTCCTCTATTTGTTGTTTCAGAAACTGTAAAGCCATTTTTCCAAAACCCTTCCCTTTACTCTCTGGTGTTAAATAAATCCTATGGAGCTTGGTGGTTTCATCTTCATAATGATTTTCAAATCCTACAAAACCCTCTGCACTGTTGCTTATTTCATCAATTATCAAAAAATAATGATAATTGGGATTTTTTAAATGTGCAGCAATTTCATTATAAGAATACATGTTTTCTAACATATAATCCATTTGGGCTTGGGAGAGAATATCATGATAGGCTGCTTCCCAGGATTTTCGGGCGATTTCCTGAATTAATGAAATGTCGTTATAATCTGCTTTTTGTAAAATCATATACCAAATGTATAAAAAAATGCCATCCAAAAGAATGACATTGTATGCTTTAAATATCTAAAAGAGATACTATATTCTTTTCATTTCTTCCTTAATTTTACCATGTAAACCTTCTGAAGCCTTTATCAGTGGTAAGCGAAGGTAGTTTTTCACAATGCCCATTTCAGCGAGAACAGCCTTTACACCACACGGATTTCCTTCGGCAAAAATTAAACGGGTAATCTCTACCAATTTATTATGAATTTCATAAGCTTCCTTTACTTTTCCATCAAACGCCAACTGTACCATTGTAGAAAATTCTTTAGGATAAGCCTGTCCAATCACTGAAATGACACCATTTCCACCTGCCAAAGTAACGGGAAGTGTATATTCATCATCACCAGACATCAGCGAAAAACCCGCTGGCTTGAGTCTCAAAATATCAAAATATTGCAGAATGTTTGGTGCAGCTTCCTTTATCATAAATAGATTAGGAAAATCTTTCGCTAGCCTAAGTGTGGTAGAAGCCTCTAAGTTCTGTCCAGTTCGAGAAGGAACGTTATAAATAATAATTTTCTTTCCAGTTTCAGCAATCATTTTATAATGCTGATATAAGCCTTCCTGATTGGGTTTATTGTAATATGGCGATACTGAAAGTACAGCTTCAAAAGCCGACAAATCGGTTTCCTCAATTTGTTTTTTAACTTCCATGGTGTTGTTGCCGCCAATGCCTAACACCAACGGTACACGTTCTGCATTTACTTTTACAACGTGGTCAACAACCTGTTTTTTTTCTTCTGAGGATAATGTTGCGGCTTCTGCAGTAGTTCCTAAAACAACCAGAAAACTTGTTCCATTATCAATGTTATAATTAATTAATTTTGTAAGACTATCGAAATCTATTGATAAATCTTCATTGAAAGGAGTTACCAAAGCTACCCCTACGCCTTTTAAAATATTCATGTTTACAAAAAAATTATAGTGGTAAAGTTAGGATTTTTTACAAATTAATATTCAGTTAATGCTAAAATAATTTTAAAGCCCATTAAAGACAATCAAAGAATCAAAAATGAATCATCAAAAAAATAATTTCATTAGATTTGCTATTTAAAAGATTCAGAAAGAATAATGAAGAAGAATTTCATCATTTTCGGCTTGGCGTTATTGAGTTTGGGTGCTTGTAAAAGTCATCTCAACATTAGCAATGTACATACCGAGAAAAACATTTCCATCAATTCCACGCTTCAGGAAGATCCTAACATTAAAGCCGTGATCGCTCCTTATAAAAAAGAACTCGATGGAAAAATGAATACTAAAATTTCTTATACAGCTATAGATTTAACCAAAACGGGTGATAATCCCAATTTGGGAAATTTATTAGCCGACTATACCTTCGATGGAGCACAGGAGTGGGCGAAAAATAATAACATTCCGAATATTGATGCTGCCGTAATCAACATTGGTGGGATACGCTCAACAATTGGCGCAGGAGATATTTTAACAAAGCATGTTTTTGAAGTGATGCCTTTTGAAAACGAGATCGTTATTGTAAAACTCAAGGGAAGTGATCTGAAAGGATTATTTCAATATTACCTTGACAATAAAACCAACAACCCTGTTTCTCACCTCACAATAGAAACCTCTGGAAATATTTTGAAAACAGAGCTCATCAACGGCAAACAGGTTGATCCCAACAAAGACTATTATATTGCAACATCTGATTATTTGGCTTTGGGAGGCGACAGAATGTATTTTTTCACCAAAGGACAAATGATTTCTACGAATATAAAAATGAGGGATTTGTTTCTTCAAAAAATTAAAAATACTCCCGAAATAAAAGCACCAAACGATATTCGCCTTACTTTTAAATAATGCTGAAGAGAATGAACAGACAAGAATTTTTAAAAAATATAGGAATGGGTTCTTTAGCAATGGCTTTAGCGCCCAATATGCTGATGGCGGAAACATTTCCATCCATTGGATTGCAATCAGACCAAAAACTTACTATTCTTCACACCAACGATCAGCACAGCAGAATAGAACCTTTTGATGCCAGTTACACCAAAAACCCCAATGAAGGTGGTTTTGCGAGGAGAGCAAGTTTGATTCAGCAGATAAGAAATAAAGAATCTAACGTATTGTTATTGGATTCTGGTGATGTTTTTCAGGGAACGCCCTATTTTAATTTTTTTGGAGGTGAACTGGAATTCAAATTAATGAGCATAATGGGCTATGAAGCCTCTACTTTCGGGAATCATGAATTTGATAACGGACTGGAAGGATTGGTAAAAGCATTGCCCAATGCAAAATTTCCTTTTCTTTGTTCTAATTATGATTTTAAAAATACTATTTTAGACGGAAGAACGGAAACTTACAAAATTTTTAATAAGAACGGAATTAAAGTTGGTGTTTTCGGCCTGGGAGTTCAGCTTGAAGGTCTTGTAGGAAAGAAAAATTATGGTGAAACCGTGTATAATGATCCCGTGGAAATCGCACAACATTACGGTGATTTTCTGAAAAAAGATAAAAAGTGTGATTTGGTTATTTGTCTGTCACACATCGGTTATGAATACAAAGATGAGCCACAAAAAATATCTGATGTAAAATTGGTTCCACAAACTAGAAATATTGATCTTATTTTAGGTGGTCATACCCACACATTTCTGCCAGAACCTCAGAAGATGATCAACCAGGAAGGTAAAAATGTACTGGTAAACCAAGTAGGTTGGGCAGGTTTGCTTTTAGGAAGAATTGATTTCTTCTTTGATAAAAATAAAAATATTAAAAATATAGCTTGGCAAAACCAAGTGATTAATGATACCATAGCAGTTTAAAGTACGTATATGAAAAAAAACTCCATTATTGTATTAAGTTTATTAGCTTCATTACACCTTGCAAAAGCACAAAACATTACCTCTAAAAAGTGGACAGATTTATTTTCCTACAATAATGTTTTAGCCATGAAGGAGGATAATGGACGCATAGTTGCTGCCACACAAAATGGTCTTTTCTTTTACAATATGAGCTCAGGAGAAATTTCTAAACTCTCCAAAGCCAATGGTCTTCACGAGGTAAAAATTTCTGCTTTCGATTATAACCCCGATACCAAAATTGGTTTGATAGGTTATAACAGTGGAGCGTTAGATCTCATCACTCCAGAGGGAATCACTTATGTGGTAGATATACCTATTGCTACAGGCTACACCGGAAGTAAAAAAATCAATCATATCTCCATTAATGGGGACAAAGCTGTTGTTTCCGTGGGTTATGGAGTTTCTATTTACGACTTAAAGAGGAAAGAGTTTGGAGACACCTGCTTCTTCGGAAACAACGGTGTATTTGAAGGAAGTAATGAGGCCGTAATTCATGATAATAAGGTGTATTCTGTTACAAACACTGGATTAAAATCTCATGATTTTTCGTTGAATTTTCCAATTTTTTCCACGTGGACTACAAATTCTGCAGGATCTTTCAAGCAAATTAGCGCAAAAACAAGTATCGTTTATTCGAGCGCTACACAAGCTTTTCTTTTCAATAATGGAGTGAGCACTCCGATTCCGCAGTCTTTCACAAACATTACGGACATAGTTACAGGTCAGGACAAAATTGTGGTAACAGATAAATCGAGAATTTATATTCTTAATTCTAACGGAGCACTCAATACGGCAACAACTGTTGAAGAAGATTCCAACACAGCATCAATAATTTCTGGAAAATTATATGCTGGAACGATGAAATCTGGTCTTAAAGACGAAGCAAAAAAAACATATAAACCAGATGGTCCTTATTACAATTACACTTATAAAATAAATCTTCTCGATAATAATCAATTGCTTGTTTCCAGTGGTGGAAGGACAGACCAGTATAATGGTCCTATAAATAATGTTGATAATCCCGGGTTTTATTATTTTGATGGAACAAAATGGTTGTATCCTTCATATTTTGTTAATAGTACAAGAAATTTCAATGTACTAGATGCAGTGAAAAACCCATACGATCAAACAGAATTTTTCTTTGCAAATAATTTTGGGGGGAGCAACTCTAATGGAGTATACAAACTTAAGTTCAATACATCCACCAATGATTTTGAGTTTATAAAAAAATACGATTTAGGGTCAATCGATAACGTTTGGTATTCCCGACCCGTTGGATTTACAAATGATCCTGATAATAATTTGTTCCTTTCTATATCTTTTATTGATGAGCCTAAAGTTTTCGGATTTGGTGCCTATGATAGATCGAGTGATGATTTTAAAATCATAAAAACAAGTATTAATACTGAAGCTTCACAAAAGCCCATTTACTACAATAATATGTTATGGTTTGCGCTTCCGAGAGCTGCTCAATTTGTTGCATATGATTATAAAAAAACACCTCAAAATCCATCTGATGATCAATCTTTTTTATTAGGTTTATCAAATGGTTTTCCTAGTAATTCAAATGGTACTGTTTCTTTCGCTGCCGATAAAGATGATACTGGTTGGATTGGAACCAACCAAGGTTTGAGAATTTTACCCAATGCATCCACAGCAGTTAAAAATAATCCGACCGTTGAACCCATCATTATTAGTCAAAATGGTCTTGGCGAAGAATTATTCAGAAATTCAGAAATTCTTCAGATAGAAGTGGATGAAGCTAATAATAAATGGATTTCTGTAGCAGGTGGAGGGGTTTATTACCTTTCTCCAGACGGAGAAAAAACACTGAAATTGTTCAATAAAGAAAACTCTCCCTTACCAACAAATGAGGTCACAGATATTAAAGTTGACAAAAAAAATGGTAAAGTTTATTTCGCAACTTATGATGGAATTGTAGTTTATCAAGGAGATGTAGCTGAACTTACATCTGGTTTTGGGAATGTATTGGTTTATCCTAATCCTGTGGTTCAAAGTACATTTAAAGGGAATGTTACTATAAAGGGTCTTGCACAAAAAACCAATATTAGAATTACGGATGCTGCCGGAAATCTTGTACATTCAGCGGTTTCTACCAGTGGTTATTACGAATGGAATCTTAACAATCAACGTGGGAACCGAGTAGCTTCTGGAATTTATTATGTACTAATGACCAATGCAGATGGGTCAGATAAGGCTACAGCAAAAATTGCCGTTGTCAACTAATGGATCCAGAGGTCGGCTTTATACTTCATTATCTCAAATATGGAGAAAATGATGCAATTGCCAATTGTTTCACGAAAAACAATGGATTTCAAACGTTTTTTCTGAAAAATATTCTCAGTAAAAAAAGTAAAAAGAAAGCATTTTTACTGCCATTTTGTGAGATTAGTTTAGTACCTAATAAACTCAATAAAAATACTACCATACAAAGCGTAGTAAATATTGATCTTGTTAAAGTGAAGGACATCTACAATGAGATTAGGTGTAATACCATTGTATTTTTCGTTTCTGACATCCTTAATCAACTGCTGAAAAATGAAAATAAAAATCCAGCGATTTACAGTGAGATTGAAAATTTTTTAAGTGTTTTAGAAAACAATAATTACAGGGCACATCTTATTTTCTTAATTCAAATTTTAAAAATTCAGGGATTTGAACCTTTATTAACTTCTCATTGTTATCTCAATCCTGAAAACGGAACTTTTGAAAAAGAGATTTCACACCATCTGTTCAATGGCACTATCTCCGCTCTTTGGAAAACAATTTTAACAGAGGAAGATTACTACAGTATTCAAATGAACTCTTTGGAAAGAAAACAGTTTTTAGATAGTTTATTAGTTTACTTGCAGTATCATATTGAAAGCTTTAAAACGCCAGTTTCTTTAGAGGTCATTCAGCAAATTTTCGAATAGTTGGGAGACTCTTACGCATCAGAATTTGCTGACCACTTCTTCCCATTCTTGTTTTGCCCTCATCAAGAAAACCCTGTTGTAAATAGAGTTTATACGCAGAAGTATTATTCTTGTTTACAGCCAGAGTGACCTCATTACAATCCGGGAAATTGGTATGTATAAAAAACTCTAATTTTTGCATTGCACGTTTTCCAATTCCTTTCCCTTGAAATTCAGGATTAACAGAAAAAGATCTTAATAAAACTGAATGTTGATTATCTGAAAGCTCCACTTTATCTGCTCCAAAATCTAAAACGAAAAATCCCACTTGCTTTCCGTTCTCCCAAATAATTATTGGAAAAGCTAAACCATCATTTCTTTCTTCAATTCTTGCAAGTGCTTGGCAAGGTAAAGCAGTGTAAAGGCTCTGAACATCATCCAGAAAATAATTAAGAAAAGGAAAATCTGCTTTTTCGTAGAATTGAAGTTCAACCATTAAAATGAAATACAATTAGAGCTTAAATAATGTATTTTAATATCAAAATCATGAGATTTTAACTCTATAAACATCTTTCGAGTTTCTTTTAATATTAGAAATAAAAAAACCTCCTTCCTGCGGAATCTCCTCCACTAAATTAAAGCTGGTACAATCTTTAGGAAGACCCGTAAACACCAAAGTAAACCAATAATCTTTCATCGGCTGAACTTCTGTCCAATAAGGATAAATACTGATATTTTCTGCATGAACCAATTCACTTTTATGCTCGGTGCTTGAATCAATAAGAAATGTTGATTTCCATATTCTGATCAAATTTCCCCAAAAAGGTGAAGCGGGGAAACAGCAATGCACAATCACTTGTTTTTCCTCATCAACTTTGGATTGGAGGTCCTCAAGAATTTTTTCCTCAATTTGAGGTTTTGTAATTACTGTTTCCACGCTTTATAATTTAGTATTCTAATTCTAACTTAGCCTTTGTGTAATCACGAACTTGTTGTGTTAACTGAGGATCATCCGCCAATTTTCTTCCATAAGAAGGAATAATCTCAAGAAGCTTATTTCGCCAATCATTATTCATCTTATCAGGAAAACATTTTTCAAGAACTTCTATCATGGCATATACCGCTGTAGATGCACCAGGAGACGCTCCCAGTAATGATGCGAGTGTTCCTGCACTATTTACAACCACCTCAGTTCCAAATTCTAATTTCCCGCCCTCTTTTTCATCTTTTTTAATGACCTGCACCCTCTGTCCGGCCACTTTAAGTTCCCAATCCTCTTCCCTAGCATCCTTCACAAAGTCTCTTAACGCCGCAATTCTTTGCGCTTTATTCATAGAAACCTGCTGAATAAGATATTTTGTAAGTGCTATATTATGCCACCACGCTCCAAATAGAGAACGGATATTTTTGGTATTCACGCTCTCTGGCAAATCGAGAAAACTTCCATTTTTCAAGAATTTTGTTGAAAACCCTGCAAACGGACCAAAAAGTAAGGCTTTTTTACCATCTATAATTCGTAAATCTAGGTGAGGAACAGACATTGGAGGTGCACCTACAGTGGCTTGTGTATACACTTTTACTTCGTGCTTCTTAATCAATTCTTCATTATGGGTGACCAGCCATTCACCAGAAACTGGAAATCCTCCATAGCCCTCACTTTCTCTGATACCAGAGCTTTCTAAGAGTGGTAAAGCATATCCGCCAGCACCAATAAATACAAAATCAGCGTTCACCTCTTGTTTATGGCTGTGTATTCTGTCCTTTACAGTCATTTCCCATGTACCATCTTTGTTAGAATCGATATCTTTTACCTCATGGTATAAGAAAATTTCAACATTGGAGTCATCCACCAAGTAGCGACCCATTTTACGAGTAAGAGAACCAAAATTAACATCTGTTCCCAAATCCATTTTGGTAGCAGCCATTACTTCGTTCTCTTTTCTGTTCTCCATAATTAAAGGAATCCATTCCCTCAGCTGGTTATGATCCGTAGAAAATTTCATTCCTGTAAAAAGATTCGACTGCACCATTTTTTCATGGCGTTTTCTTAAAAACTCAGCGTCTTTACTACCAAACACCAAGCTCATATGCGGACAAGAATTGATAAAGTCTTTTGGTTTTGAAATATATCCTTTATCAATAAGGAAAGCCCAAAACTGTTTTGAAATCTCAAACTGTTCGGCAATCTTTTCAGCTTTTGAAATATCAATGCTGCCATCTGGTTTTTCAGGCGTATAATTAAGTTCGCAGAATGCAGAGTGACCTGTCCCTGCATTATTCCAAGCAGCAGTACTTTCTTGCGCAAATCTTCCCAACCTTTCGAAGATTGCAATCTTCATATTAGGATCAAACTCATGCAATAAAGTACCTAACGTCACACTCATTATACCACCGCCAATAAGAACAACATCGTATTTTGGTTTCGGTGTTTTTTTGGTAATAGATTCACCCATAATTTTTAATTTGATGCTAATTTCGGAAAACTAAAGTAAATAAAGGATTAATTATAATTTAAAAAATTAAACACTTATTTAAATTATTTCAATACTATCAATAACAACAAAAATGCAGACTTGAAATAGTCTGCATTTTAATATGTAAAATAAAGAACATTAAAAATTAATTTAATTTTCCGGTAAGTTTCTTGAACTGTTTTTCGGCACTTTTGCCTTCGTATAAAATACTGTAAATTGTGTCCACGATTGGTAATTTTAAATGTAAATCTTCGGAAGTTTTAAATATCGAATCCGTCGCATAATATCCCTCTGCCACCATATTCATAGATTGTATGGCTGATTTTACAGTATAACCTTTACCAATAAGATTTCCTAAACTTCTATTTCTTGAAAATAAAGAATAAGCCGTTACCAATAAATCACCCAAATAGGCACTTTCATTAACATCGCGCGGTGTTTCGTAGATGACTTCCAAGAATTCTTCCATCTCCCTGATGGCATTAGAAACAAATACTGCAGTAAAGTTATCTCCATAACCCAAGCCACTGGCTATACCCGCTCCAATTGCAAATATATTTTTAAGAATAGCGCTGTATTCATTTCCTAAAACATCCTTACTGGGTGTAACTTTGATAAAATCTGAACTGAAAACCTTAATCAACTTCTCAGAAACCTCATCTTCAACAGTTGCGATAGTAAGATAGGATAATCGCTCCATTGCAACTTCCTCGGCATGGCAAGGACCAGCGATGACGGCCTGATTTCTAAAACCTATCTGGAACTCATCACGAAGATAATGAGCTACAATATCGTTAACTTTTGGAATAATACCTTTGATGGCGGAAACAAAAATCTTATCCTTGTAATCGCAAGTCATTTTATCCATAGTATCACTAAGATAAATGGAAGGGGTCGCTAATACAATAATATCACAATTAGAAACCAGTTCATTGATATCTGTAGTAAGTTTTAAACTTTTTAAATTAAAATTTACCGCCGTGAGATAGGTGGGATTATGACCGCGCAGCTCAATAGCACCTTTCACAAACTCACTTCTCACACACCAGTGCACTACCTTGCAGTTCTCAACCAGCATTTTAACGATTGCCGTGGCAAAACTTCCACTTCCTACCACCCCAATTGCTACATCTTGATTGTTTTTATTTTTAGCCTCCTGACTTGCTTTCTTTTTCGCCATTTTAAAAATATTAACCACAAATATAAATAAGCCACCCCAATAAATCAAGGGTTAACAACATATAATTATTATTAAAAATATGTTAAACCTCACAATGTTTTATATAAAAAGTCGTTTTATAAGATGAAACTTAAAACATTATTAATTTAAATTGGAAAAGAGCATTTTTTAAGTAAATTTGCTCCCTGAAAAATCTAAAAGTAAAACCGCACGAAAAATAAAAATGAAAAATCGATTTAATTTTCGAAAAAAAAGCAATCTTGTAATCGCAGGTCTTGGTGTTTTGGTATTGGGACAGGCTTTGTACATTGGTAAAATGTATTCAGATAAAAATGATAAGGTGTATGAGGTAAATCTCGTGAAAATAAATACCGAAAAAGACAGCGTAGATTATCTGAAAATGAAAAATGATTTGGGAATGATAGACCAAACGGTTGGACAGCTCAATGCATTTTTGAAAGACAAAAATATATCTAATGAAAAATTAGAAAAATTGGAAGAAGATAGTATCTCTAGCTCTATTTACTTAGCCAAACAAGCCAATAGGTACAGTGACTATCTGATGAATTTACAGCTAAAGCTTCAGCAAGTTCCATTGGGAATTCCAACCGATGGCTATATTTCCTCTAATTTTGGAAAGAGAAAAAATCCTATTCCTTTTAAAACCGTTATGGCATCTGTGGGCACTGCACCTGCAAAAACTAAAACAGCTGCTCTCGTTGCAGCTTCTGCAGTTGCAACAGTTAAACCCGCTGCGCCCTACGAAAAAGAGTTGGAAATTACAGGTGATGATGGCATTGTGAGAAAAGTAAAGGTGTTGGTAACACCAAAAGCTACTCCTCAACCGGCGCCCACCCCTGTGGCAACCGCTTCGACTGCAACAACTACTGCACCAAGCAATTCTACGGGAAATAAAATTGTAGAAAAAAATAATCCACCTGCTGAACCAGATCAAATTCAGTTTCACAAAGGTTTAGATATTGCTGTAGCATACGGATCTGATGTACGTGCAACTGCTGCAGGAACGGTAATTTATTCTGGCGTAAAAGGTGGTTACGGAAACTGTGTAATCATATCGCACGGCAATGGTCTAGCTACTTTATATGCACACCTATCCCAGTTATTGGTAAAATCCAATATGAAAGTAAAAGTGGGTGAAGTGATTGCAAAAAGTGGAAACTCTGGGCGTTCCACAGGACCTCATTTGCATTATGAAGTTCACAAAAATAACACCCCTGTAAATCCGAAATTATTTATGAATCTATAAAAAAAGTCCTCAATGCTGAGGACTTTTTTTATTTGTTTAAAGTGGGTTTGCGTAAAAATAATTTTCCCAATTGGAAGTGTCAAACTGCCACACTACACCAGGATTTGGTGCTGTGGATCCCGCGGGATATGGGTCATTACTAAAATTCTCAATCATTAAATACAACGTCACAACATCACTTGTAACCTCAATAATGTTAGATCCACTGATGTAGTTATTGGCATTCGCTTCATGATGCTGGAAAACATTACTACTATTATAAACAGCGCTCCCAAATACAACACCAGCGTAGGAGGTATTATTGTTTGCCGTTCCCAAATTTTGCCATCCATTATAAGTGACACCCGTATTAGTAGATGAAAGTTTAAAGTGTACCCATCGTCCACTGTTATACATTAAGAAAGATTTAAGAGTTAAACCCATATTCACCATCCAAGTTCCTTTGGTTAATGTAATGGAAACATTTGAATATAGATGGCCTGACCCATTTGATGTAACAACCATCCCAGTTCCACTACTAGTCTTTGCAAAATTTCCTACTACAACGCCTTTCATAGGGTTGGGAAGTACCCACTTTCCTACTCCAGTATCATCGCTCATTAAAAGCTTGCCTGCACCTTGAGTTCCGTCAGTGATTTTTATTGCGCCATTATTACTTCCATTGTTGATATCCAATCGTGTAGCAGGGTTAACAGTTCCTGTCCCTACATTTCCCGTAGATGTTATAACAACGTCATCCACCGCCTGAGCAGCAGATGGCACTCCCGATAACGGATTTGTGGTAGCTGCAGTATTTTTTCCGTCAACATGAAATTTTTGTTGAGGGTTTGAGGTATTCACGCCCACTTGCGCATAGCTGCTGAAGCCGACTGCAATGAGTAGTAAGGATATATAATTTTTCATAGGTGATTCAAAAAAAGTGTTAAAATTTAGTTAAGTGGAATGGCATAAAAATAATTCTCCCAATAACCCGAAGTGGTAAAAAACTTTCTTCCTGTATTCGTTCCATTTACCGTCGTGGGTAGATTTTCAACCATTAAGTATAAGGTTATCTGATCTACTAAAACCTCTATTAAACTGGATCCCATCACGAAATTATCGTTATCAGCACCTCCAGGGTTTATATCTTTAAATCCATGTAACTGACCTGCATAAGAAGTTAAAGCTCCTGCTGGTCCCAGATGATTAAAGCCAGTTTGTGAAATAGCAGAGTTGGAAGTTGAAGATGACAAATACATGTGCAGCCAAAGAATTTGTCCGTTCGCAATGTTCGTTTTAAAAGTACTTCCGGCATTTACTACCCACTTCCCTTTTGATAAGGTGATAGAACCATTAAGATATTTGTATTTGATACCAGAATCGTCTGACGTTGTAGGAATTTCACCTCCGGTGCTGGTTCTAAAGAAAGTTCCTCGAACAAGATCTTTAAGGTTTCCAGGCATCCTCCACGTTCCAACACCATTTGCATCACTCATTAAAACCTTTTCCGCACCTTGCGTTCCATCTACAATCTTAATTGCACCTGCTGTTGAACTCGTAATTTCAACTCTTCTCGTTGGTACTGAAGTTCCTACACCAATATAGCCTTCTTTAGTTACGACAACATCGTCTGTTTGTTGTAAAGCACTAGGTGCTCCAGAATTTGGATTTGCTGTTGCAGCAGAATTTTTACCATCAACATGTAAAATTTGCTGTGGATTATTAGTATTGATACCTACTTGAGACTTAACCGTGATACCAAGTATTAAACTAAAAACTAAAATATATTTATTCATAATGTGTTATTTATTGTGAATTATTCTACAGGTATAGCGTAAAAATAATTTTCATAAGCGTCAGTACTGAAGATATACGAACCTACTCTTTCGTCATTCCGTGGTAGTGAATTAGAATTATCAATGAGAAGGTATATTCTGGTATTGGCCGTTACTTGAATAATTGAAGATCCGGAAATAAAGTTTGAACCTTGATGAGTGGCTGTATTGTTAGCTGTGTTAGGGTTTCCAAAAATAAGGTTGGCATAACTTGTTACAACTCCTGCAGGTCCAAGATGACTGAATCCTGTATGCTGTATAGCTGTGGTAGAACTTGATAGATAGGCATGCATCCAAAATCTCTGACCTAATGCTTCATTCGAACGAATAGTTAAACCCGCATTTACAATCCATTTCCCAGGTGTTAAATCGATATAGATTCTAGTGTATTTCATTGCTCCCATCGTATTCGCAGAGCCGTCAGAGACAATATCAACTTTCGGACTTGGATAAACTCCTAATGCTACCGCCTTAAAAGAGTTTGGAAATTGCCAGGTTCCCACCCCATTCGCATCACTTATTAAAACTTTGCCATCACCTTGTGTGCCATCAACAATTTTAATTGCACCATTCGTGGATCCATTGTTGAGTTCTACTTTTACTGATGGGGTGATTGTACCTACACCCAAATTACCTTGGTTGGTAATCACTACATCGTTTTGAATTTGAGAATTGGTAAGTGTAACAGAATTATTTTGAGGGTTGTCTTTGGCTCCATCAACATGGAGAAGAGCTTTGGGATTTGCAGTATCAATCCCTACTTGTCCTGTCTGTCCGAAGGTAAAACTTCCCAAGCAGAAAATAGAGCATAAAAGATATTTCTTCATTGTGGTTTGGTTTGAATAAATTTTTAATTGTGATTGTATTGCATGAAGGATAAACAACTATGATAAATTTCAAAGTTGTTCACATTGCTTTTAGGAGATGAGGTAAGTAATTTCCTTAATCATTTGTGTTTTTTTTGAGAGCATTAAAGTTTTCTACTGTGTTTTTAGAACCTTTAATCTTAGTTAAAATAAATTTCAACAACTGGAAGCAAAATTATTATTTTTATTGCCTTAAAGAGAAGAAATGACTTATGTTTCGCTGGAATCAGGACAATTAAAAAAAACAATAAAACACTGATTTACAATAACGTAAAATTGTAAAACAAATTTTTACGTAAGTTTTTAATAACTGATTATAAAATAAAGATTTCGATAAATTTCTTTTAGAAAAATTGGATTCTTTCTTAATGTATACATTTAGAAATCTGTTTTATATATGATAAAAATATTCAAGAATCTCAAAAATAAAAGCACCTACAAATCTGTAAGTGCTTTATAATCAAGTGGCCCCACTTGGGCTCGAACCAAGGACTTGCTGATTATGAGTCAGCTACTCTAACCAACTGAGTTATAGGGCCTCACAAATTGGTTAATTTTCGTGTGTGCAAAAATAATAAAATTTCCTTCGCCACCAAACTTTTTATGCCTTTTCTTGACACAATTCTACCAATACCCCATTGGTGGATTTGGGATGCAGAAACACAACTAATTTGTTATCAGCACCATCCTTTGGATCTTCGGAAATAAATTCAAAGCCTTCTTTTTTTAATCTTTCTATTTCATGATGAATATTTTCTACACCGAAAGCAATATGATGTATACCTTCTCCTTTTTTTTCTATGAATTTAGAAATTGGACTGTCTTCTCTTGTTGCTTCCAACAATTCAATTTTTGAATCTCCAACTTCATAAAATGATGTGGTGACTCCTTCTCTTTCAACTTTTTCTTGTTTATAATTAGGCTTTCCTAAAAGTTTTGCAAATAACTCGTCGGAAAAACCCAAGGATTTCACAGCAATACCCAAATGTTCAATTTTCATAATAAATTGTTTTCTAAAAAGCCTGTTCTCATTGTAAAAACATACTTTTAATTATTCAAACAAAAGTATTAAATTTGCGTCATGAACGAAAGTAACAGACAAAGAAAAGTATCACAAATTATACAGGAAGATTTCGCAGAATTGTTCAGAAAGCAGGCTGCAGAAAGTTCAGAAAATTTTTTAGTGAGCGTTTCGGATGTAAAAGTGACTGCAGATTTGAGCATCGCAAAAATATATTTGAGTATCTTTCCTCAAGAATTTCGTAAACCTATTATGAAGGAAATTGAGACCAACTTATCTCAATACAGGAATTTTATTGGTCAGAAAATGGGAAAGCAGGTGAGAATTATCCCAGATTTAAAATTTTATCTTGACACTTCGTTGGATGATGTGGAAAAACTTGATAAGGAGTTGAGAGGAGAAGGTGATAATCCCATTTTATAGATTCTAATAGATTTCTGAAGTTAAGATTTTGAAAAACATCTCATTTTACATCGCCGCAAGATATTTGATTTCCAAAAAAGGAAGTACAGCTGTTACTTTTATTACCTGGTTATCAGTGGCAGCAATGTCTGTTGCGGTTACTGCGATGTTTGTGATAATTTCTGTATTCTCTGGTCTTGAAGATTTAAATAAAGATCTTATTGCTAATCTTCACGCAGATCTCACCATTAAAAGCAAGAAAGGAAAAACCTTGCAGAACATAAATGGAATTGAGAAAGCATTAACTGCCAATAAAGATATTGCAAGTTTTTCTAAGGTAATTGAAGAGAAAGCATATGTAAGCTATAAAGGTAAAGGAGACATCGCTTATCTAAGAGGTGTTGATGAGAATTACATTAGAGTAAACCCTATCAATAAGAATATTTTTTACGGAAAGTACATCAGTTCAGATCAACCTTCTGATGCTTTGATGGAAAATTCCTTGAATCTCCGTCTGGCTATCCCCGTTGGTTCAAATTCTGAATTTGCCACCATTTTTATGCCTAAGCCAGGAACTGGACTTATTAATAAAGAAGAGGACATTTACAATAAGGCCGATATTTATGTAACAGGAGTTTTTCCAGGTAATGACCAAGTAGATAACTACATTATCACTTCCATCGGATTAACAGAACAGCTTCTCAATCTGCCCAAAAATTCTGCGTACAGCATTGTTATTAAACTTAAAGACCCACTAAAAGCAGACGAAATAAAAACCAGTTTGAGCAAATCTTTGGGAAAGGATATAGAAATCAAAACAAAATCTGAGGAAAATGCCGCATTTTGGAAAATGATTAATACCGAAAAACTGATGATTTATCTGATTTTTGCTTTAGTTATTTTCATCACGACTTTCAATCTGGCAGGAGCCATTATTATTTTACAATTAGACAAAAAAGAACAAGCAAGATCACTAATTTCTTTAGGGCTTCCACTTGCCCATCTGCGACAGATCTATTTTTATACGGGATTATTAATTGTAGTTGCAGGTGTTATCTCAGGTTTGATTTTGGGAACCATATTATGCTATTTCCAGATGAGTACAGGATTTTTTAAAGCAAATGCTACTTTGCCTTTCCCTGTGAAAATAGTTACCAACAATTACTTAGTTGTTGCAGCTACAGCGTTGGTTTTCGGCATTAGCGTTTCCTGGATTTTCTCTAAGATCAACAAAGACTATATTACCAAAACTTAACATAAAAACATTTCTTTTTTTGTAATTTTGAAGCCCATTTTGAATTTATGAAAAAACAAATATTTTTTTGCCTGCTGCTTATAGCATCTCAATTGGCATGGGCACAAGCTCCCGCAAACTACTACGATGGCACTGCCGGCTTATCTGGTGCTCCTTTAAAAACCAAATTAAGCCAAATCATTACCAATGGTCATCAGGATCATGGTTATAACGGCTTATGGACCGCATATCAAACCACCGACAGAGACTATTTTTACGAAAATAATGGTAAAATATTAGATATTTACTCCGAAAATCCTACAGGACCAGATCCATATGAATATAGTCCGGGAACTAACCAATGTGGAAACTATTCTGTTGAAGGTGATTGCTATAACAGGGAACACATTGTTCCTCAAAGTTTATTCAATGAGAATTCACCAATGGTATCCGATGTCCATTTTATTCGTGCTACAGACGGAAAAGTAAATGGGATGAGATCAAATCATCCATTCGGAAAGGTTGGAACAGCATCTTTTACTTCATTGAACGGTTCGAAAGTTGGGAATTCAGTGTCAATGGGTTATGGAGGAACAGTTTTCGAACCTATCGACGAATTTAAAGGCGATGTGGCAAGGATGATTTTTTACTTCGTTACCCGTTACGAAACACAGCTTTCAAGCTTTAGCGACGGTAATATGCTTGGCAATACTGCATATCCAGGATTGCAAACATGGGAACTCAATCAGTTATTGGCGTGGAATGCCTTAGATCCTGTTTCAGCTGTAGAAGTTCAGAGAAATAATGCATCATACACCTTCCAAGGAAATAGAAATCCTTATATCGATAATCCTTCATTCGTCAATCTGGTTTGGGGTACACCCACTGTTGATACCGAAAATCCTACTGCTCCAACAAATCTGGTGGCGAATAACCCAACCTCAAACTCGATTGCACTCAGTTGGACTGCTGCAACAGATAACGTAGGTGTAATTGGATATGATGTTTATGCCAATGGCGTTTTAAAAGCTACCGTTTCTGGAACCAATACTATTGTGCAAGGTTTAGCATCATCAACATTGTATAATTTCCATGTTATTGCAAAAGACGCATCAGGTAACTCATCCACGCCAAGTAATACTGCTACCGAAATTACGCTTGCAGGAACTGGAGGTGGCACGGGAACATGCGGAACTGAAACATTCAGTACCATACCAGCAAGTTCAAGCAGTTACGAAACCAGAGTCTGGACAGGTACCAACAACATACAATGGACCGCTACTGATGCTAGGACAGATCAAAATATCAATGGAAAAGCAATAAATGTACGTAACGGAAAACTTTTAAGTTCTACAATTGCGGATGGAATTTCCAGTTTGACATTAACCACAAAATTGCCTTTTAGTGATACTGCAGGTAATTTAACCGTTAAGATTAATGGCAATACAGTGGGTACAATTCCTTACTCAACATCAGCGACGACGACAACTATTAATGGCATAGACGTTCCAGGAAATATCATTATCGAGATTGTAAACTCAAATTCAAAGAGAGTATCTATGGACGATCTTACCTGGACTTGTTACAGCACCTTAGGTACCTCTGAAGTTGAAACTTCTTCAAACTTCAGCATCTACCCCAATCCTGTTAAAAATAATACCATCAACGTCAATGGCAAGAATTTAAAGACCATTCAAAAAGCTCAGATATTTAATTTGAATGGAGCACTTCTCCAAACCATTCATCAGCCATTCATCAAGGGAAATCAAATTCATTTGCGTACATCTACAAAAGGAATTTACATTCTAAAATTAGATAATACAACATCTAAATTCATCATGGAATAAATACTAAGGCCGATTGTATCGGTCTTTTTTATATCTTTAAACAATGGATTCATTACAAAAATTAGGTTTAATAGGAAGAAATATTTCGTATTCCTTTTCTAAAAAATATTTTGAGAATAAATTCAAAGAACTTCACATATCAGATTGCTCGTACGATATTTTTGATTTGCAGAATATCGAAGAAATAGAAACTATTTTCAATCTAAAAAACCTCATCGGCTTTAGCGTAACTATTCCCTATAAAGAGCAAATTATCCCTTATCTTGACACGTTAAGTGAGGAAGCTGATAAAATAGGAGCTGTCAATTGTGTAGCCATCCAGAACGGCAAAAGAATTGGATATAACACCGACGCATTTGGTTTCGAAAAAACACTGCTAAAGCATAAAACACCTCAACAAAATTCCGCATTGGTTCTCGGTGATGGCGGCGCAGCAAAAGCGGTTAAATTCGTGCTTGAAAAAAATCATATTCCTTACAAAACCGTTTCCCGAAAATCTGATATTAACTTCGAGAGCCTGAATTCAGAAATCGTTTCCAAACATCCTATCATCATTCAGTGCACTCCTGTAGGAACTTTCCCGAATGTAAATGATTGTGTCACCTTTCCATTTGAAGGAATAACCCCTGAACATTTAGTGATAGACCTCATTTACAATCCTGAGGAAACACAGTTCATGAAGAATGCAAAAAAAAATGGTGCAAGTGTTGTGAACGGACTCTACATGCTTGAACAGCAAGCAGAAAAAGCTTGGGAAATTTGGAACTATGCAAAAAAAAACCATAATTTAGTAGATTAATAGAATTTAGTATTCTTTAAAACACCATCACATAAAAGATTTGCTATGATTGCAGAAAATAACCTTTCTGAAAACGAAGAAAACAAAATCCCAGTTGAAGCCAATGATAATAATGCTTCACAAGAATTTTCTACCCCTGTTGAAAATGATGAAGAGCATGAAGTTGAAGATTATGCAGATGAGCAATTAACGCTCCAAGAGAGCCTTAAAGAGATGGAAAAAATCATCAATAATAAAAATACGGGTGAAAATTTTAAAAGATTTAATGTTTTAAAAGAAAAAGCAAGTCATTTTATTCACGATGAAATTGAGGATAAAAAACATGAGTTTGTTGAAGCGGGGAATGCAATCGAAAATTTCAGCTTTGAGCATCCTCTGCAAAATAAGCTTTCCGGCTTTATCTCTATTTTCAAGGAACAACAGGACGATTTTCTGAAAAATCAGGAAGAGGAGCAGAAGAAAAATCTTGAAGCCAGACAAAACACCATAGAAAAGCTTAAAAATCTATATACCAATCCAGAACCTGGTGTCAATTTATTCAAAGCCATTAGGGAAATTAAGGATGAGTGGACGAACGCCGGACAAGTTCCTAAATCTGAATTTAAAATTCTGAACAATAATTATTTCCATCATTTGAATCAGTTTTATCAGATGTTGGATCTGAATAAAGAATTTTTGGAGCAGGAATACCAGCACAATCTTGAAAAGCGTGAGCACATCATTGCCAGAGCAAAAGAATTGGAAAATGAACCTGTGGTACAAAAGGCACTCAATGAACTTCAGTATTTACATAAGCTTTGGAAGGAGGAAGCAGAGCCTGTTGCGGAGGAATTCCGTGAAAAAACATGGTTAGAGTTTAAAGAAGTTTCCAACAAAATACATGAGAGAAAAGCGGAGCTTACAGCTCATCTGGAGGCAGAGCAAACTGCTAATCTTGAGAAGAAAAACCAGATTATTGAGGAGATCAAGAAACTTACATCTGGGCAAAGTAATCCCAACCACAGTTTCTGGCAAAATGCCATCAAGCAGGTGGAAAATCTTCGTTCTGAGTTTCTTAAAACTGGTAGCGTTACCAGAAAGCTTTCCAACCAAAATTGGAATGAGTTTAAAACCACTTTAAGAGCATTCAATTCGGCAAAAAATGATTTTTACAAGTCCTTAAAAGGTTCGCAGCAAATTAATTTAGAAGAAAAACTGAAACTTATTCAGACTGCCAAAGACAATATGTTATCTGAAGACTGGGAAATTAGTGTTGCTCTGTTTAAAAAACTTCAAGAAGACTGGAAAAAAATCGGTCACGTTCCACGCAGCATGACAAACAAAGTTTGGGATGAGTTCCGTGAAGCTTGCAACACATTCTTTAACAATTATCGTGAGAAAAATAATACTTCAGTGGATAACTGGAAAGAAAATTTCAAAAACAAAAAAGAAATTCTTGAGCAGTTAAAAGCGGTTGGTGATGAGGAAGGAAGTGTTGAAAGAATAGAACAGCTGAAAACTTCTTGGAATAATATCGGAAAAGTTCCTAGAGACAAAATGTCGATCAACTCTGAGTTCAATAAGGTTTTAAGAGAGAAATTAAAACTCAATAAAATCAATGAACTGGAATTGAAGGAAGAAGGGCTTTCTGAAAATCAGCTGACTGATAAAGCGAGAAAAATTAAAAATCAAATTTCTGATTTGGAATCTGAAATCGTAAAACTGGAGAATAATCTATCATTCTTTAGCAATCCGTCGCGAGAAAATCCTTTATTAAAGGATACTTATAATACTATTGACGAGAAAAAAGAACATTTAGAGACTTTAAAACAAAATCTCCATAACATCATTACTGGAGAATAGTACAAAATTTCATACTACACAGGCGAAGCAAAGAAATTTGTCTTCGCTTTTTTTATCATGACAAAAGACGAATTTTATATTAAAAGATGCATAGAGCTTGCAAAAAAAGCCATTGGAAAAACCTATCCCAATCCAATGGTGGGCAGTGTAATTGTGCACCGTGATGAAATAATTGGTGAAGGTTATCATCATAAAGCAGGTGAAAATCATGCAGAAATCAATGCAATTAAATCCGTAAAAAATCCTCATCTAATTCCAGAATCAACCCTATATGTTTCTCTAGAACCTTGCGCTCACTTTGGGAAAACGCCACCTTGTTCCTTAAAAATCAAAGAGCTGGGGTTTAAAAAAGTGGTCATTGGCGCGATGGATTCTCATGATAAAGTAAATGGAAAAGGAAAAAAAATAATTCAGGATGCGGGAATAGAAGTTGTTTCAGGCATATTGGAGGAAGAATGCATTGATCTCAATAAAAAGTTTTTTACTTTTCATGAGAAAAAAAGACCTTACATTATTTTGAAATGGGCGCAGTCTAAAGATGGTTTTGTTGATAAAGATTTTCAGCCGGCGGCCATCTCCAATGCATTGGTTAACCAAATCATGCATAAGTTAAGAGCAGATGAAGATGCAATTTTGGTGGGAACCCAAACGGCTATTGCGGATAATCCATCATTAACAGTAAGAAATGTTACTGGCAAAAACCCGACAAGAATAATTTTGGATTGGAACTTAAAAATTCCTAGCGATTACAATATTTTCAATCAGGATGCACGTACAATCATCATCAACTCTGTTAAAGATTCAGAAGAGCATCATATTCAGTACATCAAAACAGGTAAAAATCAGCCGCTACAAAACATCATTGATATTTTATACCAACAACAGATTCAATCGGTAATTATTGAGGGTGGTGCATATACTCTGCAAAGATTTATTGATGAGAATCTCTGGGACGAAGTTATCATCATTACCAACAACGATTTGGAGCTTCAAACTGGCACAAAAGCTCCTATCTTCTGTTACCCTAACTATTCAGAAACACAAGTTAGAAACAATTCAATAAAAAAATATTTTAAGTCATAATTCTTCATAAGAGCATATTGCATTGTACATAATGTTTGAATTTAAAACCATAGAACAACCCGTAGAAAACACCTTGCTTAAAGAAAAAGGAAGCAAATTCATTGGTTTTGCTTTCCCTGTAAATAATGAATCCGAACTAAAAAAATCCTTAGAAAAAATCAGGAGCGAACATCCCAAGGCTACCCACCATTGCTATGCCTACAGGATGGGAATGAATGGTGAAAACTATCGTGCAAATGACGATGGCGAGCCATCAGGAAGTGCAGGATTACCTATTTATAATCAACTTTTGGCTCATGAAATTACCAATGTACTGATTATTGTTGTACGCTATTACGGAGGAACAAAATTGGGTGTTTCAGGCTTGGTAAAAGCCTATAAAGAATCTGCAAAAATCACCTTAGAAGACGCGGAAATTATAATAAGAGAACTTGAAACGGAGATAGAAATCAACTTTAATTTTGATCAACAGAATATCATTTTCACGACACTTTCGAAGGTGGAAGGAAAAATAAATTCCTTTAATACACATGAAACCTGCACCATTCATGCAACTATCAAAACGTCACAAAAAGAAAACATCTCAGACATTTTGTCTGAGATGCAATATGTAGATTTTAAATTTCTAGATTAATCTATTCCCTTCTACCTCCCATCAGCATA
Source organism: Bacteroidota bacterium (assembly GCA_023458535.1). Classification (GTDB taxonomy): domain Bacteria; phylum Bacteroidota; class Bacteroidia; order Flavobacteriales; family Weeksellaceae; genus Chryseobacterium. The sequence goes on from JAEWYW010000046.1 coordinate 73,383, forward strand.
GATGCAAAGTACAAGAGTTGTGCTAATGATCCTAGCGCCGCTACGACATAAGTTCGGGCTGCCCATTTCAAAGAATCCTCAGCTCCAGCATATTCTTCGGACGTAACCGTTCCAGTGGTTTTTAACCATTTTAACGCCCTGTTACTTGCATCATATTCCACTGGTAATGTGATAAATGCAAATAAAGTAGTCACTGCAAAAAGTGCTACACCAATAGCCAACAAAGTTTTATTTCCACTTGAAGCCATTACCACAATACCTGCTAACAATACGAACTGTAGTAACCTTGAACTGATGTTCACCATCGGTACCATCTTGGATCTAAACTGCAACATCGAATATCCCACCGCATGCTGAACTGCATGTCCACATTCATGTGCCGCAACCGCAGCTGCTGCTGCATTTCTCTGCATATATACCGCTTCAGATAAATTAACGGTTTTATCAACTGGATTATAATGATCGGTTAACTGCCCTGGAACAGAAATCACCTGTACATCATTGATTCCGTTGTCTCTCAACATCTTTTCTGCTACTTCTTTTCCAGACATTCCGTTTTGTAAATGCACCTGAGAATAGTGAGCAAACTTCGACCTAAGTCTATTCTGGACAATCATACTCACCACGAATATGACCCCCAAAATTAAATAATACATCATGATACTTCGATTTTTTTACTTTTCATTTCGGTAATTTTTAAGTAAAAACTATGCCAAAGTTTAATTATATTTGTCAGATATTTTCCCTATTTACAATATGTCTAAACTGGTTATCCGAGAAGTAATTTCAGAGAACGATTTACAAAATTTTGTAAAGTTTCCGTTGGAACTTTATAAGGACAACCCCTACTTTGTTCCGTCCTTCTTTAATGACGAAATCAAACTCTGGAAAAAAAGTGATAATCCTGCATTGGAGTATTCGATCGCCAAGCAGTTTTTAGCATATCAGAACGATAAAATCGTGGGACGAATTGCCGTGATAATCAATCGAAAAGAAGAGAAAGAACTCGGTATAAGAAAGGTGCGGTTTGGTTGGATAGATTTCATTAATGATGAAAAAGTCTCGAAGGCATTGCTACAGAAAGCAATAGATTTTGCCAAAGAGAATAATATCGACACCGTAGAAGGCCCAATGGGATTTACCAATCTGGATAAGGCGGGAATGCTCACTCTTGGTTTCGATCAGTTGGCGACCATGATTGGTATTTATAATTTCCCATATTATCCTCAGCATTTAGAAAATTTTGGATTTGAAAAAGAAAAAGAATGGGTAGAATTTGAAATTATCTTTCCGGAAATTCTGCCTGAAAAAATAGTTAAATTCAATAATCTTATCTCCGAGAAATACAATTTGAAAGTTTTGAAATTTCAATCCAAAGATGAAATTTTGCAGTACGCGGATGCGATGTTCGATCTTTTAGATGAAACGTACAAACATCTGTCCACCTATACTCCAATTACAGAAGAGCAAAGAAAAACGTACAGAGAAAAATATTTCCCGCTGCTAAATAAAGATTACATCATTTGCATTACAGATGAAGAAAATAAACTCATTGCTTTTGCCATTACGATGCCTTCTTATTCCAAAGCATTACAAAAATCTAAAGGAAAAATTTTTCCGTTTGGCTGGTGGTATTTTTTACAGGCGGGAAGAAAAAACGACAGAGCAAATTTTTATTTGATTGGCATTCATCCTGAATTTCAAAGAAGGGGTGTAACATCCATCATTTTTAAAGAAATTTTTGACATTTTTAAATCTAAAGGTGTAAAATATCTGGAAACGAATCCAGAACTCGAAGAAAATAAAAGCATTCAACTTCTTTGGCAAGATTACAATCCTGTAAATCATAAGCGGAGAAGAACGTACAGCATAAAAACCGACACATGGAAAATTTAGACAGTTCAATATTCGACAAGTTAATGAACCTGCTTACTACCTCATTGTACATTATTCCGCAGATTTTAATAATAATCGGTTTGATAATGCTTTACAAACGGGTAAAGCACTTTTCGGTGTTCTTGATGATTTTAGGAACGGCACTTACCATGATTGCAATCGTGATTCAACATGCCTATAATTACATAATTTCCACGTTTGAGCAGATGAGTACATTCTTTACCATGATGCAAATTTTGTTTACGATTTCGGGATTTTTATTTGCGATAGGATTTCTCATTTTTATCCTGCAACTGATTAACAAAAAAATTACGCTCCCCTAAATGAAAACACAGCTTAGCATCTACGGAATTCTCATTATAGCGTACATTGTTTATAATCTTTTTTTCAAAGTCGAAGATGAGAGAATCAACACAGTAATTAATATTTTGTTGGCAAGTGTTATCTTTTTGGTGATTGCTGTAATGGCTTTCTATATGTTGAAAAAAATAAAGAAAAAATAATTATTTTTATTCATTCTAAATTACACAAGTGTTCTTTATTTTAAGCTAGTTTTAAGCCTACATATTTTCCTTTTTGCCTATAATTTAGTAAATTTGCGAATTGAGAAAATTGTGCAGAAAATGAATTTACCAGAACATTATATTCCTATTTTAATTCAAGCAGCTGTTGCCTTAGGATTTGTAGCTGTTTCTCTTTTAGGAGCTCATTTTTTAGGTCCTCGCCAGAAAAAAGGAAACTCTGTTAAAAACTCGAGTTTCGAGTGTGGTATCCCTGTAGAGGGTAATGCGAGAACACCTTTCTCAATTAAGTACTTTCTAACTGCTGTATTATTCGTACTTTTCGATATAGAAATTGTATTTTTCTATCCCTATGCAGTGAATTTTAGAGAGTTCGGCATGGAAGGCTTTTTAGCCGTATTAACCTTTGTAGGAGTTTTCTTTATGGGCTTTTTCTATGTCCTAAAAAGAGGCGCCCTAGACTGGAATAAATAATTATAAACACAAGTTTTAGAAATCATTATTCTAAAATTTAAAAACCAGAAACAAAATGTCAGACAATAATAAACCAATAATAAAAACCGATGCACCAGCGCCTCCAGGATATGAAGGTGAAGGTTTCTTCGCTACCAAATTAAGCAGCGTTATCGGTTTAGCAAGATCATATTCACTGTGGCCTCTTCCCTTCGCAACATCATGTTGTGGTATTGAGTTCATGGCTACATTAAACCCTAACTACGATGCTGCAAGATTCGGGATGGAAAGAAACTCTTTCTCTCCAAGACAGGCAGATATGTTAATGGTTTGTGGAACTATTTCCAAAAAATTAGGACCTGTGCTTAAAGAAGTGTACACCCAGATGGCAGAACCAAAATGGGTAGTTGCCGTAGGAGCTTGTGCTTCAAGTGGAGGTATTTTCGATAGCTATTCAGTACTTCAGGGAATTGATAAAATAATCCCTGTTGATGTCTATGTGCCAGGGTGCCCACCAAGACCAGAGCAGATTATCGAAGGCGTAATGCAAGTGCAAGCCTTATCTCAAAGTGAATCTTTAAGGAGAAGAGACACACCAGAATATCAAGCATTATTAGATTCTTACAACATTAGCAATTAAAAAGATATTACTGTTGAAATCTAGTTTTAATAGTATTAGGCAAAAATAGTTATGACCAACGAATTTGTTTTAGAAGCACTTACCAGAGAATTTCCTGATTCTGTTCTTCATCATTATGAACCTTACGGAATGCTTACTCTAGAAGTAAAAAAGGAAGACATCAAGAAAATTATTCATTTCATGAAAGATTCTTCTCTGGGTTTTAATTTCCTTACTGATATTTGTGGTATTCACTATCCTGAAAATAAAGAGAAAGAACTGGGTGTTATTTATCACCTACACAATATGGTGGAAAACGTTAGAATCCGCCTGAAGGTTTTCATGTCTCGAGAAAATATCGAAGTCGATTCAATGGTTGATCTTTTTGCTGGTGCCAACTGGATGGAAAGAGAAACTTATGATTTTTACGGAATAAAATTTAAAGGTCATCCAGATTTAAGAGTTATTCTGAACGCTGAAGATATTGGTTACCATCCTATGTTAAAAGAATACCGTCTGGAAGATGGCACGAGAACAGACAAGGATGATGCAATGTTCGGTAGATAAAATATTAGGTGACAGATTTCTGAAACTTGATTACTAAAATAAGTAAAAGCGGGAAGCAAAAAGCTTAAAGCAAAATTTATGAAAGACAACGAATTATCTAATATACTTAACCAGTACGATACAAACGAACAAATTGACGGGCAACTGTACACCCTCAATATGGGGCCTACCCACCCTGCAACGCATGGTATTTTCCAGAATGTGTTGACAATGGATGGAGAAAGAATTTTACATTCTGAGCAGACCGTTGGTTACATACATCGTGCTTTTGAAAAGATTTCTGAAAGAAGAAATTTTACACAGATTACAACCCTTACAGACCGTATGAACTACTGTTCAGCACCCATTAATAACCTTGGGTGGCACATGACAGTAGAAAAGCTTTTGGGTATACAGGTTCCAAAGCGTGTAGATTATATGCGTGTTATCTTAATGGAATTGGCCAGAATTGGCGACCATCTTATTTGCAACGGTGTAACGGGAATGGATGCAGGAGCTATTACAGGCCTTACATACATGTTTATCGAAAGAGAACGTATCTACGACATGTATGAGCAAATTTGTGGTGCAAGAATGACAACCAATATGGGAAGAATAGGTGGTTTTGAAAGAGATTTCACCCCTAAATTTCATGAATTGCTGAAAGATTTCCTAAACACTTTCCCAGCAAGATTCCAGGAGTTCTGTAACCTGTTGGAAAGAAATAGAATCTTTATGGACAGAACCATCGGTGTAGGCGGAATTTCAGCAGAAAGAGCTTTAAGTTATGGTTTCACAGGACCTAATTTGCGTGCTGCAGGTGTAGATTATGACGTTCGCGTAGCGCAGCCTTATTCTTCTTACGAAGATTTCGATTTTAATATTCCTATCGGAACTGCAGGTGACACTTACGACAGGTTTATGGTTCGTCAGCAGGAGGTTTGGGAATCAATAAAAATCATTAAGCAAGCATACGAAAACCTTCCAGAGGGACCTTTCCATGCTGATGTTCCTGAGTTTTACCTTCCAGAAAAAGCAGATGTGTATAACAAAATGGAGGCTCTTATTTACCATTTTAAGATCGTAATGGGAGAAACCAATATTCCTAAAGGTGAGGTCTATCATGCAGTTGAGGGCGGAAATGGAGAACTAGGATTTTATTTGGTAAGTGATGGCGGTAGAAGTCCGTACAGATTACATTTCAGGAGACCATGCTTTATTTATTATCAGGCCTATCCTGAAATGATTACGGGATCTGTAATTTCAGATGCCATTGTAACCATGTGCAGCATGAATGTGATTGCAGGGGAATTAGACGCATAAAAAATGATAAATTTTGAATGATTAGTTAAACTTAATTTAATTCAAAAAAAGAAATATAAAAGTCAAATTTTAGAACTCAAAATCTAAGATTTAAAAATTTAAAACTTTAAAAAGTGAGCGAAACGATAGCTTTTAAACCTGAAACATTAGCGCAGGTTCACAAAATAATCGCAAGATACCCAGAAGGAAGACAAAAGTCTGCCCTAATCCCTGTTCTTCATATTGCTCAGAAAGAATTTGGAGGTTGGTTAGATGTTCCTGTGATGGATTATGTAGCTTCTGTATTAGATATTCTTCCTATTGAAGTGTATGAAGTAGCCACTTTTTACACCATGTTCAATATGAAGCCAGTAGGTAAATATGTTTTGGAAGTATGCAGAACAGGACCTTGTATGGTTCGTGGAAGTGAAAAAATCCTCGATTATATCCGCACTAAATTGAACATTAAAGATGGTGAAACTACTGAAGATGGAATGTTCACCTTGAAACCAGCTGAATGCTTGGGAGCCTGCGGATACGCACCAATGTTGCAGTTAGGAAAATTTTATCATGAGAATTTAACGATTGAAAAAGTGGATGAAATCCTTGAGCTGTGCAGACAAGGACAAATGGCGTTGGATTAAATAATTCGTGAGTAGATATTAATATTAAAGATTATAAAAAAAGCTAGAAGCTGACAGCCAATAGCCAAAAGAAGATAAAAAATGAGTAAAAAACTTTTACTTAAGACGCACACATAGAGGGTATTCGCTACTTCGATGTTTACCGCAAACAAGGTGGATATACAGCAGCAGAAAAAGCCCTTAAAATGACTCCCGAAGAAATTTTGGAAGAAGTGAAAACTTCCGGACTTCGTGGTCGTGGCGGTGCCGGTTTCCCAACAGGTATGAAGTGGAGCTTCCTGGCAAAACCAGAAGGCGTGCCAAGACACTTGGTAGTAAATGCGGATGAATCTGAACCGGGTACTTTCAAAGACAGATATTTAATGGAATTCCTTCCTCATCTTTTAATTGAGGGAATGTTGATTTCATCTTTTACTTTAGGTTCGAATGTTTCATATATCTACATTCGTGGAGAATATTCGTGGATTCCAGATATCCTAGAAGAAGCTATTGAAGAGGCCAAACAAGCAGGTTTTCTCGGTAAAAATATTTTAGGGACAGGTTTCGATTTAGAAATTTATGTTCAACGTGGTGCTGGAGCCTACATCTGTGGCGAAGAAACCGCTTTGCTGGAATCTCTGGAAGGAAAAAGAGGAAACCCAAGATTAAAACCACCTTTCCCAGCAGTGAAAGGACTTTGGGAAAGACCAACGGTTGTGAACAATGTAGAAACCATTGCTGCAGTCGTTCCAATTATAGACATTACAGGTGCTGAATATGCAAAAATAGGTGTAGGAAGATCAACGGGAACCAAATTGATTTCTGCTTGTGGAAACATCAATAAACCTGGTGTTTACGAGATTGATATGACCATTTCTGTAGAAGAATTTATTTATTCTGATGAATATTGTGGAGGAATTCCGAATGGTAAAAAATTAAAGGCTTGTATTCCTGGAGGTTCTTCAGTTCCTATTTTGCCAGCCAACCTATTATTACGAACCATTAATGGGGAACCAAGAATCATGAATTATGAATCTCTTGCAGATGGCGGTTTCGCTACAGGTACCATGATGGGTTCTGGTGGTTTTGAGGTTTTAGATGAAGATCAATCTGTGGTAGAGCATACCATGACTTTAGCGAGATTTTACAATCACGAAAGTTGCGGACAGTGTACACCATGCAGAGAAGGAACAGGTTGGATGTATAAAATTCTAAAGAAAATTTGGAAGGGAGAAGGTAAAATGGAAGATATTGATTTGCTTTGGGACATCCAGAGAAAAATCGAAGGAAACACCATTTGTCCGCTAGGTGATGCCGCAGCTTGGCCAGTAGCCGCTGCCATACGCCATTTCAGAGATGAATTTGAGTGGTATATTAAAAACCCAGAACTCAGTCAGACTCAAAATTATGGTTTGGCCAATTATGCAGATCCTATCCCTGCACCCGCAAGTAATTAAATGAAAAAGATATTATTAGCTGGTTTTTGTCTCTTATCGTTTGCAAAAGCATTCAGTCAGAGCCAGCAAGAAGAGAGTTCTTTAACTAAAAAAGGAAAAATATTTGTTTTTTGGGGTTGGAATACCGCAGGATACAGCAAATCAGATATTCATTTTAAAGGTGACGGCTACGATTTCACTCTTAAAAATGCGAGTGCACACGATCGTCCGACGAAATTTACTTTCAAGGATTATTTTGCAGTTGATAATCTGACAATTCCTCAAACCAACGCCCGAATAGGATATTTTATTAAAGATGATGTAGCTGCTGTTTTAGGTTTAGATCACATGAAGTATGTGATGGATCAGAATCAGGCTGTAGGTTTTAAAGGTCATATTTCAGATCCTGTTTATGCCGCAATGGTTCAGCCAGGTTCAGCCGTGAACCTTACAGACGGAGAGTTTTTAACATTTGAGCATACCGATGGTTTGAATTATGTAAATGTAGGACTTGAAAAATATTCCAATATTTCACATTCTAAGAACTTCAATTTGGAGTTTGCCTACGGTGCTGGTGTCGGAGCTTTAATTCCTAAATCGAATGTTAAACTTTTCGGTAACGAAAGAAGCGACAGATTTCATTTAGCGGGTTTCGGCGCAGATGCTAGAGCCAGTTTAAATGCTGTTTTTTTAAAGCACATCATGTTAAGATTAGAAGGTAAATTGGGTTACATCAATATGCCTGATATTAAAACAACTTTAAATAACAAACCCGATAAAGCATCTCAAGCCTTCTTTTTTGCGCAGGCAAATTTAGGCATAGGATATATTTTCGGATTTCATAAAAAAGGATAATTGGCGCAAGCCTTAATGATAAGCTTATAACAATATTAGAATGAGCGAAGAAATTAAAAAATTTAAAATAACCATAGACGGACAAACTACTGAGGTTTTGCCTGGTACTTCTATCTTGGAAGCTGCAAGACAAATCGGTGGTAAATCTGTGCCTCCTGCAATGTGCTATTACAGCAAGTTGGAGCAAAGTGGCGGTAGATGTAGAACGTGTTTGGTAGAGGTTTCCAAAGGCTCTGAGGCAGATCCTCGCCCAATGCCAAAATTGGTAGCGAGCTGTAGAACTGGTGTAATGGATGGTATGGAAGTCAAAAATCTTACCTCAGAAAAAGCACAGGAAGGCAGAAAAGCAGTTACCGAATTTTTGTTGGTAAATCACCCATTAGACTGTCCTATTTGTGACCAAGCGGGTGAATGTGATCTTCAAGATCTAGGCTATGAGCATGGTGTGGAAGATACTAGAACTGAGTTTGAAAGAAATACATACGATGCAGACGATTTAGGTCCGAATATTAAGTTGAACATGAACCGTTGCATTCTTTGTGCAAGATGTGTGTTAACAGCTAACCAATTGACCAATACTCGTGAGCACGGAATTTTGTTCAGAGGAGATCATGCGGAGATTTCAACCTACCTGAATAAAGCATTGGATAATGATTTCATCGGAAATGTAATAGATGTGTGTCCTGTGGGTGCTTTAACTGATAGAACAGCACGTTTCAGCAGCAGAGTTTGGTTCACCAATCCTCTTAATGCAACTTGTAAATGTGATAAATGCTCAGGAAAAGCAGTTCTTTGGATGAAGGGTGACGAAATTATTCGTGTTACGGCAAGAAAAGACCAATGGGGTGAGGTAGAAGAGTTCATCTGCGATACTTGTAGATTCGATAGAAAAGACACTTCTCTTTGGCAGATTGAAGGTCCTAGAAATATCGACAGACATTCTGTAATTTCTTTGAACCACTATGAAAAACCAGAGTACGAGCACAGATTATTGGATAATCCCGATGCGAGAGAGCTGAGTGCTAAAGACGAGGAAATTGCACAGCAAAATTTAGAAACTGATAATTAATTTGAAATGTGATCATTTGAAAAATTAGATAATTTAAGAATTTTTAGAATCGTCATTTTTAAATTCTTACTTCTAATTTCTAAAATCTATAAAACAGAATGGATTTACTTACCTTTAAAATCATACTTGTTCTTGCCTTATTTTTATTGGCGCTTACAGTTGCGGCCTACTCCACTTGGGCAGAGCGTAAAGTAGCGGCAATTATGCAGGACAGAATCGGACCCAACAGAGCAGGACCTTTCGGGTTGCTACAACCTTTAGCCGACGGTGGAAAGTTTTTCTTTAAAGAAGATTTTACACCAGCTAATGCCGAAAAGTTTTTATTCATCATCGGGCCGTCTATCGTCATGTTTATTTCTTTGCTTACAGGAGCCGTTATTCCTTGGGGTAAAACTTTAAACATTGGTGGAAACTCTTTTGATCTTCAGGTAGCCAATATCGATATTGGTGTTTTGTATATCCTTGGTCTTGCATCGGTTTCCGTGTATGGAATGATGCTTGGAGGTTGGGCTTCTAACAACAAATATTCATTAATTGGTGCTATCCGTGCAAGTTCGCAGATGATTTCTTACGAATTAGCAATGGGTCTTTCTTTACTAGCCATCATTATGATGAGTGGAAGTTTGGAGCTTAAAACGGTGGTAGAACTTCAAACACACGGTAAAATTTGGGGAATTATTCCTGAGGTTTCTGGTTTAAACTGGAACGTATTTTATCAGCCTGTAGCATTCATCATCTTTTTAATAGCATCTTTAGCGGAGTGTAACAGACACCCTTTCGATTTGCCAGAATGTGAATCTGAATTGGTAACCGGTTATTCCACAGAATATTCTTCCATGAAATTAGGATTGTACATGTTTGGTGAATACGTGAATATGTTTATTTCTAACGCCTTAATCGTGGTACTTTTCTTTGGAGGTTACAACTTCCCAGGAATTGATTGGGTAACAGAAAACTGGGGTGAAAATGCAGCGGGAATTTTAAGTATTCTTTCATTCCTAACAAAAGTATTCTTCGGAATTTTCTTGTTCATGTGGATCAGATGGACGTTGCCAAGATTCCGTTACGATCAGCTAATGCACATAGGATGGAAAAAATTAATCCCATTCGCATTATTGAACTTAATTATCACTGGTGCAGTAATTTTATTATTCGCCAATAAATAAAATAGAATTCAATCCAACCCAAATGAATTGTAATACTATTGGGTTTGATGTATTAATATAAAATGAAGATCACAGACAAGATTAGTCTAAAATCTAATGTCTAACATCTAATATCTATAATTAAATGAAATTAACGAATAGATCAAAAGTAGCTTCAAATAAAAAAATGACTTTCGGTGAAAGCATTTATTTCCCTGCAATTATTCAGGGTATGGGGATTACTTTAAAACATATGTTCAAAAAGCCTCCTACCGTTTCTTATCCGGATCAGGAGCGCCCGAGAGCAAAAATTTGGAGAGGACAACATGTATTGAAGCGCGATGAAGAAGGTAGAGAAAGATGTACCGCCTGCGGACTTTGTGCTGTGGCATGCCCTGCAGAAGCGATTACCATGACTGCTGCTGAGAGAACCAAAGATGAAAAACACCTTTATAGAGAAGAAAAATATGCATCTGTATACGAAATCAATATGCTGAGATGTATTTTCTGTGGAATGTGTGAAGAGGCTTGTCCAAAATCTGCAATTTATTTAACAGACAGATTGGTGGATGTAGAAACCAACAGAGGTTCTTTTATCTATGGAAAAGAAAAATTGGTGGAAAGCATCAATAATAAGATTGACATTACAGACAGACAGTCTGAGAAACAAAAACAATCAGTAAAATAATGGAGCAGATTCTTTTTTACATCGTATCAGGATTGGCATTATCGAGCGCAGGATATTTTGTATTCGCTAAAAATCCTTTGTACGCCATCTTATCGCTTATCGTAACCTTCTTTTCTATTGCGGGTTTGTATATTTTATTGAATGCTCAGTTTTTAGGAATCATTCAGATCATCGTTTACGCAGGAGCCATCATGGTATTGTTCTTATACATTTTGATGATGCTGAACCTTAATAAACAGGACGAAAGTAAGAAACATAACATCAACAAATTTGTAGGAATATTTGCTGCCGGAATTCTTTTTATAGGAATTTTAGGGGCTTACAGAGGTTTAATTATTGAGAAGGCCAATGGAAATATCGATGCCACAGTGGGTTTAACCAAAAATTTGGGGAAACTATTGTTCAACCAATACGTTTTGCCATTTGAAATAGCTTCGGTACTTATTTTTGCAGGTATTGTAGGTGCAGTATTAATCGGAAAAAGAGATTTATAGAATATGGAGACAGCAAATACTTTTATACAAAGCGTACCCTTAGAGCATTTTATTGTTTTGAGCAGTGTATTGTTTTGTTTAGGCGTTTTAGGAGTACTTCTAAGAAAAAATGCCATCATCATTTTAGGATGTGTAGAATTGATGTTGAATTCTGTAAACCTGTTATTAGCGGCATTTTCAGCGTATAAAGGAGATGGTAACGGACAAATCTTGGTGTTCTTCATCATGGTGGTTGCAGCAGCAGAAGTAGCTGTGGGATTAGCAATTATCGCCATGTTGTACAGAAATACAAAATCCGTAGATATCAGTATTTTTAATAAATTAAGAGGATAATAAGGATGGAAAATTTAGTGTATGCAATAATACTTTTACCGCTTTTCGGATTCCTTTTTAATGGTTTGTTTGGAAAAAATCTTCCTAAAATTCTTGTGGGGAGCATTGCTACTTTGGTGGTTTTTGTTTCCTTCTGCATTGCAGTAAGTCTTTTCATGAAGTTCGATTCTACTTCGCAACCCGTTATTGTAAGGGCTTTCGAATGGTTTACTATTAACGGAATACAAATTAATTTCGGCTTTCAGATAGATCAGTTGTCTCTAATGATGGTGATGATCATTACCGGAATTGGTTCCCTAATCCATCTTTACTCTATCGGTTATATGAGCCATGATAAAGGTTTCTATAAGTTTTTTACTTATCTGAATCTCTTTATTTTCTCTATGTTGCTGTTGGTGATGGGAAGCAATTATCTTATTCTTTTCATCGGATGGGAAGGTGTAGGATTGTGTTCTTATTTACTCATCGGTTTCTGGTATACCAACGAAGAATATGGTAAAGCTGCAAGAAAAGCTTTCATTATGAACAGAATTGGAGATTTAGGTTTACTTATCGGAATCTTTATGATTGCCCAACAAACCAACGCCATCGACTATATTTCTGTTGCCAACAATGCTTCAAAATTTGAACTAGACGGATACATCATCATATTTATTACCGCAAGTTTATTTATTGGTGCCATAGGAAAATCGGCTCAGGTGCCTTTATATACATGGTTACCCGATGCAATGGCGGGTCCAACTCCAGTTTCGGCTTTAATACACGCTGCAACCATGGTTACTGCAGGTATTTATTTGGTAGTAAGATCTAATTTCTTGTATACACTCGCTCCAACAGTACAGGGCGGAATTTTACTCATTGGTCTTCTAACTGCTGCCCTAGCTGGTTTCTACGCTTTAAGACAAAATGATATTAAAAAAGTATTGGCCTACTCTACCGTATCCCAATTAGGATTTATGTTTGTAGCCTTAGGTTTAGGTGCTTATACTACAGCAATGTTCCATTTAATGACACATGCTTTCTTTAAAGCTTTATTGTTTTTGGGTTCAGGTTCAGTAATCCATGCCATGAGTGGCGAGCAAGATATGCGTTTTATGGGTGGACTTAAAAAATATATTCCGATTACTCATGCTACTTTCCTGATAGGAACATTAGCCATTTCTGGTTTTCCTCTTTTATCAGGGATGATTTCAAAGGATGAAATTTTAGTTGCTGCCTACGCAAAAAGCCCTGTTTACTGGGGAATTCTTTTCATTCTTGCAGCCATTACAGCTACTTATATGTTCAGGTTGTATTATCTAACATTCTATGGTGAATTTAGAGGTACCGAAGAACAAAAACACCACCTTCACGAGAGTCCACTCAATATGACTTTACCTTTAATTGTGTTGGCAGTTCTTTCTGTTGTTGGAGGTTTTATTAATTTACCACACTTCATCGGGCATGGCCACTACGCTAAACTTACCGAATGGTTAAAACCTGTTCTTACAGACGAAAGCTTCGGGCAAATGGAGGCAAATATTGCAGGTGTAAGTTTTAATACAGAAATGATTCTTTTGGCAATTACCATCATCATGTTTTTCGGTGTGTGGTTTATTGTGAAGAATATTTACGTAAACAAAAAGAAATTAGCTCTTCCAGAAAACCAATATACAGGTTGGGAAAAACTTTCTGCTAAGAAATTATATATCGACGAATTGTACAACGCAACTGTTGTAAAAACCGTTGAAGGATTAGGAAAAGGCGGAAAAATGTTCGACAGAGCTATACTAGACCGTATTGTAGATTTCGTAGGTGAAGGCGCTGAAGACAGCGGTAGATCTATGAAACGCCTACAAAACGGAAACGTGGAAAATTATGTTCTGATCATGTCTTTGGCCATCGGAATAATATTAATTGTTAACTTTTTATTACAATAATGTATCAGTTACTAGCATTACTACTTATACCTTTAATAGGTTCGGGATTGGTTTTTGCATTCAGGAACGCTAATAGCAAATATGTCGCTGCGGCAATTGCTATCGTGCAGATGTTTTTTACCTTTTATCTATTATCAGATTTCAATTACGGTCCGACAGTAGATTCAGCCCTGCAATACGAAATTCAACTTCCTTGGTCTAACTTTATTAAGAGTACAATACATTTCGGTATAGACGGAATGAGTATGTTGCTTTTATTACTGACCAATATTTTGGTGCCACTCATCATACTTTCTGCTTTTAACGAAGGTAAAGCTTATAAAAACTCATTCTATGCCTTAATACTTTTAATGCAGTTTGGGTTAGTGGGCGTTTTCACTTCTTTAGACGGAATTTTATTCTATGTGTTCTGGGAAGTTACCCTAATACCTATTTGGTTTATTGCAGGTCTTTGGGGACAAGAAAACAAAAGATTTGAGTTTACCACGAAATTCTTTGTGTACACCTTTGTAGGATCATTATTTATGTTGGCTGGTTTTATTTATGTTTATAATTATTCAGCTTCATTTGCCCTTACGGACATGTATAATGCGGACTTGAACTCGGTGCAACAAACAGTTGTATTTTGGTTTATTTTCTTTGCATTTGCAGTAAAGCTACCGGTTTTCCCGTTCCATACTTGGCAGCCGGATACTTATACCTACTCTCCTACTCAAGGTTCAATGTTGTTATCAGGTATCATGTTGAAAATGGCAGTGTATGGAGTAATCAGATATCTATTACCAATCACGCCAACGGCTATCATGGGCGTTTCTGGGCAGATAGTAATTGTTTTGGCTGTCATCGGAATCCTGCATGGAGCTTTAATCGCTATCATTCAAACAGATTCTAAAAGAATTCTTGCTTACTCGTCGTTCTCACACGTTGGTTTAATGGTAGCAGGTATTTTTGCATCCGCCATATTGTGTTTAAGAGGAACATTTACTATTGAAGGTGCTGAAGGAGCTATGGTACAAACCTTTGCTCACGGTATCAACATTGTTGGATTGTTCTACTGTGCAGATATTTTATACAAGAGATTTAAAACCAGAGATATCCGCCAAATGGGAGGTTTGGCAAAAGTAGCTCCTAAATTTGCTATTTTGTTTTTAATTCTGCTTTTGGGCTCAATGGGAGTTCCTTTAACCAATGGTTTTATTGGTGAATTTATCTTATTGAAGTCTGTATTTGATTTTAATATCCTTGCTTCCATCATAGCTGGTTTAACGATTATTCTCTGTGCAGTTTACATGCTGAGATTATACGGAAAAGCTATGTTCGGAAAAGGTAATGATGCCATTTTAAGTACTGCAAAAGATGTATCTGGCGTAGAGTTTACGGTATTGGCCAGTTTAGTGGTATTTGTAATTTTGTTGGGTATTTTCCCGCAGCCAATTATAGATATGGTGCATAGTTCGTTGAAGTTTATCTACCAATCAATGGTAAGTTAATTTGATATAAGAAATGAGTGTTTTTATTGTTATTTTCTTAACTGCAGTTGTAGCCCTATTTTCAGGTGTTTTCGAACAGGGGAAATTCGCACGTTATATTGGAATTTTAGGACTTATCATTGCATTTTACGTAAGCTTTTTGCCAGAAGCTCCATTCTTTGCGCAATATAAGCATATGTTTGAGTACACTGCTAATACAGCATTATTCACTAAAATATCTATTGTTGTTACCCTACTATTATTCTTCTTAGGAGGTTTTGCATTTAATAATCATAGAAGCCACCAATCGGAGCTCTATGCATTGATGTTAATGGCTTTAAGTGGTGGAATCATCCTTTTTGGTTATCAAAATTTAGTAACCTTATTTTTAGGGATAGAAATTTTATCAATTCCCTTGTACGTAATGGCTGGAGCCAATAAGACTGATTTAAAATCTAACGAAGCTTCTATTAAATATTTCTTAATGGGTGCTTTTGCCACAGGTTTCTTGTTATTCGGTATCGCAATGATTTATGGCACATCAGGAAGTTTTGATTTGGCAACTATCCAGAGTTTCAGCATGAGCAGTGTAAAAAATCCTATGTTTATTTTAGGAGTGATGTTAATGCTTTGTGCTTTGGCTTTTAAAGTTTCCTTGGCACCTTTCCACATGTGGAGTCCAGATGTTTATCAAGGTTCACCTTCATTAATTACAGCCTTCATGGCGACAATCGTGAAAATTGCTGGTTTCTATGCTCTTTTCAGATTAATGACGATAGGTTTCTACGGTGTAACAAGTCAATGGATCAACGTTTTAGGGGTATTGGTGATTATCACATTATTACTAGCAAATGTAATGGGATTGGCGCAAACCAATGCTAAAAGAATGTTAGCATATTCATCTGTATCACATGCGGGTTATATTTCATTGATATTCTTCGGATTGAATACCCTTTCAGCTTATAATTTAGCATTCTACTTATTCGCTTATTCCATCTCGACGGTTGGCGTATTTATGTGTCTTATCTATGTTGAAAAAGTAAAGAGAGAATCATCTATACATGCGTTTAAAGGATTGGCAAAATCTGAACCTGTCATCGCTGTCGCAGCGGCGGTATCATTAATGTCCATGGCGGGAATACCTTTAACAGCAGGTTTCATTGGGAAATTCTCGTTGTTTGCACAAGCCATGAACGGAGCAGCTTTCTTGGTACTTATCGCAGTATTAGGTTCAGCGGTATCTATAGCTTATTATTTAAGATTAATTATTGCAATGTTTTTCTTTAAAGAAAGTTCATTCAAAACCACAGAAAAAGTGACGCTTACCTATAATATCGTAGCTGTTTTCATTATTATTGTACTGATAGCTTTAGGTGTTTATCCAGATTTGTTTGCAATGCAATTTGCGCTATAAAAATTTTCTAAAAATATATAGAAGCCTTTCAAAATTCTTGAAAGGCTTTTTTGATGCTAAAAAGTTAATGTAAAAATACAGATCCTAAAAATTCTTTTCTTAATTTTAATACACTACAAAATTAATTTCATCACCTTATTTAAAAACACAAATTATGGATGAAAATGTGAAACTTTATGAAGTACAATCAGGAGACAATCTTGAAAAAATTGCCGAAAAATTCGGCATGTCCAGCGATCAGCTCAAAGATTTCCATAACAGAAACTGCGGTAAAATGGAAAAGCTCTGGTTTAATAATCTCATAGGCATCAAACAAATTGTCGTTCCAAAAAATCACCGAAATTCAGATAGCACTGTAAAACAGCAAGATCATTTACTTCCATCACATTTAAATGATACATTTCATGCAAGTTTTTATAACGTATCGGATCGTTTTGAAAGCATCTTTACACCAAATTTTGAAATTACTTATACTGTAGATATTGACTATCAAAAAAAAGAAGATCAAACGGTTCTGTTACTGGAGACCAAGAATTTTAAAAAGAATGGCGAGCATCCTGATGATAAAATGAGTGCTGTAGCGTTGGAGTGCATGGAAGCCATCTCTCCTATTCCGTTTGTTGTGAATGCTGATTCCAGTATTTCAAAAATTTTCGATTTTCCAGAATTAAAAAATAAATTTAATTCAAGGCGCGCAGACTTGGAAGATTTTTTTACCGGTGAAATCTATCAATCCTATTTTAATAAATTTTCAGAAAGTTTAGAGAATGAAAATTACATCAACACACAACTTCTTACTTCCCTACTCCACCAATTTCTTTTTCCAAAATTAGATTGGTTCCATAAAACACATGACTGGAACGAAAATTTGTATTTCGTACAGGGCTCGTTCGCACTTAACTGTCATCTCAATGCCGAATACTTCGAAGATAATGAAGAAATGATGGAAACCAAAATTACTGGTAGGATCGATGAAAACTGCAGTCCTCAGGAGGTTTTGAGGGGCAGCCGATGGGAAGATGAGGCTGAGAAACTGGTTGCAGGCAAGATAGAAATCATTTACCGTACATCAAAAAAAACGAAACAACTTATTAGCTGTGATGTTAACACTGAACTGCTTCAGGATGAAGAAGTTTTGCAAAAAAGAAATTTAAAAATCTCTATTTAGAGAATATATATTTTTTTGAAATTGTAGTAATTCTACTACAAATTACTTCTAAACTTTTATTTAATTTTATAACATGTTGAATATGTAGTCACTAATTCCATTTAACATCAACTTAGAATACCTATGAAAAAAAATTTTAACACCAGTAATTTACATTCCGATGAAGATAACATATCTTTAGATTCTACTGCCTTTGAAATTCATAGAGAACAAGAATATGATGATATTGAAGCGGATACTAATGAAGAAACTCTAGCAACAGAAATTGGAAGTAGTAATTCTACTACATCGGATGAGAAAAAAGAGGAAAAAAAATCATCGGAAAGCAGCTCTTCTGAACATGATGGTAAATATTTCGTGATACAAAAAGGAATGTGTCAATGTAATCAGGGTTTTAAGTTCCCGAAATTTAAAGTCACTTCCCACAAAAAACATTACTGGAATGATGAAGAGGGAAATGCCGATTATCTCGCACTAACCGATGATGATCTCACGTTAGATCCACCTGCAATGCCTTTTGGAAATTGCAAATTAAAGCCCACTTCTGGTGGTTACCTACCTTGCGCTTATGCACCAGCAGGAAAATGGACTAAAACTTATGAAAAAGTAAAAGTAATGGGTAAATCCTGCGTTACCGAAATTTCTGAATTGATGTGCGCAACAGGCGGTAAAATTACCATTCTAAAACACGGACAACAAAGCGAAGCAGGAAAATCCAATGTACTGAATGCCAACTCGCAAGAGCAAAGAGTGTATAATCCAATTTTAGATTTTGAAGAGTTTAAGGATGAAATTTTTGGAGATTATTCTAAAGATTATAAATAGCTAAAACACAAATTATGATTACTGGAAATCAAAACCCTGTTGCAGGAAAAGATGAGTTTTATACGTTCACTGATTATACTCAAATGTTTGAAACACCTGACATTCAATACAATTGGGCTATTTGGAAGAAAAAAACAGGAAAGTGGGTTAATATCACAGAAAGACCTCCAAAACCTGGCAAGTCAGTTTCTTTTAATTTTGGGCAAGGAGCAATTGGTGAGGAATTTAGATTAGAAGTTTATAAAGCTAAGAAAAAACTACTT
>JAEWYW010000047.1 GCA_023458535.1 Bacteroidota bacterium
AGAGTGTATTCTGAAATCTTACTCGATTACGAAAAAGCTAAACAATATTTTGAAGAGGCATTACAAAATGATTTGATGAACATCAACACACCGCAATTCTATCTCATGTGTTTGTTGAATAATGAAGACTATATGGAAGCCGAAAAACTCATTAATTTTTCTTTAAAAATAAAGGGTATTGACAAATCTAATATTTGGTATCATCGAGCTGTACTCTCTGAAATGAGAGGTAGTTTGTTAAATTCCCTATATTTTTTGAGGGAAGCTAAAAAGTTTTGTTTCAACCAAAGCAGTCTTGATTTTATGGAGGCTCGAGAGAGATTCGTGAGGTCGAAAATGCAGAAAAAGAAAATAAAGAAGGAAACCAATTAAGGTTTCCTTTATTTTATTTTTGAGAGATCAGATAATCAAAAACCATTTGGTGTTGATCGTCTGTCAGTTTAGCTCTCGGAGCCATTCTACTCAAGGTTTTTATCCAGCCTTCTGCATCATGTTTTTTAGGATCAGGTAAGGCATGGCATTTATTACAAGAGTTATCGAAAATTGTTTTTCCCTGAGCGAGTTTCTCTGAGGAAGTATACTTCGGACCTGTAACTGCCGTGGATTTAGGACCGCAAGATGCTAGAAAGATTACTGCTATCAGCAGCGCAAATAAATTTTTCATAAGATTGTAATTTGGTGGTTATTTATAAAAACTTTATCAAAGATTGAGCCTTTCTATTATTTTTTTACAGAAACTATGTAATTATATACCATTTGATGCTGTTCTTCATTCAATTTTGCCTTTGGCGCCATAGCGTTCATAATACCTACCCATTGTACAGAAGTATGTTCCGTTGGGTTGGGTAATGCGTGGCATTTTCCGCAAGAATTTTCAAAAATTGTTTTTCCCTGTGCTAATTTTTCTTCAGATACAGTTTTAACTCCAGTTATCGTTGATGTTTTTGGTGTACAAGATGTTAGCCCCATAGTTGTAATCGCCACAGCCGATAGAACGATGCATTTTTTCATAGAATCTTATTTAATAGTTAAAAACAAATATACTAATTTACAAAATGACCCTTTCTTCTATGAAGAATTTTTAATACATTTTTGCATCACCAAAGAGTTTAAAATTTATTATTTTTGATGCATGAATTTTTCTACAGAAGACTTACTGGAAGGCATAAGAACGGGTAATAAAAGGCTGATTGGCAAGGCCATAACCTTGGTGGAAAGCAAAAAATCCGAACACCGTTTACAGGTTGAAGAATTGCTTAAAAAAGTGATGCCTTTCACGGGGAATTCAATTCGGGTTGGTATTACAGGAGTTCCAGGTGCTGGTAAGTCTACTTTTATAGAAAATTTCGGCAGACTAGCCATTCAGCAGGGCAAAAAAGTAGCGGTTTTGGCCATTGATCCGAGTTCATCCATCAACAAGGGAAGTATCTTGGGTGACAAGACCCGAATGGAAGAACTCGCAAAAGAAGAAAACGCATTTATTCGTCCCAGTCCGAGTGGTGGATTTTTAGGAGGTGTTGCCAATACTACTTTCGAAACCATGCTTATTTGTGAAGCAGCAGGATATGAATATATTCTTATTGAAACTGTTGGTGTTGGGCAGTCTGAGGTGTTGGTTGCCGATATTTCTGATGTTTTTCTATTTGTAAAAATAATTGGCGGCGGAGACGAACTTCAAGGCATTAAAAGAGGTATTATGGAAATGGTGGATGTAATTTTTATTAATAAAGTTCACCAAGAAAATCTTGCTAAAGCCAAACAGACAAAAGTTGAGCTGAAAAGAGCTTTAGATTTTATGCCCAATAAAGAAAAGGACTGGAAAGTACCCGTATTACTAGGCTCCGCACTAGATAATAAAGGCTTAGAAGAGGTTTATGAAAAAATCGAAGATTTCATTAAACTCAAGAAAAAAAACAACAGATTTGATGAAGTGAGAGCTCAGCAATCACAAAAGAGATTTGAATATTGGGTTCAGGAAAATATATTATCACTCATCACGAAAGATGTTGCAATTGAAAGTGCTTATCTGGAACACAAAAAAAATGCTTCCGAAGGAGTGTCAAATCCCAGTACGGAAGCAAAATTATTTGTTGAAAAATTTCTGAATCGCAACTGATTATTTTTCTACATTCTTTGTTAAATAACCATCATAAGAAATCGGCTGTCTGTCGTTTCCTTTAATAGACAAATACGCTTTACCATTTTTAAAATATTCAATGATTATTTCTGATACATAACTCACATCTTTGGGTTGAATTCTTAAAATAGTTTTTCCTTTCTTGCCTTCGGAGGAGCTTACTGTATAGTCTTTAGAAGTAAATCTGTAGCTATTTCTGTCTTGATCGTAACTGGGATTAAACATTCTTCCGAAATATGGTAAGACCGACTCCAATGTATTGTCTTTTACAGATAGCGTATAATTAGAACCATTCAGGTCTAAAATTCTCATGGCATTACCACCAGGTAGGGAATTTACCATATTAATTCCATCGTAATTGGTGGGATTTGCGCGCTGTGCATGAAATACAAAATTCTGAACATCGACTGGCGTCTGAATGTTTGAAGAATTCATGCTTTGCTGAGAAGAGCAATTTTGAAAAATCATCATTGCACAAAACATAATAAAATATAGGGATAAATTTCTCATTACTAAGGATTTTTAATCAATTAAAGGTAGCAAAATTTATGCAAACAGATATTCCACTATATATTTTTTGGAATAAAAATTGTTAAAGTGAATTTAAATATCTAAACTATGAAATTAAAAATTGCAATAGGAGCACTCGCTATCACTGCTGTAAGTGTAATTGCTTGTACAACAAATCCTATTACTGGACGATCTTCTTTACAGCTTGCTAATAATTCTGAGATATTGACGATGTCTTCTCAGGAATATAGAAAAACACTTTCAGGTGCGAAGGTTATAAAAGGAACTGCAGATGCTAACAGAGTTACAAATGTAGGTACAAAAATTAAAAATGCTGCCGAGAGGTATTATAACTCCATTGGTAGGTCAGCAGATTTGGCCAATTACAACTGGGAATTTAGTTTGATAGATGATAAACAAATCAATGCATGGTGTATGCCGGGTGGGAAAGTAGCTGTTTATACAGGTATTTTGCCTATTACCAAAGACGATACAGGAATGGCAGTAGTTTTAGGGCACGAAATTTCGCACGCTCTTGCAGGTCATGGTAACGAAAGAATTTCTCAAGCCATGGTCGCTCAATATGGAGGTGCAATTTTAGGAAGTACCATTTCAAACTCGCAATTAGCAGGGGTTTTTGAGCAACTTTATCCAATTGGCTCACAGGTTGGTCTAATGGCTTATGGTAGAAAACAAGAAACAGAAGCTGATAAAATGGGTCTTATTTTAATGGCGATGGCAGGATACAATCCTCAACAGGCTGTTCCTTTCTGGCAGAGAATGCAGGCTGCTTCTTCTGGAAACCGTATGCCTGAATTTTTATCAACTCACCCTAACCCAGAATCCAGAATCAAAGATTTAGAGGCAAGTATGGGTGAAGCAATGAAGTACTATAAAGGTAAATAGATATATTTATCATTATAAAAATACAGCCTACTCTTATTTTTATTAAATTTGAGTAGGTTTTTTTACATCTAAAATTACAATCATGAAAAGTATCTCACTTGTCGGAATTATTTTATTAGCGGTGTCTGCGATCTTATTTTATTTCACTACAAATTTTGCTGTCGAAGAAATTCGTTTGTCGCATGTGATGGGTGTAATGGGAGGAATTGGTATCGGCCTTATTATTGGTGGAATGGTAGGCTATGTAAGTAAAGGAAGCGCTATAAAAGCCGATCAGAAAAGGAGAGAGTTCAAACAGCTTCAAAAAGAGAAAGAGGAGTTTGAAAAGAAAAATCTTGAAATGCAACAACAAAATAATGCACTTCAAGAAGAAGTGCATCATGATGATATTCAAAGAAATATATAATTCTTAGTTAAATTTGTATCCAATACCAGCAAAAATAACAGCTGTATTTTTATTATCGTAAGTAACGGTTTGGTTATGTGCAGTATCGGTATAAATTCTTTCGTCACTATTGAAAGCCCCTTGATATCTAGCTGAGAAAATAAACTTCTTTACCAATAATTGGGCTCCAACCTGGTAACCTAATTTATAATCTTTAGATTTGAATCTTTCTACAAATTCGTTGTAGGTATTGTCTTTGCTTAATTGATAGCTGAACATTGGCCCTGCATAAACCCCTACTTTGTCACCTAAAAAATTATGTCCTACCAAAACTGGAACGTCCAAAGTATGGCTTTTTGCAGCAAAGTTTACATTGTAAGCTGTGTATTCGCTTTTTATGGAAGTGTAATACAATTCAGGCATTAAGAACCAACTTGGAGTAAGATCAAGTTTTAATGAAAGTCCTAAATTGAATCCGACATTATTTCTACCCTTAGCTTCCACAGACTGAGTTACAGAGTTTGAAATATTTTTCCATGAAGCATTGCCTGCTGGAAATAACACGTTAAACTTAGCAGCAAATGACATTTGCGCCGATAAAGATAAAGAAAGCGCCAATAAGGACAAGCTAAGAATCTTTTTCATTGTCTTCTATTTTAGTAATATTGTTTTCTATAGTTTTATTGTTTTCTAATAGGTATTCCCTCAATTCTTTGAAAAGCTCTGATGAATAAACGAAATCTATAAGGTTTTTGTTTCCTGCAGTAATAAGAATATCTTTATTTCCTTCCCATTCTTTTAAACCGTTTCGAAGATACAAAATTTTTTCACCTATCGTCATTACAGAGTTCATATCGTGGGTGTTAATGATGGTGGTGGTATCGTATTCTTTGGTAATTTCCAATAAAAGATCATCAATAACATTTGATGTATAAGGATCTAGTCCAGAATTGGGTTCGTCGCAGAACAGATATTTAGGATAGTTTACAATAGCGCGAGCAATGGCTACCCTTTTTTGCATACCTCCAGAAATTTCTGAAGGGAATTTTTTATTTGCTTTATCCAAATGCACCCTGCTGATAACTTCCAGAACACGTCGTTTCTTTTCTCGGAAGGTCATGTTTGTAAACATGTCTAAAGGAAATTGAATGTTTTCTTCGACCGTCATGGAATCGAAAAGTGCACTTCCTTGAAATACCGTGCCGATTTCAGACCTCAGCTGCTGTTTTTCGTCACGTGTCATTTTATTAATATCTCGACCGTCAAAAAGGATTTCACCTGATGAAGGTTGGAACACGTTGAGTAAACTTTTAACAAATACAGTTTTACCAGAACCACTCTGGCCAATTATTAAATTTACTTTTCCTTTGTCAAAAGATGTTGAAATACCTTTCAGAACCTCTACACCATCAAAAGACTTCTTTAAATCTTTAACTTCAATCATTAGCTAAGTATTAATTGTGTTAATATTAATTCTGAAATGATAATAAAAATCATCGTCCAAACTACTGCCTGTGTACTTGCTCTACCTACTTCTAATGAACCTCCCTTTACATTGTATCCAAAATATGATGGAACAGTAGCGATAAGGAAAGCAAAAACGATAGTTTTAATGAAAGCATAATAAACGAAAAGATTTGGCATGTACATTCTTATACCATTGATGTAGTCGGATTCGGTCCAGTTTCCTGTGAAAATACCTGCTGCATAACCACCACCAATACCAAATACAATACTAATGGCAATTAGTAAAGGATTAAAGATGCAACATGCAATAATTTTAGGAAGGATCAGAAAGTTGGGTGAATTTACACCCATAATATCCAATGCGTCAATTTGCTCAGTCACCCGCATTGTACCAATACTAGACGCGATATAAGAACCTACTTTACCTGCAAGGATAAGACTGATGATGGTGGGTGAAAACTCTAATACCAAAACTGCTTTAGTAGCATATCCTACAAAAGAAGGAGGAATAGGGAAAGAAGATGCATCAAAGTTATTAAACATCTGAATGGCTACAACGGCGCCTACAAATATGGAAACAAAGATGACTAAACCAAATGAGTTCACTCCTAAATCATTAATTTCTCTCATAAGAACCTTCCAGAAAACTCTCATTTTTTGGGGATTCTTTATGGATTTTCCCATTAGGAGCATGTATTCTCCAATGCCTTTTAATAATTTTTTTAACATTTTGCTAAATTATGCTTTTTTTAATTATTTTCTTGCTAGTTATTTAGCGTTTTTATCACCTGCGATTACCAGAAAAACCGTCTTAAATATTATAATCATATCCAAAATAAAAGTCCAGTTTCTTACATAGAACGCATCTGCAAGTACTCGTTTGTTCATTTCAAGCGTTATATCTCCAAAATCTCCCCGAAGGCCATTTACCTGTGCCAGACCAGTGATGCCAGGCAAAACAGTACTTCGGAGACTATAACGTTCTATTTTAGATTTATAATAATCATCTACCATCAACATATGTGGACGTGGTCCTACAACGGACATTTCACCTTTTAATACATTGATGAACTGTGGCATTTCATCCAGACTCGTTTTTCTTAGGAACTTTCCGAATTTCGTGATCCGCTGATCATTAGCTGATGTTGTTTTTGAAGATGACTGATCATTTACAACCATCGTTCTGAACTTAATGCATTGGAATATCTTTTCGTGAAAGCCGTATCTTTTTTGAATAAAGAAAACGGGGCCATGGGATGTAAGTTTTATAACAATAGCAATAATTGGAAACAGCCAAATACCAATTAATAAAAGTACCAAGAGCGAAAAAATAACATCGAAAATTCTTTTTACCACGTAATTACTGAAATAATCTAGCGGGTATTTTTTATGAACGAGTACGGGTTGGGTCTGAATATATTCCAAATCATACAAGAAAAAATTATCTTCAGATATATTAGGTATAAGTGTGATGTGCACCCTGTTTTCTTCTGCAAGCTGTAATAATTTTTTATTATTCTGAAGCAATGCAGCATTCACGGGGAGGTAAAGCGTATGAATACCGTTTTCTTTCCAAAATGAAACAAGATTTTCTGCATCCAGTTTTTCATTTTTATACTCATGTATTTTATATCCGTAGTCTTTTCTCTCTAAAAGGGTGTTTTTTAAAACATCGCTGGATGAATCTTCATTTAAAAACATGATGTTTCGATAATTGATACCAACAGATCTCAAGTACTTTACCATAATGAAGATCATGGTTTTCGTAAAAATGAGAGAAATACCCAGAGTTAGAAGCAATGTGTAGATAAAAGAATTAAAAAAAATATTTTTAGTAACCTTTCCGATTAGTAAAATTCCCAATGTGAAAATTCCCACATGCACAATTAAGCGCTCTAAAAAAAGAGTGTAGGTAATGTTTCTTGGGATTTTATAGATTTTTGTTTTTGCGCTCAGTAATGTCCAGAACAGAATGATGAGCGCTAGTGAAGAAAAATTTTCCAGCCAAATGCTTTTGTCATGGACAAGTTTTGGATTTTTTGTAATGAAAAAGTAGATAAATACAGCACAAATCACTGCGATATCAATTATTGCAATAATTGATTTTAAATATCGCGAATAACGGATTCTCTGCATGTATTAGTTTTTAAGTTCCCTAATTTAAGGAATATTTAAATACTTGTGGGTTTGCACAGAAGCTTGCCATCTGGGATTGGCCAAAATATAATCTGTGATTTTGGGGTACATTTCATCTCTCTTGCTCCATTCACTTTGCATATAAAGTTGGCAATCAGCGGAGACTTTGGCCGCTTGTTCTTCTGCAAATTTAAAATCGTTATTGTTGAAAATAATCACTTTTAGTTCGCTTGCCTTTTGATAAATGTCCTCCAAAGGAAGTCCAGTTTTCTTAGGTGAAAGCGTAATCCAATCCAAGTGCCCAGACATAGGATAAGCACCTGAAGTTTCAATATGAATATCGCAACCTAATTCTTTCAATTTGGAAGTTAAAATCTCTAAATTCCACATCAGGGGTTCTCCACCAGTTAAAACTATTGTTTTGCAGTAAGAAGCAGCTGTTTCAGCGATGTGTTCGGCATTCATTAAGGGATGAAGTTTCGGATCCCAACTTTCTTTAACATCACACCAATGGCAGCCCACATCGCAACCGCCAAGTCTAATAAAGTACGCGGCTTTTCCTGTGTGAGCACCTTCCCCCTGTAAAGTATAAAAATGCTCCATTACAGGGAGCATTTTACCTTCTTTTAATAAAATATCTTCTTCGTTATTCATTATCATTAATCGTTGTAAACCGATGTTTTGTAGGCGATTAGGGTGTTTTTCATCAACATTGCACGCGTCATCGGACCCACACCACCCGGCACAGGCGTTATCCAACTTGCTTTTTGTGCACAGCTTTCAAAATCAACATCACCAGCTAAATGATACCCCTTTTCTGTGTCATCATCCACTCTTGTAATCCCCACGTCAATTATAACAACTCCATCTTTTACCATATCTCCTTTTAAGAAATGAGGATCTCCCAAAGCAGTAATTACAATATCGGCTTGTTTTGTATATTCTTCAATATCTTTAGTATAAGAATGCGTTAATGTAACGGTAGAGTTTCCAGGGAAATCTTTTCTTCCCATTAAAATACTCATTGGTTTACCTACAATGCGGCTTCTGCCGATAATTACGCAATCTTTTCCTTTGGTCTCAATATTATATCTTTCCAATAAAGTTAGAATTCCAAATGGTGTTGCTGGTAAGAAAGTATCCATTTCCAGAGCCATTTTCCCGAAGTTTTCTGGATGGAAACCATCTACATCTTTTCTTGGATCGATGGCCATGATTATTTTTTCCTGGTCAATTTGCTTGGGTAAAGGCAACTGAACAATGAATCCATCGACTTTTTTAGATTTATTCAGTTCATCAATCTTCTCAAGCAATTCAGCTTCGGAAACAGTACTCGGAAATTTTATCAATGACGAAGAAAAACCTACTTCCTCACAATCCTTCACTTTAGAATTTACATACGCCTTACTAGCACCATTATTCCCAACCAAAATAGCCACCAAATGTGGTGCGCGTCTTTTATTGGCAAGAATTTTATTTACCTCTTCTTTAATTTCTGCCTTTACTTCTTTGGAAACTTTTAATCCATCTAAGATTTGAGCCATTTTTTCTTCTTTTACTTTATTATTGATTAGATTTATAAAAATTAATCAGTCCGTTTGTAGAACTGTCGTGGGATGAAATGGTATTCATCTCGCTTAACTCAGGAAGTATTTTTGATGCTAAAGTTTTCCCTAGTTCAACCCCAAATTGATCAAAACTGAAAATATTCCATATTACACCTTGAACAAATATTTTGTGCTCATAAAGTGCAATAAGCTGCCCCAAAGAAAAAGGTGTTAATTCGTGAAATAATAGCGAATTTATAGGGGTGTCACCATGAAAAATCTTAAAGTTAATGAGTTTTTCTATTTCCCCATCATCTTTACCTTCATTTTGAAGTTCTGCATAGGCTTCATCATAGGTTTTTCCAAAAGCCAAAGCTTCGGTCTGCGCAAAGAAATTAGCCATTAATTTATTTTGATGGTCGCCTATTTCATTATTAGATTTCACATAACCAATAAAATCTGCGGGAATCAGTTCTGTACCTTGATGAATGAGTTGATAGAAAGCATGCTGACCATTAGTGCCAGGTTCGCCCCAAATAATTGGACCTGTCTCGTACTCAACAAAATGTCCGTTTCGGTTAACAGATTTTCCATTGCTTTCCATATCTGCCTGTTGCAAATATGCAGGAAATCTATCTAAATACTGGTTATAAGGTAGAATAGCATAGGAAGT
>JAEWYW010000048.1 GCA_023458535.1 Bacteroidota bacterium
TATTCCCAGAAAAACAATGATGAGCGATATTACGATAGACAGAACGGGTCTGCGTATAAATTTCTTAAACATGTTTCGTTTGAAATTTGAGATTTAAAATTTGAGATTTTTTCTTCTTTTTATAATCGACCCAATCTAATTGGCATCTAACTTTAAAGAAGAAATGGCTTTTTTAGCATCTACAAATTTGGTTTTCACTTTTTGGTCGTCTTTTACTTTCTGTACGCCTTCCAACAAGAATTTATCGGTTGGTTTTAGGCCTTTGCTCACAACATACAGATCAGGCAGTTCGTAGGCAATGCTGATGTTTCTCGACTGTACTTTTCCATTGTTACCAACTACAAAAACGTATTTCTGATCCTGAATTTCATAGGTAGCTTTTTGGGGAATGAGTAAAGCGTTGTTCACGGGAAGTGTCATCTGGATTTTCCCTGTTTCGCCATTTCGTAAAAGACTGTTTGGATTGGGGAATTTGGCTCGGAAAGCGATATTTCCTGTTTCGTTATTAAACTCGCCTTCAATAGTTTGTACTACCCCAATTTGTGGAAATTGTGCTCCGTTAGCCATGATTAAATTCACGTGCTGGTCGCCTCGGGAAGCCACGTTAGTTTGATAGTTTAAATATTCAGGCTCTGAAACGTTGAAATAGGCATAAATACTGGAGTTATCCGAAAGACTGGTGAGTAAATCGCCTTCATCTACCAAACTTCCTAACTTTAATGGAAGTCTGTTGATGACGCCAGAAAACGGCGCTTTGACGTTGGTAAATGAAAGATGAAGCTGAGCTAAACGCGCTTCTGCATTGGCAGCATCTAATTTTGCTTTTGCCATGGCTCTCTCGTTTTTAGAAACCACATTGTTATTGGCTAATGTTGTGGCGTTTTGAAGTTCTATTTTAGCCTGAGCCACTTCTGCTTGTGCTTTCAGTAATTCTGCCTGATACACTTGCGACATAATTTGGAAAAGTGTTTGTCCAGCCCGTACATACTGGCCTTCGTCGACAAAAATTCGCGAGAGAAAGCCCTTTTCCTGAGCTCGCACCTCGATGTTTTTTACGGATTGAATTTGCGATACAAAATCCTTTGTGATAATAGTGTCTTTTTGTAAAGCAATGGTACTTGGATAGACCGCTTCCTCTTCTTTTTCTTCTTTTTTGTGGGAACAACTGGTCATCAATGCTAGGCATAATAACACAAGTGTTGCATTAAAATTTTTCATGTGAACCTTTTTTATAATCTGAATAATCTAAACGACAAAATTTTTCTCCTTTGGTTTCAAGGGAAATTTAATGGAATCACGTCTTTGGAGTAAAGGCTACGAGCGCAGTATGCTGAATAAAAAGACAGCATTTGATAATAGACGTGAAAGAATGCTTTAAATTCGCAAATCGCGAATTAAAATAAATCTTTTGAGGAGATAGAAATGACTTTCGGAATTGAAAGGTGCATTGTCCTTCAGTTGATAAAGGTGAGAGAAAAGAAAAACGAAACCTACTATTCCAGCATAAAATAAGAAATGCAAATCGCCAAGGCTTGAAAAATCTTCGTCGGCAGTTTCAATTGAAAAATTTTCGCCATCGGTTTCTTGTGGAGTCGCAGATTTTTCTAAATTTGGAAGGGAACCTTTTTTAGGAGTATGCACATGATCAACGTGTTTTACAAAACCCGTTTCTAAAGTCTGCATAAAATTAGATTTACTCTTTACACTAAACAGCAAAAATAACCCTGCAAGAATATATATGATTCCCCTTTTCATTTTTCTGGTACAAATGTATTGCAGGGTTTTATTACTGAAAATAGGTTGATAAAATTTTAATGTAATTTTAACCTTGAAAAATTTCTTTAACAATTTCCCTTATTACATGGGAGTTTTCGTAACTTTAATGTTTTAATTTTATTTATAAAATGCCTTTGTACAGAGATTATTCCGATGATAAAGCCAGTATTTTGATTTGGAAATATGATGAAAGTGATCATCTGACCATTGAGAATTTACTGGAAGAAGAGAATTTTGAAAAAGTAAAAGATTACCATCCCAAAAAACTCTTGGAAGTGCTGATGGTAAGGCAGTTACTAAAAACCTTAAAACCTGAATCTAAAATACTCTACCAAGACCGAGAACCTTTTTTATCTCCCAAAGATGCTGAAATTTCCATCACGCATTCTTATCCTTTTGCGGCGATTGCTATTTCTCAGGGAAAAATTGGTATTGATATTGAAAAATTCAGTTCGAAAATACTAAGAGTAAAGGATAAATTTACTTTTGAGAATGAGCGTGGATTTATCCCTGAAAATAAGGAAGAAACTTTCTTAACAATCATCTGGAGCGTAAAAGAGAGCATGTACAAACTGCATCATTCCAAGCATTGGTCTTTAAAAAAACATTATGAAGTACGACCGTTTGAACTGGAGTATTTGGACAGTATTCAATGCCGTGTTCATGATGAAACTTCATCGGATGAACTGAAAGCCAGAGTGAAATTCTTTGAAGATTATTGCTTTACGATTGTTGAAGAGTAGGGTTTTCTAAACGATAGGTTTCAATCACTTTTCGCTGTTCTTTGGCAACATCGTAAATTAAATCTAAAACATTGTGGATATTCTGCAATTCTGTGAGTCTAGGCACTTTATTGGCATCAGAGTAACCTGGAGTTTCCTGCATTTGAATTTCAATTTTCCTTTTCTTTAAAAGTTCTTCCACTTCGTCGTCGGGTTCCAGTTTACTGTCAATTTTCAAGCTTTCATCAATTTTTTTCTCATTCAAATACAAATCTGTGAGTTGAAGTTCAGCAGATATTTTCTTCTTCCAATTTTCAAAATCAATTTCTGGATATTGTTCATTGGATTTTGAATACTGAGATAATGACGCTGTATAGGCTGTTATAAGATGTGAGGTGGCCACAAACTGATGTACCACTTCAAGCTTTTTCTGTTGATGTTTAGGTTCTGAAAGCATTTTTTGGAAGTTATCAGACATGTTTGCAAGAGCAATGATGGCATTTTTTCTTTTGAGTTTATAGTTTTGAACGTTAAACTGAATTCCCATCAATTTTTCAATGACCACATCAAAATATTCAAGATTGGTTTCTGATGATTTCTTCATTAAGCTGATATTTTGTGTATGTTCCCATAACGGCAATACCAGATACGAAACGATGAAGGCAATGAGTCCGGCAATTAACGTGTCTACAATTCGGTCTTTAAAAATGATGTTGACGTTTCCTGGATTTAAAAAATTAAAACTCAGAAAAACATAAACCGTCATAAATAAAACAGCCCAGAAATATTTTTCTTTAAGGTAACTGTAACACAAAATCATGCTGATAAGAAGGATGAACAGCAATGCAATATTCGAATGAATGTACAGCAATAGGATATACGCTAAAACTGCGCCCACAATAGTTCCGTAAAGCCGCAGCATATTTCTGTGTTTGGTTGCAGAGTAGGCGGGTTTAAGGATAGCGGTTATGGTAATGAGAATCCAATACGTATGGCCAATACCTAAAAATGTTAGCTTTGATGCCAGATATCCCAGCAATAGTGCGATAGTGATCCGCAATGCATGCCTGAAATGTGCAGAATCGAGAGAGATGCTGTTTCTGAGAACGCTGAATTTGAGCTTTTCTTCATTGGGCAAAAATTTCTTAACATCTAATTCAGTTGATAAACTTTTCGCAAGTTTTATGTCTTGAGAAAACACATTGTAAATTTCCTCCAACTCTTTGGTGATTTCATTGATGCGGAGCAAAATTTGTCTTAAAATCATGAAATTTTCCAAATTATCAGCATTCCTGTGAGCATCTCTGAAAGCGAAATAATTTTTATTGAGTTCTTCCTGTTCTCTGTGTAAATCGGTAAGAGGTTTGCCCCTAAAACCACCTTGAAGCGCTACTCCGATATTAAAAATTTCTTCTGCTAAAATATTTAAGTAATTATGAAATTTCACCAATATCTCTGAATCGCCAAAACTTTCCTGGAGCTTTTGATAGCTGCTTTCGGAAGTCATTAACTTTTCATGAAGGTCTACAGAATTAAGGAACATAAGCATTAATAATCTGCTTGTGGTAGTAGATTCATTAACGATAGTTCGGGTTTTTAAAACTGTTTCCCTTGTTTCTTCCTGAAGGTTTTTTATTTCAATTTGTTTGGCAAAAACTTGGGAATTTAGTTTTGTGAAGTCTGGATTTTTTTGGTAGAAATCCGCTTTTATTTTTAGGAAATTAGCCAGTTGTAGATAATTTTCACCAATCATTTGTCCAGCCAGTTTGTAAGGCTGAAGTGTATTTACAATAAAGAAAATCAAAAGAAACCAGATACAACCTCCTGCAAAGATCAACAAGCTTTTTAGAATGTGCGTTCCTGTGAGATGCCCATCAATAAAAATCGCTAAAACTACCAGAGAGAGCGAACCCAAAACTGCCAGACGTGATCCATACACCCCAATCAAAGAAAAAAACATTCCGAATATTACCAATTCTAATAATATTAAAATAGGGTAGTGCATGAGGACGCTGGCGATACTTGCTACCAGTACGTAGCTGATAATAGCGAGAATTAGGGTGTTTCTTCTTCGTATTACAGGACCTGGTTGGTCTGTAAGTGCAACAAAGCTGGTCCCCAGAGGGAAGAGAAAATATTCTTTCAGTATTCCGAAATGGGCAAGAATTAGACATGGCAAAACAGTAGCCAACGTAATTCTTACTGCTGAATAGAGTTGCTGACTGGTAATAAATTTTTTAAGTTCCGCCGAGTAGTTCATCTTTACAAAAGTACTGATAGAAAATAAAAAAAGTCCCATAAAATGAGACTTTTAAATTTTATAGTTTTGATTTAATAATTCGTTAATCTCTATCAAGATTAGCAGTAGTATCACCAATATTCCAAGTAAGTCCGAATCTTAAAGTATTGTCTAATGCTGTATTTACTTTAGACATATTGATGAGGTAAGAAACATCTAATCCAAAAGATTTGTATTTTAAACCAACACCCGCTGTAGCAAACTGTCTTGCACCTTGCTCTTCACTTTCATGGAAATAACCACCTCTCACTGCAAATGCGTTGTTGTAAGAATATTCTAAACCACCACTCAACATAATACTTTTCTCATTTTTGAATGATTTTCCAATACCTTCCATTACACCTACATTCGGTATACCGTAAACAGGTCTTGGTTCGTTGGTACGTGGATCTACATCAATTCTTAATAATTCTGAACCTGGAACTAATAATTTGGAACCTTCAACGCTTAAACTTATTCTGTTAACATCATCTAAAAGATAATCATATCCAACTCCTATTCTTGCCATAGTTGGAAGATAAGAGCGAGATTCCTCGTTACCAGTATAATCTAGTTTTGGACCTAAATTCTGAATGGCTAAACCACCATTTAATCTACCTTCAGAATTTCCCATTGAGAACTTAGGTGAAGAGTAGTATGCAGAGATATCCAACCCAAAAGAATTGGCAGGTTTTAAAGTAGTATCTGTGTTGAATCCTCCTCCTAAATCTGATCTGATAAATCTACCCGTAACAGCAGCTGAGAAAGAGTCTGATAATTTCAGAGCATAAGCAACATCGATAGAAAATTCATTAGGCTTAGAAACCCCCATGCTTTGTACTTCAGTTCCTACAAGTTGCGTTAAATCTACTTCCCCCATATTGAAGTAATAGATACTGGCAGAAATGGTAGATCTCTCTTCTTCACCTAAAAACTTAAAATAAGATGCATATAATAAAAATACATCATTGGTAAGTTTACCCATATAAGGGGTATAGTTCACACCAATTCCTGAATTGGTATTGTTGAAAGGATACTTAGCTGCGTTCCAAAACTGTGAAAAAACGTCTGGGGAGGTTACAACACCTTGGTCTCCCATACCTCCTGATTTAGCATCGGGAGCAATTCTTAAGAAAGGTGCTCCTGTTAAAACAGGTCTAATTTGGGAATAACCTAGAAAACCAGCACTCAGACTAATTCCTAAAAGCAGTTTAGTAGTTAAATTCATATGTCGTCTTTTTATATTATCAGTTTTTAAATTATTTCAAAAGTACCATTTTTTCAATTGCTGTGGCACTTCCTTTGCACTTTTCTTGGTTTTGGCTCTTTGCAAATATCTTAAAAATATAGGTACCTTTTGCAACTGTAGCTCCAAAATCGTCTTTTCCATCCCATTCAATGGCTTGTCTTGGTGTTCTATAGCCTTGTAAGAATGGTTCAGCTATTACAACCTGGCTTATCGTTTTTACCAATTTACCCGTAATGGTATATATTTGAACATTTACATCTAAAATATCATCACAGTTGTGTTCAAACTGAATATAGGTTTTATTAGTAAATGGATTTGGCCAGTTTAATGGTCTATTGATGGTTAACTGTTGATCGGTTTCATCCTTTACTGTAAAGTTTAACGTTTCAGTTGTAGAATTATTGTTGATATCCCAAACTTTAAATGTTAATTGGTGTTCTCCCACGGCAAGATTTCTGAATGGGTAGGTGACATTCCCTTTTTGGAAATCTGCTAAACTTGGATTAATACATCCATTTCCTTCACCTGGTGAGTAGAAATCATTAAGCACAACAGTATTAATAATTTGTCCGTCTAGATAAGTTGTAATATCATGCCCAACACCAGCTCCTGTTGAATTAATTCCGGTATCATCTGTAATACAAGCTAGTAATGTAGGATTTTGATTGGTGATACCTCCGTTTGCAAAATTCGTGTTGTTCATGTATAAGCGAACTTTAGGAGGTTGGTTATCATTGATGCCATTTGGGTTTAAATCTCCAACTTGCACCGCCTGATTCTGAAATACATCCACAGATTTATTATCAGCGTATACCAACATTCTACCTTCGCCAATAGTATAGTTAATATCTTTCGGAACATAAAACTCAACAGTAAACACGCCGTTTACAACAGTACCCGCTGCTTTTACAATGGCACTTCCTTCTTCCTTATATTGTAAAATTGGAGTAAGATGCCCAGGATTGTTCAATGTTTTTTTATTTACTTTTTTATCAAAAATATTTACCACAACCCGACCGTTAAAAGTATTGTTTAAACTTCCGTTAGGATTATTAACGTGCCCTTTTACTTTTACGAAGTCCAAACCTCTAATTAGTCCAGGCACAGGTGTCTCTATTTGATCAACAACAATATTTCTTGTAGGTCTGCTGAGTTTCATGGCTGGATCTCCAAGGAAATTTACCTTTAGATGCTCTGAACTAGGTCCTTTTATACGTTTTGCATTAAGATGAGCATTTCCTAATGTATTGAAATCATCATTTTGCATCGTAAAGATACTGTTGGTAAAGATTCCTGTAAATTCTCTTCCATATATTACCTGTATGGCTCTGCTGGATGTAATCATGGTTGCAGCTCCTCCTTTGCTGCTTTTAATGACCTGTTCCCCTACTGAAAAAGTATTAGGCTCATCCCATAGCGTAAATTCGCAAGTAATAGTAGAAACAAATGGTAATCGTACAAATAAATCTGAATAATTATGTAGGGCTTGTGTTTCCACTGACGTGAAAATTCTTTCTTGTGCCCAACCGTTAATACCACCATGCCCAAAATAGAACATGTATAAACTGTTTCCAAAATCGTTAGAAATGGCCTGATTTACTTGTGGGTAACGTCTTCCTCCAGCTGTACTTTGCGCAACGAAGGCATCGGTATATAATTTTCTAACGTTATATTCTTTCAGCTTATTGGTATTGGTTTCAAAAATTGGAACCAGTGCTTCATTCATTAAATCATGAAACGGACCACCATTTTCGTTATCATCATCCACAACAAAATCCAGCTTCATCCTCCACTCACCAAAAGGAGAGGCTTGGGAAGGCAACTTATTATAATATGCAAGTGTTTTATCAACCAATAATTTGGCTTCAGCTACATTTGCGGCAGGTAGCCTTCCAATAGGTACATTAGGTAATAGATTATCAATTGATCCCGAAAAATTGGTTTGTGGAGCAGTCATTACTATATAATCATCTGTTACATATGATATTTCAAAATTTGAGGACTCTTCACTTTCGTATGATGATACGATATTGGAGTTGTTTGCAATTCTGTTTTTATAATCATAAGAGGCATCACCTACTATTAAAACATATTTTAAGGCTCCTGCAGGTGAATTTAGACGGCTGACAAAATCTCTAATCGCAGTAAGATCTTTGCTTCCGCTTCCAAATTCATTATATATTTTAATAACGTCCACTATTTCAACGTTAAAATTATTTGTAGAGCGATGGTGGTTAGCTAATCTCTGTGCTTGCGCAATCATCTCTGGAACAGTAATGATTAAATAATCAACATTTCTTAAGCTTGATAGGTCCTGATTGGCAACTCTCTCCACAAAAGCTGGTGTGAAAGCAGCATCTGCCCGAAAGGCAACAAATTCATTATTGAAATTCGGATCGGAAGCAATGTATCCAAAATTGAATATGTTACCGTTTGCCTTATTAACTTTTCGTGACGCATTGGTTATATCTGTAACATCCCAGATTTGTTCTAAATTATTAGTTGAAGAAACTGAAAAACCATAGGTAGTTCCACTTCCACTCGCTATAGAAAAATCTCGAAAATTCATTTGAGAACCATTGAATTTTAATTCTTGCCTGTACTGAACTTCCGCGTAATCAAAATAAAAATTTCCGTTCGGGTTAGCAGATATATTCGGTTTCATTGTGATTTTTATCTGACTCCCTTGAATATTATTGGTATTTCCCTCGTACAAAGCATTTGAAAATTCACTAGTTGTAATTGATTTGGTAACAATATTTTGATTATTAATATCAAATGTGATACTATTCCCACCGGACCCCATTCCTATCGTCATTACTTTGTATAGCAATTCCGAACCAGGAACAATTGGTGTTGCGGTGTCAAAAGTGATAACCTTATCACTAATAAATGGCGTTTCTTCCACCCACGTTCTACCCACTTTAACCAATGATTTTTGATCGTTATTGATGACTTGATATGCATCAAATTGATTGATTAATGCTGTTGAAGGCATGTTCACGTCAACAGCTTGCACTCTTTTACCAGGGCCTTTATCAAATGTGATAAAATAATAGGAGTGATCTTCGTAGATGTTTTTTAGACCATTAGGTTTATCTGTTCTTGTTTCTCTTCGCTTATAACCAGATCCATTGTTAATATTATATAAATTATATCCATTAGGTCCCTGAGCGTAAAATAAAGCGTAATCACCATCGTTCCACACATTATCATCTTCGCCCACAACCTGTATGGCATTTTCTTGCAATGCAGAGTATTTGGTATCCAAATTATGTTCAGGAAGCATGATCCCTCCATTACCATATATTCTCATATTTTTTGGATTAACCGATGCTGGATTAATTCCAATACTGCTTAAAAATTGCGCTGTTATCTTAAAAATACCAGACTTATCGACTTTTATTTTGTAAAAATTACCTGAAGATAATGGGTTCACTGTCGATCCAACTTTCATTGCAGAACCTAGAGTTCTGGTTCCGCTCTCTATAACATCGTAGCTGGCTAGTCTAAAGATTTTTCCGTTCATATTTTTGAACAGGCCTACCGCTACACTTGCATATTCTACTCCTTCGCTTGTATAATAAGAAACATCCGCAACGTCTTTATCAGAAAGATTATTCGCATTGAGCTCATATAATTCTTTAATGCCGACAGGTTGCCAAGATAAATTATTAACTTTTACTTCTTTTTCACCAACTCTTTGCTTGGTTTGAATAAATATATTACTTTGGCGGTAGGAAAATCCATCGTTTTTAAAACTTGGAAGATTTATTTTAGTTTCACCATAATCCTGAATTTTTGCACCATCCCATTCAATGGTTATTCTTTGAGAAAATAGTGAAGCCGAAAAGATAAAAAAAGATAATAAAGTAATTTTGAGTTTCATGTTTGTTATCCAAATTTTCTGAATTACAAAATAAACGAAAATTTTGATAACATTATATGATACAATAAAATTAATTTGCTTTCGTTTATCAAAAAAATCAAATCTTTACTTGATTTATTGAATAATTTATTTTTTCTTTGTACTCTGAAAATATTTATATCGACTATGAAAAAACTAAAGTTGTTTTCATTAATAGCATTAAGTTCTACACTAGCATTAACCAGTTGCGGTTCTAGCTCCAAGAAAGGAGGTGGCACTAAAAGTTTTGTAAGTAAAACCGGTTGGAAGCCTAATGATAAAAGAGGATTCTTTTTCGCAGGTAAACAACAGAAGCAAAAAGGTTGGCCAGGAATGGTCTTTGTAGAAGGTGGAACTTTTACAATGGGATTAGTGAAAGATGATGTAATGCGTGATTGGAATAACTCACCTCGTAGAATGCAGGTTAGTTCTTTCTTTCTTGGCGAAACTGAGATTACAAACTATGAATACCGTGAATATTTAACATGGTTGAAATATGTTTTCCCACCATCGGATCCAAGTTTTAGAGAAATCTACAACGGAGCTGTACCAGATACTTTGCTTTGGGATAATAAACTATCAAGAAATGATTTTTCTGAAACTTATTTCAGATCACCAGAGTTTGATTATTATCCAGTAGTGGGTGTTACTTGGACGCAAGCAAACAGATATTGCGAGTGGTTAACAGACAGATCCAATGAAAAAGCTTTAATGGATGCTGGTATTATTTCTAAAGATTTATATATGAATGAGTCTAACCAACAAGGAGAGTCTGCATTCAACATGGATAAATTTAAGTCTAACGACCCAGAAATTCAGAATTACATCAACGAAAAAAGAAGACAGCAAAAACAAGGTATTAAAACTACCAACCAAAGACTTGCTGCTGCTAACCGTTCTCCAAGTGCTGCGATGGTAACGAAGTTCAGACTTCCAACTGAAGTAGAGTGGGAATATGCTGCTTTAGGAAATCAGAAAAACAGAACTTATAATTCAGTGAATGGTAAAACTCCAGAAATTGATAAATTAAGAGATAAAAAAGGTAGATTATTAGCGAACTTCAAAATAGGTAGAGGAGATTATTCTGGTGTGCCAGGATCTGCTAACGATGGAGCAGCTAATACATCTGATGTAAGACAATTTCCAGCTAACGACTTAGGTATTTACGGTATGTTCGGTAACGTTGCAGAATGGACTGCCGATGTGTACAGACCAATTGTAGATGAAGATTTCAATGATTTCAACTACTACAGAGGAAATATGCCTCAGGCTATCGTTAGAAACGGAGATGGTACTTATAAAAGAATTGAAGCTAATGACGTTAAATATGATACTTTAGCTAACGGACAATTGTTGTACAAAGGTTTACCAGGTACTTTCGAAAGAGAAACAATTGCTGATTACAGAAACTACAGAGATGGTGATCAACAATCATCATTGAATTACCGTACCGCTTCGGATTCTTCAAATTCTAATTTCAATATGTACAACAGCCCGAAAATGCAATTTATCGTAGATGCAAAAGGAAAGGTTGTTTTACAAAAAGATACCAAAACAAGAACATCAGATATCTCTAATGATATTAGAGTGGTAAAAGGTGGTTCTTGGCAGGATTCAGCTTACTGGCTAGATCCGGGGATGAGAAGATACAAAAACCAAGAGAGAGCTTATGGCTGGGTTGGTTTCCGTGTAGCTCAGGATGCTAGAGATAGTGGAAAAGGTGCAACTAGAAGATAATATATTCAAATACAAACAAAAATCCTTTCGAGAAATCGAAAGGATTTTTTATTTTTGAACCATGAAAATTGAAGAGTTTTATACCTTATATAAAGTTTGCAATAAAATAACTATTGACAGTCGAAATATTGAAGTGGGTGATATTTTTTTCGCATTCTCAGGTCATAATTTTAATGCAGCTACTTTTGCAGACAAGGCTTCAAATGAAGGCGCTTTAGCTGTTGTAGTAGAGCAGGAGGAATTCGAAGATATTGAGAAAAGTATATTCTATGTTCCCTCAACTCTCGATTTTTTGCAGGAATTAGCAATTTATCACCGCAATCAACTGAATATTCCTATAATAGGTTTAACAGGTAGTAATGGTAAGACGACTTCAAAAGAACTTATTCACGCAGTTTTAGAAGAAAAATACAACGTTCAGTATACCAAAGGAAATCTAAATAATCACATCGGAGTTCCGCTTACTATTTTGTCTATTAAACCAGAGCATGAAATGGCTGTGGTAGAAATGGGTGCTAATCATCAAAAGGAAATTGAACTATTGTGCAGTATTTGTCAGCCCAATTTCGGTTATATCACCAATTTCGGAAAGGCGCATTTGGAAGGCTTTGGTGGATTTGAAGGTGTTGTAAAGGGTAAATCTGAATTGTATGATTACCTAAAATTGAACCATCAAACTATTTTGGTGAATGAGAACGATCCCATTCAAGTCGAAAAAACCGAAAATTACTCCCCTACAATACGTTTCGGATCCAAAAATTCTGAATATCAATTCTCAAAGATTTCTGAAAATCATTTTGTAGGTTTGAGTTGTAAGGGTGTGAATATTATTTCGAAACTTACGGGTGACTACAATTTTACAAACCTTTGCGCAGCTGCAAGTTTAGGGTTTTATTTCGGAATTGATATTGAAAAAATAAAGCATGCCATAGAAAGTTACACTCCTACCAATATGCGTTCACAGATTGTTCATCAGCATGGAAAGACATTGGTATTAGATACCTATAACGCCAATCCTAGCTCCATGTCGGCTTCATTGCTCAATTTTGCTGGTTTTGAAGGCACAAAAACAATTGTAATTGGTGATATGCTTGAACTTGGTGACGAAAGCGAAAAAGAACACC
This sequence comes from Bacteroidota bacterium, assembly GCA_023458535.1. Lineage (GTDB taxonomy): Bacteria > Bacteroidota > Bacteroidia > Flavobacteriales > Weeksellaceae > Chryseobacterium. Next base: position 12,794 of record JAEWYW010000048.1, read on the forward strand.
AAAATATACTCGAACTAGCCAAAACTTTGGGTTTTGATTGTATTTATACGGTTGGTAAGGAGTTTAAAAAAATTAATCCATCGGTGCAATCTTTCGCAAATACACAAGAACTTATTGAGCACCTAAAAGAAAATCCGGTTGGCTCACAAAATGTACTTCTAAAAGCCTCTCGTGGTATTGCATTGGAAAACGCTATTGAATTTATCTAAAGCTGAGGTTCTACAAATTCCTTAAGAATGAGTCTGATATTTTCGAAAGTATTGGCGTAAACCTGTTGGCTAATTTCATCCATATCTTTCCAGGAAACTTCAGTGATGCCCTCTTCTAGCTGTGGTTTCGCTGTGTTTTCACCTTTGAAATTCATTTCAAACCAGTGGGTGGTTTTCAATACTTTTTGTCCATTTCGCTCCGTGTAGACATGGTAAGTTGTTGTGAGCGCTCTCAAAAGTTCAAGGTTTTGAAGATTCGTTTCTTCCTCTACCTCACGGACTGAGGCATCTTCTAAAGATTCCCCTTTCTCTAATTTTCCTTTTGGAAGATCCCACTTTCCGAGCCGTTTTATGAATAGTACTTTTTGATCTTCATTCCACACCACACCACCTGCAGCTTCAATATTTTTCATTAAGCTCCTCAGGTTTTCCCACAAATCATCTAAATTATCACTATAAACATGCACACTTTCTACGGAAGTATTTTCAAGAATATCTATCGCAATTTCGAGCGTTGTTTTATCTTCAAATTTTAAAGTTTTGCCAGAATTTTGATATGTATTGGAGAGCGATAACTTTTTTTCATTCACAAAAACTTTATACATTTGTATTATATTTAATACAAAAATAAACAATGAATTTAGAAGGAAGAAAAATAATCGTTAATAAATCTTCAAAAGAGCTTGCTGATCTTTTAAAATCTCCTGAAAATTATAAGGATTTTATGCCGGATGGACTCCAGAAATTTGAGACAAGAGAGGACGGTTTCAAATTCGGATTGAAAGGTATGCCAGAAATTGCACTTAAAATAGGTGAGGTTACAGAAAGTGGGGCGGTATTAACATCTGCAAACCCGAGTTTAGATTTTTCGCTAACTGCCGCGTTACAATCCATTAGCGACAACCAAACTGAAGCCCAAATGCTTTTCGAAGGAAAATTTAACCCCTTTATAAAAATGATGGTAGAAAAACCTCTTCAAAATTTCATCAACTCCCTTACAGACAAAATTGAGGCACTTTACAAATAAGTAAGCATCATCATCACAATTAGAGACTTTTCTGGCAACGAAAGGTCTTTTTTTTGCAAATTACTTTAAAATAAATCTTAAATTATTACATTAATCTTATCTTTGCAAATCAATTTTTTACAATGCTTTACACGATTTTAAAGGCTTTGCACATTATTTTTATGGTCAGTTATTTTGCAGGGATTTTTTACCTTGTGCGCCTTTTTGTGTATTATAAAGATACCGACGCGTTTGAGGATCCTAAAAAAATAGTTCTTCGGGAACAATATATTTTCATGGCAAGAAGATTATGGAATATCATTACCGTTCCAGCTGGTGTGATTATGACATTGGCAGGAGTCAGCTTAATTATTCTTAATCCTATGCTATTGAAAACGCCATGGTTCCATTTAAAGCTTACTTTTTTGTTGGGCTTGGCGCTGTATCATTTTTGGTGCTGGAAAAAGGTTTTACAAATAAAATCTCTTGATGGTAAACCTCTCGAAACATCCAATATCCAACTCAGACAGTTTAATGAAATTGCTACGTTTATACTTTTTCTCGTGGTTTTCACCGTTATTTTAAAATCAATGATAATTGAATACTGGTGGCAACTTCTTTCAGGATTTTTCGTTTTAGTTGTACTCATTATGCTCACTGTAAAGCTGGTGAATAGGAATAAAAAAAACTAATCAAGATAGAAAACAACATTTAACCTTTAATTAGTAACATCTACAAAATATGTTTGCAATACTTAAAAAAGAACTTTGGAGCTACTTTGGAAACTGGAGCGCATGGCTTATCATTGGTGCTTTTAGTTTGATTGGTGCTTTGTTTTTATTTTTCTTCGATAATGATTCTAATATTTTTGAAATTGGAGCGGCATCATTGCAAAGCTATTTTGTTCTTGTGCCATGGCTGCTGATGTTCATTATTCCAGCGTTATCCATGAAAAGCTTTGCAGAAGAGCAGCAAACAGGAACGTTAAACTGGTTATTTTCTCAGCCTTTGAAAATTTCAGATTTGGTGCTAGGGAAATTTTTATCTGTGTGGCTGGTAGGAGCTTTATGTTTAATTCCTTCATTGGTTTATTTATATACTGTTTATACATTAGGTGTGCCTCAAGGCAATATAGATTTAGGAATGACAATAGGTAGCTATTTTGGTTTGGTTGTTCTCATTGCGGCTTTTGCATCAGTTGGCATTTTAGCATCTTCGCTTTCACAAAATCAGATTATGGCCTATCTTTTAGGTGTTTTCATGTGCTTTATAATGTACTTCGGTATCGAGCAATTGGCGAGTTATAAATTATTAGGCGGAGCAGATTTCATATTGCAAAATATAGGTTTTTACCAACATTTTCTTGGCTTCACAAGAGGTTTGATTGACTTTAAAGATGTTGCCTATTTCGTGTTGGTTATTGGGATTGCTTTAGTTTTGTCTAATCATTTTATCAGTAAAAAGAAGTAAAATCATGAAGAAATTTAATTTAAAATCACCTCTTGGAATTTTATTGATAGTAATTCTTCCACTTGCTGTTATTCTCTATATTTCCGGTATCAGATTAGATCTCACCCAAGAAAAAAGGTATACGCTGACTGAAAATACTGTAAAAGTTTTAGAATCTGTAAAAAAGCCTTTAACAGTAGAAGTTTATTTGGAAGGCGATTTTCCGGCAAGCTTCAAACAGATGCAGAATGAGACGAAGTTTATGTTGGAAGAATTTAGGAAAATTAATCCTAAAATAGATTTTAAGTTCATTGATCCAGTAAAGAGCAAAATGCCACAAGATACTTTGATGGCAATGGGTATGCAGCCTTCGGTGCTTCCTGACATCAAAGACGGAAAGATAACGCAGATTGTTATGTATCCGTACGCTGTTATTAAATATGATAAAAAAGGAATGTCTATTCCGCTAATTGTTGAGCAAACAGGTATTAGTGCAGATCAGCAGCTGACAAAATCCATGGAGAACTTGGAGTATAATTTGGTGTCAAACATTAAAGCCATTTCGTCCAATAAAAGAAAGAAAATTGGTATATTGATTAATCAAGACGAATTAAGTCCAGACGAATTTCAGGGCTTTATGCATTTGGCGTTGGAAAATTATGATGCAGGACCCATCATTCCCAAAAATCAAACCGAATTATCGATGGAAGATGTTCCGATGCTGAAGCAAATGAATGCCTTGGTGATTGCAAAACCTCGAAAAGCATTTACTGACAACGAAAAGGTGATTCTTGATCAATATATTATGAACGGCGGAAAGACCCTTTGGATGATTGATGCCGTGAATGCGGAAATGGATACTTTGATGCGATCTAAAAAACTTATGCCTTTCCCCATAGATCTCAATATGACAGATTTTTTCTTTAATTACGGTTTAAGAATCAATCCTGCATTGGTAAAAGATGTGCAGAAAATTGCAATGTTAAAAATTGTAACGGGTGAAGTGAACGGAAATCCGCAGTTTACGAGTGTTCCATGGCCGTACTTCCCTTTAGGAATTGCTGAAAATAATAATCCTATCACCAAAAATATTAATCCTGTAAAGTTCGAATTCCCTACATCTATTGATACTCTGGGAGGAAGAAAAAATATCAAAACCAATGTTCTTTTTGAATCCAGTAATAAAACTTTATTGAAGCAAGTTCCTAATTATGTTGATTTGAAGGAGATTGCGAGTGTTGATAGTTTGGGACAAATGGAAAAACCCAGCACACCTAAAATTTTTGCTGTGTCATTAGAAGGAAAATTCAATTCCGCTTATGCATCAAGAATTGAACGTAAATCTTATCCAGGCTTCAAAGCAACAAGTCCAGAAAACAAGATGATTGTTATCGCTGACGGTGACATTGGCCGAAATAAAATTCACAAAGGTGAGCCTCTACCTTTAGGTATGGATCAACTAACGCAGGAGCAATTTGGGAATGAGCAGTTCTTGAGAAATGCCCTGGATTATCTTTTAGACGATAGTAATCTTATGTCGCTTAGAAATAGAAATATTGAAGCCAGATTACTGGATCGAAATAGAATTACTGAGGAAAAAAGCACATGGCAAATGATTAATTTAGTGCTGCCACTGGTAATCATTGGTTTGCTGGGAGGATTGTTCTTCTGGTTGAGAAAAAGAAAGTTCAGTTAATAGTTATATTAATGAGTTAAAAAAAGGTTCGGCGCCTGCGGCGCCGAACCTTTTTTTAACCTGACTGCGGCGGCGAAGCCGCCGCAGTCAGGTTAAACATCCTTTATAAAATCTTCATATTCGTAAAAAAATATTTCAAAGCCGTTCATTTTTTCTACAAAGAACTCAAAAATGTCTCGCCACGAATCTTTATTATAAATAGAGACATGATGTTTTTCAACCCAAATTCTGCTGATGATTTTTCCATTTTCTAATTCATAATTTTCCTGTTTATGGAAATCACCAATATATTCTTTTAAAATGTCTTCCAAAGACCAAATTTTGTTGTAATAGGCATCGCGAAAAATCTCATCTCTCATTTCTATATCTAAAGAAACTTCAGCTTTTTTGTTGTCTGCGTAAAACTTAAAAGAGAAATCTTTAATCTTCGTATCATATAAAATCCAGTTTCTGGGAAAAGACTTACCAAAGGAGGTCCAAAAATCTTTTTTAAGTTGCTGAGCTTCTTGTTTACTGAACATATTTATCAATCTAAAAATCAAACTTAGCCTTTTTCTAAGGTAAATACAAATTCAGAAGTTCAAAAAAATATTAAAATTGTAGTAATTCTACTACAAAATAAATGGAATTAGCTTTATATCTTTGTACTATTAAAAACAATTAAAATTTAGATAAATGGCAGCAAACAATTCACGTGGACTGTTAAAGTTCAATGGAGGTTCAGATCAGAAAGTATTAAAGTTAAATTACAGTGTAGGGAGAACGACAGATGTTTCTGGTAGAGTTGCGTCGGACCCGTCAAATGCTCTAATTAAAGTAACGGTAGAGGCTACTGAAAGCTCTGCAATCTTAGAAAGTCTATTGAATGGTAAATACAAACCCACGGTAGGGGAAATCACTTTCAACAAAGCTCATGAAGAAGGAGAGTTAATAAAACTAAAATGGGAAAATGGATATGTAATTCAACATGAAGTTGACTTTGATGCACTAAATGATAACAACATGCTGATAACATTTGTAGTGAGCGCAGAGACAATTGATTATGGAGTTTCTCAGTATTACGGTTTATGGCCTAACTAATTTTCATTACCATAATAATGATGAACCTGATTCTTTTTTGGAATCAGGTTTTTTTATTTACAATGTAATGATATCAATTAAAAAAAGACTTCCACATTAATGTAAAAGTCTTTTTGCAGAGAGGAAGGGATTCGAACCCTCGATACAGTTACCCGTATACTACCTTTCCAGGGTAGCTCCTTCAACCACTCGGACACCTCTCTAATTGAGGTTGCAAAAATAAGAGTTTTTATATTATTAACAAAGATAAATCTTATTTATTCTGAAATTTCTCCACACAAATTCTTACTGAATACTTTCGCAAAATTCCATTCATAACGAGGATTGTCTAAAATGTGCATCGCTTTTGTAATGGCGCTTTCTGCAGTAATATCCTTCCCGCTGATGGCTCCGATAGCATTGAAAATATTTGAATTTTCATACTTTCCGATAGAAATTCCACCTGATATGCACTGACTTACCACTATTATTTCAGTGCCTTTCTTTCTAATTTCCAAAAGAATATCCTTTGTCTTTTGATTGTTGAAGATGGTTCCGGAGCCAAAAACCTGAAGTATGAGCACTTTCATTTGAGGAATTTGTTTGAAATGATCTAAGTGCATTCCTGGAAAAATTCGCCAAAATAAAATGTCTTCAGAAATATGCGTATCAATACTGAAGTCTTGAATTGATGAACGATACAGATGCTCCTTGCTGATGTTCAAATGTACCCCTGATTGTCCCAAAATAGGGTAGTTCGGACTTAAGTAAGCGTCGAAATACTCAGCAGAATATTTCAATGTTCGGTTGCCTCTCAGAAGTTTGTACTCAAAATAAACACAGACTTCCTGTATCATAGCTTCATCATTTTCATACAAACTCGCATAGTACAAGCTTGTCAGTAAATTTTCTTTGGCATCCGTTCGCAAATCACCTATGGGAAGTTGAGAACCCGTTAAAATAACAGGTTTTCTCAATCCTTTTAACATAAAACTTAACGCTGAAGCGGTATAAGACATTGTATCTGTACCATGCAGAATGAGAAACCCATCGTAATTGGAATAATTCTTCTCAATGATATTTGCAATATCTTTCCATTCCGCAGGGCTCATGTCTGAAGAATCAATAGGTTGAGAAAATGAATGAACAGCAATTTCGCATTCCATTAAATTCATCTCCGGCATTTTATCAAAAATGGTGTTGAAATCAAAAGCGCGCAGACTCCCAGTGCTGTAATCTTTCTCCATTCCAATCGTTCCGCCAGTGTATATTAAAAGGACCTTTCTTTTCATGAAAGCAAAATTACGTAATTTGCGAAGATTTTTAAAGAATATGAAAACTCAAGAAGAGATTTATGAATATGTAAGCGGATTCTTAACTGATGAAAGACTTCGTAAAATCGAGCATTTTTCCCAAGAAAGCTCAGATTATATTTTACCGGTGGTGGAGGATATTTATCAATTTAGAAATGCAGCAGCTATTGTAAGGTCTGTTGAAGCCTGCGGATTTCATAAAGTCATAGCTATGGAGCAGGAAAATGTTTTTGACCCAAATTTGAGGGTTACTAAAGGTGCAGATACTTGGGTGGAGGTTGAAAAAATGCCTCGAACTTTGGATTCTCTACAAACCATTAAAGAAAGAGGTTATAAAATTGTTGCTGTTTCACCTGAGAGAAATGCCACTATGTTGCCAGACTATCAGCCGGTTGCGCCTCTGGCTCTTGTTTTTGGAACGGAGTGGGAGGGAACAACGGATGAACTTCTAGATTTTGCAGATGAAACATTGGCTATACCGATGTATGGTTTTACTCAAAGTTTTAATGTATCTGTCGCAGCAGCCATTTGTTTTTATGATTTAAAGCAGAAATTGGTTAATTCTGGTATTGATTATAAACTTTCTCCTCAAAAACTCCTAGAAATGAAAATACGATGGGCAGTAAATTCCATCCCAAGCGGAAAGGCAATTCTGGAGCGCTATCTCAAACAATAAAAAAGTTTATTGCTGTATGTTGTTACTAAGTTATGCTTAAAACATTTTGCTGTAATTCCAGGCTGCTACAAAAATTCCTGCAGTTTCAGTTCTGAGTCTTTGAAAACCCAATGAGACAGCGGCAACGTTTTTCTCGGCAAGGAGCATGATCTCTTTTTCCGAAAAATCACCTTCAGGACCAATTAAAAATGTGATTTCTTGAAGTGTTGGGATGTCGTGAAGATTTTTTCTGCTAAGATTTTCATTGCAATGCGCCACAAAAGTTTTTTCGGGGGAAACTGTTTTAATGAAATCTGATAATTTTACAACATCATTAATCTTCGGAAAATAAAATCTTAAACTTTGTTTTGAAGCAGCAATGGCTTGTTTTTGAAGTTTTTCGATGTTCATATTTTTGCGCTCCGTTTTTTCAGTTTGTAAAAAAGTAATTTCAGAAATTCCCATTTCCACGGCTTTTTCTACAAAAAACTCTATTCTGTCGATCATTTTCGTTGGGGCAATCGCAATATGAAGCTTGGGAATAAAAGGTTCAGATGTTTTTTCTATGGTTTCAACTTCTAGGGCAGCTTTTTTACCTTCAATAATCAAATTTCCTTTTGCCAACATTCCGTCACCGTCCGTTACATAAATTTCGTCACCATTTTTCATCCGAAGAACTTTCAAAATGTGCTGTTGTTCGTCATCGTGGATGTTTACCGTTTTGTCGTTGATGTCTCCGTAAAAAAGTTTCATATGTAGTCTTAAATTATAGGAATTGAAATTTATAAATTCCAAAAATTACAGTTCATATTTTGCGGTTGCACTCGTACGTAAATCAGTAAATTCACCTTTTTCAAACTTCAGCTTTGCAACCATTGCAATCATTGCAGCATTGTCGGTGGTATATTCAAATTTTGGTATGTAAATATTCCAACCCAATTTTTCTTTATTATTTTCCATGGCTTGTCGCAATCCTGAATTTGCTGAAACGCCGCCTGCAATGGCTACATCTTTAATCCCTAAATCTTGGGCTGCCTTTTCGAGTTTTTTCATTAAAATCTCAATGATGGTTTTCTGTACGGAAGAGCAAAGGTCGTGGATATTTTCTTCAATGAAATTTGGATTTTTCTTCATTTCTTTTTGAATAAAGTAGAGTACTGAAGTTTTGATCCCACTGAAAGAATAGTCGTAATTTTCTAATCGAGGTTTACTGAATTCATATGCATTTGCATTACCATCTTTAGAAAGTCGGTCAATAATGGCACCTGCAGGATAATCGAGGTTGAAAATCTTACCAATCTTATCAAAAGCTTCACCTGCCGCATCGTCAATGGTTTTTCCGATAATTTCCATTTCGAAATAATCTTTCACCAAAACAATCATGGTATGTCCGCCGCTCACCGTTAAACATAAAAACGGAAAAGTAGGAGGCACAGGATTTGCATCGTCAATAAAATGTGCTAAAATATGGGCTTGAAGATGGTTAACTTCTATTAAAGGAACATTTAAACTCATGGCCAAAGATTTGGCAAATGAAGTTCCCACAAGTAGAGAACCTAAAAGTCCGGGACCGCGGGTAAAACCTATCGCAGAAATTTGTTTTTGTTGTATATTTGCTTTGGCGAATGATTTTTGAACAACAGGAATAATATTCTGCTGATGTGCACGGGATGCCAATTCGGGAACTACACCTCCATATTCAACATGGATTTCTTGATTGGCGGCAATGTTGGAGAGTATGGTATTTCCCTTAATGATGGCTGCTGAGGTATCATCACAAGATGATTCTATCCCTAAAATTATTGAGTCGCTCATAACAATGGCAAATTTAGAGAATAATAACGATAAAGAAAAAAAAACCGTCGCCGAGAATATCGGAGATCAGGTAAAGAAAACTGTTGATAATGTAGGCGAAACGGTAAAGGAAGCATCAGAATTGGCCTCAGATGCCATTAAGCATCCTGTAGAAACGGCTCAAGAGTTTGGGAAGCAGGCTGCGAAAGATGTGACAAGACCTGCTTGGTGGGCCAAATTACTGCTTATTTTGTTCTGGACAGGTATTTCGCTTTTTATTCTTGCTCTTATTGCCATCAATTTACCAGTCACTAAAAGATACGCCGCCGATAAAGCCTTAGAGGTTGTCAATAAAAATTTTAAATCTCAAATGTCTACAGAGAGTGTGGATGTGGATTTTTTTGGAGATGTTACCATCAAAGGTCTAAGAATAAAAGATTACAAAGGTCTCGATTTTATAAAAGCAAGATCGTTGAAAGCCAATTCGGATTGGTTTACGTTGGCGCGCAATGCCATTTCTGGAAATTCAAATTCTCTTACTTTTAATTCCATCTATTTTACGAATGCCGACATCAAGGTAATTACCTATGAAGGGGACAGTATCTCTAACTTCGTGAGATTCACTCATTTATTTGATACAGGTAAAAAAAGAGATCCCAATGCTCCTCCTTTCGAAATGGACAGCCGCTTGGAACTTGTCAATTCAAAACTATCGATCATCAACAGAAATTCCCCTGGTGATAAAGGAAAATGGTTGTATGCCGAAAATTTGAATTTATTGATTCCTAAAGCGAAAGTTAATGGATCTAATGTCTCAGCGCAAATCAATAATTTAAGTTTTACAACGACACGTTGGGGAAAAAAACACTTTGTAGATACTTTCTCAACAGATTTATCTTTAACGGATGATTTTCTTTTATTGAAAGACTTAACGCTCAATACAGATCATACCCTATTGCAGGGACATCTCAAATTTAATTTGAATAAAGGTTCATGGGCAGATTTTACGAACAGGGTTCGCTGGGAAATGGATCTTATGTTGGGAAGTCAGATCAGTGGATACGACATCAGCTATTTTGTTACCAATTGGGACAATTATAAACCCGTAAACATCTCCGGGAAAATGAACGGTCCTCTTAACAGGTTTTATCTGGAGAATTTTTTGGTAAAAAACCCAACTGTAAACATTGCAACCAATAACCTCAAGGTTCAAAATATTTTGGATGGTAAATTTTTAATTGAAACCAATTCTATTTCCACGGATTTTACGTACAAAGATCTTAAAGCTATGCTTCCAACCTTCATTTCAGTGAAAATGAAGAATTTTGCAGACGACTTTGGAAAACTGAAATACAATGGTGCCGCAAGAATAACCCCGCAACAGGTTTATATTCCTAGAGGTAATTTAATAACAGGAATTGGACAAGCCAAGATCAATAGATTGGTATTGTCGGATTACAGTTCACCAGTTCCTAAATATACAGGGAATGTTGAAGTAAATGATCTCAATACATCTGTGATTACCAAAAGTAACGCTGTAGGCTTAATTTCAGGTAAATTTGATCTTGTAGGGCAAAGTTTTGATGTGAATACTATGGTCATTACCACAAAATCTCAGATTTCTAAGATTGAGATTATGGATAAAACCATTAACAACCTTTATCTTGATGGGAAGCTGAATCACAGAAAATACAATGGACTGATTACCATCAATGATGATCAAGCGAAAGGAAATGTAAAAGGTCTCATTGATTTCAGTACAAAAAGAATTTTAGCGGATATTGATGCCGATATACAATATTTAAATCTCAATTATTTTACAGGAAATGCTGGCAAGCAGGTGGTAAGCGGAAAGGCTGTGGGAAAAATTGCTATGACGGATCTGAATGATTTAACACTTGATGTAGATGCATCATCAGTTTATTTTGCAACAGGCAATCAACGTTACGATATTCCAAAAGCATCCGTCATAACCTATATTGAAAATGGCAATAGAATTATTATCGTCAATGCTCCTGGAGCAGCGGATGGTAGAATAGCCGGGAAATTTAATCTTGCTGATTTAGGGGGGATGGTGCAAAATGGTTTAGGTAAAATTTTAGTTGGTCCGGCTCCGAAAAAATTATACAGAGGCCAACATTTTTCAATGAATTTTGATGTGGAGCAAGGTTTGGTAAGTTATTTTCTACCCGATCTTAAAATTCCGCAAGGTGCAACAGTAGTGGGTGAATACGATGGTACTTCCAATAATTTGGTTTTAAATTTAGATGCGGCTTCTCTCAAATACATCATGACCAAAAAAGCAGAGATTACTGATGCTGATAAAGCTTTAGCGGCAGCCAATCCCGCTTATAAAATCAATGAAAGAGAAAATTCTACCAGGGACAGCGCAATGGTTGATAATCTTTTGGTAAGAATTAATACCGCGAATTTAGATGAACAGCTATACGCGAAAATTGATAGAATTCAGTACAACCAGAATGTGTTGAAAGATATCATGCTAAGTGGTAAAAACCCCGACGGAAACAAACTTTTCTTGGCTGCCAACTTCGATTATGGCACACCAGATGATGAGGTAAATGATCTGCTGAAGCATTATGCGGTTAATATTAACCAAACTACAAATGCAGTAGGAGATTATGTCTTCCGTTTTGATCCTACAGAAATCAAATTTAATGATGTTACTTGGGCTATAGATACCTCTCCAGAATTGGATCATACCATTACATACCGTCAAAAAACAAAAGACTTTGAGGTAAAAAACTTAAGAGTATACTCCGATGCAAGTGAGCTTTTGATAAATGATGCAGTTTTTAAATCTGCTAAAGACTTTTCTGTAGATGCCAATGTGAAAAATTTTGCCATAGAAAAACTTCTGGATATGCAGGCTGGTGGAAACAGCTTAAACGTGAAAGGATTGGCGAACGGGAACGTAAAATTAGTAATGACCGACAAAACTTTAGAACCATTAATTGATGTCACCATTAGTGATATTGTAATGAAAGATAAAGTAATGGGTAATATTGTTGCTACAGCTGTGAAGAGCGATAAACCAAATGTTTTTGATATCGATTTGCAGGTACAGTCAACCGGTGTCTTGGGTGAAAACAATCTGCATGTAAAAGGAACTTTGGATAACAATACATCATCTCCAACATTGGATGTTATCGCAGAAATGCGTGAATTCGATTTGGCATTTACACAGCAATTTGTACAGAACGTTTTTGGAAATATGCGTGGTAAAGCCACTGGAGACTTAAAAATATCAGGGAAACTAAATGATATTGATTATAGTGGTGATATTGCGCTTAAAAATTTCGGACTTAAATTATTATTTACAGGTGTAGATTATTCCTTTGATGATACTGTAATTCCACTTTCCAGAGGTTTGGCGGTTCTCAATGACATTCAGGTGCACGACGGAAGAGGTAATTCTAAAGGAACTATATCTGGAGCGATACAGTTTGAGACGCTGTCATCAATGGGTGTAAACCTTGTAATGCGTGCTGATAATCTTTTGATGTTGAATACTACTCAAAAAGATTACGATTTATTTTGGGGAAGAGTGTACGGACAAGGAGATTTGTATGTGGACGGCCCTGTATCAGGCTTAAGTATTTCTACTCCGAATATGAAAGCTTTGAATGGAAGTACTTTCACCTTTAATTCTGGTTCAACTTCTACCGTGGAAGAATATAAAATGCTAAGGTTCTTAAAAGAAGACAAAGCAGGAATTGTTACTGTTGAAGATAAAAAGAAAACGGGCGCCAATATGAACGTAGATTTTAATCTTGAAGTAGATAAGGGAACTACGGTAAATGTATTAATTGGTGATGACGTAGGAAATATTATGGTGAAAGGAGCTTCTCAAAGTTTAAGATTCCAAATGTCCCGCCAAGGTGCTATTTCAATGAATGGTAATTATATTGTAGATAACGGAACTTTTAAATCTTCGATGTTGATGAATAAAACCTTCCAAATTGAGAGTGGAAGTTCTATTCAATGGGATGGCGATGCTATGACGCCAACTTTGGATATTGTTGCCAACTATAAGCGAATGGTATCAAACACTGGTGAATATTTGAATATGGGTGCTTTACAACCCATTACAGTATTGCTTCAGGCGAAAATTTCGCAGACTTTGAACGATCCTCATTTGGATTTGGGTGTAACAGCCTTGGATGTTTCCAGTCAGGTGAAAGAAACGCTGGCCGCAAAAATGAGTCAGGAGGGTGAAAGGGTTTTACAGTTCAGTTCCATATTATTATTAAACAGTTTTAACGTTTCCGAAACGGGAGCCATTAATATTGATGCGGCGGGCATTGCAGAATCTTCAGGATACAATATGCTTCTCAAGCAGGTGGGTTCTGTATTAAACTCCATTAGTAACGAATTCCAAATCGATTTGAATTACGTAAAAGGAGACCAGAATGCCAATATTGGTGATCGGGCAAATGCAGGAGTAAATGTCGCGGTTTCACCAAGGGTAAATCTGAAAGGAGGCTTGGGAATTCCATTGGCTAAAACAGATGGTACAGATTATAATTATCTTTCTGGTGAAGGATCCATAGAATACGATATTTCAAAAAAGAATGACGGTAGCTTAATTCTGAGAGCATATTCTAAACCTTCCAACATTGGTATGGTTGCATCATCAGCTACTTCTAACGGTTCTGCTAACCAGTCTTATGGTGGTGGGGTTGTGTGGACGAAAAGTTTTGATACTTTATTTAAAAAGAAGAAAAAAAATAAAAAATCTTCAGATAATAGTAAAGACTCAAAAAATGATTCTGTGAAAATTGATGCGAAATAAATAGCAATTTTTTAATGATTTATATCATGCATGTTAATTATTGTTAATATTCTTTAATGAATCAATACTTAAATATTTTTTTTTAATTTTGTAAAAAATTTATTAAAACAATAAAATAGAACATAATTATTTAAAGATATGGAATATCAATTAGATGAAATAGACAAAAAAATTCTTGACTTTTTAGTAGAAAATACAAGAATGCCTTTCACGGAGATTGCAAAGCAGATGGATGTTTCGGCAGGTACAATTCACGTAAGGGTTAAAAAAATGGAGGATGCAGGTATTATTTTAGGTTCTTCTCTTAATATAGATTACGGAAAATTAGATTATCACTTTACAGCATTTATAGGTATATTGTTAACAAAATCCAACCGCACACAGGAGGTTCTTAAAGAACTTTCCACTATTCCAAATGTGGTAGAAGCAAGTGTGATTTCTGGGAAATACAATATCTTCTGCAAAGTAAGAGCTAAGAATACAGAAGACGCTAAGAGAATCATTTATCAGATTGATGATATCCAGGACGTAATGAGAACGGAAAGTATGATCTCGATGGAAGAATTTTTAAGCGACAGAAACAGATTAATCGACGCTATTTCTATCTAAGAAACTCGTTAAATTATCATATAAAAACTTACGGATCTTTTCGTAAGTTTTTTTATTTTTAAAACATGGAAGAAAACTACTTTGGAGACACCTCCAAAAAGACAACAGGCTTTTATATTGCATTGGTAATTTTACTTGTTTGTATAGGCATTTCGGTGAATACAGACTTGGCGCAATTTTCTCAACACGAAGATGTGCAAATACCTATTTGGTTTTTCTACGTTATTTTCGGATTGGATATTTTAATGGTAGCCAGCGTTGTGCTTATTTATTTCTACAGAAAATTGGGCATCTACCTTTTACCTGTAGCAGCAAGCGTACACATGATTATGAATAGTTTTTATCTTTCTGTAATTCGCTATTCGGATCTTAATATACTGTTTGCTTTTTTTGTGGCTGCGCTGTTTGTAACCATTCCAAGATGGAAATATTTTAAATAATGGATAGAGGACCCTTTTCAATCACATTATTAATTGTTGCCAACGTCTTCATGACGGTCGCTTGGTACGGACATCTGAAGCTCGAAGAAATGGGCATTCTCAAAAAGGCGGGAATCTTCACCATTATTCTGCTGAGTTGGGGACTGGCATTTTTCGAATACTGCTTCCAAGTTCCAGCCAATAAAATGGGATTTATAGGCAACGGAGGTCCTTTCAATCTTTTTCAGCTCAAAGTGATTCAGGAAGTCATCACGTTAATTGTTTTCGTATTATTTGCCAGATTTGCTTTTAAAAATATCGAACTCACCATCAATCATCTTTATGCAGCCATTTGCTTGGTTTTAGCAGTCTATTTTGTTTTTAAAAAATAAAATTTCACCTTTTTAAAGTTTTTTTGTTAAAGATCTTGGGCGAATCTTCGCTTGATGTAATTGATTATTGCCTTTAAATTTCCTTGCAATTCATCACCCTTTCATCAAAAAAATGTATTTTTAAATTAAAATTTTAAAATTATGATGATTGTAATTATTTTGATTGTTCTTGTGGTAATATTCCTTTTATACGGGGTTTCTATCTACAACAAGTTGGTTCGACTGAAAAATCTTGTTCAGGAAGGATGGAGCAGCATTGATGTCATGCTCAAAAAAAGACACGATCTTATTCCTAATTTGGTAGAAACAGTACAAGGTTACGCTACACACGAAAGAGCTACTCTGGACAGTGTTGTGCGTGCAAGAGCTAATGCCCTAAATGCCGATACTCTTCATGATAAGGAAGTGGCTGAAAAAAATCTCAGTAAAGCCATGGTTAACTTAATGGCTGTCGCAGAGCAGTATCCAGATTTAAAAGCCAATGCTAATTTTCAACAATTACAGGGCGAACTTTCTAACCTCGAAAACGATATCGAGAAGGCTAGAAGATATTACAATGGAACGGTACGCGAAAATAATACTACCGTGGAATCTTTCCCAAGCAACATTGTCGCAAATATGTATCATTTTGGAAAATCTCAGTTCTTCGAGTTGGATAATGCTGCGGAAAGAGAAGTGCCGAAAGTAAAATTCTAGAAAATGAAGAAGCTTCTTCTTTTTTTTGTTCAATTCACCGTCCTCTTTTCTTATGCGCAAACAATGGACAGTGCTCAAAAATATGTTGATTCTATTGAGCAGTCACTGCATTCTGAACCATTTAATATAAGTAGTGAGTATATCTCGTCGTTTCACAGCGATATCAGTGTGCGAAAAGATGCTTCCTTAAAGGTGATTGAAACAATTACGGTATTGGCGAACGGACAAAGTATTAAACGGGGGATTTTTAGGACATTGCCTCTAAAAAGAAATCTTAACGGTAGGTCTCAAAAAGTAAAATATTCTGATATTTCGGTTACTAAAGACGGTGTGAAGGAAGATTTTTCTGAAAATTATTCGGGAAACGAATTAAAGATTTACATCGGGAATAAAGATGTTGTATTGTCTCCAGGAAAATATACCTATCAAATCACCTATTCCACCAAAAATCAAATTGGTTTTTTTGAAGGTTATGATGAGCTGTATTGGAATGTAAATGGCACCAATTGGAATTTCCGAACCGCGGAGGTTTCAGCAACAGTTCATCTGCCAGAAGGAGCAAAAATTATTCAGAATGCGTGCTATACAGGTAAATCTGGCAGTACTGATAAGAATTGCACTGTAGATGAGATTTCTGTTAACGAGTTGCATTGGAAAGCTGAAGATCTTGGTCCTTATGAAAATCTTACGGTTGCTGTAGGTTTTGACAAAGGATTGATTCTTCCTCCGCCTCCGCCAACTTTTTTTGAAAAATACGGTGTTGCTATTTTCCTTTCACTTGCTTTTTTAGGGATGTTGCTGATAGGATATAATGCTTGGAAAAAATATGGTGTTGATCCGCCAACTCCTGTTGTGTATCCTCAGTTTAATGTTCCTGAAGGATTTTCGCCCGCAAGTTTGGGATATATAAAATCTGAAGACTATAAAGGCAATTATTTAACCGCTGCTTTGGTTAATCTTGCGATAAAAGGTTATATTCAAATAAAAGAAAAGGAGAAGCAGAAATTTTTAGGGTTTGTCACCTCTAATGTTTTTGAGATCATCAAACTCAAAGAACCCGACGAGAGTCTTCCCAAAGAGGAAATGGCGATAATGAAAGGACTTTTGACTGGTAAAGATTCTATAACATTGGATGGAAAATACAGCAGCAAAGTAGAGACCGCTGTGAAGAATTTTAAGGCCAGCCTCAAATACCAGCACGACAAATTTTTAAATGAAGGCAATAATTTGAAACATCTTCTATGGCCGTCTCTGCTGATGTTTTCGGCCTATCTTATCGGTTTAGGATTTTCCTATTATATTGATGAAGAGCTGTTGTCTATTATTGTAGGGGTTTTATTATTCGTCTTCATTACGATTGTGTATTTATCGGTGGTATTTGGAGTTAAAAACGTTAAAGCCAGTGGCTGCTTCATTGCAATCGGTATCTATTTTTTAATTTCAACTTTTATGGCAACGGTGTTTTTCATTACGGCGTCGGATATCAGTTTCAACTTTAAGTTTTGCTATTTCTTCCTTATTTTCGGTTTGGGAGTATTGTTCTTTTTTAAATATATTATTAAAAGGCCTTCGGAAGAAAAACTACAACAGCAATCGCTCATTGATGGTTTTAAAATGTACATGAGTGCAGCAGAAAATGAGCAGTTAAAATTCCACAATCCACCAAAAATGACTCCCGAAATTTTTGAAAAACTTTTGCCATATGCAATGGTTCTGGGTGTGGATGCAATTTGGGGTAAAAAATTCGATCAGGTGATGGCATCTTCTGCTACCGATTATCAACCAAATTGGTATGTGGGCAGCACAGCAATGAATTTCTCGAGTTTGGGTAGCAGTTTAAATTCTAGTTTAACACAGTCTGTAAGCTCTACAGCAACCGAGCCTTCCAGTTCATCATCAGGAAGTGGATCTTCTGGTGGAGGATTTTCTGGCGGCGGCGGTGGCGGTGGCGGCGGTGGTGGCTGGTAAGCATAAAAAAACGTTCAATATTATTTGAACGTTTTTTTGTTTATGATTTCCTGGATTGTATCTCTTTATTGATCAGGTTTAAGTTGATCCACATTGGTATGTAAGTAAGTGCTGAGCCACATGCTACAGCAATTAATGCGTAATTCCCGGATTTTATAGCAAGAAAAATTATGGCAGCTACACACAAAAATATCATCACACCTGAAATATACGCCAGTCGGATTAGTTTTTTCTTTCTTAATTCTAATTCAGCAAGACTTACTTCACTTAATTTATTTTCCATGATTAATTAGATTCTGATTATATCCGCACCAATAGCTCTTAATCTTCCGTCAATATTCTCATAACCCCTGTCGATTTGTTCGATATTATGAATGATGGATTTACCTTCTGCAGAAAGAGCGGCGATTAACAAAGCATTTCCAGCTCTAATATCTGGTGATACCATTGTAGTTCCACGAAGTGGCGTTTCATGGTTTAAACCCACTACTGTAGCTCTGTGCGGGTCACACAAAATAATCTGTGCACCCATGTCTATTAATTTATCTACAAAGAATAATCTGCTCTCAAACATTTTTTGATGAACCAATACCGTTCCTTTTGCTTGTGTGGCTACTACCAAAATAATGGACAATAAATCTGGTGTAAAACCAGGCCAAGGCGCATCTGAAATAGTGAGAATAGAACCGTCTATAAATTTCTGTATTTTATAATGTTCCTGTGAAGGAATGTAGATATCGTCACCTCTCTGCTCTAGCTCAATACCCAATTTTCTAAAGGTATTAGGAATAATACCCAATTGATTCCAGTTGACATTTTTAATGGTGATTTCAGACTTTGTCATGGCTGCTAAACCAATCCAAGAGCCAATTTCAACCATATCTGGAAGCATGGTGTGTTCTGTTCCACGCAGGCTGTCAACACCTTCAATAGTTAATAAGTTTGAACCAATTCCAGATATCTTAGCGCCCATTCTGCCAAGCATTTTGCAAAGTTGCTGTAAATACGGTTCGCAAGCAGCGTTGTAAATTCTTGTTTTTCCTTTTGCAAGCACTGCAGCCATTAAGATGTTTGCCGTACCTGTTACAGAAGCCTCATCCAACAGGATAAATTTACCATTGAGTTCTTTTGCTGTTAAACTATAATATTGCTCATTATCATCGTACACAAACTCAGCGCCTAGTTCTACTAAACCCTGGAAATGCGTGTCTAATCTTCTTCTTCCAATTTTATCACCTCCCGGAGTAGGCATGTAAGCTTCGCCGTATCTAGCCAGCATAGGACCAAGCAGCATGATGGAGCCTCTTAGTTTTGCACCATCTTTTTTAAATTCGGAAGATTTAAAATATTCAAAATTGACATTGTCTGCTTTAAAAGAATAAT
This sequence comes from Bacteroidota bacterium, assembly GCA_023458535.1. Lineage (GTDB taxonomy): Bacteria > Bacteroidota > Bacteroidia > Flavobacteriales > Weeksellaceae > Chryseobacterium. Next base: position 32,255 of record JAEWYW010000048.1, read on the forward strand.
CACCTTTTCCATTTTTGGTTACAGTAACGCCCAAGTCTTTTAGGATTTCTATCAGTCTATTAACGTCGTGTATATCCGGAATGTTCTTTATTCTTACCTCGTCATCTGTGAGAAGCACAGCGCAAAGAATCTGCAATGCCTCATTTTTAGCACCTTGAGGCGTAATTTCACCACCTAATTTTTTTCCTCCACGTATTTGGAAAATCCCGCTCATTACTTTCTGTGTTTGAAGTTATTACTATGTCTGCGCTTGTTATTGTTGCTGTTATTTTGGTTCTGATTCTGATTTTTACCGTTGTTTTTATTGTTTCTGTTGTTGCTGGAGTAATAAATTTTACTCTTTTCCAGAGAATCAATATTCGTTAAATCTAATCGGTTTTCAGATAATTCTTTTAAATGCCTAAAGATAACATCGTCGCTCACATGTTCCCTATTGTACACATTGTAAGATTTTTTCATGTTATTGGCAATTACTTCTATCAGCGCTTCTTTTTCTGCTCCTTCCTCAAGTTCTATTGCTTTTTCAATCAACTGAAGAATACTCTTTCCATAGAATTTAAAATCTCCCTGCAATTTTGGATATTCCATTTTATTGGGCTTCGCAAGAAAGTCTTCTGGAGTAGGAATCGGGTAGGGAGAATCAACATCCAAATCGTAATTCGCTAAAATGAATAGATGGTCCCAAAGTTTATGTTTATAGTTGTCTTCGTCTCTTAATTGAGGGTTTCTTTGACCCATAAAATCAATAATTGCAGTCGCCATTTCATTTCTTTCTTCCTTTGTAGAAAGCTCTTTGCAACGTTCTACTAAAGCCTGCATTATTCTGCCGTATTCGGGCATATTAAGATGGGTACGGTTTGTATTATATTCCATATTTGCAAATATAGATATTTGTAAAGTGTTTAAAGTATTATATCGCTTTGAAAAAGTGTTTTTAACGAAATTTTAGAACAGGTTTCTGTTAAAAATTACCACTAAGAAATCATTTTTCTTTTGTCTTTTTCTGAAGGAATGATGCAATGAGGATCAGAAATCGTTTTTCTTCTTTTTGCTATTTGATCGTAAATTTGATCACCCAAAAATCTGGGAAGGATATTTAACTGCGCTAATAAGGCATACTGAGATCCTAATAGTTTTCCAATTTTTGTGGCTGCCTGAGATTTAATCATGTAAAATTCATTGGGCTTCCAAAGGTATAATGTGTCGAAGTTTTTCGTATTTAGTCCTCGCTCAGAAAGAAATTTTTGTCCAAAATTCGACTGCAGGGATGCAAATAAAAATTCATCTTTTACATCTCGCTGCAAAATCCATTGCACCCATTTGTGGCAAAATCCGCAATCGCCATCATAGAATATGATATGCTTTTGGAGGTAGGATTCAGGAATTTCAGTTTTCATTTTTTAATTGATAAATGTGTTTGATCGCTCTGTATCCTGCTGTATTTTCTTAAAATATTGAATGAGCATTGTTTTGTTCTCAGGACTTAGTTTTGCTTCTGGATGGCCTAAAATATAAGATTCCAGTGGCATTTTATCCTGCTCAATCATCTCAACAGCTTCCTCCAGTTTGTGAGCTTGTTTTTTAGGCTCATAGGTAGAGAAAGTGGAAAAGTTGAGGTGTTTACGTCCGTCATCAATATGGCTTTTTAAAAACCAAGCCACCGGCTGCACGTTAGAGTACCACGGATAAACAGTTTCGTTCGAATGACAGTCATAACAAGAAGTTCTAATTACTGTGGCGATATTCTCGGGTGTATTTTTTATTTTCAAGAAATCCATTCCTTCATTTACGGGTGGATTAGTCTTATCTATTCTAAAAAACTGGATGATAATAAACGCTACTGCTAATACTATTAAAACTTTTTTCATGCCTAAATTTTGATTGATGTGAAATTAATAAAAAAAACCAAATAATAAAAGATGATTAAAGTAATGTATTATCAACTTATTTTCAAATGATTATCTTTGCAAAAAAATTGGGCTCTGAAAGTCGGAGAAACCCATTAATAATCTTATCCTGAAGCAATTTCTTTATTAGCTAAGGATTATTAAACATTTTTTATGAGTAATATTGTAGCCATAGTTGGCCGCCCGAATGTAGGTAAATCCACCTTATTTAACCGTTTATTAGAGAGAAGAGAAGCTATCGTAGATTCCACAGCAGGGGTTACAAGAGACCGCCATTACGGTAAATCTGACTGGAATGGTGTAGAATTTACAGTCATTGATACTGGTGGGTATGAAGTAAACAATGAAGAAGTTTTCCAGGAAGAGATTTCTAAGCAAGTACAGTTGGCAATAGATGAAGCAACGTCTATTATTTTTATGCTGAATGTTGAAGAAGGTCTTACAGAAACAGATCACGAGATTTTCGAAAAATTAAGAAGATCCAATAAACCCACTTATATTGTGGTGAACAAAGTAGATTCTGCAAAAGAAGAACTTGCTGCTACAGAATTTTATCAGTTGGGGATTGAGAAATATTATACACTTTCTTCCGCAACAGGCTCTGGTACAGGAGATTTATTGGATGATGTAGTGAATGATTTCCCTTCTACAGAATACAAAGATCCTTTCGAAGGTCTTCCAAAAATTACCATCGTAGGTCGCCCGAACGTTGGAAAATCTACTTTAACCAACGCACTTTTGGATAACGATAGAAATATTGTTACCGATATTGCAGGTACTACCCGAGATTCTATTCAAAGTTTGTATAATAAATTCGGACACGAATTTGTGTTGGTGGATACTGCGGGAATGAGAAGAAAATCCAAAGTTTCTGAAGATTTAGAGTTTTATTCTGTAATGCGTTCCGTGCGTGCCATAGAAAATTCGGATGTGGTAATTATCATGGTGGATGCCACCTTGGGCTGGGAAGCTCAGGACATGAGTATTTTTGGGATTGCACAGAGAAACCGCAAGGGAATTGTAATTTTGGTCAACAAATGGGATTTGGTAGAAGACAAAAAAACCAATACCATGAGGGATTTTGAAGCGGCCATTAAACACAAAATCGGTCAGTTTAACGATGTTCCTATTTTGTTTGTTTCAGCTTTAACCAAGCAGAGGATTCTGAAAGCGGTTGACACCGCAATGGAAGTGTATGAAGACAGAAAGAAAAAAATTAAAACTTCAAAATTAAATGAAGTAATGCTTCCTATTTTTGAAAATACTCCGCCACCAGCGATTAAAGGGAAATACATTAAGATTAAATATTGTGTTCAGTTGCCAACACCTTCGCCTCAGTTTGTGTTTTTCTGCAATCTGCCGCAGTACGTAAAAGAGCCGTACAAAAGGTTTACAGAAAATCAGTTAAGAAAAGAATTCGGATTTACGGGAGTTCCTATCGAAGTATATTTCCGTCAGAAATAACAGTAAAAAATAATGTGATGATTGTATAATGATCACATTTTTATTTTATCATTAAATTAAATTACCTTTTATCATGCTAAAAATATTATCAGATGATTTTTCGTTGGTGAATGAGTTGATCAATGAGCTGAGAAATGTTGATGTACAAACCGATAGAATGCGTTTTCGCAGGAATATGGAGCGCATTGGTGAGATTGCTGCTTTTGAAATCAGTAAAAATTTAGAATTCAAAGAGGTTCAAATTACAACTCCTTTGGATACCATTTCATCAAAAGAAATTGCGGTACAACCCGTTATTACTACGATTTTACGAGCAGGAGTTCCTCTGTTTGAAGGTTTGTTGAATTATTTAGATAAAGCAGACTGCGGTTTTGTGGCTGCGTACCGTAAACATGACGCCAATGATTATTTTTCCATCAAGCAGGATTATCTCACATGCCCCAACATTGAAGGTCGGCCCTTAATTGTTGCAGATCCTATGTTGGCTACGGGAGCCAGTTTAATTGAGGCTTTAAAAGATTTATTAACGCACGGAAACCCCAGTCAGGTTCATATTGTTTCCGCCATCGCATCCAAGCAGGGCGTAGAGACAATCCAAAAAGCATTTCCTGAAGCTCATCTTTGGATAGGCGTCGTGGATGATAGTTTAACCTCCAAAGGGTACATCACCCCAGGTTTGGGCGATGCAGGAGATTTGTCTTATGGAGAAAAATTGCAGAGATAGAATTCAATATTAACAAAATAAAACTTACGGTAATTTGTAAGTTTTTTTACTTTAGCATAAAATGTTAGGTTATGGAAAATTATTTAGAAATCAATAAAGAGTCTTGGAATGCCAAGGTGGAGCCTCATTTAAAATCTGATTTTTATTTTTTAGATGAGTTTTTGAAGGGCAGAACATCTTTAAATTCTATTGAAAGAGATTTGTTAGGTGATCTTTTGGGAATGAAAGTTTTGCATCTGCAATGTCACTTCGGACAAGATAGTATTTCACTCTCACGCTTTGGTGCCGAGGTTACAGGTATTGATTTATCGGATAAAGCTATTGAAGAAGCTAAGAAGTTGGCTGAAATTTGCGAAACGGATACCAAATTTATCTGCTCAGATGTGTACAGCTTGCCTAATGTCCTCGATGAAAAGTTTGACATTGTTTTTACGAGTTATGGAACCATTGGTTGGCTGCCAGATCTGGATCGATGGGCTAAAGTTGTTTCACATTTTTTGAAACCTAATGGGAAATTTATTTTCGTTGAATTTCATCCTGTTGTGTGGATGTTCGATGATGATTTTAAGGAGATTGGTTATAACTATTTCAATACAGGGGCAATAACAGAAACTTTCGAAGGGACTTATGCTGACAGGAAAGCTGATATCAAACAAGAGTATGTTAATTGGAACCATGGTTTAGGTGAAGTATTGCAGTCGCTATTAACAAATGGCCTACAAATAGACAGTTTTCAAGAATTTGATTACTCACCTTATCCGTGTTTTAAAAATGTTAATGAATTTGAAAAAGGGAAATTTAGAATTGCTCACCTCGACAATAAAATCCCGATGGTATATGCATTGCAGGCAACAAAAAAGTCAAACTAAATTTTTAGTTTGACTTTTTTGTTGTTAATATGAATGTTGTTAAAAACTACACTTATTTTGTAGCATTTTCAACTTTAGATTCTACTTTATTAGCAGTATCTTGAACTTTGTTTTGTACGTTGTTAGCAGTATCTTGAACTTTAGATTTTGCTTCGTTACCCCATTTGTTAAGATTATCTTTTGCAGTATTAATCTTATCTTTTACAGCTTGCTGCTCTTCTGGAGTAGATTTTTTGTATTTCCAATAAGCAATTGCACCTAAACCTAATAACGCTAATAAACCGTTTGTCTTATTTCCCATAACGTGAATTTTTTGTTGTTAATATTAATAATTTGTTATGGTGTATGATGTAAAATACATGCCAAAAATAATTTTAAAGTATTAAAATTATGTTAAATTATTTTTTTTACTCGAAAATTTCAACTTTCTCACCATCATAACTTGCATATACCATTTTAGGGTAAGAATCCTGATGGAAAATATTTCCATCTTTATCAATACCAATCGCACCTGCAAAGCCATCAATTTCTTTTAGTTCCAAAAATGTTTTTTTAAAGGAGTCTTGAATAGACATTCCATCTGTAACTCTGGTAACAATTTTTGCAGCTGTAGCATTACTTACGATATCTTCACCAACGCCTGTACAACTAACCGCGCAGAATTTATTGGCATAATTACCAGCAACCGTTGCAGAATCAGAAATTCTACCGGGTATTTCAAAACCTTTGCCACCTGTAGATGTGGCCACGGCAAGTTTTCCATCTTTATCTAACGCCACGCAACCTACAGTTCCTCTACCGCTGCCGACTAATTTTTCTTCATATTCCCTTCTTCTTTGCGGAATTTCCGTCGAAAAATTTTGGAAACCATGCTCAGTTGCAAATATTTTGGCACCTGCGCCTCCTAAAACCCTATCATCAACATTTCTAAGTTCTTTAGCCACAAAAATTGGATTTTTAACATCTTCAATATTTATTACACCGCTTAACTTCTGAGTTTCTGCATCCATTATGGCTGCGCTCATCCTGATGACCCCATCACTTTGTATCTGCGAGCCAATTCCAGCGTTGAAGAGTTCATCATCCTCCAACAAACTTACGGCATAGGCCACGGTATCGTAAGCAGTGTTGTTTTCTAAATACTGATAAGATTTTTCGATGATATTCTTTAGAGCATTTTGCTTTGCCAGCTTGGTTTCAGGGCTCTGGTCGCTTTCAGAGAAAAAACCACCGTGTATAATCAATTTCATGTTGTAAAAATTTAAAGGAACTAAAATATATAAAAAAAAGTGAAGCATCAACTTCACTCTATTATTTGTCTTGGGGGATTGGATTGTATTGGGAATTGACTATCGTAAGCTCTTTTGTTTTAAGATCATAATAATCATTCATCGACATGACATCCACCACCATATGGTCGATAGAAATCGGTTCACCCATATTAATGTTTGTGAGATTGGTATCTTTAATAAATCTGCCGTCTACCACGATCACCAGTCCAGATCCAATGGCGGTCATTACATCATTATGAATAAACAAACCAGTATCTTCTCCCAAACCTATTCCTAAAGTTCGGGGGTTATTGACCACTGCCTGAAATAATCTACCCATTCTTCCTCTTTGTACAAAGTGGGTATCAATGGTTACATTATCAATCAATCCAAGACCTTGAGTCATCTTAATTTCACCTTTGAGAAGCGATTCGGAGCTTGAACCTTGGTAAATCATATTTTCTGATGCTGCTGCAGCACCTGCAGAGGTACCGGAATAAATAAATTCGGTCTCCTGATATTTAATAAGGATGGCATCGTGAAATCGCGTTCCACCCAAAATGGAAGTTAATCGCAATTGATCTCCTCCGGTGAAAATCATTACGTCGGCAGCATTGGCACGAGCGATAATGGCGTCTGAATTGGCTTCTTCACGGGTGTGGATATCTAAAATATTCACGTTTTTAGCACCTAAATATTCGAATGCTTTTTTGTACTCAGGACCAACAATATCGGGAATTTGCGAAGCTGTTGTTACCACCTCAATAATGGAATCCTCTTTAAGTCTTGATTCGTTGATGATTTTTCTCAAGATTCCACGTTCGAAAAAATTGAGGTTTTTTTCAACATTTTGGTCATAATCGGTCTCAGTAAAACTTCCTTTGTCAACTGCTCCGCCAATTATAATTAATTTTCCCACTGGTTTCATAGCTTGCAAATTTAAAAAAATAAATAAATGTGAATTTACTATAAATTGCTAAATAGATAATATTTATCTTTCATTATTATAGATGAATCCTAAAATTTTTATGCCGTTATCAAAAAAATATTATTAAAATCATGTCTTTTCTATTATCTTTGATTTTAAGGAAATATAAAACAATTATGAAAATTGATAAGATACAGGTTTTAAGAGGTCCAAATATTTGGAGCATAAGAAGAAAGAAGCTGATACAGATGAGGCTGGATCTTGAGGAACTTGAAGAACTTCCCACTAATAAAATTTCAGGTTTTAGAGAAAGAATAGAGGAGCTAATACCATCTTTATTTACACACCGTTGTTCCGAAGGATACCACGGCGGACTTTTCCACCGTATCGAAATGGGTACATGGATGGGTCATGTTATAGAGCATATCGCATTAGAGATACAGACGCTCGCTGGCATGGATACGGGCTTTGGAAGAACTCGAGAAACCAAAACGCCAGGTGTTTACAATGTTGTCTTCAGTTATTTGGAGGAAAGTGCAGGTGTTTACGCTGCGGAAGAATCTGTAAAAATTGCACAATGCCTGGTAGATAATGTACCGTACGATATCGATGCATGCATACAAACTCTTAGAGAAATTAGGGAAAATGAACGTCTCGGTCCTTCTACAGGTAGTATAGTGGATGAAGCAGTATCCCGAAATATTCCGTGGATACGACTGGGGAAAAATTCGTTGGTGCAATTGGGATATGGTGTTCATCAGCAAAGATTTCAGGCCACCATTACTGGTAAAACCAGTTCTATTGCTGTTGATATAGCTTGCAATAAGGAACTCACTAAGAAAATGCTGGAAGACGCCGCCATTCCTGTGGCCAGTGGAGGGATGGTAACCAATGATGAAGATCTGAGTAAAGTCATTAAAAAAATCGGTTATCCTATAGTGCTAAAACCATTAACTGGAAACCATGGACGTGGACAATCTATTAATGTCAACGATTGGGATTTGGCTGTAGAAGGCCTAAAATATGCACAGACAGTTTCGCAAAAAGTAATTGTCGAAAAATTTATTACAGGTTACGACTTTAGAGTTTTAGTCATCAATCATAAATTGGTAGCTGCCTCAAGAAGAGTCCCTGCACATGTTTCGGGTGATGGCGAGAGCAGCATTCAACAACTAATAGACAAAGAAAACGAAGATCCAAGAAGAGGTTATGGACATGAGAATGTTCTTACTGAAATTCTTGTAGATAAAGATACCGAAGATTTACTGTCAAAGTTAGGCTATACCCTTCAAACCATACCTCAGAAAGGCGAGATGGTTTATCTTAAATCTACTGCCAACCTTTCCACAGGGGGAACTTCCATAGATGTGACCGATATGATTCATCCTGAGAATATCGTGATGATGGAAAGAATATCTAAAATTGTTGGTTTGGATGTTTGCGGAATTGATATTATGGCGGAAAACCTTACACAGCCACTAAAGGAAAGTGGCGGAGTAATACTTGAGGTGAATGCAGCGCCAGGCTTTAGAATGCATCTTGCGCCGAGCGAAGGCTTACCTCGAAATGTTGCGGCTCCTGTAGTCGACATGCTTTATCCACCTGGAAAACCATGCAGAATACCTATTATTGCGGTCACAGGAACCAATGGAAAAACCACAACAACAAGATTAATTTCTCATATTGTAAAAAATAACGGATATAGAGTAGGTTTTACCACATCAGACGGAATTTATATTCAAAATAGTATGCTGGCACAAGGCGATACCACAGGGCCTGTTTCAGCAGAATTTATATTAAAGGATCCCACTGTTGAGTTTGCGGTATTGGAAACTGCAAGAGGAGGGATTTTGCGTTCTGGGTTAGGATTTTCCTATTGTGATATTGGCGTTTTAACCAATATCAAAGAGGATCACTTAGGTTTGAATGATATTCATAATCTTAAAGACTTGACCCGTGTAAAAAGGGTGGTTTTGGACGCTGTAAAGAAAGATGGATGGTCTGTTATCAACGCTGATGACGAATATTCGATGAGGTTGTCTACTGATTTGGATTCTAAAGTAGCGCTTTTCAGTTTGGATGAAAACAATCCTCACATCAAAAAATATGCAAAAGAGGGTAAAGTTACTTGTGTGTACGAAGATGGTTTTGTGACCATTAAAAAGGGAGATTGGAAAATTCGTGTTACCAAAGTGAATAATATTCCAATTACCATGGAAGGTAAGGCTAAATTTATGATTTCCAATGTGTTGGCGGCTACTTTAGCTACATACCTGCACGGTTTTGAAATTGAGCATATTGCCAACTCACTGAGAACATTTATTCCAAGTGCTCAACTAACCCCTGGAAGACTGAATGTGTTTAAGTTCAAAAATTTTAAGGTCATGATTGATTTTGCACATAACCCATCTGGCTATGAAGCGATTGAAGATTATCTTAAAAATGTTGAATCCCCTAAGAAAATAGGAATTATTTCTGGGGTGGGCGACCGTAGGGATGCTGATATTAAAGAATGTGGGAAAATTGCTGGTAGAATGTTTGACCATATTATTATTCGAAATGAAAAGCACCTACGAGGAAGAACCGAAGATGAAATCAATGGACTTATCATAGACGGAATTCATGAAAGCGACAACGAAGTGACTTATGAAATTATTCCAAAGGAAATTGAAGCATTAAAACACGCCATAGGAATGGCAGAGGAAGGAACTTTTATTACCGCTCTAAGTGATGTAATCTCTAACGCGATAGATTTGGTTCAGGATTATCAAAATAAAGAAATGAACGACGAAATTTTCTTGAAATAAAAAGTAGATCATTTATTAAAAATAAAAAGACTAGCTGCAATGCTAGTCTTTTTTTTAATTCCCAAAAAAAGCATGTGAACTACCGATCCAGATGTCTTCTTTCTTGTTGAAATCCACATTTACCATTGCTGCTTTCGTCATTCGGGCAAGGTTTTCCAATAAAAATGGTCGGTCATCATCTTCTTTCCAGATGTACAATAATCGAACTTCAGCTTTAGAAAAATCACCATTGATATCTTCGAAGATAGGCTCGTACTGTACTTTTCGCTGCATAATGAAATTTTCTTTGTCCTGAATTGCATCAATTTCAGCTTGACTCGGATTTAAATTAACTCCACTTCCTGCAAACGAAAAAAGAGGTTTCAAAACAAAATTCTCTACATTTTCATCTTCAGGAAATTCATTCAAGAAATAAGATTTCGGAACATATTCATGATTCAACATTGGCAACAAAAACTTAGAAATTTTGAAAAACCAATTGGGATGCGTTACCCATTCTACATCAACTTCTTCTCGGAAATTAAATTCAGTCTCCAAATCTGGAATATTATCCAATTCATCAAAAATAATACGGTTGTAAATTCTTTTAATTTCTGTGATTTCACCATTATTTTCGTAGAATAATTTTTTGCCTTCTTTCTTTAATTTTGTGAGACAAACGGTTTTGATGCCCAAATATTTCTCCGTCATCGCAAAATCAATTTGGGTTTTTTGTTTCTCAGGATATATTTCCAAAAGAATCACATTCTCAGGCTGTTCATCGCCCAAGATAAGTTCTTTCAATTCGTTAATAATTCCTGCACCCTGTCTCTCATTTTTAATCTCATCTAAAAAAGTATAGACCTCGCAAATCGTTTCCTCATACATGTTTTGAAAAGCATACAGAGAGGGAAAAGCTTGCAGTTCGATTAATTGTGGAACTATTTCACCACTTTCATCTCTGCAAATTCCAAAATCAATGGTGAAAAAATGAGGTTTTAACGTGTCGTTGGGAACCCAGCAATTTTCTGGGACGGCTTTTTGCAAAACTTCTGGTGGAATATTTTTTATTTGTGTAATAATACTTTCTGTGGCATCAACCAATTTCTCTTTAAAATCTTTTGGTAGGAAAATCGGACTTTCGCAAACTCTGAATAGTGGTGAAACGCCGCTTTTTTCCTCAAGTACATCCTTTATTTTTTGGTATTTTTCTTGTGAAAACGCTTCGTTATAGGCTTTTCTGTATTTTGGAATCATATATTTTGTGTCTTGGTTTTATAAAACTAAAAACGAGCAGAAACTGCTCGCTTTAATTGGTTTGATATTTAATTGTTATACCAACATGAGTTGAGATAACTTTTTGGCTGCAAACTGTAAGAATCTTGGTAATATCTGAGATTGTGTTAAGACTATTTTATCTTCATCATCACTTCTATCTAAGGTTTCCAAGTATTTTTCAATTCCGTAATTTTCAATCATCGCCTGTTTGTATTTTTCATCTTTCAAGCTTTCCTTCATGCCTTGAGGGTTGGCTTCTGGATGAAACTGGGTTCCGAAGATTTCTTCAGAAAAACGAATCGCCATTACTGCTCGTTCTAAACTGATGTGCGGACGGTATTTTTCAATGGCTACAATCTCCATTCCGAGTTCTTCAAAACGCTCCAAATTGGGCTCAATGAACTGGTAAGCGCGGGAATCCACCGCATAAAAAGGGTCTGGCAGATTTTGGAATAAATATTCTTTTTCGCCTTCTTCCGTTTTGTGTATCGGTAAAATTCCGAAAGAATAAGATTTTCTTTTGCAGATATTTCCCAATTCCCAATGGATGCTTGCTATTTGAAAAGAATGACAAATTAAAAACAAATATTTTTTTTGATCGTTTACTTTATTAAATTCATAAACGTTATCTAAAAAATTGTAATATAAATTTTCCCATTCATGTCCTTCTCTGTGAGGGTTTCCTGGTCCCCCTGATGAAATGAAAATATCAAAATCTTCAACATTGGGAACTTCATTTTTATATCTTACATCAAAAACATCAATACTGACATTGTGCTCGGAATTGACTTTAAAAGTTTCGGAAATTTCCTTGATATTTACCATTCCCTGGTTCGCATGATTGTTGTTCATATCCAACAATGCGATTTTTATATCTATCATAATAACAGCTTCTTAATACTTTGCAAAGGTATAAAAACTATGCCATTGCACCCACTGAATGTGTTATGCCATACTCAGTTTCTGATATCATATAATCCACCACTTTGCGCAAATCACCGGTTTCCTTAAATACTTTTAGCTGTCGGTCGGCTCCTGTGCCGTTTTTCAAAATTTCCCAAGCGTATTCCACTTCGTTTCGGCATCCTAAATCATCTACTACATCATCTATAAACTCTAAAAGTTCTTTTAAAAGAATAGCGTATGGCACAGATTCCTCCTTACCAAAATCAATTAAATGCGCATCGATACCGTCTTTGGAAGCACGCCATTTGTTTTCTGTAAGCAATAATCTTCTATAGCTGCGGAAACTCATATTTTGCTGATGAAGTTTGTAGATTTTCGCCACTAAACTCTGCATGATTGCTGCTAAACAAACCGTTTCATCAATTCTTAAAGGCATATCGCAAATTCTGAATTCTATTGTTGGATAAAAAGGATGAACTCTTAAATCCCACCAGATTTTTTTAGCATTGTCAATGGTTCCAGTTTTTACCAGCAAAGCGATATAACTGTCTAATTCTGCTAAGGAATTGAAGTAACTTGGTATCCCCGTTCGTGGAAATTTAACGAAAATCTCCTGTCGGTACGATTTGAATCCTGTATTGCTGCCAATCCAAAATGGTGAATTGGTAGATAATGCATAAACATGAGGCAAGAAGTAGCGCAAAACATTTTGAATTCTTACTCCCTCTTCACGGTTGGGAATACCAATATGCACATGAAGTCCGAAAATAAGATTTTCACGTGCGACATCGCCCATGTCTTCCACAATTTTAATATATCGCTCTCCCTGAGTAATTGAATTGGCGTTCCAATGCGAGAAAGGATGCGTTCCTCCTCCTGAAACTCTCAAATTTTCCTCATGAGCTACCTCTATAAGGTTTTTTCGGAGCATAAAAAGTTCTTCTCTTGCCTGCTGAATATTATCGCAAATGCCAGTTTCCATCTCAATCATAGATTCGTGCATTTCGTACTTTATATTTTCGCTGAGGCGAGATTTTCCACCTTCGATAATTTTTGAAACATGAGAAACCAAATCCCGACTTTCCTGATCGATAATCTGATATTCTTCTTCAATGCCAATGGTAAATTTATGCATGACTTGTGTTTTTAAATGTTTCTATTTTGCAGAATTCTTCACAAAACTGCCCCAAGAAATCCGCGTTTCCCCTGGAACGTAACCTTCTGCTTTTTCTATCGCTAATTTGGCAGCGTGCTCAATAATCCAACTGAAATTTTCTTCACCTACGGAGTTTCTATCTGCATCTGGTGCAGGATTACAGAAATCGATAGCGATAGGAATTCCATCTCTCACTGCAAATTCCACAGTGTTAAAATCGTAACCCAATGCATCGTTAATGGTTAAAGTATATTCTTCAATTTGTTTTAAAAGGCTGTCCAGTTCTGCACCAGAAGTTTTATGGGTGGTTTCGTAGCGCAGATGAGGTTCATTTCTTGGCTCGTATGGCATAATGTGTACATACTTTTTTCCTAAACAATACACTCTGTAATAATCATCGAAAACAATTTCCTCCTGTAAAAGCATTACCAACTCGTGAGTCTGACTGTGTTTGTCCCAAAGGTCTTCAGGACTCTTCACTTTATAAACATCTCTCCAGCCGCCTCCATCATGAGGTTTCATATACGCTGGAAAACCTACATAATTGAAAATATAATCCCAATCCTGAGGATGTTTCATATTTCTGAAAGAATTTTCCTTGGTGTTTGCTGGCCTTTCGTAAGAGGGTAAAAGTATGGTTTTAGGCACTGGTACGCCCAATTTTATCATCAATGCATTGTTGAAAAACTTTTCATCTGCACTCCACCAAAAAGGGTTGTTGATGACGTAAGTTCCGTTCAAAGAAGCATTTTTAAGGTAAGCTCTATAAAAAGGAACATCATGCGAAATTCTATCTATAATGACTGCATATCCATAATCTACTCCCTGTTCCAGTTTGTCGATAGAAACAGCTTCAGCGGTATATTCGCCGTTGCCTATTTCGTTTATTTTATCGATAACCGCCCAAGGAAAAGTGTCCTCCATTCCGAAAAGAATTCCAATTTTTTTCATATATTTTTGTTTGTTGATTTGTTGTGATGTTTTGTCTTTCTGTTTTCCTGCAAGTTTTATACGGCGCAATTTATACATTGGTTTTCAGTTAGATTGTTACAAAACCGTTAACTAAAATAGGCTCCTATAAATTTTGGGAAAACCATTCTCCATAATGGCCAATCGTGATTGATCCACTTTTGTTCGTCGTACCACACCGAAATTCCTTTTTGCTCGAGAATTCCTTTCATTTCCACGTTTTTGTCTTTGCAGATATCTTCGTCTGAAGTGCTTAAAACAATGTTCATGTGTTTGTATTTCCAAGCTTCGTCATTCAGTAAAAATTCTCGAGGTGAATTGAAAAATACTTGATCATTTGAGAAACCGTCCATAAAATTTCTGATGCTAAACGCTCCCGACATTGCAAAAAGATGAGACACCAAGTCTGGATTTCTAAATGCGAAGTTGGCGGCATGATAACCTCCAAAACTTGCACCTGCTACTGCTACTCTGTGGGTTTGATGGAGCTTTTGGATGTAAGGAACAAATTCCTGAACCAGAAACTGCATGTATTTTTCGTAATTGTTCATCCTTTCTTGAGGATGAATTTTTTCATCATAAAAACTCCATTCATCAATAGTTTGAATGTTGTATAATTTTACTTTACCATTATCTACAAACCAGTCAATGCTTCCGTTTAAACCGAAATCGTGGTTTTGGGTATATTGACCTTGTGATGTAGGAAACATGATTATGGGATAACCATAGCTCCCTGTAACTTCTACTTTTAAGGGTAAGTTTAAAATATGAGAGTAAAATTCTGTGTGTTCAATCTGCGGCATTTGTAGTTTTTTTTGAATAAACCAATAATACGAAAAAAAATAGAATGTTACGGAATTAAGTTCTAAAAAAGTAAAAAAAGATCACAACCCTTGCATTATATATTTGAATTATTATAATTCATTGTTATTTATTGATTTTGCATGCTGCCTGAATTTTGTTGAGGACTAACGTCTAGAGGGTTTTCTGGATTGTCGTAATACAGCCATTCCATCGCCCTAGGAAATTCCTGCGACCAATAGAACTCGTTATGAGTTCCGTTGGGGTTGATGCTGGTCTTCACTTCAAAATCAAATAACTTTTGTGCTTCCCATTTTTTAAGATGATCTTCAAACTCATGTATTCGGTTGACCATTTTTGCTCCTTCCTGCTCGCCGCCATAAATGTAAATTTTTGTCTCAAAAGGATGTCGAAAACGCATCATTGGGAAATTGTTATCAGGTTCAATCCACAGCGAAGGCGAAAAAACCAACAATTTAGAATATACTTCAGGGTATAGAAAACCACTGTAAATGCTGATCAGGGCGCCCAAAGAACTGCCACCAATACCTGTGTTTTCGCGGTCTTTTTTGGTGCGGTAAGTTTTATCAATATACGGCTTTAAAGTGTCTGTAATAAAACGGATGTATTTTTTGCCTTCAGAACCACTTGCAATATTGTCATTGTCGAAAATATATTCCTTAATTCTATTGGAATCTCCATGATCAACAGCAATTACAATGATATCTCCACGTCCGTACTCTGTTAAAACAGACAGTTTGCGGTCAATTTCCCAGTTGCCAAATTCACTGCCGTTATTGAATAAATTTTGTGCATCTTGAAGGTAAAGAACGGGATAAGAGGTATCGGTCTCGTAATAATTATAAGGCAAAAGCGCCCAAACTTTTCTATACCTGTCGAGTTGTGGAATATAAAAATCATCGTCAACAACTTCAATGATCGGAAAAAATTCTTCTTTAAAAGGTCCCCAGTTCAGACGCCAATTGGTAACAATATCTGAAACTGTTTTCTGAGAAATACTGGCTTTTCTGTTGGGCGTAATGTTTCCATTTTCGTCAAGTTCAACATTTTCCCACCCGCCTTTCGTGAATTTGTATTCAACAATTTCTGGTAGCAAATCGTCTGAAATTTCAATTTCGAAACTGTTGGGAACAATTTCCTTCAACCGGAAATCATGGCTGCGCGGATCCCACTTATTAAAACTTCCTGTGATGTATACTGGTCTGTCGTCATTGATGGGCGTTGTTACTTGAAATTTCATCTTGTGTGTTTACTCTTTTAAAGATTTAAAAATACTTAAATTTTCAATTAAAAATTAATTGAAATTTATTAAAAAATCGTCATGCAGCAGATAATAAATTAATATATTTGAGAATATGCATTTTAAGCTCACTATCTTTTAATTAATCTTAAAACTTTGGTCAAAAGATACTCCTTATTTACAGATAAAGATATCATCCTTTTTCGGGAAGGAAGGCATTATCATTTGTATGAAAAGTTCGGTGCTCATTCTATAAAAAAGGAAAAATCAGTATATTTTGCAGTTTGGGTTCCTCATGTAAAAAAGGTTTCTTTAATAGGAGATTTTAATCATTGGAATGCTACAGGTTATGAGCTTTTTCCTAGAAAAGATGCTTCGGGAATTTGGGAAGGCATGATTGATGAAATTCCTTGGGGAACACGCTACAAATATGAGATTGAAACTTATGATGGAAAAATTCTCAGAAAAAGCGATCCTTTTGCTTTAAGTTGGGAGCAAAATAACATTGCCGCATCCCTCTTATCTACTACGTGGTATGAATGGAGTGATAAAGATTGGATGAATTCCAGAAGTTCAAAAAACAGTTTGCAGGCGCCTATATCTGTCTATGAAGTTCATATAGGATCATGGATGCGCAATGAGAAAGACGCTGAGAAGTTTTTGAACTATCGTGAAATCGCTAAAAAATTGGTTCCTTATGTTGTGGAAATGGGTTTTACTCATGTGGAACTAATGCCCATTATGGAATATCCTTATGATCCGAGTTGGGGGTATCAGATTACGGGTTTCTATGCGGCAACTTCGCGTTTTGGTTCGCCTCAAGATTGCATGTTTCTCATTAATGAATTTCATAGAAATGGAATAGGGGTAATTCTTGATTGGGTGCCTTCACATTTTCCAGGAGACGAAAATGGCTTGCACTTTTTTAATAGTGAGCCTCTTTATGAGTACGCCGACCCTCAGAAAGGTTTCCATCCTGAGTGGAAATCCTATATTTTTGATTATGGAAAGCCGGAGGTAAAATCTTTTTTAATTTCAAATGCTATCTTTTGGCTTGATCGTTATCATGCTGATGGTTTAAGGGTGGATGCTGTCACTTCTATGCTGTATCTGGATTATGCACGTGGTGACGGAGAGTGGAAACCCAATATTTTAGGTGGTAACGAGAACCTGGAAGCCAAAGCTTTCTTGAGGGATTTCAATACTGCGGTTCACCGAAATTATCCTGATGTTTTAACCATTGCTGAAGAAAGTTCAGACTACCCATTGCTTACAAAGCCAGTAGCAGAAGGCGGAATTGGTTTTAATATGAAATGGATGATGGGTTGGATGCACGATTCGTTGAAATATTTTAAGGAAGATTTCGAACATAGAAAATATGCGCACCACAAGCTTACCTTTGCCATTTGGTATGCTTTTAAAGAAAAATATATGATGCCCTTGTCGCATGATGAAGTGGTACACGGAAAATCGAGTTTGATCTATAAAATGAAAGGCAATGAGTGGCAGAAATTTGCTAACTTAAGACTCTTATTGACAATGATGTACACGTATCCTGGAGCGAAACTACTTTTTATGGGAAATGAGTTCGGACAGACAAGTGAATGGAATTTTATGAAAAATTTAGACTGGCACCTGTTGCAGTATCCCATTCATGTCGGACTTCAGAACTGGGTGAAAAAACTCAATTTTTTATACAAAAATGAACCCGCCCTATACCAAAACCAATTCGACAACAAAGGTTTTGAATGGTTGGAAGCTGATGACGACGAAAATTCCGTTTATGTGTATACAAGGAAAGGTGTCGAAAAAGATGATGTTGTATTGGTTGTCTTGAATATGCAGCCCAATACGATAGACTATAGGATTGGATTGGAATCTGGACTTTTCTGGAGTGTTATTGCCAATTCCGATGATGAAATATACGGCGGCAGTGGGGTAGCAGCAGAAGTATCAGGAATGGATAGCATCAAATGGAAATCTTTCAAAAAAAGTTTTGTACTTAAAGTACCTCCGTTAGCAGCCGTAATTCTCCGACAGCAGAAAAATAAAACAAAAAACTTGAAAACAGTTCAATCAGCAAACATATAAATTCATGAAAATATTTCACCTCAGTATGGAGTGTTATCCCATCGCGAAAGTTGGAGGTTTGGCCGATGTGGTGGGTGCGCTTCCGAAATATCAAAATAAAATTGAAGACATTGACGCCAGCGTTGTGATGCCGTGGTACAATAAAGATTTTGTACATCAACATAGTTTTGATACCATTTTTGAAGGTTCAATTCATTTGGCAGGAAATCAGTATCAGATTGTTGTGATGAAAGAAACCACGAGGGAGCTGGGTTTTGATCTTTATTTGGTGAAAGTTCCAGGTCTTTTGGATCGCGATAATCCTTACGGTTATCAGGATGAAAATTTTCAGTTTTTAGCCTTTCAGATGAGTGTTTTATCATGGTTAACAAAAGAAAAAATTCGTCCAGATGTGTTGCATTGTCACGATTATCATACAGGTTTAGTACCATTTATGATTGAAAATTGTCCCGAATATCAGTTCTTAAAAGGTGTGAAAACCATAGGAACTATTCACAATGGAGAATATCAAGGCATTATGGATTGGAAGATGGCTCAATATTTCCCTGATTATGATAAAAATAAATGGGGTTTGTTGGATTGGAATGGATACATCAATCCTTTAGCATGTCTCATTAAATGCGCCCACGCCTTTACAACGGTTTCGCAAGGATATTTAGATGAACTTTTTCACTCTTTCAGAGGATTGGAAAGTTTGGTTCGGACAGAATTCGCAAAAGCTTATGGAATCATCAATGGTATCGATACCGAAGTTTGGAACCCCAAAACAGATCCCATGTTAGATGCCAATTATGACATTGAAACAGCCTTAAAAGGTAAAAAACAGGGGAAGGAGCTTGTCTGTTCTCAATACCAGCTGAAACCTAATTTGCCACTATTCATATTTATAGGTCGATTCGCTACCGAAAAAGGAGCAGATCTGTTGCCTGATGTGATCTGGAAAGCCATTAAAGAGAACTCAGGTAGACTCAATATTATGGTTCTCGGGTCGGGCAATGATTATATAGAAAGCAAACTTCAGGAGCTGAACTATATATATGAAAACTTTGCTTTGGATGTAGGCTACAAAGAGCATTTATCGCATAAAATGTATGCTTCGGCAGATTTTCTTTTGATGCCTTCTCGTGTAGAACCCTGCGGACTTAATCAAATGTATGCAATGCGCTACGGAACAGTACCCGTGGTGAGTTATACAGGTGGTTTGAAAGATACCGTAAAAGATATTTCATCGGGCGGTGCCGGTATTAATTTTACCAATGTTGGAGTTGATGATATCGTTCACGCCATCGACAGAGCCATGGATATTTACGAACAAAAAGAAGTCATGGAAAAATTGGTAATGGAAAATATGAAGTTTGATTTTGCATGGGAAAATTCTGCAGTAAAATATATTGATCTTTATAAGCAATAAATCAGAAATAAATACTAAATTAGAAACACCAAACACAAATATTTATGAGGCGTAATGTTATCTCCATAGTTTTAGGAGGTGGTAGAGGGACAAGACTATTTCCATTAACACAATCCAGATCTAAACCTGCGGTACCTATTGCCGGAAAATACAGATTGGTGGATATTCCTATTTCCAATTGTTTGAACTCGGGTTTTAATAAAATTCTGGTGCTCACTCAGTTTAATTCCGCTTCATTAAATGCACACATCAAAAATTCTTATCATTTCGATATTTTCAGCAAAGGTTTTGTAGATATACTTGCTGCGGAACAAAATATTGGTGACGATTCTTGGTATCAGGGTACAGCAGACGCAGTGCGCCAATCCATGAAACATCTTGAAAAATACGAATATGATTATATCTTAATCCTCTCTGGCGACCAGCTTTATCAAATGGATTTTAATGAAATGCTTGATTACCACATCGATAATGATGGTGATATCACCGTTGCCACAATCCCTGTAAAAGCCAAAGACGCAACAGGTTTTGGAATTTTAAAAGCAGATGACGAGGGTAACATCACTTCTTTTGTGGAAAAACCAGGCATGGATGTTTTAAGTGGTCTTCAATCTGAAGTTTCAGATCTCAATAAATTAAAGGGTAAGGAATATCTAGCTTCTATGGGTATTTATATTTTTTCAAGAAATATCCTGAAGAAAATGTTTGACGAAGGTGCAGGAGACGATTTTGGAAAAGACATCATTCCAAATGCCATTACCAATTATAAAATATTAAGTTTTCAATACGACGGTTACTGGACGGATATTGGTACCATCGAATCGTTCTACGAAGCCAATCTCGATTTGTGTCAGGATTTGCCTCAGTTCAATCTCTTTTCGGAAAATCCTATTTATACTAGAGCGAGAATGCTGCCTCCATCCAAGGTCAATGGTTCTTATGTGAGCAAAGCTTTATTCGGTGACGGATGTATCATCATGGCTGATAAGATTGAAAATTCCATCATCGGCAACAGAACGCGTATTGATAAAGGCAGTACCATCGTTAATTCCTATATCATGGGTGCAGATTTTTATCAGGATACTGCAGAAATTATGCAGAATGACAAGAAGGGACACCCCAATATGGGAGTAGGTAAATTTTGTTATATAGACCACGCTATTCTCGATAAAAACTGTAAAATAGGTGATAATGTGAGGATTATTGGAGGTAAACATCTCAGTGATGGAGATTTTCCCACCTATTCCGTACAAGATGGAATTATTGTAGTGAAAAAAGGTGCAGTAATTCCTCCAGGAACACTCGTCGGTTATTAATAAACTCTCTTTCACGTCTGAAACTTTGAAATAAAATAATATTTTATCTCTAATAGGGCAGCATTCATTTACCTAGACAGTGTTGTTAGTTTTTTTTATTTATAGTACTTTTGCGATATGCGTTTCGTGAAATTTTTCGTCATTATTGCAGCTGTTTTGGTAGGAGCTTACGCCGCTTCTATGTATTATTTCGTAGATGAAAGCAAAGATTTTAAAGTCGAAAAAGAAATAGATTATCCCCTTAATGAGGTTTTTTCGCAGTTCAATAATTTGCAGAATTTCAGCCGCTGGAACAATTACTTTTCGAGTTCTAAAACAATGCATATAGATTTTTATCAGCCGTATGAAGGTCAGGGCAGTAGCATGAGTTACAACGACAAGGTAACCGATAAAAATGGTGAACTTTTCATCCGCTACGAAAATCCTCTAAAAAGTTTGCGGTATCAACTTTTCGAATCTGAGAACGAAAATCCATCTCTAATTGATATTAAATTTGTACCTGCAGGAGAACAGAAAACCAAAATTACATGGATGATTCACACTCCGAAACTCAATGTTTGGAAGCGGGCAGAAAATCTTTGGACAGAAGATCGCTTTGTGGAAAATATTGATAAAAGCATGGTGAATCTTAAAAATGTGATGAGCAATAAAGTAGCCAAAGCCAACCTTGCTTCCAGCATCAAATATGATACTCTAATGATAGAAAAAGAGGAAGGTCAACTTTTGCTGGGTATTAATGTAAGCACATCCAACAAAAAAGATGCTTTGGTAAGAAATGTGGTCATGAACTACAATAAAGTTTTCAACTTTGTACACATGGATCTGGGAAAATCTGATGATGAGTTTGGCTACCCAATTCTTATTACCGATGCTGATAATTATAAAGATAAAGAGGTTTCTTATTTCATGGGAGTTCCTATCTCTAAGAGGGTAGGAGTTTCAGATAACAATTTTAGTTTCAGAACCGTAAATGGTGCGGAAATGTACGTGATGTACTATAAAGGACAGTATGCGAACCGCGTAAAAGCTATACAGCAACTTCTTCAAAAAGCTAAAAAAGACGAGATGCGAAATGGTGATCTTCAGCAAA
This sequence comes from Bacteroidota bacterium, assembly GCA_023458535.1. GTDB lineage: Bacteria > Bacteroidota > Bacteroidia > Flavobacteriales > Weeksellaceae > Chryseobacterium. The sequence goes on from JAEWYW010000048.1 coordinate 54,483, forward strand.
CCTTTTTAGAGTCACCTTCAGAAGATGGTGAGGTGGTTATGAAGCTATCTTTACCAGTTTTTAAGTAGAGACAAGGCAATTACTTTGATAGTTATTTTTAATCAATTCGTCCCTTTTGAATCGGTTTTTTTTATTACATTTGAAGATTAAATTTACTAACATATATTATTAATAGATAAACTGTAATAATGGACAGATTTTCATTCCTAAACGCAGCTCATTCTCAGTTAATTGAGGACTTGTATCAACAGTATTTAAAGTATCCCGATTCCCTAGAACCTTCATGGAAAGCCTTCTTTCAAGGTTTTGATTTTGCGTTGGAAAACTATGCAGATGAAGATGTTGTGTATACAGCAAATACTTCTGCACCCGTACAACAAATGACCCAGGCGGCTTCTAACGGTGCTGTTCCAGACCATATCAAAAAAGAATTTATGGTGGTAAACCTTATTGAGGCGTACCGTACAAGAGGGCATTTGTTTACCAAAACAAATCCAGTTCGCGAAAGAAGAAACTATAAACCTACTTTGGATATAGAAAACTTCGGACTTTCTTCCGCAGATCTTAATACAAAATTCGATTCCGCTATACAAATTGGCATGAGCGGGCCTGCTACTTTACAGGATATCGTTACCAAACTTAAAACAGTTTATTGCGAGTCTGTAGGTGTAGAATACATGCACATTAACAATGTTGAAGAAAAAGAATTCATCATCAAGTGGTTGCAGCAAAATAACAACCATGCTAACCTTTCAGAAACAGAGAAAACAGAGATTTTACTTAAATTAAATCAGGCTGTAGCTTTTGAAAACTATCTTCACACGAAGTTTGTTGGTCAAAAGAGATTCTCTTTGGAAGGAGGCGAATCTTTAATTCCTGCTTTGGATCAACTCATCACAAGATCTTCTCAGTTGGGAGTAGATGAAGTAGTTTTGGGAATGGCGCACAGAGGACGATTAAACGTTCTTACCAATATTTTCGGGAAGTCTTACAAGCAGATTTTCTCCGAATTTGAAGGGAAAGAGTTTGAAGAAAACATTTCTTCTGGAGACGTAAAATATCACTTGGGTGCTTCAAAAGTAATTCATACAGCTTCTGGTGAAGAAGTTCACATCAATTTGGTTCCCAACCCATCTCACTTAGAAACTGTTGCTGCTTTAGTAGAAGGTATTTGCCGTGCGAAAGTAGATGATAAATATAAAGATTTCAAAAAAGTTCTACCAATCATTATCCACGGTGATGGTGCCGTTGCTGGACAAGGAATCGTGTATGAAGTGGCTCAGATGATGACTTTAGAAGGTTATAGAACTGGTGGAACGGTACATATTGTTGTCAATAATCAGGTTTCATTTACCACCAATTATTTAGACGCAAGATCTTCAACTTATTGTACAGATATTGCAAAAGTAACAGAATCTCCTGTAATGCATGTAAATGCAGACGATGTGGAAGCTGTGGTGAATGCCATTCATTTTGCAGCAGATTTCAGAGCACAGTTTGGTAAAGATGTATATATCGATTTATTAGGTTATAGAAAATACGGTCATAACGAAGGTGATGAGCCAAGATTTACACAACCTAATCTTTATAAAGCCATCTCTAAACATCCTAATCCGAGAGAAATTTATAAAGAGAAATTAATTAAGGAAGGTATTGTTTCTGATGAGGTTCTTAAGAAAATGGAAACCGATTTCAAAACACTTCTAGATAAAGACTTTGACGAGTCTAAGGGCATTGAAAGAAACGCAATGGATCTTTTCATGGAAGACGATTGGAAAGATTTCCCGAACGCAAACACGGGTGATATTTTATTACCAGTAGATACAAAATTCGATTTAACGCAGCTGAAAGAATTGGCCATAAAAATGTCCACCCTTCCAGCAGATAAAAAATTCTTAAATAAAATTACCCGCCTTTTCGAAAACCGTGTTAAAATGGTTGATGCCAATTCATTAGATTGGGCAATGGCAGAGTGGTTGGCGTATGCAACGCTACTTGTAGAAGGTAAAAATGTAAGAATTTCGGGTGAAGATGTAGAAAGAGGAACTTTCTCTCACCGTCATGCGGTTGTAAAAACTGAAGATACTGAAGAAGAATACATTCCTTTGAGACATGTTTCCGAATCAAGATTTGATATTTATAATTCACACCTTTCAGAATACGGAGTTTTAGGTTTCGATTATGGTTACGCTATGGCCTCACCTAATACTTTAACCATTTGGGAAGCACAGTTTGGTGACTTTATGAATGGTGCACAAATCATCATCGATCAGTATTTGGTGGCTGCCGAAGAAAAATGGAAAATTCAGGACGGTTTGGTGATGATGTTACCTCACGGCTCCGAAGGACAAGGTGCAGAACACTCTTCAGCAAGATTAGAGAGATTCTTAACGCTTTGTGCAAACGATAACATGGTGGTGGCTAATATTACTTCTCCTGCCAACTATTTCCATTTGTTAAGAAGACAAATGAAATGGAATTTCAGAAAGCCGTTGGTGATCATGACCCCAAAATCTTTATTGAGACATCCAAAAGTAGTGTCTCCACTTGAGGATTTTGCCAACGGAAGTTTCCAACCTGTTTTAGACGATCCTACTGCTGATCCTAAGAAAATAGAGAAATTGGTGCTTTGTTCAGGTAAATTATACTATGAATTATTGGCTAAGAAAGAGGAGCTAAACTGCGAAAATATTGCATTGGTAAGATTGGAGCAATTGTATCCTTTAAGCATGGATAAAATCAATGAAATTTTCGAAAAGTACAGCAACAGAACTTCATTAGTATGGGCTCAGGAAGAACCAGAAAATATGGGTGCGTGGAGCTATATTCTTAGAAACTTCAGAGATACTGGCATTCAGGTAATTTCTCCAGTACCAAGTGGAGCACCAGCCCCGGGAAGTCATAAAATGTTCGAAAAGAAACAAAATGCAGTTATCAACCATGTTTTCGATAGAGATGATGCTCCTGCGGAAAGACCAGTAACTGCTTAAACACAAATAATCAACAATTTAAAAATAAAAAATACTCAATAATATGTCAGTTTTAGAAATGAAAGTTCCTTCACCGGGCGAATCCATCACAGAAGTGGAAATTGCAACATGGCTTGTAAAAGACGGTGACTACGTTGAAAAAGATCAGCCAATTGCTGAAGTAGATTCCGATAAAGCAACGCTTGAACTTCCTGCAGAACAAAGTGGTATCATCACTTTAAAAGCGGAAGAAGGTGAGGTGGTACAAGTAGGTCAGGTAGTTTGTTTAATTGATATGGATGCTGCAAAACCAGAGGGTGCTGCTGCTCCAGCAGCTGAAGCTAAAAAAGAGGAAGAAGCTCCAAAAGCTGCTGAGCCTTCAAAAACTGAAGCTCCAAAACCTGCCGCTCAACCTGCTGCAACTTATGCTACGGGAACTCCGTCACCAGCTGCAAAGAAAATCTTAGACGAGAAAGGAGTGGAAGCTTCTCAGGTTCAAGGTACTGGTAAAGATGGTAGAATCACTAAAACTGATGCAGAACTAGCTGCTGTTCCAGCAATGGGAAGTGCTCCTGCAGGTGGAGATAGAAACACCACAACGACAAAACTTTCTGTTTTAAGAAGAAAATTAGCACAAAGATTGGTTTCTGTAAAGAACGAAACTGCGATGCTTACTACTTTCAACGAAGTGGATATGTCTGAAATTTTCAGATTGAGAAAACAATATAAAGAAGAGTTTGCTGCTAAACATGGTGTTGGCTTAGGTTTCATGTCTTTCTTCACGAAAGCGGTTACCAGAGCTTTACAAATGTATCCAGATGTAAATGCTTCAATCGATGGAGATTATAAAATTAACTATGATTTCTGCGATATTTCTATTGCAGTTTCAGGACCAAAAGGTTTGATGGTGCCAGTATTGAGAAATGCTGAAAACATGTCTTTCAGTGGTGTTGAAATGAATATTAAAACTCTTGCTGACAAAGTAAGAGACGGTAAAATTACAGTTGATGAAATGACGGGTGGTACTTTCACAATCACCAATGGTGGTGTGTTCGGATCGATGTTATCAACGCCAATTATCAACCCACCACAATCTGCAATCTTGGGAATGCACAACATTATTCAAAGACCAGTTGCGGTGGACGGACAGGTTGTCATTCGCCCTATGATGTATGTAGCAATGTCTTATGACCATAGGATTATTGATGGTAGAGAATCTGTAGGATTCCTAGTGGCAGTAAAAGAAGGTATCGACGATCCAGTTGGAATTTTAATGGGAGGTGACGAAAGAAAAGGTTTAGGACTTTAATCAACACCCAATAATAATAACAAAATCTCGCCTTCGTAAAAAAGGCGAGATTTTTGTATCTATGAAATAAAACTATTAAAATGTTCTCTAAAATCACATCCAACATCAAGGTTTCCGTAGTTCCCGAATACGATCCTAAAAACAGTTATCCGTCTGAGAACAGATATGTTTTTAAATATTATATTACCATAGAAAATGTGGGAGATTTTCCTATTAAAATTCTCAAGAGAAAATGGTTGATTTTTGATACTGGTTTCGGATACACGGAGGTGGTAGGCGATGGTGTTATTGGTTTGACACCGGAGATATTATCAACAGAACATTTTACTTATTTTTCTAATGTGATGCTTCGTTCAGGCGTGGGAAATATGACTGGAAAATATTTAGTGAGAAACCTAGATACCAATGAAGATTTCGAAATTGATATCCCTAAATTTAATCTTGTTTCTGAGGTTTTAAGCAACTAATTTGAATTGTAATAAGGATTATTGGTGAAGTAGCAATTACAATTTTTTAATATATCTTTTTAAAAAAGGTTCTTCCAATTCCTCATTTTGCGTCAACAATAGTCTTTCAAAAGCCAATAGAGATATTTTTGCACAAGCTTCGGCATCATCACCAGCTCTGTGGTGCTTGAACTGTATGTCATGATATTCTGCGAGGCTTTTCAATCCATATTTAGGAAGTTTCCAAGATTTTTTGGCGAGTTGAATGCTGCATAGGTAATTGATTCTTGGAGTGAATAAACCATAATATTCCAAACAACCCCGTAAGACTCCGGCATCAAAACTGGCATTGTGCGCAATCATTAAATTTCCATACATTAAATCTTCCACCTCATACCAAATCTCATCAAAAGTGGGCGAATCTTTCACTTCTTCTGGCTCTATACCATGTACAGCAATATTGTATTTATTGAAATAAGGAAAGCTTGGAGGTTTAATAAGCCATGTTTTTGTAGCAACAATTTCAGAATTTTCTACGATGCACAGTCCCAGCTCACAAGCAGAATTCTTCTCATGTGTAGCAGTTTCAAAATCCAGTGCAACGAAATCCATTTTTTTAGAAGTTAGAAATTAGAAGTTAGAAATTAGAAGTTAGAAATTAGAATTAGAAATTAAATTTTGTTAAATTACTTTCAAGTAACAAGGAAACTAAAAGCTGTAAACTCAAACCTCACTTCAAAAAATGCTTGAAAATTAGCCATTTTGTTTGATAATAATCTTCTTTTTGATTTTTCTGTCTAAGCTTCCAAGTTCCAGCGGCTTGTCCGTAGAAGCCAAAATGTGCGCGAACCACTGCCCACAGATGTGAAAATCCATTTTTAAAACCAAAATACAATCCAGCAACACCATCTAAACAAAGTCGGAAGAAAATCAACCATATTAATTTTGGAAATGGTAAATTTTTAAGCAACATTGAGAGATTATTTCTAATGTTTAAATAGGTTTTTTGAGCATTTTGTTTGTCTAAAGTTCCACCTCCAACGTGATAAACTGTAGACTTACCAGTATAATATATTTTTTTTCCTGCATTAATGAACCTCCAACAAAGGTCAATTTCTTCCTGATGGGCAAAAAACCGAGCGTCGAAACCATTTTGCTCCCAGAAACTTTTTGCTCTCACAAAAAGACAACATCCAGAAGCCCAAAAAATTTCTGCTTCATCGTTATACTGTCCATGATCTTCTTCAACATCATCAAAAATACGACCTCTACAATAGGGATATCCTAAATTGTCAATCAATCCACCGGCAGCACCTGCAAATTCAAATTTTTTCTTGTCGGTGTAAGATAATATTTTGGGTTGAACCGCTGCAATTTTCGGGTTCGAATCTAGCAATGATATTACAGGGTGCAACCAATTGGGGCTTACCTCTACATCAGTGTTCAGAAGACAATAATATTTAGCATTAATTTTCTTCAAACCTTCGTTATACCCACCAGCAAAACCATAATTTTCGTAGTTTTTGATAATTTCAACATCAGGAAAGTTTTGTTGTAAATAATTAACCGAAGAATCGGTGGAAGCGTTATCAATTACGTAAACTTTGGCATCATCCGAATACTGAACAACCGAGGGAAGAAACTTTTCCAACCATTTTTGTCCGTTCCAATTCAAGAGAACAATAGCAGTATCTTTAAAACTCATTTTGTACCGTATCTAAATGTTTTATGGAGTTTTGGTATTTCCATTTCCTGTGCGACCAAAGATAATTATCTGGTCTTTTATGAAGCGTATTCTCAAGTAGTTTATGAAATTTTTTCACCACTTCAAAATCTTCAAATTTTTCACCTTCAGGATAAATTCTGTGGTAGTTTACCTGATAAAAACCCCGTTTTACCTTTTTCATTTCACAATAGATGAATGCTAAATCCATCCTCGTTGCCAACTTGTCGTATCCTATAAATGCGGGCGTGTCTTGGTTCAAAAACTTCAAGCCATAATCAATATATACATGATGCGGCGTTTGGTCGGCTACAAACATATAAGCTGAATTTCCATCATTTTTATTTCTAAAAATATGGCGAATTACTTCATTGGCTTCCAAGGCTTCATTACCAAAACGGTTTCTAATTTTCTTAATCTGACTTTCCCAAAATTCACTGTTTACTTTTCTGTAGACAGGATGACAGTGTTCTTGAGGAATTACCTTGGCAAAAGCGTTGATCCATTCCCAGTTGAAAACGTGTCCCGCAAGCATAATCACATTTTTACCTTCTCGTTTTGCTTCATGAAAAACATCCTGATTAATGTGCTGCATTCTCACGCGTGACTCCGTTTCGGAAATCGTAAACGATTTTACAGTTTCTACTAAATAATCTGAAAAATTAAGATAAAAGGCCTTAACGATTTTTTCAATTTCTTCCTTTGATTTGTGAGGAAAAGAATTGGTAATATTTTCTGTGATGACTTTTTTACGGTATCCCACAACATAATAATTCATAAAAAAAATGATATCCGAAAAAAAGTAAAGAACTTTTAACGGCAACTTTGAAACGAGTAATATAATGTTGATTAGGAAATTCATAAAACATGCAAATTTACGGATAATAACAATTATGGTTTCATATTTGTAAAAATTAATCTAACTTTAATTTTTATTTTAAATATGAAAAAGACCATTTATATAATAGGATTATTGTTTGCAGTAGGAGGATTGGAAACATTACATGCCCAACAAGCTCCAGTAGCAACTGCAGAAGCAGAAGCAAAAAAGAAAGCGCTGGAGGAAAAAGCAAAGCTTCCGAAGCCTTATGATTCCAAGGCTGATGCACAAAAAGATATCAATAACTTAATCGCAAAAGCGAAGAAAGAGAATAAAAATATTATTTTACAAGCTGGTGGAAATTGGTGCATATGGTGTTTACGATTTAACAATTTTGTAGAAACAACACCAGAGTTGAAAGGCATTGTTGATGCTAATTACCTATATTACCATTTAAACTGGTCGCCAGATAACAAAAACGAAAAAGTTTTTGCACAATATGGCAACCCAGGTGAAAAATTTGGCTATCCCGTTTTTATTGTTTTAGATAAAAATGGAAAAATGATTCATGTACAGGATAGTGCAGTACTGGAAGATGGAAAAGGCTACGGAATTGATAAAGTAAAGCAATTTTTTAATTCGTGGATACCAAAATCATAAAACAAAAAACCGATAATAATATCGGTTTTTTTTATAGAAATTTTTTGATGATATTGAGTTTTCCTGTGGAATAGGGTGGATATTTAATATTGGGTTCTCCCCAATTGCTTTTTTTAAGAATGGATTTTTGATGTGAAAAAGTCTCAAAACTAAACTTTCCATGGTAATTTCCTACACCAGAGTTTCCAACCCCTCCAAAAGGCAGTCTATCATTCGTTAAATGCATTACCACATCATTAACGCAGCCGCCGCCAAAAGAAATATTGTTGCAAAATTCATTTATTTCTTCGGAATCACTGGAAAATAAATATGCCGAAAGTGGCTTTTCCTGTTGCTGTATTGATTCTAACGCTCCACCAAATGCTGAATATGTTAAGATGGGAAGAATAGGTCCGAAAATTTCTTCCTGCATAGCCTTTATATCCCAATTGGCTGGGTAAAGTAAGGTGGGTTCTATAAATAATTGATTAGGGATTGTTTTTCCACCATAAATGATAAGCTCATTTTCAATTAGAGATTTCAGTCTATCAAAATTTTTTCTGTTGATAATTTTTGTATAATGATCGCTCTCGGGTTGATAGTTATTGTTTTTTATTTGCTGGATGAGCATGTCAATCAATTCTTGAGCTATCGTGTCATCAACCAATAAATAATCGGGTGCCACACATGTTTGTCCTGCATTTAAAAATTTTCCCCAGACAATTCGTTTTGCAGCTACTTCCAAATCTGCTGATTTCGATACGATGCAAGGAGATTTCCCGCCCAATTCCAATGTAACAGGTGTTAAATGTTTGGCAGCAGCTTCATATACTATCTTACCGACTTTTGTGCTTCCAGTAAAGAATATTTTATCAAATCGCTGATTGAGGAGTTCCGTAGTTTCTTCTATACCTCCTTCCACCACTGCGAGATAATGAGGTTCAAAATTTTCATTAATTATTTCTGCGATGCAATTTGAAGTATGAATAGCCATTTCACTCGGTTTTATAATACAGGTGTTTCCTGCTGCCAAAGCTCCCACGGCTGGTAGAATAGAAAGTTGAATAGGATAATTCCAAGCACCAATCACTAAAATGTTGCCAAGTGGCTCATGGTATATCTTTGATTTTCCAGGAAAATTGACGAGATTTATACGAACAGATTTGGGCTTAGAGAGTTTATGAAGATTTTTTAAGAAATAATCAATTTCAGTATAGATCATTGAAAGCTCAGTGGTAAAAGTATCAAATTCAGACTTGCCAAAATCCCTGTAAACGGCTTCGCTGAGATTTTTTTCATTCCGCTTTATAACTTCTTTCAACTTTTTTAATTGTTGCTTTCTGAAACCAATATCTTTTGTTTTGTGAGAATTGAAAAATTGTTTTTGCTGACGGAGAATATCACTCAATTGCATATGAAGTTATTTTCTCAAAGATAAGCTATTGCAATCAATACCGACAATTAGTCCATCGCCATTACCAAAATGCTCACTTTGTTGTTTTTCCCGGAATGGAGTATTTCCCAGGCAAGTGTAGAAATTGTATTTCCAGTTGTGTAAACATCGTCTATGAGTAAAAAATGCGTTTCATTATAGGTTTGTGTTACCGAAAATAGATTCTGTGTTTGAGCTCTGTTTTGTTTATTTTTTAATGCTTGAGCCTTTGCGTAAAAGTTTCTTTGTAAATATTGATGATTGCAAGGAATATTATAATGTTTTGAAAGGGTATTGGCGTATAGATGCAACTGATTATAACCTCGCTCTTTTTCTTTCTTAGGATGCAGCGGTACAGTTACAATCAAATCTGGCTTGTTACTTCTAAAAGTTAAATTCTCAATTGTCCAGTCGGCAAGTATTCTGCCTACTTTTTTTCTTTTTTTATATTTAAGTTGATGAATAATTTCCCGGCTTAAACTTTCCTTTTCAAAAACCATTAAAGCAAAAGCGTTTTCAATGGGAAAAAGCATATTGCATTTCTGCTTTAAGATGTTATTTTCATTGTAACCGAAATGACTGAAATGCACGTGTGAGAAACAGCTTTCACAAATAATTTCATTATGATCTATAATTATGTTGCAATGTAAACAACGATTAGGAAATAAAAGATCAAATAAATTCATGGCAGGTGTTTTCAATAGGAAGTTAATAAAAATTAATGGTAAATTAATTATTGTGTGAATAAAATTTTGGTGGCGGCGGCTTCGCCGCCGCCACCAACGAATTTTAATTAAAAAGAAACTTAACCAAACTCCTTCACCCAATAAACCTTACCCTGCATACTTTTAAAAAATACTTATCTTTGCAAGATGATACGAGTTACCAAAATATTTACATTCGAAACCGCTCACGTTCTCTACAATTACGATGGAAAATGCAAAAATATGCATGGTCATTCCTACAAATTATTTGTTACTGTAAAGGGAAAGCCCATCAACAATTTAGAAAATCCTAAAAATGGGATGGTAGTAGATTTTGGTGATATCAAAAAAATTGTAAAGGAAGAAATTGTGGATATTTGGGATCATGCGGTTTTGGTGAATGCATTATCGCCACATCAGGAGCTGGGTGATAGTTTGGAGAAGCAGGGACACAAGGTTATCTATTGTACATTTCAGCCTACTTGCGAAAATATGCTTTATGCTATTGCAGCGAAGATAAAAGCAAAACTTCCAGAGAATGTTTCTTTAGCCTATCTTAAACTTCATGAGACGGAAAACTCTTATGGAGAATGGTTCGCAGAAGATAACTAGAATTCAGTAAAATTCAATTATACTGTAACTAGAAATTTCAATTTTGAACTTGAAACTTCAATGACAAATATTAATCTACAATCAGGGAAGAAAGCATATTTCGCCTCAGATCAGCATTTTGGCGCACCCAATCCTGCAGAAAGTAAAAAGCGGGAAGAAAAATTTATCCATTGGTTGGATATAATTAAAAAAGACGCTCAGGTTCTCTTTTTAATGGGTGATTTGTTTGATTTTTGGCATGAGTGGAAACATGTGGTTCCCAAAGGTTTTATTCGTGTTTTAGGAAAAATTGCGGAGTTGAAAGATTCGGGAATTGAAATTTACTTTTTTGTAGGAAACCACGATTTGTGGATGAAAAATTACTTTAAAGAAGAACTGGGAATTCCCGTTTACTTTGAAAAAAAATATTATGAAATTGGAGGTAAACATTTTCTCTTAGCGCATGGCGATGGTTTGGGTCCGGGAGATACAGGTTATAAGCGAATGAAGAAACTTTTCACCAATCCTTTGGCACAGTGGTTTTTTAAATGGCTGCATCCTGATATCGCGATGAGAATTGCAATTTATATGTCCACTAAGAATAAAATGATTTCGGGTGAGGAGGATAAGCAATTTTTGGGTGAGGAAAAGGAGTTTTTAATCATCTATTCAAAAGAAAAATTAAAATCAGAAAATATTCAATATTTCATCTATGGCCACCGTCATTTGCCGATGGTTATTGATCTGAATATTAATGAAAAACACGCCCAACATATTAATCTGGGCGACTGGATTTCTTATTTTACCTATGGCGTGTACGATGGAAATAAATTTGAATTGAAAACTTTCGAAGAATAAAAAATGAATATTTTCGATATAAAAACGGAGGAGGATTTTAGAACAGCATGTATAGAAACATTTCGTCATCAGTATGAAAATGTGGAGGTATATCAGAAATTTGTAGATTATCTTAAAATTGATTCACAATCCGTACAACAAGTGCAAGACATTCCTTTTCTGCCCATCGAAATGTTTAAAAATCACCTTATATTAGATAAAAGACTAGCGACTAATCATTATTTTCAAAGCTCGGGTACCACACAAACAACAAGATCAAAACATTGGATTGCAGATTTTAATTTGTATGAGCAAAGTATTTACAGAAGTTTTGAGCAATTTATAGGAAGACCTGAAGATTTTATTTTTCTGGGATTATTACCCAACTATTCCGAAAATCCACACTCCTCACTTATTTATATGATTGATTATTTAATGAAAAAATCCGACAAGCCAGAAAACGGATATTTTCTCTACAATCATCAGGATGTATTTGAATTATTACAAAAATTAGGCGATAAAAAAGTAATTCTGTTTGGAGTTTCATTTGCACTTTTAGACTTTTTGGATTCGTTGGATGTCTTACAGTTCAGCATTTCTCCTTCCCAGAGTCTTACTATTATAGAAACTGGCGGCATGAAAGGACGCAAAGAGGAAATGACAAAGGATGAACTTCTAAAAATCCTTCGAAAAGGCTTTAAAACAGATAGAATATTTTCTGAATATTCAATGACAGAACTGCTTTCACAGGCATACTCATTAGGTAATAATGAATATTTCTGTCCCAATTGGATGTGCGTGTTAATAAGAAATTTAGAGGATCCGTTCAGCTTTGAGAAAGAGGGAAAAACGGGTGCTGTTAATATCATAGACCTTGCCAATCAACATTCCTGTGCATTCATTGCCACTCAGGATTTGGGACGTTTTCATGTTTTAGAAAAAGAAAATTTGAACGACTTATATCACAATAAATTTCAAATTTTGGGAAGAATAGACCATTCCGATATTCGGGGTTGCAGCCTCTTGGTTTCTTAAATTTTTATCATGATCAAGATTGAAGAACTTATTCATGCTTACACCTCACAGTTTTGTGATTTTAATGAGCACCTCATTTTAACCAACCATTTTCATTACAATTGGGAAACGGATCTTTTGGTAGTTAATCAATCTGGCTTTTCGCATGAGATTGAAATTAAGTTCAGCAAGAATGATTTCAACAACGATTTTAAAAAATGTTTCGTACACCCACAGACTGGTGAGAAGTGCTTAAAACATGATAAAATTACTTCAGGAGATTATATCTGCAATCATTTTAGCTTTTTATTGCCCATGGGCATGATCGATCATTCTAAAATTCCTGAACATTGTGGCATCATCGAGTTTTACCATAATGTGGACTCTTGGAAGACTGAATTTTACACCATCCGAAAACCCAAGACTATACATCAGGATTCTTACTGGAAAATGGTGGATAAAGACCAATTTATGCGGATTTTAGCCCGTAATCTTCTCTTTAAAAAATTTCAATTAAAAGGTCAAACCGAAGAATTGATATTTAAGAATTCATACTTCGAAGAGAATAAAAAAAAATCCCGACCATGAAAGTCGGAATTTAGAATTATATAATAACTTCAGTTTTTAAGCGATTACTTCATCATCTGTTCTTTGTAACAAAAATTTATATATCAAACCTCCTACGGTACCTCCTAACAATGGCGCTACCCAGAACAACCAAAGCTGATTTAAAGCTCCACCACCCACAAAAACAGCTTGCGATAAAGATCGTGCAGGATTCACAGATGTATTGGTTATAGGAATGGAAATTAAATGTATCAAAGTTAAACACAATCCAATGGCAATACCTGCGAACTTTCCATTGGCGAATCTATCCGTTGTACCCATTATTACGATTAAGAAAAACGCAGTAAGTAAAAACTCTGTGAGAAAAGCCGCTTGTAGGGAATAGCTTTTTCCGAAATAAACTGCAGAATCGTAAAAATTACTTGCAAAAGCTCCAGGCGAATCACCGCCCGTTCCTCCATTAATAATATACAAAGCTCCAGCGGCGCCTAGTGCACCAAAACATTGCGCCACAACGTAAGGTATAAACTCTTTTCCCGAAAATCTACCTCCAGCCAATAGACCTATAGATACAGCAGGATTAAAATGTCCCCCAGAAATATGTCCTACTGCATACGCCATGGTGAGTACCGTAAGTCCGAAAGCCAATGCCACCCCTAATAATAGAATCCCTATTTGTCCGTTAGAAGCAGGAGCTATCTGCGATGCGAAAATTGCACTTCCACATCCTCCAAATACCAGCCAAAATGTGCCGAAAAACTCAGCGAATAGTTTTTTTGCCATAGTTTAATATTTTAAATGTTGTATCAAATTTATAATATTTTTCAATTCATAAGTTAAACATAAATCTATTTTTTATTGATTCTAATGAAAAATATTCATCGAAATTTGTTGAGTTTCTGCATTTAGAACATAAAATTTATAATTCTTAAAACACAAAAATGTGCTCTCAATTAGCCATAAAAAAGAATTTTTTAAATTTGCTTCTGTTAATGAATGGAAGATAGATTCTTGTTTTTCCCGTTTTTAATATTATTAGATGAAAAAGGTTTTTTTAGTGTTTTTATATGTTGCTGGGCTACGTTTTGTCTCGGCTCAAAAATCAAAACTACCGTGTTACGACCTCAATGAAGTTATAAAAGTTCAGCCAACACCATTGTACAAAGCACACATCGACGCTTCCAAAAGTTTTAATATTAAACTTCTTAAAAATACCTCCAACGTTACCAATCTTAATAATAAAGGAAAACTTGTTAAGGTAAAAACTAAGGGTAAAGGTTATAAAGTTCAAAAACTCACCCACAGCAGACCTTATTTGATGGTGAAAGCCAAAACCACGTTGGAAAAAATGGGGGCAAAATTCAGTAAAGACAATAAGGGAAGTACTTTCACAGTATCTTCCATTACAAGAACATTAGAAGATCAGTGCAGACTGCGAAGAGTTAATTCTAATGCATCATTGGGAATCAGTTCCCACAACTACGGCAATTCTTTCGATATTTCTTACATCCGTTTTAATGATGTGGTAAAATACAATCCCAAAATGGAAAAAGCATTGGAAAAAGTGCTAGAATATTACAGAAAAGCGGGTCGTATTTACTACATCAAAGAAAAGGAACAAAGCTGCTATCATATTACGGTGCGTAATTATTAGTCCACTAGGTATCTCGCCAATACTCATTCAAATTTTTGAAATACTTGCTACTTTTAGCATAAGGTATACTCCGAATAAATTCCGTATTTTTGCACCCGAAAAATTCATTCATTTTAATTACACATTATGCTTTCGGTTCAAGGTTTAGGCTTACATCATTCAGGGAATTATTTATTCAGAGACGTTAATTTTACCATCAAAAAAGATGATAAAGTGGGTCTTGTGGGGAAAAATGGTGCAGGAAAATCAACCCTGCTAAAAATTCTTTCAGGTGAGATCACTTTTTATGAAGGAAATGTAGTATCTGAAGGGAGCATTACTATCGGATTTCTTAAGCAAGATTTAGATTTTGTAAAGGGAAGAACGGTTTGGGATGAGACGATGCAGGCTTTTGAACAGATTAATGCGTGGAAAAACGAGCTGGAAGAGGTTAACCACCAACTGGCAACGCGTACAGATTACGAAAGTGATGCCTACACCAATATCATCAATAGAATGACTGAGCTTAATGATTTACTCATGAATCACGATGCTTACAATCTTGAAGGAGATGTAGAAAAAGTGCTCTTTGGTTTGGGTTTTAAGAGTGATGATTTTCATAAAATTACCGATGAATTTTCTGGAGGCTGGAGAATGCGTATAGAATTGGCAAAATTGCTGCTTCAGAAAAATGATTTAATGCTTCTGGATGAACCTACCAACCACTTGGATATGGAATCCATCATCTGGCTAGAGAATTTTCTAAAAGATTATCCAGGCTCTATAGTTTTGGTAAGTCACGATAAACAGTTTATGACCGCTGTTTGTAACCGTACCTTCGATGTTAATAATAAAAAAGTGGACGATTATAAAGCCAATTATTCTAAATATTTGGTGATGCGTGAAGAGCGTCGTGAAAAACTTATTCAGGCCAAGAAAAATCAGGATGCGGAAATCAAGCAGATGGAAGATAACATCAATAAATTCCGTGCGAGTGCTACAAAAGCATCATTTGCGCAGTCTTTGATTAAGAAATTGGACAAAATAGAGCGTATTGAAGTGGATAACGAAGATGTTTCAAAATTCAATATCCGTTTCGTACAATCTGTGGTTCCGGGTAAAGTAATTTTTGAAGCAGAGCGTCTGGGTAAAGCGTATGGGAATAAACAGGTTTTTGACGATGTTGATTTCTTTGTTCAGCGTGGAGACAGAATTGCTCTTTTAGGACAAAACGGACAGGGAAAAACAACCTTGGCGAAGATTTTAGCCGGAGATATTAAAGATTATTCAGGAAGCTGGACTTTAGGTCACAATGTAAATATCGGATATTTTGCTCAGAATCAGGAGGAGGTGTTAACGCCTGACAAAACCGTTTTACAGGAAGCTGAAGACTCTGCAACAGAAGAAACCCGCCCAAGGGTAAGAGATTTACTTGGGTCTTTCCTTTTTCAGGGTGAAGATGTTCAGAAGAAAACAAAAGTGCTCTCAGGGGGAGAAAGAAACCGTTTGGCATTGTGTAAATTGTTGCTTCGTCCTTTCAATACACTTATCATGGACGAGCCTACCAACCACTTAGATATTCAGTCTAAAGAGATTATCAAGCTGGCACTTCAAAAATTTGAGGGAACACTGATTGTTATTTCTCACGACAGGGAATTTTTACAAGGTCTTTGTGATAAGATTTTTGAATTCCGAGACGGAAGCATGAAAGAATTTTTGGGCGACATTAATGAATATCTGGAATACCGCCAGAAGGAAAGCATACGAGAAATTTCTGCTGAAAAGGCAAAACTGCACGGTGAGGAAGTGGTAACTGAGGTTAAAAAACCAGTAAAAGTTGAAGAAATCCCTGTAAATAACACTTCCAATTTCGTTTCTAAAGAACAAAAACAAATTCAGAATAAACTTAAAAAAGTAGAAGAGAAAATCTCTGAACTGGAACTATCTATCGAGAAATGTGAAGCCGAATTTGCATCAGAAAATCCAACAGAGGAAAAACTTGAAGGATATAATAAACTAAAAGAAGAATTAGATCTTGCATTGCAAGAATGGGAGTATTTAGGTTCTCAATTAAATTAATTTTGGTATTTTTGCATTATGCTAAGGAAAGATGTAAGGAAAAGCAAGCATTTTTTTTCTCAAATTATTTTGGGAATTTACCTTATTGCGCTTTTCTCACAGGCTTTCCATTCTCATTCTTCAGATCAAGTAGATTTTTCAATTACCAAGGTCGAAAAAAAATCATTCTCTACTGAAAAATTCTCCAGTCACAGCGATTGTTTAGCGTGTCATTTCTTGGCAACAGGCTTTTATATTGTTGCGGATGATTATCATTTTATTGTTCAAAAAGATAATGCCGAAACCGAGCAAGTTTTTCATGTTCAGGAGAAAATATGGTCTTCAACCAAATACACATTTCAGCTGCGGGGTCCTCCAGCTGTTTCTTAATCAAGATATTTTATTACGGTCTATTTTAAATTGAATGTCATTCAAGCATTTTGCTGTGGATGCATTTCCAGACGGTGAATAAGTATCTTTTCTTTCAACTACTTCAACAACCATTATTTTTTTAGAACACCTGTGTTCATTGTAAAAATGTGGTTATTATTTAACGACTTTTTTTAAAAAGTACAATTCATCAATCAATCTATAAATGAAATTGATATATAGCATTATGCTGATCTTTTTAGGATTGGCGTTTACTTCGGCTCAAAACACTTTTAAAGTACAGGGAGTCGTGTTAGATTTTCATGATAAATCAAGTCTTGAAAATGCAGAAATACTTATCGGAAATAAAAAGGTAAGGTCAGATCGCACAGGCAGATTTTCTTTGGACGGTATTACAGCAGGTAAGCACACCATATTGGTACAGCATCCTGAATGTAATGATTATTCTGAAGAACTGAATGTGAATCGTAATCTCGATTTAATCATTTATCTTGAACATCACACCGAGGAAATTCAAAGCGTAACACTCCACGGAAGTCATAAAAACAAAAGCACCATAGTGGTAAAAACGCTCGAAAAAACTGATATTGAGCGGAATTCCACTGAAAATTTGGGTAATTTATTGTCAAAAATTTCGGGTGTAACAGCACTTAAAACAGGTAACAATATTTCCAAACCCGTTATTCATGGCTTATATGGAAGTAGAATATCTGTTTTAAACAACGGTGTGAAAATGGCGGAACAGGAGTGGGGTGTAGAACATGCACCCAACATTGATGTAAATGATTTTGAGCACATTGACGTTATAAAAGGTGCATCAGCTCTTAAATATGGCAACGAAGGTGTTGGTGGCGTTGTCGTTCTTGAACCGCAAATTATCCCTAAAAAAGACACCATTATGGGAAGTCTTAAAATTGCTGGAATCTCCAACGGTAGAGGTGGTGAACTTTCTGTCAATGCAATGAAAACGTGGGATAATCAGTGGTTTGTGAAAACGGGGGGAACGTACAAAAAACTGGGCGACCAGTATATTCCTCATCACACATTACAAAACACAGGAGCAGAGGTAAATTCATTTAATTTTTCGGTGGGTAACCGCAGTTTTATGCAAGGTATTGAAGCTTTTTACAGTGGGATTTTTCAAGAGTACGGAATTTATAAAGGTGCACATTTGGGAAGTCCAAAAGACTTTTATTATGCCACACAGTTTGGTCAACCTTACTTTCTGGATGACTTTTCCTATGATATCCAAAATCCAAAGCAAAATGTGGAGCACCACATCGCAAAAATTGCAGCTTACAAACGCTTTGCAGATTTTGGAAAACTAAGCGTACAGTACAGCTTCCAACTCAATCGCAGAAAGGAATTTGATATCCGAAGAGGGGAGTTAAACGAACTTCCTTCCATGGATTTAAGGCTACTCACCCATACAGCAAGCCTTATTCATGAAATTGAAAGAGGTAATTGGAGCTTGGAAAGCGGTATTTCTGGTAGCTTTCAGGATAATTTTCCTAACCCTGCAACCAAAGCCAGACGTTTAATTCCAGATTATTATAAATATGATGCGGGAATTTTCTCTGTCTTTAAATATAAATTCAACTCAAAACTGAATGCGGAAGTAGGAGCAAGATATGATTTTAGCCGATTTGATGCTTATAAATATTATGATGAAACCGAATGGGAAGATAAATATGCGAATGCTTATCCGCAATTCTATATTTCAAAACACGACTCCAGAGTTTTGGTGAGACCTGTTTTAGATTATCATAATTTTTCAGCGAATGTTGGTTTGAACTATCAACCGCTAAGAAATGTCGACTTAAAGTTTAATTTTTCAAGAGCGGATAGAACACCCAATGCTGCAGAACTCTTTGCGGACGGACTTCACCATTCCGCAGCCATCATGGAGAAAGGGGATTTAAGCATCGAGAAAGAAACCTTGTATCATGCAAATCTTTCCATTATGGCAAAGTTGAATATACTCCAAGGCTTGGAAATAGAAGCAAATCCTTACGTGATGTTTTCAGACAGCTTTATCAACCAAGTTCCTGTAGGCATTCAGTCAACCAACAGAGGTGTTTTTCCGGTTTGGGGTTATCAGCAGATAAAAGCAAGAATTTTCGGTTTAGATGTAGATCTTCATCTTAAAATTCTGGAAAATTTGGAGTGGAAATCTAGTTTTAGTACGCTTCGAGGTGACGACTTTTCAAACCATGAGCCTCTTATCTTAATGATGCCTTCACAGTGGCGAAATGCTCTCGAATTTAATCTTAACACAGACAGAAATTTCTATGTGAGATTAGAAAACGAGAATGTTTTTAAGCAAAAAAGGTTTCCTATCAGAAATCAAATGGTTAATTTCATAGAAGATGACCAAGAGATTTCCCGTGAGGTAGATTTCAGTTCAACACCTGCCGCATACAACATTTTTAACGCATCCGTGGGAGCGGATATTTTTAAAAACCTGAATGTAAATTTCAGAATTAACAACATTTTTAACAAAGAGTACCGAGAATATCTTAACCGTTTGCGCTATTTTATGCCCGAACCTGGCAGAAATTTTATCATAACTCTTAAATATAATTTTTAATCAATAATACTTATTCAAAATGAAAACATACATCAAAATACTAGCAGTTTTATTTACATCATTTATCCTTCTTTCATGTTCAAGAGATGAAGTTCCAGAGGATATTCACGAACATGAAGAAATAGAAAAGGTAGTTTTAACCGTAATTGATAAAAACGATACATCAAATGAGCAAATTGTTAACATCATTGGTGGTGAAGCAACTCCTAATCTTAACTTGCAGAATGGTAAAACCTATTTGGCGAGTTTAGATTTTCAGGTGAAGCATGATGATCATTATCACAGTGCGAATGACGAAATCATTGAAGAAAAAGATGAACACTTTGTTCTTTTCAATTTTATTGGAGTCGATGCTAAGGTTATCCGTGGTAATGATGATGTTGTGAGAACTGATGGAAAAAAACTTGGGTTAAAAACTGAATGGACCATCCAGGGTTATCCCAACAATTCAAAAGTACATATCATTTTAAATCATGGTGCAAGTTCGGTACAAGATAATTACCCATCTGCCAGCAATCAGTTAGGTAGCGCAGTGGGAGGCGAAAGCGATGTAGATGTATCCATAAAAGTTCAGTAGTTAATATCCAAATATTTTCTGAAAACCATCAATTTTTTGATGGTTTTCTTTATTTTATGTTTTTGGTGCTTAAGTAATTGTTATAATTGAGTAATTTTCATAAAAAATTCATATTTTTGCAACCTAAAATTTTAATCAATAATGAAGGTTACAGCAAAAAACCATGATGATGTAAGTGCATTGCTTACAGTAACATTGGATAAATCCGACTACAAAGACAAAGTAGAAAAGCAATTGATTAATTATGCTAAAAATGCACAAGTACCTGGGTTCAGAAAAGGTAAAGTGCCATTGAGCATGGTTAGAAAACAATATGAAGCAGGTGTTGCTTTCGAGGAAATCAACAAGCAGGTTTCTGAAGCCTTAAACAATTACGTTAGCGAAAATAAGCTGAGATTAGTAGGACAGCCAGTTCCACAGCCAGTTGAGGATTTTAATCATAATGCAGATCAACTATCAGTAGCTTTTGAAGTTGGCTACGAACCAGAATTCAATATCGATTTAACGAAATATGAAGCTCCTCATTATAAGGTTGAAGCTTCCGATAAAGAAATTGATAAGAGTATTGAGAACATGCAGAAGCGTTTTGCAACTCAGGCTCCTCAAGATAAAATCAACAAAGATTCTTACATTGCTCTAGAGGTTTCTCAAGTGGTGGAAGATGATGCGGAAGGAGAGCACGCTCACGCGCCTAAAAATGTTACCATAACTGCTGAAAACAAAGAAGCTTTTAAATTGGTGAAGGCGTTAAAAATGGATGGTAGTGTAAAAGTATCTAAAGAAACTTTAGAGAAGGATGAAGAATTGGCTAAAGAACTTGGTTTCTCTAAAGCTGAAGTTGAGCATCTTCATCATAATGAAGTGGAGGTGAAGGTGAAAGATTTCTATGCATTAGATTTGGCTGAACTTAATCAAGACTTGTTTGATAAAGTATATGGAGAAGGAAACATTAAATCTGAAGATGAGCTAAAAGAAAAAGTGAAAACAGAGTTGGATGAATATTTCCAGCAGAATGCTGATGTGCACTTTGTTAATAAAATTTTAGAACAAGTAACAGAGAAAGAAGAGGTGAAATTACCTGAAACTTTCCTTGTAAACTGGTTACAGTTCTCTAACCAAAACATCACTTCTCCAGAGCAAGCTAAAGAAATTTTGGAAGCCGAAAAAAATCAATTGAAGTACCAGATTATTGAAGGTAGATTGATGAATGATAATGAAGTAAACATTGATTATGCAGATGTTCTTGCACAAGCAGAGCAGTTGGTGAAAAATCAATTGGCAATCTACGGAATTCATCATTTAGGTGATGAAGAAATTCAAAAATATGCTGTAGAGATGTTAAAAGATCAGGAGCAAGTTAGACAGATTTCTTCTGAAGTTGCCATGGCAAAATTAAAAGATGTAATTCTTGAAAAAGCTGGTAAAAAAGAAACAAAAATATCTCATGATGATTTCATGGAGGAATTGAAAAAGTAATATTTTCAAAAAATAATAATAAAATCCGCTAATTTATTAGCGGATTTTTTATTTCTTTGTAGTACAATTAGTTGTAACATATCTTTAGTAAAAATTATTAAAAATGAAAAAAATAATTATTCCCTTTATCTGTTTAGCCATCTTTTCAGCTCCAGTATCTGCACAGACTAGCAAAACTGCAACAGTCGAAAAAAATCAGAAATCCCTAACTGCAAAACAAGTTTTAGACAGGTATTTTGAAGCACTGGGCGGGAAACAGAATTTAGAGAATGTAAAATCTGTGATTATCGAGGGAACAACATCTGTTCAAGGTATGCAGATTTCTACCATTACTAAAAAAATGGGAAATAAGTTTAGATCTGAGAACAATTCAGATGGTAGAAAAATGTTACAGGTGTTTGACGGCCAAGGTGGATACGTTAAACAACTAGATAAGGAAGCGAGTCTTACAGCAGAACAAATAAAAGAATTTAAGAAGGGTAATACGGTGGATGCTTTGGCATTAGATAAAGTAGAAAATATGAAATTCCTAAATACCGAAAAAATTGATGGGATATCATATAACGTTTTAACCTCCGATAAGTCTAAATTTTACTTTGATGCGAACACAGGATTGCTGTATAAAACTGTTGTAAATGGTGCAGAGGTGATAATTAAAGATTATATCACCCAAAATGGTATAAAATTTCCGGGTACTACTGAGATTAAAGCACAAGGTCAGCAGATTATTATGAAGAACAATAAGATAACACTTAATTCTGGCGTAACTGAAGCAGATTTTAAATAATATACTGACATATTCTGAAAAATATTAAAGCCAAGCTATTGCTTGGCTTTTTTCATTAATACATTTAACCAAAATTTAACTAAATTAATAGTGGTAAAAATTTCTTCATGTGCGGACTTATTAATACTTTTAGTTCCGAAAATAAATTATTTATATGAAAAAAATTTTATCCTCATTAGCGATCGTAGTTTTGGTATCGGCTAATGGCTTTGCGCAGAATATCCCTGTTGATGCTTCTGTAAAAATGGGTACACTTCCAAACGGAATGAAGTACTACATCAAAAAAAACACACTTCCTGAGAAAAAAGTAGATTTCAGACTAGCCATCAATGCTGGTTCCCTACTTGAAGACGAAAACCAAAGAGGTTTAGCTCATTTTATGGAGCATATGAACTTCAACGGTACCAAAAATTTCCCAGATAACAAATTGGTAGATTTTTTACAATCCATCGGGGTGAAATTCGGACAACACCTTAATGCCTACACCAGTTTTGACGAAACAGTTTACATGCTTCCTGTTCCGCTCGACAAGCCAGGAAATCTTGATGCGGGGTTGAAAGTAATGGAGGATTGGGCTTTTAATGCATTGCTTACCGATGAGCAGATCAACAAAGAGAGAGGTGTAGTCCTTGAAGAATTAAGACTTGGTTTGGGTGCTGATAAGAGAATGATGGATAAGTATTTACCTAAACTTATGTACAAATCTAAGTATGCAGAAAGATTACCAATTGGTAAAAAAGAGGTTTTAGAGAAATTTAAGCCAGAAGTGATCAGACAGTTTCATAAAGATTGGTACCGTCCAGATTTAATGGCTATTGTTGTGGTGGGTGATATTAATGTGGATGAGGTTGAACAAAAGATTAAAACAAACTTCAGCAAATATTCTAATCCTGCTAAACCACGAGAAAGAAAAGTATTCGACTTACCGAATCACAAAGAAACGTTGGTGGCTATAGAAACCGATCCAGATGCTACCAATTCTATGGTGCAATTTGTAATGAAGGATGCCGATTCTTATAAACCAGATGTTACTGTGGAGCAATACAATCAAAGTTTAATTGAAAATATCGCTTCTACAATGATTAACAACCGTTTGCGAGAGTTAATCAATTCAAATACTCCGCCATTTACTTACGGTTCAGTATATCATGGAGGTACATATGCAAGAACTAAAGAAGGTTTCCAAGGTTTTGCAATGGTTAAAGAAGGTACTCAGTTAAATGCTCTAAAAGTTCTTTTGGAAGAGGTGGAACGTGCTAAAAGATTTGGTTTTACACAAACTGAATTAGACAGAGCAAAATCTCAGGTTTTATCAAGACTGGAGAGTTCGTACAATAACCGTGATAAGACAGAAAGTGATATGTTGGTAGATGAATATGTGAGACATTTCCTAGAGCAGGAACCTATTCCAGGAATTGTTTGGGAATACGATCATACTAAGAAATATTTGCCATCTGTAACCTTGGCTCAAACCAATGAGGTGGTTAAAAAATTGGTTAAGGACGATTCAAGAGTAATTGTGATGACTGGGCCTAAAAAGGACGGCGTGAATATGCCAACAGAGGCTATGGTTCTAAAAACTTTTGAAGATGTAAAATTGGCCGACATTAAACCTTACGAGGAAAAAGCAACCATTAAGAACTTGGTGAAGCCGTTTAAATCTGAGGGGAAAATTGTAAACACAACTTCTGACGCAAAATTAGGAACTACGACATGGACGCTAAGCAACGGGGCAAAGGTTACCTTTAAAAAAACAGACTTTAAAGACGACGAAATTGTATTCTCTGCACGCAGCTTAGGAGGAAATTCTCTTATTTCAGATGCAGATTATAACAAAACACAGTTTGCTTTTCAGGCTTTAACAGAAGCAGGTGTAAATGGATTTTCTAAAACCGACTTAGGGAATTATCTTGCAGGAAAACAAGTAAGCGTTAACCCAACTATCGGTGGTCTTAGCGAAGGAATCTCTGGCAGAACTACTAAGAAAGATTTGCCGACTGCAATGGAGTTAATGTATGCTTATTTCACAAACCTAAATTACAACCCAGAAGCATTCAATGCATACAAGGTGAAGCAATCTGCAATGTTGGATAACTTAATGTCTAATCCGCAGTTTTATTTCTCTAGCGAACATGCCAAATTCATCAATCAGAAAAACCCAAGATTTATTGGCGTAATTCCTATGGAAAAAGATTGGGCGAATATGGATTATAAAAAAGCACATCAAATCTACAAAGATAAGTTTGCAAATGCTGGAAACTTCCACTTCTACTTCGTAGGAAATATTGATGAGAATACGTTTAAAAATGAAGTTCTCCAATACATCGCAAGTTTACCGTCTACAGGCAAAGCAACTACTTTTAAAGACAGCGGTTACAGACCAATGTATGGAGATTATACCAAAGTATACAAAAAAGGTAAAGATCCTAAGAGTATGGTACAAATCAACTACAGCGGCGAAACGAAATACGACGAGAAAGAGGCGTTGGCATTGGCTGCATTAGGAGAAGTGGCAACCATAAAGGTAATCGAAAAATTGAGAGAAGACGAAGCTGGAATTTATGGTGGTGGAGCAAGAGGCGGAATGTCGAAAGTTCCTTTCGGTTCTTATTATTTCAATATCAGTTTCCCTTGTGGACCTGAGAATGCAGATAAACTTACTAAAATTGCAATTGCTGAGGTTCAGAAGTTAATCGATAAAGGTCCGGAGCAAAAAGATTTGGATAAATTTAAAGAAGCAGAGATGAACGATGACAAAACCAATATTAAAGAAAACAGTTATTGGTTGAATGCATTGGCTAAAAACCAATTGGATGGAACTGATAAGTATGATATTTTAAATTATTTAACGAATGTTAATGCACTTACTGTAAAAGATCTTCAGAATGTAGCTAAAAAATACCTTTCTAAAGGAAGAATTATTGCTACGCTTATGCCTGAAGACGGTTGGGAGAAAACTGCTAAGCAAGAAGGTGCCCAGGCTGCTGGTGCAGGTGTTATAGTGAAATAATTATTTAAATACAATTATATATTAAAAAAGCTGTCACCAATTTGGGGACAGCTTTTATTTTTTTATTGTGTGAAATTTTAACTTCCAAATTCCTTTTTCCATTCATCGGCAGCATCGGATAAGGTTGCATAAAATTCTTCACCGTATTTCCTTATTAATGGTGTTTTTAGGAACTTATAAATAGGAACCTGAAGTTCTTTCCCAAGTGCGCACGCATCATTACAAATTGGCCATTCATGATAATTCAATGCCGTAAAAGATGAATATTCCGTTACCCGAATAGGGTAGAGGTGACAAGAAATTGGTTTTTGCCAGTCGATAGCGCCGTCTTCATAAGCTTTCTCAATACCGCATTTGGTAATGCCTTTTTCATCAAAAGTTACATATGCACATTCCCTATCTTCCACCATGGGCGTCACAAACATGCCGTCAGCAGGGTCTTTTGTCCATGTTCCCTGTTCTTCCAGAGCTTTTATTCCTTCAGGTGTTAAATAAGGTTTTATTTTATCAAAAATCTCCTCTAAAATGGGAAGTTCATTTTCGTCCAAAGGAGCACCTACATCACCTTCTACACAACATGCACCCTTACATTTGCTAAGGTTACAAACAAACTCTTCGGAAAATATATCCTCAGAAATTAATTTTTCTTCTATCTGAATCATAACTAAAATATCGGAACATAGGTTCCTACTTTATATAAACATAAACATATTATAATTACCCAAATGGACGCTTCCCGCATCCAAGATTTAGGTAAAAATTTAATCATTCTGCTCAAAATAATACTCAAAGGCAAAGCTAATAATAATAAATACTCATAGTTGGTATTCATGTACAAGACAATTGAAACAAGCTGTGCTAACGAGTAAATCAATAAAAAAGTATATTTAAATCTGCTGGTCGGACTCTTTTTATTATAGTGTTTAAAATGATCCAAAACCGCAAAAATAACCAACAATGCAATCGGTATCAAGGGTGTTAACTCCGAGATGTCCTTCACAGGTTTCAACTGTACTACTGGTAGATAATCCGCATTCCATGTAGTGTAACCCATAAAATAAGCGACAGAAAAATATCCTATTGCGATAAGAATGATTCCTAAAAAAAACCTGAAAATATTCAATGCGATACGCTGTGAAGTTGCAATAATATGGAAAAGTACAAATACAGCCATCGGCCAGGTGGTAGGCAAGAAAATAAAATTAAATGCGATAATGGCACCTACTAAAACATAAGATTTTTTTCTTATTTCCTCATCAGGGCTTGTTAATAGCAGCAATAAAAAGGAATTGTTGAGCAATGCTACCGCCAAACCTATATCCATATTGCCAGGGTAGAGTCCGAAAATAAAAAATGTGTACAAAAATAAAGGAAGATGGGTTTGATAGTTCAAAGCCAAACTGTGAAAACAGAAATATCCTAAAGCCACTCCCAGAAAGGTAATACCAGCAATAATAGCTTCGTAAGTATTGAAATTTAAGAGATTGAAAATAACAACTACTATAAGAAGAAAGCCAATGTAGACAGGAATTGAAAAAATATCGCTTTCTTTTGAAAGTAATTTGAACATTTTTTATAAATTTGTACAAAGTTAAATTAAAAAAGGAAAATAATGACTTCTGTTTTTTTATTCTTAAGTAAAGTTTTCAAATGGTCTTTCGGATTTTTTGATGCATTCGGAAACATTTTGAATTGGATATTATTTATCGCTGCGTCGGTATTATTTATCTATTGGTGTTATGTATTGGTGGTAACACTTGGTGGTGATAAAGATAAGGAGTATTATTCTCCAACAGAAGGGAAGCACCCTTATTATGATCCTAAAATCTACAAGAAAGGTTAATTAATTGGTTATATAAATAAAAAACCGATCAATTCAGTTTGGTCGGTTTTTTATGTTTTTATCTAAGACATTGAATTTTATTACTCGTGCACAGGTATTACCAGCACAGGAATTGGTGAACTCTTCGTTAATCCTTTTGTCAAACTTCCTACAAAAACATCATACACGCCACTTCTTCCGTGAGATCCCATCACAATAAAATCAGCATTTACTGTTTTGGCGTAGTCTAAAATTGTTTCCTTAGCCAAACCTTGTTTAAGAATATGCTCGCAAGGGATATCATGAGCGAGAATTCTTTGTTGTATAGAATTAAGCTTTAATAACTCTTCTTTTATTTCGTTTTGCTCAACTTCCGGAAAATACTGAAAACCCATATCTCCTATTGCAAACCCAATATCGGAAGGTGCAACATGGATCACATGTATTTTACCGTTCACTTGTTTTGCAAAATTCACTGCGCCATCCACTAACTGATCGGTTTTGTCACCGAAGTCTATTGGTAATACTATATTAACCATAATTGTAAATTTTTATGTATTTAAAAATACGAAAAAAAATGGAGATGGAATAAGAATTATTACATTACTCGCACATCAAATAGCTTTTTATCTTCCAGAAAAGCCTCCAACAGATCATTTTCACTTACTTTTCCCACGCCCTTTGGTGTTCCTGTAAAAATGATGTCACCCA
This sequence comes from Bacteroidota bacterium, assembly GCA_023458535.1. Taxonomy (GTDB): domain Bacteria; phylum Bacteroidota; class Bacteroidia; order Flavobacteriales; family Weeksellaceae; genus Chryseobacterium. The sequence continues at coordinate 82,588 of JAEWYW010000048.1, forward strand.
CTCTTAAAGTGAAGTATTGTGAAACAAAAGCAATAATTTCATCAAAATTGAAAATCATGTCTTTGGTATTTCCCTCCTGCACTTTTTCCTTGTTTTTTAAAAGTGAGAATTGAATATTGTCGTCGCTGAAATCTTCTTTAGGATAAAAACTGCTCGCCACAGCTGAACCGTCAAAACCTTTTGCAAGCTCCCAAGGCAAACCTTTCTGTTTTAAAACAGATTGAAGGTCTCTGGCAGTAAAATCTATTCCCAAGCCAATTTCATCATAATGTTTGTGCGCATTTTCCTTCTGAATGTATTTTCCACCCTTGGAAATCTTTAGAGTAACTTCCAACTCGTAATGTACATCATCTGAAAATTCCGGAATGTAAAAATCATTTCCTTTAAGGATGGCCGTATCTGGTTTCAGGAAAATAACAGGGTTTTCAGGAACTTCGTTTCCCAATTCTTTAGCATGTTCTGTGTAATTTCTTCCGATGCAAATAATTTTCATAGCTTTTGTCCGAATGATTAGATTAATTTTTTATAATTGATGTCAATTTTAAAACTTGCTTTTAAGTTGAATTTTGGTAAAAATTTTCTTGGTGTATAATGGGAAGTCCGCATTTTGCAACCATCCATAATAGCCTAAATCTTTTTGAAACACATCTTTTACACGTTGGCCTTTATACTTTCCAAAATTGAAAATTTCTTCATTAATATTGTTATAACCTATAAAACCCGCTAAATCTGCATTTTTATTATGAAAAGAAAAATCACTTAATCCATGAATTTCATTGGGAACATCTTCGTATTTTCCCACTTGAGCATCCAACACATCAAATGTTGCCAATACGTCAGCTTCCGCAGAGTGTGCATTTTCTAGTTCTTTGCCGCAATAAAACTGATAAGCAGCACCCAAATTGCGGGGTTCTTTTTTATGATAAATGGTTTGTGCATCCACCAATTTATGCTTACTTAAATCGAAATCTATACCTGCACGCAAAAGTTCTTCTGCCAGAACAGGAACGTCGAATCGGTTAGAATTAAAACCACCTAAATCTGTTCCTGCAATCATTTCCATTACTTTGGGAGCAATTTGCTTAAATGTGGGAGCATCTTTTACATCTTCATCAGTAATTCCGTGTATCTCACTGGATTCTTTTGGAATCGGCATCTCTGGGTTTACCAACCATGTTTTACTTTCTCTGGACGCATCTGGATTTACTTTAAGCACACAAATTTCTACAATTCTGTCTTTGCCTACATTGGTTCCTGTGGTTTCTAAATCGAATATGCAAAGTGGTTTGTGGAGTTTTAAGTTCATAATTTTTTATTGATTAATTGATGGGTGCGGTAAGAAAATTTGTGTAAAATTATTCAAATCCGCATGGTACATCACAGTAGTTAATTTTTGAATCGAATGTATTCTAATTTATTTACTTCATTTCCTTTTGGAAAATAAGAGAGATAAGAATATACAGAACGATGGATAATGGAATTCCCGCAGTTTTGAAGACACTTATCAAAACAATGGCGCCTATGATAACGGCTATTTTAGGATAATTATCCTGCAGCTTGAAAGATTTGAATTTGTTAGCAATCATTTTTATCGGACTAATCAGTAACCACGAGCAAACAATGGAAACAAGAATCAACAATCCAGCATTTTCAAACAAAAAGCCAAAAGTCTGATCCTCCATAAAGCAATAATACATCCCCAAGATTAAAATGGTATTGCTAGGGGTGTTCAAACCTTTGAAATAATATTTTTGTTCTTCATCCAAATTAAAAATAGCCAATCTCAAGCAAGAAAATAAAGTCACCAACAACCCAAAATATTTTACTTCGAAAGGAAACTGAATTCCAAAAGCCAACTCACCAAAAGGTTCCAAAGCTTTATACATCACCAAACCTGGCACTAAGCCGAAACTCACCATGTCCGCTAGCGAATCCAACTGAACGCCCAAGTTGCTGTTCGATTTCAGAGCTCTGGCAACAAAGCCGTCGAAAAAATCTAAAATAAGCGAAGCGATAATGCACATAGCCGAGATGGAATAGTTTCCCAACACCAAATTGATGGCTGCAATACTTCCGAAAAATAGATTAGCAAGCGTAAAAGCGTTGGCTAAATTGTTTTTGATGAAATTCATATTGCAAAAATACGGATTTTAGGTTTCAGAAGAGTCGATATTAAGATTGGTATTTTTACTTTAAATTTGCAGTTATTTTTTATTATGAAAGACTTTAGAGGACGCGAAATTTTTGTTTTGTTATACAGAATTTTTTTGGCGTATTTCTTTTATCAGATTGCACGATTGCTCTTTTGGTTTTACAATAAAGATGTTATAAAAGTAGATTCTGTTGCAGACTACATGAGTTTGGCATTTCACGGCATTGCATTCGACACCACTGCGATATTGTATGTGAATGCCCTCTTCATTCTGTTGAGTTTACTTCCCTTAATTATCAATACCAAAGCCGTTTATCAGAAAATCCTTTTTTGGGTTTACTTTATTACCAACGGGATTGCCTATTCTATGAATTTTGGGGATTTTATATATTTTAAATTCTCGCAAGCACGTTTAACAACTTCTGCTTTACATGTCGCTCAAAACGAGAGTAATCTGTCAAAAATATTTATAGCATCTGTTTTCCAGCATCCATTTGTCCTAATATGGTTTGTGGTATTAATGGCATTGTGGGTGTTTTTATACAAAAAAGTAAAACTTCAGCATCAGAAACCTAAAAACTTAGTTCAATATTTTATTTTTTCAGTGGTGAGTCTTTGTTTAACTGCAGTTCTTGTAGTGGGCGGTATTAGAGGGGATTTCAAGCACAGTACCAGACCTATAAATTTAGTTGACGCCAATAAATATGTAAAAAATCCTACTCAGGCCAATATTGTGCTGAACAGTACTTTTTCTTTTTTCCGAACATTAAATACCAATAATTTTAGGCTGGTCCACTACGTCGATCAAAAGTTTATTGATGATGAAATTAAACCCTATAAACTTTATATACGAGACAGCATCCAACCTAAACCAAACGTCGTTATTTTTATTTTGGAAAGTTTTGGAAAGGAATATTCTGGAGCATTTAATAAAAATTCGGGTATAAAAAACTTTGTGTCCTACACGCCTTTTGTGGATAGCTTGGCGCAGCACAGTTTTATCGCGAGGGAGGCATTTGCCAACGGAAGACAATCCATACATGGTATGAGTTCTATTTTGGCCGGAATTCCGAGTTTAACAGACGCATTTACCAGTTCACCTTATTCCAACCAGAATATACAATCCATTGTTTCTATAAGCAATGAAATGGGCTATGATACCTCATTTTTTCATGGTGCACCCAATGGTTCTATGGGTTTTATGGGGTTTGGTAATATACTTGGTTTTAAACATTATTACGGAAAAACAGAATATAATAACGATGCAGATTTTGACGGAATGTGGGCCATTTGGGATGAACCTTTTTTCCAGTATTTCGCTAAAACGCTCCAGCAAAAGAAGCAGCCTTTTATGGCAACAATGTTCAGCGCATCATCACACCATCCGTTTAAAATTCCAGAAAAGTACAATGGGAAGTTTAAAAAAGGCACAATCCCGATGCATGAGCCAATACAGTACACCGATTATTCTTTGAAAAAGTTCTTTGAGACCGCTAAAAAAATGCCGTGGTACAACAATACTATTTTTGTTGTGGTAGCGGATCATCCCAACCAGATTGCGTATCCGGAATATGAGAAAGCCATGAACAGGTTTGCTATTCCTATTCTGTTTTATTCTCCCAATCCGAAATATCAACTACAAGGTGAATATTCCGAACCCGCGCAGCAAATGGATATTTATCCCTCTTTAGCAGATTTAATGGGTTACAATAAAACAGTCAGAAGTTGGGGAAAAAGTTTATTCACAAAAGATTCCGATGTGCATCTGATTGTAAATTCAGATTCTGTAATGGAACAGTTTATCATTGGCAATTATATTTACAGGTTCGACGGTAAGGAAGTAACTCAGGTATATAGAAAAGATGATTTGGGATTAAGCAATAATATTTTAGGAAAAGACAATAACCCGGAAATTAAAAAAGGAATTCTTCTGTGTAAAGCGTGGTATCAGGATTATATGGACCGAGTGATCAACAGAAAGTTAGAAAAAAAGTAAAAATTGAATCACAATATATAATTATTGAGTTCTAGCATAAAACTCAATAATATTTTGGTATTTATTTTGTAAACTATGTAAGTAATAATAAATAAATCTGATATATTGATTTTTTATTTATCTTTAAAACATATTTAAAATTATTTGAAAATGAAGAAAACATTTTTTGCCTTTATGGCATTATTCATAGGAAGTTTAGCTTTTGCACAAATTGAAGGAAAGTGGAAGACCATTGATGACGAAACCAAGCAACCTAAGTCCGTAGTGGAAATTTATAAAAAATCGGATGGTAAATATTACGGTAAAATTACTCAGCTTTTGATAAAACCAGAAAATCCAAACTGTGTAGCTTGTAAGGACGATAGAAAAGGCAAGCCATTAACGGGTCTTGAAATCATTCGTGGGTTGAAAAAAGAAGGGAATGAATTTACTGGTGGCACAATCACTGATCCAAAAACAGGAAAAACGTACAAATGTACTATCACAAAGTCGGGTGATCAACTTAGTGTAAGAGGTTATGTAGGTATTTCTTTAATGGGAAGAACGCAAACTTGGCAGAAAGTTAATTAGGTATTTATTACTATAATTTGTAAGGCAACTCAGAGATGGGTTGCTTTTTTTTGTAACGATTTTTTTTATTCTACACTTATAAGTAAAGGTAGACTTTAGAATATGCACACAAAAGAAAAAAAATTTGTTCGAGAGCTTAAAGAAAATCAGAATATAATTCACAAAGTATGTAGGATTTATACTGATAATGAAGTGGATCATGAAGATTTGTTTCAAGAGATAACTTTACAGGTTTGGAAATCCTATCCACTTTTTCGAGGCGATGCAAAATTTTCTACTTGGATGTACAGGATTGCCTTGAATACTGCAATTTCTCTATTTAGAAAATCTAAAAGAGAAATTTCTTTCAATGTAGAAGTGGATGTTTCTGACTTGAAAATTTCAAATCAAGACTTTAATAAGGACGAGGAACGATTGAAAATTTTGTACAAAGCAATTCATCAACTTTCTGATATTGAGAAAGCATTGATTATGATGTTCCTTGATGATAAATCTTATCGTGAGATTGGAGATATTCTTGGGATAACGGAAGGAAATGCTCGTGTAAAGATGAATAGAGCTAGAAATAATTTAAAAAACATCATTTCAAAAATTAAATAAAATGGAAGATTTAGAATTATTAAAAAAAGATTGGAACAAAAACGAAGAAATTTATAAAAAATATTCTGAGAATGATATCTACAAAATGATCAGAAAGAAATCGATTTCCTTATCAATGTTATTGTTTTTTGTTGGTGTTTTGGAAATATGTATATGGATGTTTTTAGACTATTTTTATGGACTTCAAGTCCCTTATTTGAGATACGGGATTTTTTTATTTTTCATCATTTTAATGGTGTATTGGTATTATCAAATTAAGATTACTACAGGTTTAAAGCGTTTTATGAAAACAATTTTGAAATTACGTTTAACAGTTCTTATTTATGTAATCTTTACAATATTATTTATGTTATATGACATAGTTTTCGATTATAAAAGTAATACTCAATTAATGATTGCTGGATTTATTGATGGTCTGTATGGTAATTATAAGAAAACAGAAATCAAAAATATTGAACCTGATTTTATTTCTTACACATTATATATCTTAACAGTGGTATTTTTTCTTTGGATTTTATATTCAGTATATAAATGCACTTATGGGAAGCTCTTAAAAAAATTAAAACTCAATTATAAAGAGCTTACAAAATTGGAAGAAAGTAATGCATAATACTCTGAAAATCGTTATTTTTGTAGCTTAATTTATTGAAAAATATGGCAGAATATACTTTTCGTGAAGTAATTGCACAGGCAATGAGCGAAGAAATGCGTAAAGACGAATCTATTTATCTAATGGGTGAGGAAGTGGCAGAATACAATGGTGCTTACAAAGCTTCAAAAGGAATGTTAGATGAATTTGGACCTAAAAGAGTAATAGATACTCCTATTGCGGAACTCGGATTTTCGGGTATTGCTGTAGGTTCTGCAATGAATGGTAACAGACCAATCGTAGAATTCATGACTTTTAACTTCTCGCTGGTAGGGATTGACCAAATCATCAATAATGCAGCAAAAATTCGTCAGATGAGTGGTGGACAGTGGGATTGCCCAATTGTTTTCCGTGGTCCTACAGGTTCTGCAGGACAGTTAGGTGCAACACACTCGCAGGCTTTGGAAGGATGGTATGCCAACATTCCTGGTTTAAAAGTAGTGGTGCCCTCCAATCCTTATGATGCAAAAGGACTTTTAAAATCTTCAATTCAAGATAACGATCCTGTAATTTTTATGGAATCTGAGCAGATGTATGGTGATAAAATGGAAATTCCTGATGAAGAATATTATATCCCTCTTGGCAAAGCAGATATTAAAAGGGAAGGTAAGGATGTAACTTTGGTTTCTTTTGGAAAAATTATGAAGTTGGCTATTCAGGCAGCCGAAGATCTTGAAAAAGAAGGAATCTCTGTGGAAGTGATAGACCTTAGAACCGTTCGTCCGCTAGATTATGACACTATTTTAGCTTCTGTAAAGAAAACAAACAGATTGGTAATACTTGAAGAAGCGTGGCCTTTGGGAAACATCGCAACCGAACTGAGCTATATGGTTCAGCAAAAAGCATTTGATTATTTAGATGCACCTATTAAAAGAATTACTACACCTGATGCACCAGCGCCATATTCCGCAGCTTTATTTGCTGAGTGGTTCCCTAAGTTGGAAACAGTAAAAGCAGAAATTAAAAAAGCAATGTATATTAAAGCTTAAAAAAATAAAAACTCTCGAAAGAGAGTTTTTTTTATTTATTCGCGATCGAATCTCGCTAATTTTTTGTCTATCCAAATGGTTGCAAATGGGAAAAAAGCGGCTAATAAAGCGAATACAAAATCTTCATCGTCCCATTGAAAAATCTTCCTAGCAGGTATACAAAGAAGAAGGTAGAGCGTGAAAAATAACCCGTGAATGTTTCCTACTACAATAATAAAAATAGTAGGTAAAAGACCTTCTTCGTCATATCTCTTCCAGATCATTGCAATCCCGTACAGTAAAAAACAAGAAATAGCTTCCGCTACACAAACTTGTTTGAACCACTTAATCACTTTTTCCTGCGGATATTTCGAAAAATATTTTTCTATAAAATTCATTTTCTTTTTTAATTAATACATTCAATCAAAACATTAAAAACAACATCCTATTTTATTTGTAGAAGGATGATCCATCAATGTATTCAAAAACCTCAGGAGGAAGCATTGGGCGTACGTTTTTCCCTTCTTTTATCATTCTCCTAATCTCTGTAGCGGATAATTCAATTATCGGTGCATTAATCAGATGGATATTTTCATGTTGAAGATAAGTTTCTTCTTCTTTCTTTTCATTAAAAACTCTTGGATAAACAATGATTTGATGGTTTTCCAACAGCTTTTCGTAGTTTTTCCATTTGTGAAAGTTTTGTAAATTGTCTTCACCCATTATTAAACAAAAATTTGTGGTGGGAAATTTCTCCTTTAGATAAGTTAATGTATCAATGGTATACGAAGGTTTCGGTAAGCTGAACTCAATATTGGAAGCCTTCATTTTCGGATAGTTTTTTACGGCTTGGTTCACCATTTCAAGTCGGTTATACTCCTCAAGTAAACTCGCTTTTATTTTGAAAGGATTTTGCGGACTCACCACAAACCAAATTTCCTCTAAATCTGAGTTTTCAATAATATAGTTGGCAAGTATCAAATGTCCAATATGTATAGGATTAAAAGATCCAAAAAACAACCCAACTGTCTTCATGTGTTATTCCTCTTTGAATTTTACGTCGCGGATATTGAGATAATGTGTTACATTGCCCTTCCAGTGGTTTTCTTCTAGAGTGAAAGCAATATCAAAAGGTTTTGTTCGGAAATCATCCGCATACTGGCCTAATTTAAAGCCAACACATTCTATATTTCTGCCTGTAGATTCTTGTTTAATATAAAATTTAAGGTGATTGTTGTCTTTCCCCATCGTTTTAATATATCCTGAAACTTTTACATTTTCCAGAACCAGAACAGGTTTCATATTGTGAGGTCCGAAAGGAGCCAGTTTTCTATGAAAATTAATAAAATCACGGTTGATTTCGTCGAGATCAATCACCGAATCTATTGTGATGGAAGGTTCTTTCTGATGTTCCTGCATTTTCTCTGAAACCACCTGCTCAAAACGAATTTTAAACTCTTCAAATTTTGCCTTCTCCATTGAAAGTCCTGCAGCGGCCTGATGGCCTCCAAATTTCAGAAAATATTCCGAACACAAATCTAAAGCTTCATGCACATCAAAATCTGAAACCGACCTTGCAGAAGCGACCATTTCACCATTATTACCATCGGTAAATACCAGTGTTGGTTTGTAATAAGTTTCTATCAATCGGGAAGCCACGATGCCAATTACGCCTTTATTCCATTGCGGATCATAAACAATGGTGGTGGTATTTTTTTCCTGCTGAGTATCTATAATTTGTTGTAGTGCCGATGAGGTGGAATTCATGTCTAATTCGCGCCTTTCATCATTCAAATCTACGATATCAGAAACTATTTGGTTGGCGTGCTTCAGGTTATCGGAAACCATGAGTTCAACTGCAGACTTACCATGAGAAATTCTGCCTGCCGCATTGATTTTGGGTGCAATTTCAAAAACAATATTGGAAATTTCAAAGTGAGAAAGTTTATCACTCGGAATTAAGATTCGCAAGCCTAAATTTCTTGTTTTTCGAAGCGTTTTAAGGCCCATTTTTGCTAAAACTCTGTTTTCACCAGTCATGGATACAATATCTGCTGCAATCGAAATAGCAAGAAGATCTGTTAAATCATATAATTCCGCTTCCGGAAGCTTGTAAATGGTATTGAGACCTTGGCATAGCTTGAAACCAACGCCACATCCAGATAACTCCTTAAAAGGATATCTGCAATCTTTTCTTTTAGGATCTAGAACTGCGACAGCATTGGGTATTTCGTCGCCAGGCAAATGGTGATCACAGATGATAAAATCTATTCCCAAGCTGCTTGCGTAATCTACCTTGTCATCGGCTTTTATACCACAATCCAACGCGATAATCAAACTGAAACCATTTTCTTTGGCAAAATCTATCCCTTCAGTAGAAATTCCATATCCTTCAGAATTTCTGTTGGGAATGTAGAAGTCTAAATATTTTTTCTCGACAATTTTACTCAAATAGAGGTACATTAATGCCACTGCTGTGGTACCATCAACATCATAATCGCCATAAACCAATATTTTTTCACCGTTTTCTATTGCTGTAGCTATTCTTTCCACAGCTTTTTGCATATCCGCCATCAAAAACGGATTATGGATATCGGTAAGGTTAGGTTTGAAAAATTCTCGTGCCTTTTGGTAATTGTCTATTCCTCTGAGAACTAATAATTTGGATTCGAAAGCTCCGAAACCAAGAGATGAACTTAAGCCATCTACAATATCTTCATCAGGTTCAGCTCTAAAAATCCATTTTTGACTCATAGTCAACAAATTTAAGGAAAAAAAATAGGTTATCAAATGATAAAATAGCCATTACAAGATTTTATCTATCACAATTTTGTGCTATCTTTAATGCTGAAAATTAACAAAAAAAATTATGAAAAAAACAATTATTTTGATGTTAGTTCTGGGTGGACTAACCAGTTTCAGTGCGCAAAAAATTACGTTGGGAAAAGCGGTAGATGTGGCTTCCAAAGGAGCTAAAGCCCTTACTTTTACGAACGAAGATGCCATACGTTTATCAAAGGAATCTGTAGCTTATATGGATAAAAATAATCCTGTAGCGGGCGCTAAAGACCCTTATACCGTTAGATTAAATAAACTTTTTGGTAAGCATAAAACACAAGACGGGTTAAACCTTAATTACAAGGTTTATAAAGTGAAAGATATTAATGCTTTTGCTTGTGCTGACGGCAGTGTGAGGGTTTTTTCTTCACTCATGGATATAATGACGGATGATGAGTTGTTAGCTGTAATCGGACATGAAATTGCGCACGTTAAAAATCAGGATACCAAAGATGCCATTAAGAATGCCTACTTAAAGGCGGCAGCTTTGGATGCGGGTTCTGCAGCATCAGGAGCAGTGGCAACACTCACCAATTCGCAGTTGGGAACAATGGCCAATGCTATTTTAGATGCTTCGCATTCGAAAAAACAGGAATCTGAAGCGGATGATTATTCTTATAATTTCATGAAATCTAACGGCTACAATGTGGTGGGAGCTTATACGGCATTTAAGAAATTAGAATTGCTTTCGTCAGCAGGAGGTGAAAAGCAATCTGGTTTTCAGAAAATGTTCAATTCTCATCCGGCAAGTGAAAAAAGAGCCAATAATATAAAGAAGAAAGCCGAAAAAGACGGACTTTGGAAAGATCCAGGAACGGTAACTTTGCCTACAACAAAACTTACAAAATAGTGATAAACAAAAACCTGAACATCTTGTTCAGGTTTTTTATAAAATTAATTAAAATGCTATCAATTTATTACAGATAATTAATTTATCACCTGTAAAAGTCCAATAATTGTTTTTGGATTTTTGGTGTCAATTTTATTTGATTTAAAATAATTATTAATTATATCAACTTTTTCAGGAAATAGTTTTAAAATTTCCTTTTTCTTTTCTGGGAATTCAACAATCTTTCCATCTTCAAACTTTATGAAATATAGCGAAGGTTCTACCACAAACTTTGCTGATTTTTCTTGTGCTATAGGATTTTTTGATGGAACAGCATCTTGAAAAATTACTTTTTTTCTTTCTAGTAAAGACATTTTAGAATTTGAAAAAAGTTCGAATAGGTATCCATCAACATTTTTATTCTCTACAGGATAATTCATATAAAGTATTCTAACCGGTTTTGCATCAACCTGTTCTGCAAAAATCTTTGGATCCTTGTTGAGTATGTAAATAACGTCATTAATATTTAACTGAATTTCATCTTCTAATGCATTATACCTTATTCTTTGTAAATCGGGAATATTGGATATTTTTGCACTGATAAACAATGGGGAAATATAAGGCGATCCATCAATGTCTTTTAGATCAGTATCTGTAAAGTTTTTTTTATAATTTTTCTCAAATGCAATTTGCCTTACTAATCCCGAGTTATGGGCTGAAATACTATAATCCTTTCCTGTTATAGTTTGTGAGTTAAAAGTGCCAAAAAATGACGAAACTAAAATGACACAGAACAAATATTTTTTCATTTTTATTTTAAATTAAAGAACTATGTAAATATACTTAAAATTTCAGTATTGTTATTTAAGAATACATTTTTTCTCTTAATTCTTTTACTTTTTTATCGTCAAGATATTCGTCGTAAGTCATTTCTCGGTCAATAGCACCATTCGGCGTAAGTTCCAGTACTCTGTTACAAACGGTTTGAAGCATTTCGTGGTCATGAGAAGAAATCAAGATATTTCCTTTAAAATTAATTAAGGAGTTGTTCAACGCTGTGATACTCTCAAGATCTAAGTGGTTCGTAGGTTCGTCTAATAAAAGAACGTTTGCTTTTTGTAGCATCATTCTACTGAACATGCAACGCATTTTTTCACCTCCAGAAAGAACAGTTGAAGATTTTAAAGCTTCATCACCAGAGAAAAGCATTCTTCCCAAGAAACCTCTCATAAATTCCTCGTGTCTTTCTTCATCGTTTTTAGTGTATTGTCTTAACCAATCCACCAAATTTAAACTTTGATCTTTAAAGAAATCTGTGTTGTCTAAAGGCATATATGATTGGTTGGTGGTTACTCCCCATCTGTACTCACCTTTGTCAGGCTCTGTAGTTCCGGAAAGCACCTGGAAGAACTCTGTAATAGCCAATGAGTTTTTAGAAATTACTGCAACTTTATCCCCTTTTTTAAGATTCAAATCAACATTTGAGAAAAGCAATTCTCCATCTTTTGACTTTTCTAATCCTTTTATTTCAAGAATTTGATCTCCAACTTCTCTTTCCGTATCCCAAATAATCGCTGGATATCTTCTTGATGTGGGTTTAATCTCATCAATATTAAGTTTATCCAACATTTTCTTTCTAGCCGTAGCCTGCTTGGCTTTTGCAACGTTAGAACTGAAGCGAGCGATAAATTCCTGAAGTTCTTTTTTCTTTTCTTCTGCTTTTTTATTGGCTTGTGCTCTTTGTCTTGTCGCCAACTGAGACGCTTGATACCAATAAGAATAATTACCAGTATAAAGATTTAATTTAGAATAATCTAAATCTCCAATGTGTGTACAAACAGAATCTAAGAAGTGACGGTCGTGAGACACGACTATAACCGTGTTTTCATAATCTGCTAAGAAATCTTCCAACCATGCGATGGTTTCAATATCCAAATCATTGGTAGGTTCATCCAAAATCAGTACATCTGGGTTTCCGAAAAGTGCCTGGGCAAGCAAAACACGAACCTTATCCTTGTTTTCAAGCTCACTCATCATTTGGTAGTGCATGTCTTCCTTAATGCCTACGTTAGAAAGCATGTTCTGCGCATCAGATTCAGCGTTCCAACCGCCCATTTCGTCGTAAACAACGCCTAATTCACCCGCTTTAATACCGTCTTCATCAGAAAAATCTGGCTTCGCATACAACGCATCCATTTCTTCTTTAATATCGAAAAGTTTTTTATTTCCTCTTAAAACAGTTTCTAAAACTGTGAAATTATCGTAAGCGAAGTGATCCTGCTCTAAAACGGACATTCTTTTCCCTGATTCTAAGCTAACCGAACCGGAAGTAGGATCTTGTTTTCCACTTAGGATCTTTAGGAATGTGGATTTTCCTGCACCATTTGCGCCGATGATTCCGTAGCAATTTCCTTTGGTGAATTTTATATTTACTTCGTCAAAAAGGACTCTTTTTCCGAACTGTAATGATATATTTGATACTGTTAACATAGAGTTTTGTAAATTTGTGCAAAATTATGAAAAATAGATGAGATTCTAAAGTTGCGGGATTACATGTATATTTTTTAATGATTTCTATCATTTCAAAAATTAAATATGAAAATTGAAAAAACAGTTAATATATATAATAAGAGAGCCAAGTTCGAGTACGAAATTCTCGAGCAATATGAAGCAGGATTAGTGTTAACCGGCACCGAAATCAAATCGTTACGTTCATCTAAGGCTTCTATAACGGAGGCTTTTTGTCAGTTTATAGAAGGTGAATTATACGTCATTAATATGATGATAGATGAGTACAAATTGGGTACTTTTTACAATCACAAAACAAAAAGGGAACGGAAATTGCTTCTCCACAAAAAGGAATTAGCAAAATTGGAACGGAAATTGAAGGATGCAGGAAATACAATAATTCCATTAAAGCTTTATATTAATGATAAGGGTTACGCAAAAATTCTTATTGCTTTGGGGAGAGGTAAAAAGCTTTATGATAAACGAGAAACTATAAAGGACAGAGATAATAAAAGAAACTTGGATAGAATATTAAAGAAAAGTTAAAAATCATCTCAAAAACTTTGTACATAAAGAAAATTTATATTTATTTTGCAATATCAATTATTTAATCATTTAATTCTATGAAAAATCTAAAATTAGGAATTTCAGCATTGGCACTCACTGTAGCCTCTACTGTTTTTGCTCAGACGACCAACAATCCATGGTTAATTGGTGTTGGTATGCATAGCGAAAACCATAAGGCTATTGCTAATAACTTTAGCAATACGTGGTCTGCTAAGAACTTAACGAAGAATATGTTCAATATGAACAATAATTCTATCACACCTCCTTTGTCAAAATTAACTGTAGCTAGAAACTTAGGTAAAGGCTTAGTTTTAGACTGGCAAACAACTGTAGGTAATGTGGATAACAAGAGATTTGGAATGGGGAAAGAATTCTTCTTAATGACTGGTCTTGGTTTCCAATTTAAAGCTGCAGGTCTTTTGTGGGATGAAGAATCTTGGTTCGATCCTTACTTAAGAGTTGGTGCTAACTACTTAAGACACGATTATACAGCCCTTACTTTCCCTAGAACAGATTGGAGAGGAGATTCTGTACCTAATGGTGAAAATGGTAACGAAAATGGTAAAGCTAACTTTTTTACACTTTCTCCAGGTGCTGGTGTTAACTTTTGGATCACTAAAAACTTCGGTTTAGGTATTCAAGGTGATTATGTAGTAACTCCAGGTGATAAATCTACAGTTGCTAACTTCTGGCAAACTTCTGCTACTTTGAACTTTAGATTCGGTAACAGAGATAGAGATAAGGATGGTATCTTAGATAAAGACGATTTATGTCCAGATACACCAGGTTTACCAGAATTCCAAGGATGTCCTGATACAGACGGAGATGGTATTCCAGATAAAGACGATCAATGTCCAGAAGTTCCTGGTCCAGTTGAAAACAACGGTTGTCCTTGGCCAGATACAGACGGTGACGGTGTAATCGATAAAGATGACGCTTGTCCTACAGTTCCTGGTCCAGCTGAAAACCAAGGTTGTCCTTGGCCAGATACAGATGGTGATGGTATCTTAGATAAAGATGATGCTTGTCCTACAGTTCCAGGTCTTCCTGAGTACAACGGATGTCCTAAACCAGCTTCAGCTTGGGCTGATGAGGCTACAGGAGCATTGAAAGATATCTTATTTGATTTCAACAAAGCTACAATCAGACCAGAGTCTAACGGTAGATTAGATCAAGCTTCAACTATTATTAAGCAATCTGCTGATGGTAACTTCTTGGTAGAAGGTCATACAGATAAAAAAGGTTCTGATGCTTACAACTTGAAACTTTCAAGAGAAAGAGCTGCATCTGTAGTAGCTGCTTTAGAAGCTAGAGGTGTAAATGGTAACCAATTGAAGTCTAGAGGTCTTGGAGAGCAAGAAGCTACAGTTCCAGAAACTGCATCTGATGCTGAAAGAATGAAAGATAGAAAAGTAGTAGTAAAAGCAATTGATGCTGCTGCTTGGGAATCAATGCAAAAATCTGACTTACCAGTTGTAATTAAGAAAACTGTTAAGAAAGCTCCAGCTAAGAAAGCTCCAGCTAAAAAAAGAAAATAATTAATTTTTCTAAATAGAAAATACCTCCTTCGGGAGGTATTTTTTTTTCACTTTGTTTTAGTAATTTTGCACAAATAAAATAAAATATGGGAAGAGCCTTTGAATATAGAAAAGCATCCAAGATGGCCCGTTGGGATAAAATGGCCAAAACATTCTCTAAAATAGGTAAAGATATTGCCCTAGCAGTGAAAGCAGGAGGTCCAGACCCAGAGGCCAACCCTGCGCTAAGAAGATGTATTCAAAATGCGAAAGGGGCGAATATGCCAAAAGATAATGTTGAAAGAGCCATTAAAAAAGCTTCAGGTGCAGACGCAGAAAACTATGAGGAAATCACTTATGAAGGTTACGGACAAGGTGGAGTTGCATTTTTTGTAGAATGTACAACGAATAACTCTACGAGAACAGTAGCCAATGTGAGAGCTGTTTTCAATAAGTTCGATGGCAACCTTGGCAAGAATGGTGAGTTGGCTTTTATCTTCGATAGAAAAGGGATTTTTAATATCGATAAATCGCAGATAAAATTGGGTTGGGATGATTTTGAAATGGAAATGATTGATGGTGGTGCTGAAGACATCGACCATGATGATGAGGAAGTAATGATTACCACTGCTTTTGAGGATTTTGGAGCGCTTTCTCATAAATTGGATGAATTGGGAATTGAGGTTAAAAGTGCTGAACTGCAACGTATTCCTAATAATACCAAAGAAGTTTCTGTAGATCAGTTTAAAGCGAATATGAAAATGCTGGAGAGATTTGAAGAAGATGATGATGTTCAGAATGTTTATCATAATATGGAAATTACAGATGAGTTGTTAGAAACTCTTTAAAATTCTTGGTTAAAAAATGAACCGGCCGAAGCGAAGCTTCGGCCGGTTTTTAGTTTTATAATATTCTGTTTACATTCAATTCATTTAGAGGTTATTACTTTGTAAAAACGTATAAATGTTACGAAAACCAGAACTGGTCGTTATTTCAGATGTTCATTTAGGAACTTATGGTTGCAAAGCCAAAGAGTTGTTGCAATATCTGCAATCCATTCAACCTAAAACTTTAGTTCTCAACGGAGACATTATAGACATTTGGCAGTTTAAAAAATCATACTTTCCGAAGTCGCACTTAAAGGTGATCAAGAAATTGATTTCTTTCGCTACAAAAGGTACAGATGTATATTACATTACTGGAAACCATGATGAGATGTTCAGAAAATTCACAGACTTTCAGTTGGGGAATCTTAAAGTTTGCAATAAACTTTGCATTGATATTGGAACCGAAAAGGCTTGGATTTTTCATGGAGATGTTTTTGATGCATCAGTTCAGCATTCCAAATGGATTGCGAAATTGGGCGGTAAGGGGTATGATTTGTTAATTGTAATTAATAACATCGTGAATTGGTTTTTAGTAAAATTCGGACGTGAAAAATATTCATTTTCAAAAAAGATTAAAAATAACGTCAAAAAAGCAGTTAAGTATATTGGTGATTTTGAATTAACAGCTTCTGAACTTGCCATTGATAATTTTTACGATTATGTGGTTTGCGGACATATTCATCAACCTCAAATAAGAAAAGTATCTAATAAAAAAGGGGAGTGCACTTATCTTAATTCTGGTGATTGGATTGAAAACTTGTCGGCGCTGGAGTATCATGACGGTCAGTGGGAAGTTTTTTATTACGATGATCATAAAAATGTACTAAAATTTGACGAGAAAGATGATATTGACGATTTGAAAACGGAAGATTTAATGAAGATTGTAACTAACTTTTCAGTATGAAAATTTTGTACGCTTTTCAAGGTACTGGCAACGGACATTTGGCTCGTGCTCAGGAAATCATTCCAATTCTGAGAAAATATGCGAAAGTAGACACACTTATGAGTGGACATCAATCTCAACTGAAGTCAGATTTTAAACTAAACTTTCAGTTTAAGGGCGTTTCTTTGTTATATGATAAGTCTGGTGGACTTTCTTATTATAGAACTTTTAGGGACAATCAATTTCTGAGTGCTATAAGAGATTCACGCAGTTTGCAATTAGATCAATATGATTTAATTATCAATGATTTCGAACCGATTACTGCATGGGCATGTAAAGGAAAGTCCTATCCAATGATTGAAGTGAGTCATCAGGCGTCCATGAAGTTTAAAGAAACTCCGAAACCAAATAGAAGAGATTTTTTAGGTGAATGGGTACTGAACAATTATGCTCCAAGCACACAAAAAATTGGCTTTCATTTTGAATCGTATCACCCTCTTATCAAAAAGCCTGTTATCAGAAAAAAAATCAGGAGTCTGCAACCGACACGCGAAGCTCATTACGTGGTTTATCTTCCCAGTTTTTCGGATGAAAATTTGGTAAGCATTTTAAAACAGATTCCTGTTAATTGGAAAGTTTTTTCGAAATACTCCAAACTGCATCAGACATTCGGGAATGTTGAAATTTATCCCATTGATGAAGTTCAGTTTTTGCATTTTTTTGAAACTTGTACTGGAATTTTGTGTAATGCTGGTTTCGAAACACCTGCGGAAGCGCTTTACATGGGGAAGAAATTATTTGTAATACCTATTCATAATCAATACGAACAGGAATGCAATGCTTGCGCCTTAGATTTATTAGGAATTATGAACTCCAAAAAACTTATAGTAGAAGATCTTGAAAAATGGATTTCTAATAATGAATTTCTTGAAGTTCACTATCCCGATGATACTGAAAATATTTTTTTAAATGAAGTTTTGCCTTTTGCTAGGCATTAATTACTGCGTTAACAGAATATCATCTACATCATTCATTCTTGTCATTACAAATCTTGCGTATGAGCAATGAGGATAAATTCTCAACTGATTTTCTCTGGCAAATCTAATTGCTTCCTCTACCAATCTCTTTCCCATGCCTTTCCCTTCAAACTGCGGATGCACCAATACAAAAGAAATAATTAATTTTTGATCTTCAGGGAAAATAGTGTAGGTAAGCCTTCCAATTTCTTCCGAATTGTCATTTAATGTTATGAATCCTCCATTTCCGGACTGATTGTTTGTGAACTCCATATTTTTTTATTTTAAATTTTACAAACTAATTAATTAGTTGATGAGCGGCTACAACCATGCCGAAAGCATAACATTATAAAAAATTTTTAAAATAAATATTATAAAATTAATGATCTTTCCCTGTATAGAAGTTGTAATCTTTAATAATAACCTGTATAAACTGTCTTTCTGTAAATTCTTGAGGACTGACCTCAAGTTTTAAGATGGATTTTACTTTATCGGAAAGTCTGGTAATCACTTCTCTGTCGTCAATTCTCAGGGCTTTGTGGTAATTTTCTTTAATAATCCGCATATCATTGTCGCTCAGGGCAATTACCTGTGGGAAAGTGGGAACATAATCTGCTTGAATGTTTTCTAAAATAGTATCGGAAATATTAACGTTATTTTTTAATGATATTACAGCTGTTCCCGAAACTATGTCTCCCAATCTCTGGTTGTTTTTTGAGACAATCATCGATACCAAGCCTACAATTCCTGAGTTTAAAAATACGTCCACCAAACGAAACATCCACCGCATCACATAATCGCCAAAACTTGCTTGGTAGCCATCAATCTTTACCACTTTTATTTTCATTAATCGCTTACCAGGTGTTTGTCCTTCCATTAAACTCTCTGCCACAAGAGTGTAAATAATGGTTGGGAACGCAATGACAATCATGATGGCCATCTGCGACCAATTGTCTAGTTTATTAAGGTAGGAAGACAGACCGAAGACCTTAGAAAGAACGAAGAAAATAACAACAAAGTAAAATACTTTTATAGCCATATCTACAGCAAATGCCACCAACCTTTCACCGATGCTGGCAAGCTTAAAATTGATGTTTACATTTTGTGAGGTGTTAATGGCAATTTCGTTCATTTTTTTATTATTTTAGCCTAACAAATTATGAGAGAAGTATATTTTATAAAACAAAATAAAGAAAAATGGTTGGGAATAGAGCAGGTTATTCTAGGAAAAAGTAAAAAAAATCCTGATGAACTTTCTTCTTTGTACATCAACCTGATTAATGATCTTTCTTTTGCAAAAACATATTACCCTAAGAGTAAAACTACGGTTTACCTCAATCATCTCTCCTCTCAAATATTTCAGAAAATTTATAAAACCAAAAGGGTAGAGGATAATCGGTTGAAATACTTTTTTTCCACTGAAGTTCCCCTGCTTGTTTACGAGAACAGAAGATATTTGATGTATGCTTTTATCATGTTTTTTATATTTACTGGTATAGGCTTGCTGTCCTCTATTTATGATCCCGATTTTGTGAAAATAATTTTGGGTGAAGAATATGTCAACATGACCATCGAAAATATTAAAAAAGGAAATGCCGTAGGTGTTTATCAATCAGGATCTACTTGGGGGAGTACTATTGGGATTATCTTTAACAACATTATGGTGGGAGCAAGAATGTTTATTTTTGGAGTTTTTGCAGGAATTGGAACGGTTATTTTCTTTCTTTACAATTGCATTATGCTGGGGTCATTTCAATACTTTTTCTACCAATACGGAGCTTTAAAAGACAGTGCAAAAGGCATTTGGCTTCATGGAACTTTTGAAATCTTCAGTATGATTGTAGAAACGATGTGCGGACTTATGTTGGGAGCTGCCATTTTGTTTCCTAAAACATTTTCAAGGTTCAATTCGTTTAAAAAAGGGTTTAAAGATGCCTTTAAGATATTTCTAAGCACACTTCCTTTCACCATTATGGCAGGGATTATTGAAGGTTATATCACCAGACATGCTCTAAAGATGCCCGAATTTCTAAATCTTGTAATTATTTTTGGTTGTTTAGCCATCATTGGCGGATATTACTTGGTTTATCCTTATATTGTCAATAAAAAAATTAATACACTTACAAATGATGCAGTTCTATAAGAAGAGAGATTTTGGAACACTGATATCCGATACCTTTCAATTTTTTAAGATCTACGGAAAAAATTATTTCAGAAGTTTCCTTCTTCTCAATGGTATTTTGCTTATCGCTATGGTTGCCGTTTTTATTTTCGGCTATAGAGAACTTTTAATGCAGATTTTCGGCAGCAATTTATCAGGTGAAAGTTATTATTTTGAGAAATACTTTCAGGAAAATGCCGCTATGCTGATTGTTGTCATCGGTATCGTGGCTGTTCTTTTCTTGCTACTGATGATTTTGGTCTACCTTTTTCCGATATTCTATCTTAAAAGAGTGTCGGCGGGTCAGCAAAAAGTAAGCAATGATGATATTTTGTCGGATATTAAAGCCAATTTGGGCAAGATTGCAATTTTTGCGATATGTTCTATTTTTATCATTTATCCCTTGGCAATTTTAGTATTTGGGATTACGTATCTTTTAATGATCATTATTATTGGTTTCTTTCTGATGATTCTTATTATGCCAGCAATGATGAATGCGATATTCTTCTTAATGTATGATTATTTCAATACAGATAAAGGATTTTTCCAGAGCCTAAGCTATGGTATAAGAGCCCAGTTTTCATATCCACACGGTAGAGAACGCTCTCCTTTTTGGAAGTATTGGGGTTCTACAGTCATTATTTATTTTATCATCAATATTGTGGTGGGTATTTTTTCAATGGTTCCTGCTTTCATTATTTTTTCCCGTGCGCTGGCAGTTCCCGAGCATGGTGAAATTAGCGAAAACCCTTTTGAAGGTGCTACAGGCATAATCATTTTTGTTATTTATGGTATTTCCTTTTTAGTGTCGTTTATTTTAAATAATATTTTAACGGTGAATGCTGGACTTATGTATTACGATTCCAGAGTAGATTTGCATCAAAAAGAAAACCTTTCCGAGATTGAAAGCATCGGTGTACATGAAGAATAATTTTCTATTTTTTATTATTTTTTTATACGGATGCTTGGTTGTCAATGCCCAAGACTTGGTTGTGGAACCCGCATCAACAAAAGATACCATTCATTCTATACATGGTGTTGTGATGTACAATGCAGATTCTGTATTAAAAATACATCCCACTTCTGAGAACATTTTAGCTGATAAAAAATTTAGAACAGGTTTTCAAAATAAGTATAAAGGCACCGACTTCAATTACGAAGAGTTAAAACCCAGAGAATCATTTTGGTCTAAATTAAAACGAAAAATAGACGATTTTATGCGTTCAGTTTTTGGTACCATAGATTCTGACAGAACCGCCAACGACACAGATATCGCCCTTAGAATTATAGGAATTATCGTTTTGGGGTTCGTATTGTATTTTATCATTAAAACCCTTGCTGATAAAGACGGAAACTGGATTTTTGGTAAGAGGAATAAAAAAACAATTATCAAAGATGAGGATCTTCACGAGAATATTCATGAGATCAATTTCCCTCAAAGTATTCTTCATTTTGAAAATCAAAAAGACTATCGTTCAGCCATTAGGTATCAATTTCTATATGTTTTAAAGAGATTGAGCGACAAAAAACTTCTGAACTGGAATCCAGAGAAAACCAATAAGGATTATATCGCTGAACTGAATTCAACCAATTTCAGTAAAGAATTTAAGCATTTAGCTTACATCTTTGATTATGTTTGGTATGGGGAATTTAACATCGACGAAAAACAATATCAGGGATTTAAAACTCAATTTCAAAACGCGCATTTTTAAGTAAGAATTATGAATAAAACCTTCAAATTATATGCTGCAATCTTCATCGTTGTGATGTTGATTTTGGCATTTTTTGAAGTCAATAAAACTGAGGTGACCAACTGGACGAAAAATTTCAGTGTGAAAGAAAAAACACCATTTGGCCTGTTTGTTTTCAATCAGGAAGCTGAGCATTTATTTGCAGGAAAACTAGAAAAAACTCAGGAAAATCCTTACAGCTATTACAGCAACCACAAAAAGAAACCTCACAATATTCTCGTGATAGAAACTAAAGTGGATCAAACCTCATGGAAAAAAATATTAGAACAGGTTTCCAATGGTTCGGATGCGATGATCATTACCTCCAGATTTCCGAGGAAGATAGCAGATTCTATAGGCATCGATGTTTCTTATTACGGGGATGTTGAGAAATCTGTACTAAAATTAACAGATGTAAAACTTCAAAATACATTTATGGAGATGGATAAATTTCCGTCTTCAGGATCTATTAATTATATTAAGAGTAACTCTGATATCTTGGGAAAGAATGTTACCGGAAATAAAACTGAAGCGGTAAATTTTATTAAAACAAAATTCGGGAAAGGTAATATTTACATACATACAGAACCGCTTTTTGTAACCAATTATTACCTCTTAAAATCAGGAAATTTCAAATATGCAGAAGCTGTTTTCGGATTTCTGGACAATAAAGATATCGTTTGGTTCGTAGACAGCACCAAAGCAGTTTCCACTTCGCCTCTGCGCTTTATACTCCAACATCCCGCTCTAAAATATGCTTGGTGGATGTTTTTGGGAGGAATGCTTTTGTTTATTATTTTTAATGCAAAACGAAAACAGAGAATTGTTCCCATTATTGAACCTTTGAAAAATACATCGGTAGAATTTGTAAAAAGCATAGGAAATTTATACCTCCAAGAAGGCGACTTTCATGATATGATGGCCAAAAAAGCCCAGTATTTTCTGTATAAGGTACGATTGGATTTTCTGATTGATACTCAAAATTTGGACGATGATTTCGCAAAAAAATTACAGTTAAAAACAGGGAAACCTATAGAAGATATCAACGAAATAATTAGTTTAATAAAAAAAGCACAAGATCCTTATGCCAGTGTGATGCGTGAAGATTTGGTGCGTATGAATAAGTTGATAGATGACATTACAAGGTTCATGTAAGCGTCATTTTCAACATGTAAAAAAAATACTTTTATGGAAAATTTTGAAGAATTACAAGATAAAAATACCCCTCCAAGTTTTGAAAATCGTTTGAATATGGTTGAACTGCAAAAGAGTTTGGCCGATGTAAAAAACAAAATTTCAAAAGTTATAGTAGGTCAGGAAAGCATGATTGATCATCTTTTGGCAGCTCTTTTAGCCAATGGACACGTCATTATTGAGGGTGTTCCAGGAGTGGCAAAGACCATTACAGCAAAGCTTTTGGCAAAAACCATCGATGTAGATTTCAACAGAATTCAGTTTACACCAGATTTGATGCCGTCAGACATTTTGGGAACTTCTATTTTCAACATGAAGACTTCTGAATTTGAGTTTAAAAAAGGACCCATATTTTCAAATTTTATTTTAATTGATGAAATCAACCGTTCACCCGCAAAAACGCAAGCCGCTTTATTTGAAGTGATGGAAGAACGCCAGATTACCATGGATGGGAACCGTTACGTAATGGAAGAACCTTTTTTGGTGGTCGCTACTCAAAACCCGATAGAGCACGAAGGTACTTACCGACTTCCAGAGGCGCAATTAGACCGTTTTTTATTTAAAATCGAGGTGAAATATCCAGAACTGGAACAGGAAATTGCCATCATTCAAAATCAGCATCTGAGCAAAGTTGATGATAAAAGCTCTGTTGTAAACAAAGTTATCAACGCAGCAGAGCTCAAGAAATACCAAAATCTTGTAAAAGACGTCATTGTTGAACCTCAATTAGTAGAATACATCGCAAAAATAATTGTGAATACCCGAGAAAATCAATTTTTATATCTGGGTGCTTCACCGAGGGCAAGTTTAGCGTTATTAACGGCTTCAAAAGCCATGGCTGCCATCAGAGGGAGAGATTTTGTAACCCCTGAAGATATTAAAGATGTGAGCTATGCCGTGCTAAGACATAGGGTAGTAGTGTCACCGGAAAGAGAGATGGAAGGATTAACAGCCGATGAAATTATACGTCAAATTCTGGAAGGCATTGAAATACCAAGATAGGAACGTTAGAAATCGTCATTAATAATCTGTAATTTAAAATTCATAACTCATAACTCGAAACCTTTCTCTCGCAACTCGCTAAGAACATGAAAAACCTATATCTCAATAACCGTTTTTTTTATGCACTCATTTTTGTGGGTGTGTGTTATGTTTTTGCGTTCTTTTTTCCAGTGATGATGTGGGTGGCAACAGTGTTGCTAATAGCAATTATTCTTGCTTTCATTGTAGATACGCTTTTCATTTTTAATGCCAAAGATGGAATTGTTGCGCAGAGAATTCTTCCTGAAAAACTTTCAAACGGAGATGAAAATCCTGTAAAAATTGATGTTAAGAATAATTATAATTTTAAAGTGTACGCTAGGATTATAGATGAAATACCTTTTCAGTTTCAAAAAAGAGATTTTAATATTGACCGCGAGATCGCTGCAGGCAAAAATTCTTTTTTCCAATATATTTTAGAACCTAAAGAACGTGGTGAATATAGTTTTGGAGCTCTTAACGTCTATGCAAGTTCGGTGTTAGGTTTTGTGAGCAGAAGATACAGGTTTCAAAAAGATGCGATGTTAGCTTCATATCCTTCATTTATTCATTTAAGAAAATATGAATTGATGGCACTTCAGAACGAATTTCTGTTGGGTGGTTTCAAGAAAATAAGAAAACTGGGACACACCATGGAGTTTGAACAAATAAAAGAGTATGTTCAAGGTGATGATATCAGAACGATCAACTGGAAAGCCACTTCCAAACATAATAAACTCATGGTGAACCAATATCAGGATGAAAAATCTCAACGAATTTTTATGTTGATAGATAAGGGCAGAACCATGAAGATGCCTTTTAATGGATTGAGTTTGTTGGATTATTCCATTAATGCCACTATGGCGCTCTCACATATAATTTTAAAGAAAGGAGACCGTGCGGGGATGATGACTTTTGCAAAAAAGACGGAAAATAAAGTTGCGGTAGATAACAAATCTGGACAGCTGAAAAAAATTTCCGAAGCACTGTATAATGTTCAAACGAACTTTTACGAGAGCGATTACAGCAGGCTGTATCAGGATATTAAATTCAGTATTAACCAGAGGAGTTTAATTCTATTATTCACCAATTTTGAAACTTTGGACGCCGTAAACCGCCAGATGAAATATTTACGTGGAATTGCTAAAAATCATTTGTTGGTGGTGATTTTCTTTAAAAATGCTGAACTTCAAAATCTTATTCATAAAAATCCTGAAAATATGCAGGAGATTTATGATGAAATTATTGCCGAAAAATTTGAATTTGAGAAGAAACTTATCATTCAAGAATTAAGAAAATACGGTATTTATACACTTTACACTTTGCCGGAAAATTTAAGTATAGAAGCCATCAATAAATACTTGGAGATAAAAGCAAGAGGAATTTTGTAAATTTGAAATTAAAATAAATCTTATGAAAATTATCTTAAATAGAATTAATGACGACTATCTTTTTGAATGCACCAACTCAGCTGGAAATTCTATTTTGTTAGACAACACTTCACAGCCTGGCGCTAAAGGAGTTTCACCCATGGAAAGCGTGCTGATGGCTGTTGCAGGATGCAGCGGAATAGATGTGGTTTCGATTCTTAAAAAACAAAGACAAAATATCACATCCTTTAAAGCAGAAGTGGAAGGTGAGCGTGTTGTGATAGATGATGCCAAACCTTTTAAAAGCATAACTGTGAAGTTTATTTTAGAAGGTGATATAGATTCCAAAAA
>JAEWYW010000049.1 GCA_023458535.1 Bacteroidota bacterium
TTTTTTTTAACGTTATGTTTTAGAACTGCAAAAGTAAAAAAATATTATTCATAGCAGATAAAAAAATTTAACCGCAGCCGCAATCTTTGTCGCAGTGGGTTCTTCTTGACGAAAATTTTTTGGATGAAAAATTCTTCATAAGAAATTTTATAAGTGCATAACAAGCAGAAATCACAATAAGCGCTAGAATGATATATTGTATTGTTAGTGAATCCATAGCAAAAAAATGAAAGATTATTTTAACAATTGATATGCCACAAATGATGCCAGTATCGCCAGACCTGTCATGCCAATAGTCTGTATAACCGTCCATTTTACAGATTTTGTTTCTTTATAAACAACGGCTATTGTTGAAATACATTGCATAGCAAAGGCGTAGAAAAGTAATATGGAAACGCCAGTAGCAAAACTAAAGACCTTTTCACCATTTGGTTTTACATCATTACGCATTTTTTCCATCACAGTGGTTTCCTCTGCATCGTCTCCTAGACTGTATAAAGTGGAAAGTGTTCCCACAAAAACTTCTCTGGCTGCAAAACTGGTTAATATGCCCACGCCCATCTTCCAGTCGTAACCTAACGGAGCAATAATAGGTTCCATTTGATGGCCAATTTTACCTAAATAAGAGTTTTCCAATTTCACTTCTGTATCTACCAATTTATCTTTTGAAGGACCAAAATAGCTTAATGTCCAGATAATAATACTCACTACAAAAATTACTTTTCCTGCACGCATGATGAATTCCCAAACCTTTCCTAAAGCCAGTTTAAAGTCGTAACCAAACAACGGAACTTTGTAGGTAGGCAAATCCATCACAAGATATGTTTTCCCTTTTTCTTTTATGATGTATTTTAGAACTAAAGAAGTTAAAAGAGCAACAGCAAATCCCAATAGGTACATGGCTGTTAAAGCCAGAGCTTTATAACTTATACCACCAAAATATTCGTTCGGAATCACCAATCCGATGATAATAC
Source organism: Bacteroidota bacterium (assembly GCA_023458535.1). GTDB lineage: Bacteria > Bacteroidota > Bacteroidia > Flavobacteriales > Weeksellaceae > Chryseobacterium. Next base: position 975 of record JAEWYW010000049.1, read on the forward strand.
TGTATACCGGAAGTCGTGCAGAACACGTCATGAAAGGTATTACCAAAATGGTAATCAGTCTTTCCTTTACATTTTCAATATTTCTCGTAGACATGATGGCTGGAATAGCACAAGCGGTTCCTGAAACCAAAGGAATAATACTTTTACCGTTAAGGCCAAAAGGCTTCAAAAACCTATCCATTAGGAAAATCACCCTTGCCATATAGCCAGAATCTTCTAATAAATAAAGAAAATACATGAGAATACCGATTTGTGGCGCAAAAACTGCGATTCCTCCGAGACCGGGAATTACTCCATCGGATATTAAACTTGCAATAGGACCTTCTGGCAAATGTTCTTTAGTGATTTCGGAAAGCCACGCAAAAAGATTTTCAATCCAGGTCATAGGATATTCTGCCAAGAAGAATACACACTGAAAAATTAAGAGGAGTATAAAAATAAAAATAACATATCCCCAGAATTTGTGTACCATTAATTTATCAAGCTTATCTGTAAGAAGCTCTTTAAACATGGGCGTTTTGGTAAGTATTTTCTTTAAAACCTCATCAATATTTCTGTATCTTCTAACGGTTTCCTGCGCTTGTAATCTTTTGGGAACAATGCATTTAACATCATCTGTAGAAAGCTGTTCTTTAATGGTTGAAAGTTTTCCAAGATAGCTTTCAGAAGAGAGCAAAGTCCAAATTTTATACGCGTTTTTCTCTGAAGAAGTTTCTAATAACTTATTGATGATGGCTTTTTGCTCCACAGGAATTTCAAAGGAGATATCTTCAGAAACAGAAAAATCGTTGCTAAAAATCGCCTCTCTTATATCATCAATTCCTTTATTGTGCTTGGCTTGAGTTTCAATTACTTTTACATTAAAAAGTTTTGAAAGTTGTTGTGTATCAATATCAATTCCCTTTGTTTTTGCAACATCCATTTGGTTAACAATCAACAAAATAGGAATTCCCAAATCTTGAATTTGCTCAAAAAGAAGTAAACCTCTTTTCAGACTTAAAGCTTCGAGAATATAAACGACACCTGCATATTGTTCCTTTTCTTCAATTAAATATTTGCTAAAAATGGCCTCATCTTCTGAGGACGGATAAATACTGTAAGCACCTGGAAGATCTATCACTTCCACATTTTGGTTTTTGTAAATATACTCACCTGAATGGCTCGCAACGGTTACACCAGCGTAATTACCGGTTTTCTGTTTTCTGTTGCAAAGGATATTAAAAACTGTAGATTTCCCAACATTTGGGTTTCCTACTAATAATACCTTTTTTTTTGATAGATTTTTCTGCATTATATACTACTACAACTTAAGATTTAAGCTGTAGAATTCTTAAACAACGGGTTCTACAATAATGAATCTTGCTTCCTCTTCTCGAAGAGCAATTCTTGATTTCTCCTCACCAAATTCCACGTAAAGTGGTCCGTTAAAAGGAGCTTGAAAAAGTACTTTGAAAGTAGTATTGGGAAGAAGGCCCATTTCTATGATCTTATTGGGCATCATAAAGTGGTCATTGTCATACCCACAAATTCTTCCGGATTTGTTTTTAGGAAAGCAACAAAGCTTGTTAGTATGATTGAGTTCCAAAATAAAAAATTTTTACAAATATACATTATTTAAATTAAATCTAAATAAGAGAAAGAAGTGAATAACCATCTAAAATACTGACATCCATCATAAAAATTTCCCCGAGCATGTTAAATACTCGGGGAAACACAATATAAATATAGTTGAATATGAATCTTATCTTACAGATCGAACTGTTTCTGAAATTTCGATCGGGTTATCATTAGCATTAAAGAAATCTTTAGCCATTTTTTCTTGCTTTTTCATCATATCACCAATGGTAATATCTGAACCTGGCATCTTCATAGACATCATCTCTGGGGTTACTTTGTTTCTGAATTCTCCCATAGGATCAGCCTTGAAAGCATTATATGATTTCATAAATTTTTCCTTAGTTGTTGGCGTTACTGTATTAGACATACCATATTTTGCGTTTGCTTTTTCAGAATATGACAGTTCATCGTAGTTAGCAATGGTTTTATTTCCGTTCAAAACCCAAGAATAATCTTTAGCTTCATCTTCAATTTTCACTATTAAGCCTGGTAAACCATGAAATTTGTACGGCCCGTCTTGAAAAGGAATGTCTGAACTGAACCAAGCCGTCCATTTTCTACCTCCAAACACGGTAGTTGCTTTTTGAGCGTTGTAGTTGCCTATTTTTGTTTTTTCTGGAAGAATTTTCCAATTCAGTTTAATATCTTCATCGTACGAAAACAGATTCATGCTTATTCTATCAATGTATTGCTCCTTCATATCAGGATAGGTTTTGACGATTTTATAAGAGAATTTTGGCATCTTCACTATTTTAGTAACATCTTTCCAAGACTTTGTTTTCTCCATCTCCTCAATAGCAACCTTTATAATAGAATCTTGTGCAGGCACGGTATAGTCTTGATAAATGGATTTTTTAGGGGTAATGTCAAGTATCGTGATTACTTTATCCACCTTCGTTGAATCTTTTTTTGGTTTAAAAGTCAGTTCATAAAAAAATCTGTTTGCGGATTCTTGTGCAAAAGCGAACGCAAAAAAACCAATTAATAAAACAGAAAAGAATTTTTTCATTTTTCTAATTTTATTAATTGGTTGCAGAAAACTTCGTTTTGTTACAAAAAAATCGAAATTATTTTTAGCTATGAATCAGGAAATCACGCCGCTGCCGATTAATTCATCATTGATGTACCACGCAGCAAACTGTCCTTCGGCTACTGCGGATTGTGGATTTTCAAATTCAATGAAGAATTCATTTTCAAATTGAAACAATTTTGCCTTTTCTAAGGGCTGTCTGTATCGAATTCTCACCATTGCGTCCATCGTTTCCCCATTTTCCAATTGGAGGTCTTCGCGAACCCAATGCACATCGCTGTTCTCAATTTTAATTACTTTAGTGAAAAGCCCAGGGAAATTTTTGCCTTCACCCACGAAAATAATGTTATTTTTCATATCTCGTGAAATAATGAAACAGCTCTCTTTGTGGCCTCCAATGCCTAAGCCCTTGCTCTGACCGATGGTGAAAAACTGCGCTCCCTGATGTTTTCCTATCACTTTTCCGTCTTGCTTCAGATAATTAATCTTTTGAGACAAATATTCCAACTCGTCTAATTTTGAATCAAAATTTGGTTGTTTAACTGAAAATTGAGCAAAATCTGAAAATATCTCTACAATTTCACCTTCTTTAGGAACCAACTGTTGTTGTAAAAACTGCGGCAAACTTACTTTACCTATAAAACATAGCCCTTGAGAATCTTTTTTATCTGCTGTTACTAAACCAATTTCTTTAGCGATTTCCCGCACTTCTGGCTTTGTAAGCTCACCAATAGGAAATAACGCTTTTGAAAGCTGTTCCTGACTTAACTGACACAAAAAGTACGACTGATCTTTATTGTTATCTTTCCCTGCCAGAAGATGAAAAATTTCTCTTCCGTTTTCATCCAGAGAAGATGAAACTCTTGCATAATGCCCTGTTGCCACCTTATCAGCACCCAGAGATAAAGCAGTTTTCATAAAAACATCGAACTTTACTTCACGGTTGCATAAAACATCTGGATTCGGAGTTCTGCCTTTTTCATATTCTGCAAACATATAATCCACAATGCGCTCTTTATACAAGTCGCTCATATCAATTACCTGATAAGGTATTCCTAGTTTTTGAGCCACCATTAAAGCATCATTGCTGTCCTCTATCCACGGACATTCATCTTCTAAAGTAACAGAAGCGTCGTTCCAGTTTCTCATAAACAAAGCTACTACTTCATGCCCTTGCTGTTGTAGCAAATATGCTGCAACACTGGAATCAACACCTCCTGATAAACCAACAACTATTTTCATAAAATCATTTTGATAAAGTTTAAAAAAACTATCTTTATCTTAGCAATTGCAAAATTACAATAAAGTATTTTGAAATAAACACCATATCATTAACATCGATAAAAACCATTTTATGAAAAAAATAATTTTCCTCTTTGGCTTATTAACTTCTGGCATTGCTTTCTCTCAGGTTGCCATCGGCACAAACGCTGGTGAAAACAACAAATGGACCTTTGGAGGTGGTATCGGTTTGGGGTTTGGAAGCAACAGTTATTTTAGCATCGGAGTATCGCCAAGAGTAGGTTATAAAGTTACTGATGATTTGGAAGTAGGAGCTTTAGGAAGTCTTACAATTCAAAGTTCAGATTATTACAGCTCAAGTTTGATAGGTGTTGGTCCTTTCGTAAATTATTATTTTGCAAGATCTTTTTATGCAAGTGCGAATCTGCAGCATTACTTCATTAATTACAAAGATAAAATCTACGATTACAAAGCACACGACAATGAAACAGCCCTTTATTTAGGAGGCGGTTATTTGCAGAGAATAGGGAATAATTCTTACTTGCAGTTGGGGTTGATGTACAATGTTTTGTATAAAGAAAACAACAGTATTTTTTCTTCTGGGTTGATGCCCAATATTGGTTTCGTAGTAGGCCTTTAGGAATAAATTTCTTCTAAAAGTTGCACTAAAGCAATACCATCATCAATTGTAATGGAGTGATTTTCTTGATTTTTTAAGGCTTTGAAAACTTCCTCATACATGTGTGTGAGGTTTTCCTCATTGGTATTTTTCTCAATATGGAAAATTTCATTTCGTCCTTCTACATTCTGATAAACAATTTCATTGAAATACTGACCAGAAATCTTGAGTGTCCCCTTTTCCGCGATAATATTGAGTGAGGTTTCCTCATTTTTTTCATAAACTGCGGTCGAAAAATTAAAAACACATCTCATTCCACTGTCGTTCTTTAAAAGGAGCAATATGGTATCTTCAATCTCAGAAATTTCCTGGTTTCTGTAGCTCATCAATTCCTTGTAAACAATAGTATTTTTCCCTTTAAAAACATCTAAAACCAAATCGATTAAATGCGCAAATTGAGTGTAGAGAATTCCACCATCCATCTCTTTTTTACCTTTCCAAGAGTCTCCTGTGTAATAGGATTTTCCACGATTCCAAAAGGCATTGAATTGAATATTGTATATTTTCCCTAATTCTTGAGTTTCAACGAGCGATTTTAAAAGTTGTGCTACTGACGAATACCTGTTCTGCATCACCAAAAATACTTTTGCATGATGTAATTCTGCGGTTTTTTTTAAGATTTCTGCTTCCTCAGTTTTAAAACAAAAAGGTTTTTCAATAAGCACATTGTAACCGTTTTCTAATAGAAGTTTTGCGTGCTGAAAATGCAAATAGTTGGGTGTTGCCACTACAACAAGTTCGGATTGGGGTTTTTCTTTAAGGAAATGCTCCACAGAAGAATAATAATCTACCTCATCTTTTGAATGGTGATTGTCCACTTCATAAATGCGTTGTACTTCTTCTAGATTTTCCAAAACGGCCTTATGTTTTTTACCCATAAAACCTGTTCCCAAAACGGTAATGTTCATTATAAAAATTATACACAAAATTAAAAAAAAGATAGCCTCGGGAGCCATCTTCAATAATTTAATCTTTAAAAATCTGATTTTCCTGCTCTTGAACCCTGATAAAAGTGGTTCGTTTGGACAATTCCTTGAGTTTTGCAGCTCCCACATATGTGCAGGTAGAACGCACGCCTCCTAAAATATCTTTCACAGTTTCTGAAACTTTTCCTTTGTAGGGTACTTTTACGGTTTTCCCTTCTGAGGCTCTGTATTCAGCAACTCCTCCAGCATGCTTATCCATGGCTGTTTGCGAACTCATTCCGTAGAACAGACGGTATTTTTTACCGTTATCCTCAACTATTTCACCACCACTTTCGTCGTGGCCAGCTAACATTCCTCCCAACATCACAAAATCGGCACCACCACCAAATGCTTTGGCCACATCTCCTGGAACTTTACATCCACCATCACCAATAATATGTCCGCTTAAGCCGTGTGCAGCATCCGCGCATTCGATAATCGCAGAAAGCTGAGGATAGCCAACTCCTGTTTTTACACGTGTTGTACAGACAGAACCAGGTCCGATGCCGACTTTGATAATATCTGCACCAGCCAGCAGAAGTTCTTCAACCATCTCGCCTGTAACCACATTGCCTGCAATGATTATTTTATCAGGAAAATTTTGCCGGGCTTTTTTTACAAAATCAACAAAATGCTCGGAATATCCATTCGCAACATCAATGCATAAAAATTGTATCTGTGGATGATTGGAAAGCAAAATTTTGATTTTTTCTTCATCTTTAGCACCTGTACCAGTGCTTAATGCGATGTATTGATAAATATCTCCCTGCTGAGCATCTAAGAATTTTTTCCATTCTTCAATACTGTAATGTTTATGAACTGCTGTTATAATTTTATGTTTGGAGAGCTCAGTTGCCATCACAAAAGTGCCCACAGTATCCATGTTGGCAGCAATAATTGGAACGCCCATCCATTTTTTTTTGGTATGTAAAAAAGTAAATTCCCTTTCTAAGTTAACTTCAGATCTTGATTTGAGGTTGGATCTTTTTGGTCGAAACATCACATCTTTAAATCCTAATTTTATTTCGTAATCTATTCTCATTGTAAGATTAATATTTATATAAATTTAAGGAAAGATTTTCTGAAAACGGATGAAATTCTCCGAAAGGGTTATCAATATTTTAATTGATAAAAACTTATGTGAATAAAAAAACCACCAGATTTCTCCGATGGTTTTTACTATTTTTAAACTTAAATCTTAAGCATTCTCTGTCTTTTCAGACTTCTTAGAAGCTTTTCCTTTTTTACTAATTAAGCCATCTTTAGCTTCATTAACATCTAAGATTACGCTTTCACCTTCATTCAATTGTTTATTTACAAGCATTTCTGCTAATAAATCTTCAATATATTTCTGAATAGCACGTTTCAATGGTCTTGCACCAAAGTCTTTATCCCAACCTTTCTCGGTAATGAAATCTTTTGCTTCGGAGGTTAATTCTACTTTATAACCTAATTTTTCAAGTCTTCCGTACAATTTACCTAATTCAAGATCAATAATTTTTCTGATATCCGTTTGCTCTAGGCTGTTGAAGATAATAATATCATCAATTCTGTTTAAGAACTCAGGAGAGAAAGCTTTCTTCAATGCACTCTCAATGGTTCCTCTCGCTCGGGAATCGGTATTGCCTTTCTTAGCGGATGTTCCAAAACCTACTCCATCGCCGAAATCTTTCAGATCTCGAGTTCCGATATTTGAAGTAAGAATAATGATGGTATTTCTAAAATCTATTTTTCTACCCAAAGAATCCGTAACGTGTCCCTCATCTAAAATCTGCAACAGGATGTTGAAAACGTCTGGATGCGCTTTTTCAATTTCATCTAAAAGCACCACTGCATAAGGTTTTCTTCTCACAGCTTCGGTTAGCTGACCTCCTTCTTCATAACCAACATATCCTGGAGGCGCACCCACTAATCTTGAGACTGCGAATTTCTCCATGTACTCACTCATATCAATTCTGATCAATGCTTCATCAGAATCGAAAAGCTCACGAGCCATTACTTTAGCCAATTCGGTTTTACCCACACCAGTTGTTCCTAAGAATATGAATGTTCCGATGGGGCGGTTAGGATCTTTCAGACCTGCTCTGTTTCTTTGGATGGCCTTAACCACTTTTTTTACAGCATCTTCCTGACCAATAACCTTACCGTTAAGTTTGTTATCCATCTGAGCCAATTTATCCAGCTCATTTTTGCCAACTTTGGTTACAGGAACACCACTCATCATCGAAACTACCTCAGCAACATTTTCTTCGGTAACCGTTTCTTTTTTCTCCTTCACGTCTTTGTCCCACTGTTCCTGTGCAGCATTTAGCTCCATTTGCAAACGCTCTTCTTCATCTTTAAGCTTTCGGGCTTCCAGATAATCTTGCGCCTTTACTGCTTTTTGTTTCAGATCCTTTACTTCCTCAATTTTCTTTTCAGATTCTATAATTTCGGTAGGAACTTTCATGTTTTTAATATAAACACGGGAACCTGCTTCATCCATCGCATCAATGGCTTTATCCGGTAAAAAACGATCCGTAATATATCTTGATGTTAAATTAACACACGCTGCAATCGCTTCAGGAGTATAAATAACATTATGATGATCTTCGTATTTGTCTTTAATCTGATTCAGAATAAGAATGGTTTCCTCAACAGAGGTTGGCTCTACCATTACCTTTTGGAATCTTCTTTCTAAAGCTCCGTCTTTTTCGATATATTGACGGTATTCATCCAAGGTTGTTGCACCAATACATTGAATTTCCCCCCTAGCTAAAGCAGGTTTGAACATATTGGAAGCATCTAAACTTCCTGTAGAACTTCCTGCTCCCACAATGGTATGCAGCTCGTCGATAAAAAGAATGACATCTCTGTTTTTCTCAAGCTCTGTCATGATAGCTTTCATTCTTTCCTCGAACTGTCCACGGTATTTGGTTCCTGCGACAAGACTCGCCAAATCTAAAGTAATTACCCTCTTGTTATACAGAACTCTAGATACTTTTTTCTGTTGAATTCTTAAAGCCAAACCTTCCGCAATTGCCGATTTACCAACACCTGGCTCACCAATTAACAGCGGATTGTTTTTCTTTCTTCTAGATAGAATCTGGGAAACTCTTTCAATCTCTTTCTCACGACCGATAACAGGATCCAATTTACCTTCTCTTGCAAGTGTAGTAAGATCTCTACCAAAATTATCCAAGGTTGGTGTCTTGCTTTTTGCATTTCCTACATTACCTGATGGTCTCTTCATCTGTCCAAAATCCTCTCTTTCATCATCATCGTCATAAGAACTCATTCTTGGTGACTGCCCAGAATTTTTTAACAATGCTCCGTATTCTTTAGACACACTTTCATAATCTACATCATAAGAACTTAAGATAGTAGTAGTTGGGTCTTCGAATTTATATAGAATACCCAAAAGTAAATGCACCGTGTTTATTTCGGAACTTTTATATTGTCGGCATTCCAGTTCTGCTCTTTTAACTGCCTGATCAGCCATTTTTGTAAACGAAATATTAGATACTTCTTCTGCAAAAGGTGCCAAAGTAGAGGTGTTTAAAGATTCTATTTTTCTTTTAATTTGTGTAAGATCCACATTTAGATTTTGCAAAATTTCTTTTGCAGAGTTTTCTGTTTTTATAATTCCTAAAAGCAGATGCTCTGTATTGAGAAACTCACTTTTCAACCGGCGTGCTTCACTTTTGCTTTGTTTGAATACTTGATCCAAACCTTGCGAAAATTTATAATCCATAATAATATCTCAATATTTATAATAAAGATAAACATTATCCTTATTGTTTTTTGAAAGTTGCAAATATTTTACCAAAAAATATTTAATGACTTTATGGCAGAAAAAATTTTATTATTTCACTGAAAATGTTTACGTTTGTTGCCCTATTAAACCTGTGTTAGGTATCCGATTTTGAAGGCTACCTCGGCATTTCAAGCATCTTTTTGGATGATAGCCAGATAAAAAATGAAAAAGAAAAAAGTTTTAACAAGTGCTTTCAGTAATTTGTATACAGACCAGAGAATTGAAAAAGTTTGCAAAACACTTTACGACAACGGATATTCTGTAGAACTTATTGGACAGGATTGGGGTGGAGCAGGAAAAATGCAAAGGCCTTATCCTTTTTCTCAAATTCACTTGGTTTCTAAAAGTTTAAAAACAGCTTATTTTGAATTTAACTGGAAGTTGTATCAGGTCTTAAAAAAGAAAGCAGATAAAAACACCATACTTCACGCTAACGATATAGATGCGCTTCTTCCCAACTATCTCATTGCAAAAAAACTTAACATCCCGTTGGTTTTCGATAGCCATGAGATTTTTACGGAGATGCCTGCAATACAAGGAAAAGCTTCGCAGAAAATTTGGCGGAAACTTGAAACTTGGCTTCTTCCCAAAATGCGTTTTATGATGACTGAAAGCCAGAGCTACGCAGATTGGTTCAAAAATGCTTATGGCGTGGATGCTGTTGTAGTACGAAATATTCCCAGAAAGATTACCATAACACCTGATTTTCCAGAAAACAATCCGAAAATAATATTGTATCAAGGTGCCATCAACCCTTTCAGAGGCTTAGGACAAACCATTCTTGCCATGCATGATGTGGATGCAAAACTATTAATCGCTGGTGATGGCCCGATGAAAAAAACCTACGAGGAACAGGTAAAGAAAGAAAACTTAGGGCATAAAGTGCAGTTTTTAGGAAAATTGATTCCTACTGATTTACGTGAAGTCACGAAAAAAGCCGACATGGGAATGAGTCTTGAAGAAAATGGAGGTGTGAGTTACTTGTATTCGCTTCCCAATAAAGTATCGGATTATATTCAGGCAAGGGTTCCTTTGGTGATGATTAATTTCCCAGAAATGAAAAGGGTTTACAATGAATTTAAGGTAGGTGAAATGATTGAAAATCACGACCCGAAAACCATCTCAGCCGCATTTAACAAGGTACTGAAAAACGGCAAAAGACATTATTTACCAGAACTGGAAATGGCTTCTCAAAGTTTATGCTGGGAAAATGAGGAACAGAAAATCTTAGCTTTATTTGAAAAAGCATCTCAATAATCGTGCGCCGAAAATTGGTTATCTTTGCACAAAGATTTTTCGAAAATGACCATTAAAGAAAAACAACAAGAAATAGTAGAAGAGTTTGAATTTCTCGACGACTGGGAGCAAAAATACGAATACATTATAGAGCTTGGAAAAGAGCTCAAGAGTCTTCCTGAAGATAAAAAAACCGACGAGAACCTTATAAAAGGATGCCAAAGTAAGGTGTGGATAGATGCTGAGTTTAAGGATGGAAAACTTTTTTTTAATGCCGATTCAGACGGCATTCTTCCGAAAGGTATTGTGGCTTTACTGATGAGAATTTACAGCGGACATACCACCAAAGAAATTTTAGATTCAGATTTTAATTTTATCTCTGAAATAGGTTTGCAGGAGTTTCTTTCTCCATCCAGAGCCAACGGACTAATGGCCATGACCAAACAGATTAAATTTTACGCAGTTGCTTATCAATTAAAATCGTGACCAAGATTTTAGCATATCGTTTTTCGGCTTTTGGAGATGTTGCAATGGCAGTTCCAGTTTTTAGAGAATTTTTGGAACAAAACCCCAATGTTGAAATTTATTTTGTTTCAAGAACTAATTTTAAAGATTTGTTTGATGGCATTGATCGCATCCATTTTATTGGTGTTGATTTTGAAGATTACAAAGGTGTTCTAGGCATTAGAAAGCTGGGAAGGAAACTTTTAAAAGATATTCGACCCGACTTTGTTGCAGATTTGCATGATGTGATCCGTTCTAAAATTCTCGATAAAATTTTCCAAAGACATCACCTTAAAGTATTTAAAATAGACAAAGGCAAGGAGGAAAAAGAAAACCTTACTGATGTATGGAATCTTGATAAAAAACCTTTGAAACGTACTGTTGAAAGATATGCAGATGTTTTCAGAGCCATGGGTTTTAAGGTAGAATTGTCTCAAAAGCTTCGTCCGATTTCCAATAATAAATCTGGGATTGGTTTTGCTCCCTTTGCACAACATCAGGGGAAAATGTTGCCCATCGAAAAATCCTTTGAAGTGGCTAAAATACTTTCAGAAAAGCATCATTTGTATTTTTTCGGAGGTGGTAAAAATGAAGTGGAAATCCTTAATGAATGGGAACAAAAAATACCCAATTCTACAAGTTTAGCCGGCAAACTTAGCCTTCAGCAAGAACTTCAAAAAATTGGGGAATTGGATATGATGATTTCCATGGATTCAGCCAATATGCACCTTGCAAGTGTGGTGGGCACGCGATGTATATCTATTTGGGGTTCCACACATCCCTATGCGGGTTTTTTAGGCTTCGGACAAAGCGAAGATGATGTTGTACAAGTAAATGATTTAACGTGTAGACCGTGTTCTGTTTTTGGAGACAAAGCGTGCTTCAGAGATGATTGGGCATGTCTGGAAGAGCTCAAGATCCAGAAAATTATAGATTTAGTCAACAAAAAAGACTAATATTTCTATTAGTCTTATCGTATTTTGTAAGAATAAATTCTCTATTCTTTACTTTTTAAAAAAGCGTCCCATCCTTGTGCAGTAAGCGCAATAAGCTCGTTGCTTCCTCTTCCTACCATATAATTGCCCTCGGATTCTTCCACCACATGACCTATAATTGTAAAATCTGGATGATTTTTAATTTTGTCGTACTCGCTTGCAGGAATGGTGAAAAGCAGTTCATAATCTTCTCCACCACTTAGTGCTGCCATTGTAGGATTCAAGTTAAATTCATCTGCAGTAGTAATCATTAAGGTGTCCATTGGGATTTTATCTTCATACAAACGGAAGCCTACCTTACTTTGATCGGATAAATGAAGAATTTCTGAAGCCAATCCATCGGAAACGTCTATCATAGAAGTTGGATGAATATCGAGTTCTTTCAATGTTTTTTTAATATCTGTACGCGCTTCTGGTTTTAGCTGTCTTTGTAAGATATAATCATAACCCTCCATCTCTGGCTGCATTTGAGGATTTGCAAGATATACCGCATGCTCCCTTTCCAATATCTGCAATCCTAAGTACGCACCTCCTAAGTCACCTGAAACCACTAACAAATCTCCCACTTTTGCACCACTTCGCTTCACCATTTCATCGTCATTTACCAATCCTATTGCGGTGATGCTCATTACCAATCCAGCATTGGAACTTGTAGTGTCTCCACCCACTAAATCCACTTTGTAGTGTTCACAGGCCAGCTGTATTCCTGCGTATATTTCTTCGAACGCCTCAACAGGGAAACGGTTAGAGGCAGCAATGGATACCAAAACCTGTGTAGGGGTAGCATTCATTGCAGCTATGTCGCTTAAGTTAACGACAATGGCTTTATAACCTAAATGTTTTAAAGGTGCATAGCCTAAATTGAAGTGTACTCCCTCTGCCAAAACATCCGTAGAAACAACAACTTTTTTACTATCAGGATTAATAACTGCAGCATCATCTCCTACCGAAACCTGGGAGCTTTCATTGTTTAAACTAAAGTTTTCGGTTAAGTGTTTAATCAGTCCAAATTCTCCAAGTTGAGATACGGGCGTAAGCTGAGGATTTTTATCTTCTAACATAATTTTGGTGTTTTAATTGGAGAAAATATTTGGATCAACATTTTCATTTCTGAAAGGTAATGCTTTAATATCTTCTTTACTCATTACCTTATGATTTTCTGTTTTATACTCCAGCATTACTTCCAAAATGTCATCTGGTGGCGTGGTCGATTTTCTCAACATCATATCAATCCAAACCCCTGTAGCTTCTGCCGTGGCACAGTGTGTACCATCTGCCAAGTAAAATTTATGTGTAAACTGATAAATGCTGCCATCATCTGCAAAGCCATTGATCTCTACGCTTACATATACTTCCTGTCCGTAATACAATTCTTTAAAAAAGGAAAATCTCTCGTGAAGCACCACAGGGCCAATTCCCCAACGGTTAAGTGCTGATAAACCCATTTTATTTTTTTCCATGAAAGCCATTCTCGCCTGCGCACAATACGCTACATACGAAGAATTAGCAAGGTGGCGATTGGCATCTATATCGCTCCAACGGATTTCAAATTTATGATAGTAGGTTGACATAATCTTGTTTAAATATTAAGTTCAAAAATACGGAATAATCATCGGTTGAAAAAATTGTAATTTTATGCCCCGAATAAAGTAAATCATGCTGAAACATATTGTTATTGTAGGTGGTGGTGCCGCTGGTTTTTTTTGTGCTGCAAATATTGATGAGAAGAAATATAAGGTTACCCTTTTAGAACAGAATTCTGATGTTTTGCAGAAAGTGAAAATCTCCGGTGGAGGAAGATGCAACGTTACACATGCGTGTTTTGATCCTCGAGAGCTTAGTCAATTTTATCCCCGAGGAAATAAGGAACTTTTAAGCGTTTTCAATAAATTTCAGGCCGGAGACACCATGGATTGGTTTGAAAGTCGTGGCGTGGCTTTAAAAATTGAAAATGACAACAGGGTTTTCCCAGAATCCAATTCATCTCAAAGCATCATCAATGTGTTGATAACTGAGGTGGAGAAGAAAAAATTCAGCATCAAAACACAAACTGTCGTAAAAGAAATTTTGAAGAATGATGATCGTTATTTCATTACAACCAATAACGAAAAAATTACTGCAGATTATGTAATTTACACTCCCGGAAGTGCACCAAAGTCATTAAAAACTATTCAAAATTTAGGACATACAATCGTTTCTCCAGTTCCGTCATTATTTACTTTTAACATCAAAGATGCTCTTCTGAAAGATCTTCCAGGCACCAGTTTTACTTATGCAGAAGTGGAAATTCCTGATGCAAAATTAGAAGAAAGCGGTGCAATGCTCATCACCCACTGGGGATTAAGCGGTCCTGCCGTATTAAAACTGTCGGCATGGGGAGCTCGAAAACTAGCCGAATTGAAATATCATTTCAAAATAAGAGTGAATTTTATAGGTAAAGCAATTGCGGATGCAGAAGAAGAATTTATTCAGTTTAAGGAGCAACATCCTAAGAAAACAATGGGACAGGCAAAAATGTTTGATGTCACTAATCGTTTTTGGAATAAAGTGTTAGACCTGTCTTCTATACATCCCGAAAAGCAGATTTCTCAAATTTCTAAAAAAGAGGTGTCGGCTATTCTTCATTTTTTATGTCGGCATGAGATGCAGGTAAGTGGAAAATCTACATTCAAGGAAGAATTTGTAACTGCAGGTGGTGTCGATCTAAAAGAAGTGGAATTCAAAACCATGGAAAGTAAGCTATTGTCTAATTTTTATCTCGCCGGTGAAGTGCTGAACATTGATGCAGTAACTGGTGGTTTCAATTTTCAGGCTTGTTGGAGTGAGGCGTGGTTAATTGCACAAAACCTCAATTCCAAATAAATTTTTTATTACTTTTAATAGCCAAAAATTTTGTTTGCAGTTCATCAGAAAATATCATTTTCTTTGGTTTAAAACCCTTTTAATCATTGGGTTTGGTTACTTCTTTTGGTTAATGCTGCGACTAACATTAGAGTACATTCCTGTGCAACCCGATGTAAGTTTTTTAATGATTAAACAAACTGAAGTTCAGGAGCGCCCGGAATATCTTTACTTTTTTTATACCCATGTGTACACCAGTATTTTTGTTTTGTTAGCAGGGTTTCTCGCAATACTGAGGAGAAGCTTCGGCATACCGCAACTGCACAAAATATCAGGGGAAATATACGTGTTTCTCATTTTATTTTTTGCCGCACCATCGGGTTTATATATGGCAGTTTTTGCTAATGGAGGTTGGGTTTCCAAAATATCATTCGTCATTTTAGGAATACTCTGGGGATACTCCACTTTTAAAGCCTATGAATATGCCAGAAAATTAAAATTTAAACTTCATCAACAATGGATGTGGCGCAGCTTCGCATTAACCCTTTCCGCAATTACATTAAGGATGTGGAAAGTATTGATTGTGCACCTTGTACCCATGAATCCCATGGACGTTTATCAAATTATTGCGTGGCTGGGCTGGGTACCTAATCTTTTATTGATAGAAATACTTATTAGAAAAAAAATACTATGAAAAAATTAATTATTTTGAGCTTTGTCGCCTTAGGCTTAATAAGCTGTAAAAAAGAAGGCAAAATCAGTGAATCCAAGACCGACTCGCTGAACGAAAAACAGGAAACTGAAGTTGTTCCCGAGATTCATAAAGAATTGTACGGCATCTACAACGGCGAGTTTAATGGTAACTACTGGGACGAAGATTATGAAGCCACAGATTACAAAAAACTTTCATTAAAAATCAACAGAATTACCAAAGACAGCGTATATGGACACAGTATCGTAAACGGCAATCAGAGACCTTTTCGTGGTATTTATAATGAAAATACACAGTCTTTCGTTTTGGATGAGCCAGGAAATGATAAAACGGACGGCAGATTTACCATAAAAATTGTAAAAGACAGCTTATTTGGTAGTTGGGCAGCTTTCAATAAATCTTCTGTAAAAGCACCAGAGAAAAAACTTAAGCTTTTGAAAAGGGAATTTGTGTACAACCCAAATTTTATGTTGGATGAAGATTCCGACCTCATCGACTGGACTAACCCTAAGGAATTCACAGAAAAATATACCGATGAAGAAACTGGGAAAACAGAAGTATATAAAACAGAAAAGAACAGATTTGCTTCGGATGCAGTTTTCAAGCTGAATGCGTCCAAACAAAAACTCACTGAAAAGGATCTTAAAAACCTTAGAAAACTCGATTTAGAAATTATAAAAAATGCAGTTTTTGCAAGACACGGTTATGCTTTCAAAAAAGATACCTATAGAAATTTCTTCGAAGCGACAGACTGGTACATTCCTGTTTCTAACAATGTGGACAACGATTTAAGCGCCTTGGAAAAGGAGAATGTTGCCTTGCTTAATCGCTTCACCAAATATGCTGAAGACAAGTATGACTCTTTTGGAAGATAGCTATTGTTGTGGCGAAAGTTTTGTGAAAATATACAATAACAAACATCCTATACCATAGCAAAGGATGTCTTCCCAAGCGAAAGAATTGCCAATGACAATATACATGAGGCTTCCTTTTTGGAAGCCCATTTTTTCTGCAATGTGAAAATATTGAGCAAATTCTATCAGACACGAAAAAGCAAAGATTCCCGCAATTAATAGAAGTTTATTTTTAATTTCAAAAAATGATAAAACTAGTGTATACAGCAGCATTACTACAATTACGTCTCCTAAATATGCCCTTATGAAAAACTGATTTTTGAGTTTTGTTGCGATAAGAACTTCAATAAAAAATATAATAATACTCGCTACGAAATAGGCAAGGTTAAACTTCAATTTCATTTCACAAACATAAAAAAACGGCACCGATTAAAGATGCCGTTTTCACTTATTTTATTGCTCTGTGCTATTATTTTTTTACTTTAATCGTACAACCGACAGCTACTGTTTTCGTCTTCTTAATTTTTTCACCTTTCAACAATGCGTTCACGGCATCTTGAACATAATATTCCGAAACATCATTGGCATCCTCGTAATTGTTGTCTATGGCTCCAATATATTTTACAATATTCTTTCCGTCTTCTTTTTGAAGTAAAAATACGTGTGGTGTTTTGGTTGCGCCATACTGAGGGTAAATTTTCTGTCCATCATCTAGGAGATAAGGGAAAGTAAAGCCTTTCAGTTTTGCCCTTTCTATCATTTCCTTATAACCATCTTCGGGCTGTGCAACAGGGTCATTAGGATTGATGGCTATTACTGGATAACCTTGATCTTTGTATTTTTTATCTAATTCAATAATTCGGTTTTCGTATTTTTTAGCATACGGACAATGGTTACAAGTAAAAATCACTATAAAACCTTTTGCAGAGGGATAATTGCTTAAGGAAACCATTTTGCCGTCAACATTTTTAAGTTTAAAATCTGTCGCTGCATCACCAATTTTATATTGCGCCGATAAAAAGCCTGCACAGCAGAAAATTAAAAGCTGAAATAGTAATTTTAAATTCTTCATAACTACATTTTTAAATATTGATTAAGTGTTTTCTGAAGCTCTTCCTTTGACATTTCTCCATTATGGAAACTCACTTTTTTACCTTTTTCATAAAAGAGGGTTACAGGGATTACGCCGTCCCAGTTTTCATCAAAACGTGGAATCCAGGTGTTCATCCTTTTAATATCATCCAACAGAACAACTTCAGCAGTAAGGTTTTTAGTGGTAATAAAACTCAAAACTTTTTCTTGGTCTTTTGCTCTATCTAAAGAAACCAACAGCATTTTGAAATTAGGATTTTCTTTCTGTTCATTATTAACTTCAATGAAATGAGGCAGTTCTTTGACACACGGGGCGCATGTTGTAGACCAAAAGTTCACTACAAGAAACTCTGCTTTTTCTTCCTGAATTTTCTTTTCCAATTCTTCATATTTCATCATGGAAACCTTAGTTTGAACTTGAGATTTCGCTACAGAAACACAAAAAAAACTTACAATAATTGCGAATAAAATACTCATAATCAAATATAAAAAAAGTATTTTCGAAAATGAGTTAAAGATTCGTTAAAGATTTTTGTGATGATGACTCAGCATTTTGAATGTTCTAAAAGCAATTAAAAACCTTACATTTGTAATCACAATTTAATGATACATCATGGAAACCGAAAGCACAGGAATATTAACTACATTTTTAATCTTAATCATTTTACCGTTGGTAATTGTAGTACAGTATTTTGTGGGGATGGTGGTAATTAACAGAACCCAAAAGAAAGATTTGGACGATTCTTATATCAACTACTTCAAAACTTGGTTGGTTGGTTTTGCTGTGGTAGCCGTGATTACCGCTATTTTATGGGTTTTATACCAGTTGTTTATGCCAAAACCTTATATGTAATTATTTGCCAATCATTTTCTTAATTGCATTCAGCTTCATTAAGGCTTCGATAGGTGTAAGGGTGTCGATGTCTATTTTGGTAAGTTCCTCGCGGATGTTTTCTAAGACAGGATCATCCAACTGAAAAAATGAAAGTTGCATATTTTCTTCTGTAACTCTTTTAACACCATCGCTGGAACCTCCTCCACTTCTGCTTTCTTCGAGGGTTTTGAGAATTTCGTTGGCTCTATTAACTACTTTTGAAGGCATTCCTGCCAATTTCGCAACATGAATTCCGAAGCTGTGTTCGCTTCCACCAGGAAGAAGTTTACGCATGAAGATGATATTTCCCTTATTCTCCTGAATAGAAACATGAAAATTTTTAATACGTTCAAAATTCACCGTCATTTCATTCAGTTCGTGATAATGTGTCGCAAAAAGTGTCTTAGGCTGCACTTTCTGCTGATGAAGATATTCGGCAATGGCCCAAGCTATGGAAACGCCGTCGTAAGTGGAAGTACCACGACCAATTTCATCAAGAAGAATTAAACTTCTATCGGAAATATTATTGAGGATATTCGCAGCTTCATTCATTTCCACCATAAAAGTAGATTCTCCAGCGGAAATATTATCGGTGGCACCCACTCTGGTAAAAATCTTATCTAAAAAACCAATTTCTGCATGTTTTGCGGGTACAAAACTTCCTATTTGAGCCAATAAACAAACTATTGCCGTTTGCCGTAAAATAGCCGATTTACCTGCCATATTCGGTCCCGTTACCATGATGATTTGCTGTGAATCTTTGTCTAAGAAAATATCATTAGGGATGTATTTTTCTCCCAATGGAAGAGCATTTTCTATGATGGGATGTCTGGCTTCTTTTAAATCGATCACAAAGGTTTCATTGAGAACTGGTTTGGTGTAACTTTCTGTAATTGCCAGCTCCGAAAATCCAATTGCAACATCCAACTGTGCAATGATATTGGCGTTCTCCTGAATCTGATCGATGTACAGCATGGTTTGTTCACAAACGCTCCTGAATAAGCTATTTTCAAGAACAGAAATTTTCTCCTCAGCACCTAAAATCTGACTTTCATATTCTTTTAGCTCTTCAGTAATGTATCTTTCGGCGTTTACAAGGGTTTGTTTTCTCAACCATTCCTCAGGCACTTTATCTTTGTGTGTATTTCTCACTTCAATATAATATCCGAAAACATTATTAAAGTCTATTTTTAAGCTCGAAATACCTGTTTTTTCAATTTCCCGCTGACACATTTCATCCAGAAAAGATTTTCCTTTGGTTTGAAGATTTCGCAGCTGATCTAATTCTTCTGAAACGCCTTCTTTAATGACATTTCCTTTGGAGATATTTACAGGAAGTTCCTCATTAAGGTGGCTTTCTAAATGTTGTATTAAATCTTCTAAATTTACCAAAGGATTTAGCCATGCTAAAACATCTGCATGAGGATGGAGTAATTTTTTAATTTCGTTAATGCTATTAAGGCTTAATCGAAGATAACCTAATTCTTTAGGTGAGATTCTTTCGGCTGCCAATTTCCCCATCAAACGATCAAGATCCGATATTGATTTTAAGAGTTCTGAGATATGGTATTTTAAATCTTCATTTTCGTTGAAATAATCAATTAATGAAAGCCTTCTATTGATTTCGTTCACAGATTTTAAGGGAAGAATCAATCGTCTTCGCAACAACCTGCCACCCATCGGCGTAGAGGTTTTATCGATGATATCCAGCAAAGATTTTCCTTGAGGGTGACTGGGATAGACAATTTCTAAATTCCTGAGCGTGAAATGATCCATCATCAGATAATCTTCCTGCGGAATCACTTGAATTTTGGTGATGTGAGAAAGTAAATTGTGATGAGTATCTTCCACCAAATAAGCAAAAATAGCTCCTGCAGCAGTAACACCTAGCTTCAGGTTTTCTACACCAAAACCTTTTAGGGAGGATGTTTTGAACTGTGAAGTAAGTTTCTCCTGAGCAAAAGAATGCTGAAAAGCCCAATCTTCAAGCTTAAAAGTATTTTTATTTTTTAACTGATCCGGAAGCTGTACACTTCGCTGATAAATAATTTCGCTGGGATCGAAGGTATTGACAATGTGTAATAGTTTCTCCAAATTGCCTTCTGCAACCAACAATTCCCCAGTAGAAATGTCTACCAACGCCATTCCGTATTTTTCTTTTTCCTTATGAATAGAGAGTAGAAAATTATTTTTTTTAGAACTTAAAACCTGATCATTAAAAGTAACACCAGGCGTCACCAATTCGGTAACACCTCTTTTTACAATACCTTTTACGGTTTTGGGATCTTCTAACTGATCGCAAATGGCCACGCGTAATCCTGCACGAACCAATTTAGGCAAATATGAATCTATGGAATGATGCGGAAATCCCGCTAATTCGAGCTTGCCTTCGCCATTGTTTCTGTTGGTAAGTACAATACCGAGAATCTGTGAGGCTTTAATCGCGTCCTGACCAAAAGTTTCGTAGAAATCCCCTACTCTAAACAGCAGCAAAGCATCTGGATATTTAGCTTTGATGGTATTATACTGCTGCATCAACGGAGTTTCCTTCTTTTCTTTAGCCATTTTGAGATTAAAAATTTGAAGGGTAAAAATAAGAAATAATAAGGGGAATCTAAAACTTAGATTTTAAAGCATTAATTATCAACGACCTCAACATTTAAAATTGAGATGATGCTATTATTGATGAAAATTAATTATTTACGCTTTTTCAATGCCTTTTCACTCTTTTCCAGAGCCCATTTCTGTTTATAATCCACCCATTTTTGTTTGAACATTTTTCGCATCAGCTTATCAGTATACCGCATTACAAAAACATGATACAGCATATTTACAAAAGTGGTAGGTTTATGAGGTAAAGCTCTAAGTGATAAAGAAAACCCCGGCTCCAGATAACGATTGAAATGCCAAAAAGCACCCGGAATAAATAGCGCATCCCCATGCTCCATAAAAATTTCGTAACCTTTGGCGTATTTTAAGGCAGGAAATTTCTCATAATCAGGTTTTTCATAATCTACATCGTAAATGGTATGCACAGACAGTGGAACTTTATACAGATATGCAGATTGTTTCTGATCGAAAAGTAAAATTCTCTTTTTGCCCTCGAAATGAATGTGTAAGAAATCGCCCAAATCTACATCATAATGCATTAGCACATGGGCTTCACTGCCTCCAAAAAACAAAGTTGGCAGTCTTTTAAAAAATTTTATACCCAAATCTGGATAAGTGAAATTCTTTAAAAGTTCTGGCAGACGATCTGTAATCATATAAAAAAAAATACGAAGATCTGAAGGTTGCGACTGTATCGTTTCTATATAATCCTTCATTTTCATCTTCGTGACAGGAGTATCCGAACTTTTAGCGGCATCAGCAGGTTTGTTATCGTACAAAGGGATTTCCTGATCTCCTGCTTTTTCACGAATGTAGTCGAAGTTCCATTTATCATAAGCTTCCCAACGGTTGGCAAAATTTTTTATCAGCAAAGGTTTATGCTTTTTAAAGTATTTGGCTTGGAAATCTTCCTTTGAAATATCTTCGACAACGTCTACTGGCGCTAGAATCATACATGAAAAATTTAGAAAATAAAATTACTATTTATTTTAGAAAATCACAATCATAAAAGTAATCACAGCAACATTTTTTATTGCAAAAACTTATCTTTGTGTTCATATTCTGATCCATGCGCGTTTACAACACCAAGAATTTCCTGAAAATTCTCCTCAGCCTTCATAAAAGTGATACGCTGAAGATACTTTTTCCAACAATGATTGTTGTAGGTTTGTATTCTTACGCTGTTTATTACGTGGAAGTAGAATACCTGCATCTCACTACAAAATCGGGCATCGGAAACATCAGTTTGCTACATTCGTTACTAGGTTTTGTTTTGTCATTACTGCTGGTTTTCAGAACCAATACTGCTTACGACAGATGGTGGGAAGGAAGAAAGCTTTGGGGGAAACTGGTGAATGACAGTAGGAATTTGTCCATTAAAATCGGAAATCTTTTACCGAGAGAAACCCATCAGAAAGACAGAGATCAACTCATTAAATATTTTAAATATTTTCCACATTTTCTCGCCAAGCACCTTTCAAAAGAATCTACCAGATTGGCTTTAGATGATGATTATGCAGATTTAGAAACGAGTTTAAAACACCATTCACCAATTGAACTCGTATTTTTAATCAACAGAAAGATTCTTCAACTTAAAAAAGAGGGCGTAATTACAGAAATTGAATTTCTGTATCTGGATCAACAGATGTCGGGATTCCTGGAAGTTTGTGGTGGCTGCGAAAGGATAAAAAATACACCCATACCCTATTCTTACTCCTCTTTCATCAAGAAATTTATAACATTGTATGTACTGGCTTTGCCTATTGCATACGTCATCAGCATTGGATATTTCATGATTCCTTTAACCGTTTTTATTTATTATGTTCTGATGAGTTTGGAACTGATTGCTGAGGAAATTGAAGACCCTTTTAATAACGAAGAAAACGATATTCCGATGGAATCTCTTTCCCAGAATATCGAGAAAAATATAGACCTTATTTTTAAAAAATAACGAAGTGACAAGAAAATTAAAACTTGAAGAATTAGGAAGAATAGACGTTGAAACCTTCAAGGAGACTGAGAAAATTCCGTTGATAATTGTTTTAGACAATGTGAGAAGCATGCACAATGTAGGTGCCATTTTCCGAACGGCAGATGCGTTTTTAATTGAAAAAATAATCCTTTGTGGCATTACGCCACAACCTCCCCACAGAGAAATTCATAAAGCAGCTCTGGGTGCTACGGAAAGTGTAGATTGGAAGTACGAAAAAGACATTGTTGTTGCTATTGCTGATTTAAAATCTGAAGGCTTTGAAATTATTGGTATCGAGCAGACAACCGACAGTAAACTGATAACAGATTTTGAAATTGAAAGAGGCAAAAAATACAGCTTAATTCTTGGAAATGAAGTAGATGGAATAAGTGACGAAGCGCTCGAACACATTGGTATTTTTCTGGAAATTCCACAATTGGGCACCAAACATTCACTCAATGTGAGCGTCTGCGGTGGCATTGTGATGTGGGAATTTGCAAAGGCTTTACAATAAAAAAACTGCATAGCATTCGCTTCGCAGTTTGAAATAAATCTAATAAAAAGTAAAAATGAAAGGCTACAAATGTAGATAAATAATCCACACGAACAAATATTTCATCCATTAATTACTATTATTAGCATATAACAAAATAAAAAACACCACTCAATTCTGGGTAGTGTTTTTTTGTATGTATTGGAGTATTTTTATGTTAGCATACCTCCATCCACGTTCATTACCTGACCAGTAATGTACGATGAAAGATCACCTCCTAAAAATACACAAGCATTCGCGATATCTTCTGGCTTTCCTCCACGCTTCAACGGAATTGAATCTCTCCAATTCTGTACTGTTTTTTCATCCAGAACTGCGGTCATTTCCGTTTCAATAAATCCTGGGGCTATCACATTACAACGGATATTCCTTGATCCCAATTCTAAGGCGATAGATTTTGAGAAACCTATAATTCCAGCTTTAGAAGCGGCATAGTTGGCCTGTCCTGCATTTCCTTTAACACCTACCACAGAACTCATATTGATGATGGAGCCAGCTTTAGCTTTCATCATAGGTTTTAAAACTGCTTTTGTGAGGTTGAAGACAGAATCTAAATTTACTTTTATCACTTGGTCCCAATCCTCTTTGGACATACGAAGCATGAGATTGTCCTTAGTGATTCCAGCGTTATTAACCAGAATGTCTATCTGTCCAAACTCCGCCATCACATCATCCACCAATTTTTGTGCAGCATCAAAATCTGAAGCGTCCGACTGATAAGATTTTACAGTAGTGATTTTAGAAAGCTCCTCCTCCAAAGCTTTTGCTTTATCTACCGAGCCTGCGTAGGTGAAAGCTACTTTTGCACCTTGCTGCGCATAAATTTCCGCAATCGCTTTTCCAATTCCCCTCGTTGCGCCAGTAATCAGGGCTACTTTTCCTTCTAATAGTTTCATTTATCTTCTGTTTATTTATATATTATTATTCACAATCAATACAATTTCTCCTTTTAAAGTTTTACTTTTTGAAAAATCAATTAACTCGTTGATTGTACCTCTCTTGGTTTCCTCAAATTTCTTAGATATTTCTCGGCTTAAACTCACTTTTGTATGCTCACCGAAAAATTCCTTAATCTGCTCTAAAGTAGTATTTATTTTATGTGGACTTTCATACAAAATGATGGTCTTCTTTTCTTCTGCCAATTGCTTCAGCTTGGTCTGTCGGCCTTTCTTCTGCGGTAAAAAACCTGCAAAATAAAAATCATGGTTAGGCAAACCAGAAACCACTAAAGCAGGAACAAATGCTGTTGCGCCAGGCAAACAAATCATATCAATATCATCATCAGCGCCGGCTTTTGCTAGTAGATAACCAGGGTCTGAAATTCCTGGAGTTCCTGCGTCGGTAATAATAGCGATATTCTGTCCGTTTTTCAAATCCTCAATAACTTTCTCGGTTGCCTGATGTTCGTTATGCAAGTGATAGGATTTCAAAGGCTTGGAAATTTCATAGTGTTTGAGCAAGATTCCTGAGGTGCGCGTGTCTTCGCACAAAATATAATCCACTTCTTTTAAGACTTTTACCGCTCTAAAAGTCATATCCTCCAAATTTCCAACCGGTGTTGGAACAAAATATAAAATGCCGCTCAAGTTTACATAAATTTATTTTCCACCAAAGTCCAAAGTCGCTGTGCATATTCGTCCACTCTGTCCCATTTTCTTTCGTAGTATAACTCACTGAGATATTCCTTAGCCTCATCAATATTTTTATATTGGTTGAGCTGATTGACTGTATCATTAAGTTCAGACTGACTGCCACCGAAGAGCATCTTCGAAAAAGCCAATCTGTCATTCAAATCCAATTTAAATTCCTGTTTGGCAGCATCAGCTTGCATATAGTTTGTGGATACACTTGCCTTTGCATTGGAGCCAATGGTTGGTTGTTCTAAAGATTCCAATTGTTCGTCATCAAATAAAGATTTTAAACCTTTAATGTTGGCAAGTTTAAATTTCTTTTCATGTATTTTTTCCTCATCTTCTTTTTTGGAATCAAACCAATTATCATCAAACGCTGGTGGCGTCTCGATGAGTTCTTCCGGGTTAATCACCTCATTATCCTCCTCACTTAAAGAAACATTCATGTCTCTTTCTATATTTTGTGCTAAAGATTCCGTTTCATACTGAATGGCAAAATTTTCCTTTTGATCGTCAGTAGGCTTCAGATCTACATCATCTTCTGTTTCGGCTAACATTTGATTTTCCACTTTATTATCAGCTTCTTCTTTTAATACGTCCTCAACAATAGAAGATTCGGTACTTTTTTCATCGTCCACCACCATATTTTCAACGTGGTTTTCAACACGATTATTGTCTTCATTGGCAGAAACAAATGTTTCATCGTTATCAATTAATTCAAATTCACTTTCTTCATCTTCCTCATTGATCTGATTAAGCTCATTGGTGAATGCCACCTCTTCCTCAATAGGTTCATCACTAAATTTTTTAATTGCTTTATCCTGAATTTCAATATAATGATCATCATCGTTTAAAGCATTAAAAGAAGTGGAATTTTCTAACTCCAGAAACGAGTTTTCGTTCTTTTCAAGAATCTTCAAAAAAGAAATTCTTTCACTAATTTCATAGAATAAATCCTGTTTCTGAATAAGTTCATCTTTTGAATTTATTTTAGAAAGTGAGTCGAGAATATTTTTACATTCAAAAAAAATCTTCTCTTCAATATCTTGGAGGTTTTGCATGATTTTCCTTTTAAATTTCCTTAATTTTGAAGTTTAAATACTACGGCTAATTTAACAAATGTTTTTAGAAAATACAATTAATCATTCGAAGCAAAGTGGATGGATGGAAGTTATTTGTGGATCAATGTTTTCCGGTAAAACCGAAGAACTTATCCGAAGACTTCGCCGTGCCGAAATGGCAGGTCAGTCTGTTGAAATTTTCAAACCGCGTATAGATTCTCGGTACTCAGATGAAGATGTTGTATCTCATAATCAAAACAAAATCAGAAGCACTGCCGTGGACAACCCTAACGAGATTTTACTTCTTGGTTCTACATGCGATGTTGTTGGCATTGATGAAGCTCAGTTTTTTGATGAAGCTGTGGTAGATGTCGCCAATGAACTCGCTAACAACGGCGTTCGGGTAGTAATAGCAGGATTGGATATGGATTTTATGGGCCGCCCCTTTGGTCCTATGCCCAACCTTATGGCTACAGCGGAATACGTTACTAAAGTGCACGCAATTTGCAGGCGAACAGGGAATCTTGCCAATTATTCTATGCGAACATCATCAGGAAAAAATCTTGTAGAACTGGGGGAAACAGACAGTTACGAAGCCGTTAGCAGAAGGGTTTTCGTAGATGAGGTCTTGAAAAATAAATAAAAAATGAATTATACAGCGAAAGAAATTGCAGACATCACCCATTCTCGGTTAATAGGTGATGAAAATGTTGTGGTGAAAAATATCGCTTTCGACAGTAGGATTATTTACTCTACTGTAAATACTGCATTTTTAGCAATCAGCACCCAAAAGAATTCAGGAGCAAAATTCATTCAATCGGCCATTGAGAAAGGTATAAAAATCATTATTGCTGAGAAAAAAACTTCCGAAATTTCTGGCATTACCTGGATAATTGTTGAAAATGCAATCACTTTCATTCAAGATTTAGCCAAATATCATTTGCAACAGTTTCCAGATGTAACAACAATTGGTATTACTGGGAGTAATGGAAAAACGATTGTTAAGGAATGGCTTTATCAAAGTCTTTGGGAAAATTTTGAGACGGTAAAAAGTCCGAAAAGCTTCAACTCTCAACTTGGGCTTCCGCTTTCATTATTGCAACTCAATCGGAACCACGAACTGGGAATTTTTGAAGTGGGAATTTCTAAGCCTGAAGAAATGCAAAAGCTGGAAAAAATTTTCCAACCTAAAATTGGCGTTCTCACCTACATCGGATCTGCACATATCGCCAATTTTGATAATGAAATACAACTGATTGATGAGAAAATTCTGCTTTTTAAAGACTCTGAAGTTATTATTTTTAATGGTGACAATCGATTGGTTTATAACAGCATAGAAGAAAAATATTCTAGTAAAAAATTAATCTCGTTCGGCTTTGAAACGTATAACGATTTGCATATCAAAAATGATTGGAAGGACAGGAATACCGACATCATGGTGTCCTACTTCGGCGAGGATTTTTCCTTCCCTGCCCAGCGTAGGGATGAAGCTACGTTACACAATGCGCTCTGCGTAATAGCAGTTTTAAAACATTTGCAATTTTCCGATTCAGACATTATCAGGAAGATCAATGCTTTAAGGTCGGTGGAAATGCGTCTTGAAAGCATCTCTGGTATCAGAAATAATATTATCATCAACGATTCTTTTAACCTCGATTTAGATTCACTTAAAATTGCATACCAATTTATTAAAGAATACAATAAGCCATCAAAATCACTCGTTTTGACAGATTTTGCTGAGGGAAAAAATCAAAAACAACTTTATGAGGAAGTCGTTCAACTAACGAATGAGCAAAATTTTAAAACCGTATTTTTAATTGGTGAAGAGATTATTAAATATGCTCCTTTATTTAATTCTCAAACTTTTACCTTCAATAACACTAATGAACTTATTGATAGTGTGCAACTTAATCAGTTAGAAAACGAACTGATTTTATTGAAAGGCGCTCGTAAATTCGAGATAGAAAAAGTTAAAAATTATCTGGAACAGCAGAAACATGATACGGTTTTAGAAATTAATCTCAATGCTTTAATTCATAATATTAATGTTCATAAATCCTTTCTAAAACCCGAAACGAAAATGATGGCGATGGTAAAAGCCAATTCCTACGGACTGGGAAGTTTTGAAATTGCAGAGTTTTTACAACATCATCACATCAACTATTTGGGAGTTGCGTTTGCAGATGAAGGCGTTGAATTGCGAAAGAAGGGAATCACAGTACCAATCATTGTAATGAACCCCGAACAGCACAGCTATGATGCCATTATTGAATATAATTTGGAGCCGGAAATTTACAGTTTTAGACTCTTAGATCTGTTTTACAACCGCCTAAAACAAAAGGGTTTTGATGGAAGATATCCTATACATTTAAAGCTTGAAACGGGTATGCACCGTCTTGGTTTTAAGGAAGATGAAGCAGATGAAATGATTCAGAAGCTTAATAAATTAGATGTAAAGGTAATGAGCATTTTTAGCCACCTTTCAACATCGGATGTCGCTTCAGAAGCCAATTACGTGCTTGAGCAAGCTGAAATTTTCGAGCGCTTTTCTTCTAAATTATTAGCCGGCTTGAATGATCAACCCATCCGCCATTTGTTAAATTCTGCAGGAATTACCAATTTTCCACAGTTTCAGTACAATATGGTTCGTATTGGAATAGGAATGATGGGAATGTCACCAAATACAGAAATAAAAAGACAACTTCAGACCGTTGTAAGCTTCAGGACAGTAATTTCACAGATTTCGGAAGTTAAAAAAGGTGAAACTGTTGGTTACAGCAGAAATTTTAAAGCTGATGAGGATACCAGAATTGCGACTATACCTGTGGGTTATGCAGATGGAATTCCCCGTTTGATAAGTAACGGCGTTGGAAAATTAGGGGTACACAATCATCTCGTTCCTATCGCAGGAAATGTATGTATGGATACATTAATGTTGAATATTAAAGATTTACCTGCAAAAGAAGGCGATGAAGTTATTATATTTGATAAAAATCCTTCGTTGGAAGATTTCGCAGGTTACTGTAAAACGATTTCGTATGAAGTATTAACCTCAATTTCACCTAGGGTAAAACGTATTTATGTGAAAAATTAATGAAAAAAACGCTCTCATTTCTCATCATTTTTTGTTTGTGTTTATTTAATGCACAGGTAAAAGAAGGCTTAATTATCCCTCCAAACGCTAAAATCGGACTTTCATTGTCTGGTGGTGGAGCAAAAGGCTTTGCACATGTGGGTGCACTGAAAGTGTTGGACTCATTAGGTGTAAAGGTAGATTACATCTCGGGAACAAGTATGGGAGCTATTGTGGGAGGATTGTACGCATCGGGTTACACAGGAAAAGATATTGAAAAAATTATCCTAGATACCGATTTCTATGCTTTAATCTCCGATCCTAAGTCGAGAACGGAAGCTACTTTTTTTAGTAAATCTGTTGATAAATACATACTGAACATTCCTATAAAAAACGGTAAAATTACTCTACCCTCCTCTATTAGTACAGGTCAGAAGAATATCTACATGTTAAAAGAACTGCTTAAAAACGTGTCGAATATTACTGATTTCTCTAAACTTCCAATTCCATTCATGTGCATAGCCACCAATTTAGAGTCTGGAAAGATGAAGATCTTTGAGAGTGGTGACCTTGCGGAATCTATTATGGCAAGTTCAGCATTTCCTTCTTTGATGGATCCGGTAAAGATTAAAGATAGTATTTATATCGACGGTGCAATGACGGTAAATTACCCTTCAAAACCTCTCAAAGACAAAGGAATTGATATTGTAATTGGGGTAGATTTAAGTCAGGATCTTTCAAACCGACAAAATCTTAATAATATTATTGCCATTCTTAATCAGGTGATCGATATGAACATTCAAAAGGAAACAAAAGTTCAATACCAATATACAGACATCAATATAAAACCCGATTTAACAGGAGTTACGGCTACCAGCTATGGCGATAAAAAGAAGATTTTAGACAATGGTTATCTCGAAACAGAAAAATATACCGATATTCTCAATCAACTCCCAAAAAGAGATTATGAGCGTCTCAGACAACCCATTAACCCCGTGTTTTCTAATGTTTATAAAATTGATAGCATTGCAGTAGATCACAATAAAATCTACGGTAAAAACTATGTTTTGGGGAAAATGGGACTTCGACTTCCATCCATGCAGACGTATGGTAGCATTAATAAAATGATCGACAAATTGTATGCTACCAATAATTATAGACTCATCAACTACGATATCATTCAGGAAAATGATGCTAACTATTTAAAGTTATATGTGCGTGAGGATAATGCTCGCCACTTTTTCAGATTCGGATTGCATTACGATGAAATTTTCAAAACAGGTTTGTTGATTAATTATTCTGCTAAAAGATTACTTTTTAAAAACTCAAATCTTTCACTGGATGTAATTATCGGTGACAATCCTAGGTATTATTTCAATTATTTTATTGATAACGGATATATACCAGGTTTCGGGCTCTACTCATCTGGTATGCAGTTCGATTTGCGAAATGAAAACAATTACAAAAAAGAAACGTGGCTGTGGCTAAGAAATGAAGCCTATATACAGTCTGTTTGGAAAGATAAATACGCTATTGGAGGCGGTTTAAGCCATGATTATTTCGAAAGCGATATCAACGATACCAATAGGCAATACAATCGTTTTTTAAGCCCTTATGTGTTCATCAAGAGCGATACTCAGGATGACAAAGATTTCCCAACAAAAGGTTTTTATTTGAATGCCGAAGGTAAGGTTTTAGATCTCTTCAATTCTGAAATAGAGGACAAGATTGTTCAAATAAAAGCTGACATTAAAATTAACATTCCAATCTCTAAACAGTTTGCGTACCATCTTAATTTATTTGGTGGGTTTAGTATTGGTCCAGATTTGCCCAAATTCTATTCATTCAACCTTGGTGGTATTTTTGAACAGAATATTGTTAATTTCAAAAAATTAAATGGCTACTATTTTTCACAACTTTCTAATAATAATGCGTTACTGGCATCAAACGATATTCAATTTAAATTTTATAAAAACTTCTATTTAATAGGAAATTTCTCAATAGCAAATACCTTTTCAGAAATTCAGTTTAAAGATGCTGCGAAAATTAATTATAGTTCGATAGGCTTAACAGCCGGCTATAAATCTCCATTTGGACAAATAAAATTGAATTTTAGTCATTCTCTAAAGGACAACCAAAAAGGAATTTTCAGTGTAATACTCGGACATTGGTTTTAAATTTATGATACATTTTTTTTACGAAGGACTCCCCGAAACTGTCGATCACGCTTACATCCCTTGGCTGGAAAAACTTATTCTGAATGAAGATAAAAAATTGGGAAGCATCAATTATATTTTCTGCGATGACGAATATCTTTTAAAAGTTAATCAAGATTATTTACAACACGATTATTATACGGATATCATCACCTTTGACAGTGTGAAAGGAAAAACAATCAACGGTGAGATTTTTGTATCTTTGCAGCGCATTTCAGACAATGCCACTACTCTATCTAAAGATTATGAAGAGGAGTTGAGAAGGGTTCTTGCTCATGGATTACTCCATCTTTGTGGTTATAAAGATAAAACAACAGAGCAGGCAAATGAGATGCGATTTAAAGAAGATTTTTATTTAAAAAGATTTGAAAATTAGAAAATGTTTCACGTGAAACATTAGTAATATTTCAGTTCTAAATTTATTGGATAGAAAAATGATATCAGAAATATATGACGTAATCGTGGTTGGTGCGGGTCATGCTGGCTGTGAAGCTGCTGCTGCTGCTGCAAATTTGGGTTCAAAAACCCTGTTGATTACCATGAACATGCAAACTATTGGTCAAATGAGCTGCAATCCAGCAATGGGAGGAATAGCAAAAGGGCAGATCGTTCGTGAAATAGATGCAATAGGCGGTTACTCAGGCATTATTGCAGATAAATCGGCCATACAGTTTAAGATGTTGAACCTTTCAAAAGGTCCAGCAATGTGGTCTCCAAGAACCCAAAATGACAGAATGATGTTTGCTGAAGAATGGCGCTTGGCATTGGAAAATACTCCAAATCTGGACTTTTTCCAAGACATGGTTAAAAGCCTAATCATTGAGAACAACAAAGCTGTAGGCGTTGTTACTTCGCTAGGGATTGAAATAAGAGGCAAGTCCGTTGTTCTCACCAATGGTACCTTTTTAAATGGACTAATTCACGTTGGAGATAAACAACTAGGTGGCGGAAGAATGGGCGAACCAAGAGCTTTCGGTATAACTGAACAATTGGTGTCGTTAGGTTTTGAAGCAGGAAGAATGAAAACAGGAACACCACCGAGAATTGATGGAAGAAGTTTGGATTATTCCAAAATGGAGGAACAAGCTGGTGATGAGAATCCTAAAAAATTCTCCTACTTAGACACACCAAAATTGACCAAACAACGCAGTTGTCACATCACATACACCAACGAAACCGTACATGATATTTTGCGTTCAGGCTTTGATAGAAGTCCCATGTTTAATGGTACCATACAGAGTTTAGGACCAAGATATTGCCCAAGTATTGAAGATAAAGTCAACCGTTTTGCTGAGCGAAACAGACATCAGTTATTTGTTGAACCAGAAGGTTGGAGAACCATAGAGATTTATGTAAATGGCTTCAGTTCTTCGTTGCCAGAAGATGTTCAAATTGCTGCCATGAAACATATACCAGGCTTTGAAAATGTAAAAGTGTTTAGACCTGGATATGCTATTGAATACGACTACTTCCCTCCTACCCAATTGAAACATACTTTGGAAACAAAGATTATCGACAATCTTTATTTCGCTGGGCAGATTAATGGTACTACTGGCTATGAAGAAGCCGCTGGACAAGGTTTAATTGCTGGTATAAATGCGCATAATAAAGTATATGAAAAAGAGGACTTTATTTTGAGCAGAGACGAAGCTTACATCGGAGTACTCATTGATGATTTAATTACCAAAGGAACAGAAGAACCTTACAGAATGTTCACTTCAAGAGCTGAATACAGATTGCTTTTAAGACAGGATAATGCTGATATTCGTCTTACAGAGAAATCCTTTCAATTGGGCTTAGCTAAAGAAGACAGATTAAGAAAAGTAGAGGAAAAGATTGCGAAAAGTGAAGAATTAGAAAACTTCCTGAGAGAAACCTCTTTAAAACCAGGTATTATTAATCCAGTTTTAGAAAGTGTTGAAAGCAACCCTGTTGATCAGGCTTACAGAGCATCCCAGTTTTTAACCCGTCCTAATATTACCTTAGAAAAACTTGAAGAAATTGATGCTATCAAAGATTTCGCTTCAACTTTCGACGACGAAATAAGAGAACAAGCTGAAATCAATATTAAATACAAGGGCTATATCGAAAAAGAGAAAGAAAATGTTGCCAAGTTAAATCGAATGGAAAATATTAAAATTCCTGTTGATTTCGACTTTGACAAAATCACTTCCCTTTCTGCAGAAGCCAAACAAAAATTCATTAAACTAAGACCTCAAACCATTGCACAGGCATCAAGAATCAGCGGAGTTTCCCCTGCAGATATCAATGTTTTATTGGTATTTTTAGGTAGATAACTTGTGAATTATGCGTTAAATGTTTCACGTGAAACATTTATCAATTCTCAATATTTAAATATAATAACACTTATTGTTAATTTGTGGATAAACCATCTTCAATATTAAGGTAATACATGAAAATAAAAGATCATTTTCTTTCTCAAGAGGTATTTGAAATACACGAAACTGAAACCAAGGGGGTTTTTAAAACCTCCCCAATTCCTCCAAATATTTCAAAATACTACGAAAGCGAAGATTATATTTCCCATCACCAAGACTCAGGAAGTTTAAAGGAGAAGTTGTATAAATTTTTACAATCTTTCAATTTAAAATATAAAAAAAGTATTTTATTAGATAGAATTCCAAAACAATCTCGGGTCTTAGACTATGGTTGTGGAGCTGGAGAATTTGTAAAATTTATTGAAGAAGATTTTCAAAGCATAGGTTTTGAGCCTGATGAAGATGCTAGAAATGCGGCACAAAATAAGATTTCTAAAGCTAAAATTATTGCGGATTTAAGTCAAATTGAAAACAATAGTTTAGATGCAATCACTTTGTGGCATGTTTTTGAGCACGTGGTAAATCAGGATGAAATGTTGGATATTTTTCATCGCAAATTAAAAGCCAGTGGAATATTAATTATTGCCGTTCCGAATCCCACTTCCTATGACGCAAAATATTATAAAGAATATTGGGCTGCATATGATGTACCGAGACACATTTATCATTTTTCCAAAAAAGGGATGGAAAATCTTATTTCTAAAAATAAAAATTGGAACTTGGTAAAAATAAAACCTCTCCTACTCGATTCTTATTACATCTCTATGTTGAGTGAAAAATATAAAAAATCTCCTCTTTTTTGGCTCAATGCGATGATTCACGGAACGATTTCGAATGTAAAAGCATCAATTTCTAACGAATTTTCAAGTCTGATATATATTATCGAAAAAAAGTAGAAAATCGATTTTTGAGCTATTTCTGAAGGTCAATTTTTAAGCGTTTTATGAATTATTTGTGGAAAAGCATCGAGAAAATCATTTTTTAAAAAATAAAATCAGAAAAATTAAATACTCTCAGAATCCACTATATTTTTTTTAACCATATTTTTCTACAAAAAACCCAAACTTACAGAAGTTTGGGTTTTTCAATTTATTTTAAAATATTTTATTGATTCACCGCTGCGACACCTGGAAGTTCTAAACCTTCCAAACTCTCCAACATTGCTCCCCCTCCTGTGGAAACATATGAAACTTTATCATCATAACCAAATTGCTTCACAAAAGCTACACTGTCGCCCCCACCTACAAGTGAAAATGCACCTAACTTGGTTGCTTCAGCAATTGAATCGCCTAAAGCTATTGTTCCACCCGCAAAATTCGACATTTCAAAAACTCCGACAGGACCATTCCATAAAATGGTTCTGGAATTTAGGATAACATCGTTAATAATTTGTCTAGATTTCGTACCTGCGTCTAATCCCATCCAACCTTCAGGAATTTCAGTAATGTTTACTTCTTTAATATCAGCATCATTGCTGAAAGCATCCGCGATTACTGAATCAACAGGCAAATAAACCTCTACATTATGGGCTTTAGCTTTCTCCAGAATTTCAAGAGCCAACTGCAATTTATCATCTTCCACCAAAGAATTACCAATTTTTCCTCCTAATGCCTTAACAAAGGTAAAAGCCATACCACCGCCAATAATTAAATTATCAATAGCAGGAAGTATATTCTCTATAATGGTAATTTTAGTTGAAACTTTAGATCCTCCTAAAATAGCTGTAACAGGCTTCTCCCCTTTTTTCAAAACCTTATCAATGGCTTCCAACTCTTTAGACATCAGTAAACCGAAAAATTTAGTTGAAGTAAAATTATCTGCAATCACTGCTGTGGAAGCATGTGCTCTGTGGGCAGTTCCGAATGCATCATTTACATACGCATCACCTAATTTAGACAAGTTTTCTGCAAATGTTTTATCTCCTTTTTCTTCCTCGTTGTGAAATCTGAGATTCTCAAGCAATAAAATCTCTCCAGGCTGCAAAGAAGCGGCAGCAGCTTCTGCTTTCTCCCCTACACAGTCTTCTACAAATTTCACCTCCTTACCCAACACGTTGGAAACTTCAGAAACAATATGTTTTAGGGAGAATTTATCACTAACTTCACCTTTGGGTCTTCCAAGATGCGTCATAATAATAACGGAACCTCCATCATTTAAGATTTTATCAATAGTTGGTTTTGCAGCAACAATACGTGTATTATCCACTACTTTCAACTCGTCATCCTGAGGCACGTTGAAATCTACTCTTACTAAAGTTTTTTTGTTTTTGAAATCGAAATCATTTACAGTTTTCATATCTACAGCTGAATTTTTTTGTTTCACAAATGTAAGATTTTAAAGTTTGAGATGCAGAAAAGTTTTCAAATACTTTCCCCCAAACCACTCATTCTTTTAATCAACATATTTTTCTTTTTAAAAAAAAATAAAATGATAGTTGTTGTTGAGTATTGTTAGTTTTGGGGAAAAGATTTTAGTGAAAATTTTGCCACATGAAGTCGAACTTTTACTCATAGTTTTATCCATAATTGTAATAATTGATTTACAGATAATTATTCAACTTATCAACATTTGTTAATAACCCAATTTTCTATTTTACTTGGAGAAAATGTTTATGGAGAAACTGATTATATTTTATCCAAAATGAAAAGTAAATTTCTTTTGCGTTTTATGGAAATTATTTTCA
Organism: Bacteroidota bacterium; assembly: GCA_023458535.1. Taxonomy (GTDB): domain Bacteria; phylum Bacteroidota; class Bacteroidia; order Flavobacteriales; family Weeksellaceae; genus Chryseobacterium. Next base: position 37,550 of record JAEWYW010000049.1, read on the forward strand.
TTATCATTTTTTACAATAGTTTACAAGCTTATGTTTCGAAAAGTTTTCCACACTTATTCACAAGGCTTTTCACAGGTAATAACAGCCTTGTGTTAATTTATTGAATGTCAACTATTCCAAATATTTTTATAATTATAATTGACTGATTTAGAATATTTTAATCAGCAGTGTTTATATTTTGAAAATTAAAATTATCAAGAGTAAATTAAAAGTATATTTGTTTTAAAATCATATCTATATGTTGAAATATTTATTTTGTGTTTTGATCGCTTGTTGCGTGAGTTTAAAAGCTCAAAAACCTGTTTTTTCTGAATCTCAACTGCGAAAGGTCGTTCTGTATGAACGGTCTGCAGAGTTAATTAGCACGGCCAACTTCAACGTTCCGAAGGGAAGTTCGGAGATTGTAATCAGTAATATTGCAAATAATATTGATGAAAGTTCTATCAAAGTGGGTTCAAAAAATAAGATATCCATACTTACTTACCGTTTTTCGGATGATGAAAACCTATATAAAGTAGCGTTGGACAAGAGAAATCCACAGCATAAATTGGTGTTAGACAGCATCGATTTAGTGAGAAATCAACTGAAGAATATTGAATTTGAAAGAATTTCTTTGATTAAAAGCATTGAAATTTTAGATAAAAACCAAACCATCACTACGACATCCAATTCATTTACAAAAGATTTGGCCAAACTCGTTGAATTTTATCAAAAGAAAAGATTGGAACTCAATGTAGAAGTAGAAAAACTCAATCAGAAAACTACTGTTTGGAACGATAAATTAAGCAAACTGCAATCTAAATTTAATATTACCAATAAGGACGTTGAAAACTACCCTCTCGGAAAATTAATTCTACAGATTTCTTCAGATGCTGACACCAAGGTAGATTTGGATATAAAATATACGGTACCAGAAGCTTCGTGGAGACCGTATTACGACATTATTGCAAGAGGTATGAATGAAAAAATTCAGTTGGTTTATAAAGCGATGATTAGTCAAAATTCTGGGTTGGATTGGAAAAACGTAAAACTTAGTTTAATATCTGGTTTTCCCAATCAAAGGAAGAATATTCCCCAAATGTACAATTGGAATTTGTATTATCAAGAGCCCATTGCTAATGTTACTACGGGTGTGAAGGTATCCTCACGTTATGCAGAAGAAGCGTCATCGAAGGAGGCGGACATTTCTGAGGTAGTGGTAACCTCCGTTCGCAAGAGTTCATTCCAAAATCAATTAAATCTTAGTTATGATCTGGAGGATGATTATACCATCTTGGCTAACGGACAAGAAAATAGTATCAACTTAGATATTCAAGAGTTGCCTGCTACATTTACCTATTTTGCGATACCTAAATACGATCCTACAGCATTTTTAATTGCTGAGATTGATAATCTAAATAAGTATAATCTCATAAAGGCAGATGCCAATATTATTTTTCAAGATACCAACATCGGTAAAACTGTAATAAATCCTGAAACTACAGATAACAAAATGATTCTTACATTGGGTGACGATCGCCGGGTTTCAGTAAAAAGGGAGCAAGTAAAAGAAAAAACGCTTACCAAAAATATTTCCAATACCAATAAAGAACAGCAATATGCTTATGAAATTACGGTAAGAAATAATAAAAGTGAAAAAATTAAAATAAAAATTAAAGATCAAATTCCAATCTCATCCGATAAACAAATTAGTGTGAGCCTAATTGATAAAGGAAATGCAGAATATGATGAGGAAAATGGAACTTTAATTTGGACAACGGAAGTTGGCGCCAATGAAACAAAAAAACTTAAATTTGCATTTAAAGTAAATTATCTGAAAAATAAAGAACTCATCGGACTTTAAAAATAAGTAAAAATGAAAAGAAAATTAGCGATAGCAGCCGATCATGCTGGTTTTGAGCTTAAAGAATATTTGAAAATTCAATTGGGAGATCAGTACGAAATCCAAGATTTTGGAACGCATTCTCTCGATAGTGTAGATTATCCAGACTTTGTGCATCCAGCTGCAACATCTGTGGAATCTGGTGAAAACGAATTGGGAATTTTAGTTTGCGGAAGTGGTCAGGGTGTACAGATCACAGCCAATAAACATCAGAAAATACGTTGTGCGCTATGTTGGATGCCAGAATTAGCTTCTTTATCCAGACAGCACAACAATGCCAACATGATTGCTCTTCCTGCAAGGTTCATCGCAAAAGAATTGGCTTTAGAAATTGTTCAGAACTTTTTGGAAACCGATTTTGAAGGTGGAAGACACCAAAACAGAGTGGAAAAAATAGCTTTTTGCTAAAACTAAAAATTTAGGCTTGTACATGATGCAAGCCTTTTTTATTTATAAAAGCGTATCTTTGCAGAGTAATTAGAATTTATTCTTCTCCAAAAGTGGCTCACTTTTTTCTAATTATTTCCTCAATTGTTTCCCACCCACAAATAATTGTTTTAATTTTATAAAACAGAATCTATAGCTTGCTATCAGGTTTTAGCAAGAATTTAAATATGAAATTCAATGAAAAAAAGAAAATATATAAGTCAGAAAAATGACATCAAACTCATGGAAATAGGGAGATTAATTCTCCGTTTCATGAATGAAAAATCCAACAAAATATACAATTACAAACAAATTGCCGATGGTATAGATTATAAAAATCCTAGGCAAAGAGAACTTGTAATACAGTCACTTCACAAGCTTTTGGCTTCCGAAAAAATTCAGGAAGTAGAAAAAGGCAAATATATTGTAAACCTTAAAATTGCAGGTCAGTTAACAGGTATTATCGACTTCAACCAAAGTGGAAACGCTTATGTAAAAGTGGAAGGCATTGAAGATGATGTTTTTGTACATTCCAAAAACGTGAAAGATGCTTTGCAGGGCGATAAAGTACTTATTGTAACTTATCATTACAAAGGTAAAAAGCTGGAAGGCTCTGTCTTGGAGGTTTTAGAGAGAAATCGTCAGGAGTTTGTAGGAACCCTGCAGATTATTAACCATAAAGATTTTGGTTTTGTAGTATGTGATAAAAAAACCATCAATACAGATATTTTTGTGCCTAGATCTAACTTCAACGGTGCGGAAGACGGTTCAAAAGTTATTGTAAAAATGATAGGTTGGAATCCTGGTGATAAAAATCCGCAAGGAGAAATTATACAGGTTTTAGGTGCTCCTGGTGAGCATGAGACAGAAATACATTCTATACTTGCTGAGTATGGCCTACCCTACTCTTTCCCTGAGGAAGTTGAGCAGGAAGCCGATAAAATTGATAGAACCATCAAAGATGAGGAAGTAGGAAAACGCTGGGATATGCGTGATATATGCACATTTACCATAGATCCTAAAGATGCCAAAGACTTCGATGATGCCCTTTCAATACGTCAATTAGAGAATGGAAACTGGGAAATTGGAGTGCACATTGCAGATGTGTCGCATTATGTTATTCCAGGGACGCTTCTGGATGATGAAGCGTATAAACGTGCCACCTCGGTTTACCTTGTAGATCGCGTAGTGCCGATGCTTCCGGAGGTTTTGAGCAACGATGTTTGTTCCCTACGCCCTAATGAAGACAAATATACTTTTTCCGCGGTTTTTGAATTGAATGATCAGGCTGAAGTACAGAAACAGTGGTTCGGGAGAACAGTTATTCATTCCGACAGAAGGTTTACCTACGAAGAAGCACAAGAAAGAATTGAAACCAAAGAAGGTGATTTAGCAAAAGAAATCTTGAAATTAGACGAATTGGCAAAAATTTTAAGAGATAAAAGAATTAGAAATGGAGCCATTACTTTCGACAGAAGTGAAGTCCGTTTTAATTTAGATGAAAATAACGAACCTATTGGTGTGTATTTCAAGGTGAGTAAAGATTCCAATCATCTTATTGAAGAATTTATGTTGTTGGCAAACCGAAAAGTTTCGGAATTCATCTCTTTAAATTCTAGAGGTGAAATTACCAACAATACCTTTATCTATAGGGTTCACGACGATCCAGATCCAGCGAAGCTAGAAGCTTTAAGAGATTTTGTAGCAAGTTTCGGATACAAAATGAATATCGCCAACAGCAAGCAGGTTGCAGAATCCATGAGCAGGTTATTAAAAGACGTTCAAGGCAAAGGCGAAGAAAATATGATTGAAACCTTAGCGATGAGGAGTATGAGCAAGGCGGTGTATTCAACAGATCCTATTGGGCATTATGGATTAGGTTTTGCGTTTTATTCACACTTCACCTCTCCTATTCGTAGATACCCCGATCTTATTGCACATCGTTTATTGCAACATTATTTGGATGGTGGAAAATCCCCCAACAAAGAAGAAGTGGAAGAAAAAGCGAAACATTGCAGTGCGCAGGAAAGGTTGGCAGCCGATGCAGAAAGAGATTCCATTAAATTTATGCAGGTGAAGTTTATGGAAAAACATTTGGGTGAAACCTTCAATGGGGTAATCTCTGGAGTAGCAGAGTTTGGTTTCTGGGTAGAAATTCCTGAAAATGGAGCCGAAGGTTTAATAAAACTTCGAGATCTAACCGATGATTCTTATGTATACGAAGCCAAATCCCATGCAGTGTATGGTTCAAGAACAGGTAAAAAATACCAGTTAGGAGATCAAATAAAAATAAAAGTAGTAAAAGCCAATCTTATTCAAAAACAACTGGATTTTAAAGTGGTCGACTAAAAATCTTCGATTTATTTTTTCTAAATTAGCAATATGTTTATTAAAGATTATATCTCTAAAGACTTCCCTAGTTTTCATCTTACAGATTCTGTGGAGGAAGCCAAGGCAGCCTTAGATGCTTTTTGTTTTTCACATATTTTCATCAAGAAAAATCACCACTTTTATGGCGCCCTTTCAAAAGAATCTTTGGAGGAATCGGAAGGTACATTAAAAAGTCTGGAACATCTTATTGAGCGTTTTGCCATTCTTGAAGATAACAGCATTATAGAAAGCATCAGATTGTTTTATACCTTCGATTCCAACGTTGTTCCTGTCATCAACAAAAATGAAAAATATTTAGGCTATATCTCTTGTGAAGATGTTTTTCAAGAGCTGTCCAAATATCCCCTGTTTTCGGAAACAGGAGCTGTATTAACGGTGGAAATACCTGCAAAAAGGTATTCTATGACGGAGATTGCAAATATTGTAGAAAGCAACAACTCAAAGTTGTATGGTGCTTTCATCAGCGAGATGGCAGAAGATTTCGTGCGCGTTACTTTAAAAATCGGAAACGAAATTTTGAGCTCCATTGATGCTACATTCGAAAGATACGATTACAAAATCATTGAAAAATTCTACAACGACGAAAAAACAGATATGTTGAAAGACCGTTTTGGTTTCCTTCAAAAATTCATTGAAATTTAACTATGAAAGCAGCAATTTATTCTCAGAAAAGAGATTTAGATACCTTTTTATACCTCAGTAAATTCATTTCAGAACTCGAAAGCAGAGGTGTAAAAGCGGTGTTGCATGAAGACATGGCGGAAGCGCTGCAGTTTTCAAAAATATTTGAAACTTTTACTCAAAAACAAGATTTACTGGATAAGAAAGTAGATCTTTTTTTCACTTTTGGGGGCGACGGAACCATTGTTAATTCAATTACTTTTATTGAGGATTTAGAAATTCCAGTGGTTGGTGTTAATACAGGGAGATTAGGTTTTCTGGCGAGTTTTACCAAAGAGGAAGTTTTCAAAGAACTCGATGAAATCTTAAAAGGGAATGTCAATACCAGTGAAAGATCGGTTATTGAAGTGGTTTCTCCAAGGTCTGAAGAATTTTTTCCGTTTGCACTGAATGATGTAACTGTTTCCAGGAAAGAAACCACCTCCATGATTACTGTAGACTCTTACATTAACGATGAGTTTCTGAATGTTTTTTGGGGCGATGGCGTTATCATCTCCACTCCTACTGGCTCTACAGCCTATTCTTTAAGCTGTGGCGGACCCATTATCGCACCCAATAATGATAATTTTGTGATTACACCTATCGCACCACATAATCTGAATGTTCGTCCACTTGTTTTGAATGATAATGTTGAAATTAAATTCAGAATAGAGAGTCGTGTGTCCGAATATTCATTGTCTTTGGATTCTAGATTGATACATATCCCAACAGATCAGGAAATCATCATAAAAAAAGCAAAATTTAAGCTTCTCTTGGTACAACCTGTCAACTTAAGTTTTTTCGAAACTATTCGTCAGAAACTACTTTGGGGAAAAGATAAAAGAAATTAATTTTTGCATAAAAATGATTACCTTTACACGAAATTTTTCAAAACACATACAGTATCTAATTAAAAAGTAAATTATGAGCAGAATTTTCCCGGCAGGAGTTGCCACTGGTAATTTGGTTACAGAAATTTTTCAACATGCTAAAGAAAACAAATATGCATTACCTGCAGTAAACGTTATCGGTTCAAGTAATGTAAATGCGACAATGGAAACGGCTGCAAAGCTTAATTCTCCGGTAATCATTCAGTTTTCCAATGGTGGTGCAGCTTTCAACGCAGGAAAAGGTTTAAGCAACGATGGTCAAAAATCTGCTATTTTAGGTGCTATTGCTGGTGCTCAACACATCCACACTTTAGCGGAGGCGTACGGAGCAACAGTTATTCTTCATACAGACCACTGTGCTAAAAAATTATTGCCTTGGATCGATGGTTTAATGGACGCTAACGAAGATTTCTTCAAAAGAACAGGTAAATCTTTATATTCATCTCACATGTTAGATCTTTCTGAAGAGCCTTTAGAGGAAAATTTAGAGATTTCTTGCAGATATTTTGAGAGAATGGCTAAAATGAACATGACTCTTGAAGTTGAAATCGGTGTAACAGGAGGTGAAGAAGATGGTGTTGATAATTCTGGTATCGACAATTCATTATTGTACACACAACCTGAAGATGTTGCTTATACCTACGAAAAATTGAAAGCAATTTCAGACAATTTCACTATCGCAGCAGCATTTGGTAACGTACACGGTGTTTACAAGCCAGGAAACGTAGTTCTTACACCAAAAATTTTGGAAAATTCTCAGAAATTTGTTCAGGAGAAATTCGGAACGGGACCAGATCCTATCAACTTTGTATTCCACGGCGGTTCAGGATCTTCATTGGAAGAAATTAGAGAAGCTATCGATTACGGAGTGATTAAAATGAATATTGATACCGATCTTCAGTTTGCTTATACAGAAGGCGTTAGAGATTATATGATCAACAATATTGACTATCTTAAAACTCAAATTGGTAACCCAGATGGAGAGGATAAACCCAACAAGAAGTTCTACGATCCAAGAGTTTGGTTAAGAAAAGGAGAAGAAACATTCGGAGCTAGATTAGTACAAGCTTTTGAAGATCTTAACAACGTAAATACACTTAAGTAATTATAAATTTTAGATTCTGAATTTTGGATGATTTATGCGTTTCAAAATCCAGAATCTAGAATATTAAAACTAAAATCTGAATATGGCATTCGACTGGTTTAAAAGAAAAGCAAAAAATATCACCACTTCTACAGACGAAAAAAAGGATGTTCCGAAAGGTCTTTGGCACCAAACTCCGTCTGGCAAAATTGTGGAGCATGAAGAATTGAAGAGAAATAATTTTGTATCTCCTGAAGATAATTTCCATGTGAGAATAGGCAGTGCAGAATATTTCGATATGCTTTTTGATGAGGGAAAGTTCAAGGAATTGGACGCTAATGTGGAAAGTGTTGACATGCTGAATTTTAAGGATACAAAGCCTTATGCGGATCGTTTAAAAGAAGTGAAAGCCAAAACCAAGCTTACAGATTCTATCAGAAATGCACACGGTAAAGTAGATGGTACCGAAATGGTGATCTCTTGTATGGATTTTGCGTTTATTGGTGGTTCCTTAGGATCAGTGATGGGTGAAAAGATTCGCAGAGCTGTAGACTACGCCATGAAACATAAACTTCCTTACATGATCATCTGTCAGTCTGGTGGTGCAAGAATGCAGGAAGCAACGTATTCTTTAATGCAGTTGGCAAAAGTACAGTCCAAATTAGCGCAATTATCAGAAGCTGGTCTTCCTTATATTGCATATTTATGCGATCCAACATTTGGTGGTATTACAGCATCATTTGCAATGACGGCAGACATTATTATGGCTGAGCCAGGAGCTTTAATTGGTTTTGCAGGTCCTAGAGTTATCCGTGAAACTATTGGTAGAGATTTACCAGAAGGTTTCCAAACTTCAGAATTCCTTCAAGAAAAAGGTTTCGTAGATTTTATAGTAAAGAGAACCGACATTAAGGAAACTGTTTCTAAAACAGCCAACTTCCTTATCAAGGGGTAAACTGTAAAGTTTTAAAAAAATAAATTTAAATCTCTCTCCAATTGGGAGAGATTTTTTTTGATGAGAACATTTAAAGTTTTTTATAATTCCTTAAAAACATTAAGCTTCAAAAAGCTGATGAAGCTTGCGGGTTTGCTGTTGCCACATCCATTATTCGCTATTTTAAGTGCATATGCTACCGTAAAGGCTTTTAGTTTCGCACAGAAAGAGTATCCTAAGACTGCATCTACCAATGGTAAGGGAAATGCTTTTAGACATGCATATTGGTGTTGTCTTATTATGATGTTTTGCAGTAAAATTTCTTCACCGGAAAAAGCGTTGGATTTTTGCCAGAGAATGACAGACATGCATGAAGAGCTCTTCCCAAACGAACCCCTGGAAACCAAAATGGACATCCATAACAATAGGGTAGGGATGAGGTTTTTTATGGATATGCTACACGGCGTTCACAGGCAGTTTTTTGAGAAAAATTTCTTCATTAAAGAACTTAAGGAAAGAACTGAAAATGCACAGCTTTTAGCAGATGTGGATCAAAATCTTGATGAAGATGTTTTGGTATATCTCAAAAAATAAAAAAATTCTTACATTTAAAAATTAAACATCAATCAAATGGTTCTTAGTAGAATTTGGTCGGCTTTCATTATTATAGCGATTACTATTGCAGGTATTAAGTACATGTCGTCTTCCAACTATGGCAATATTTTTAATGATATGGTTGTAGGGAAAGGCGGGGATACTGTACAAATTGCAACAAAATCAATTCAGGAATTTTCGCCATTAATAAAATCTGAACTTAGTAAAAATCAGGTTTTTGAAGAAAATAGAATTCACTATAAAACCGACTCGCTACAGCAGAAAGTGCAGGTCTATAGAATTCAAGAAGCCGACGGTGTTATTGGAACCTCCGAAACTGCCGTTAAAATTTGTTTGGGTTTAATAGGTATTATGACCCTTTTTATGGGTTTTATGAGCATTGCAGAAAAAGCAGGAGGCATCAACCTTTTAAGCCGTTTGATTCAGCCATTTTTCTCAAAATTATTCCCTGAAATACCCAAAAATCATCCTTCATTTGGGCACATGTTGATGAATTTTTCCGCCAACTTATTGGGCTTAGATAATGCAGCAACACCTTTTGGCTTGAAAGCTATGGAGAGTCTCCAGACACTCAATCCCAATAAAGATACCGCTAGCAATTCGCAAATTATGTTTTTGTGCCTTCATGCGGGCGGGATGACCCTTATTCCAGTTTCTATTATTGCTATTAGGGCTTCAATGGGCTCTCATACACCAACAGATATTTTTCTACCTTGTATGATTGCTACCTTCGCCGCAACCATGGCAGCGATGATTATTGTTTCAATTTACCAAAAAATAAATCTTTTCCAACCTGCTGTATTGGCCTACGTGGGCGGAATTTCGGTAATCATTGGTCTTTTAGTAACTTACCTGGTGCATTTATCCAAGGAAGAGTTAGATACATTCAGTAGGGTCGTAAGCAATGGTCTTATTTTGTTTATCTTCTTGGCGATAGTGCTTGGAGCCATTTATAAAAAAGTAAACGTTTTTGATGCCTTTATAGACGGTGCAAAGGAAGGTTTCACTACCTGTGTAAAGATTATTCCTTATTTGGTAGGGATGTTGGTTGCCATTTCTCTTTTAAGAACCTCTGGAGTTTTTGATGTGATTATTGATGGCATGAAATGGGTTGCCAATGCGCTAAACGCAGATACCCGTTTTGTGGATGGTCTTCCAACAGCTTTAATAAAACCTTTGTCGGGTTCTGGTGCGAGAGGAATGATGGTGGATACAATGCAGACGTTCGGTGCCGATTCTTTTCAAGGTAAACTGGCTGCAGTTTTGCAGGGAAGTTCGGATACGACCTTTTATGTAATTGCTGTGTATTTTGGTGCGGTGGCGGTTAAAAATACTCGATATACTGTTGTTGCGATGCTTTTAGCCGATTTAGTTGGAATTATTACTTCTATTATTTTAGCCTATTTATTTTTTGCATAGGGTAGGGTAGACTATTATATATAAGGCCATTTGATAATGGTCTTTTTTATTGGATTTTATCTTGGTTTCTTTTGATTGTAGCATCATTTATTTTCAGGTGTCGTAAATCTACTACAATTTGAAAATTATGGTGTTTTGATTGGAGAATATTTTAGGTTTGAAGTTTGTTTTTTAGGTTTAAAATAAGGTTTTTAGGAGGATTTTAATTCTGCAAAGTACTATGAACACTGGTTTCATTTTACTTTTTGAAAAATTATTGTAATTGTAGTAATTCTACTACAAAAAAAGTGGAATGATGGTTCTATCTTTGGAATAACAAAATCACAATAATTATATAAAGCCAAATCATTAACCTTAAAATTTACAACAATGGCAGCAAACAATTCAAGAGGACTTTTAAAGTTCAACGGTGGATCAGACCAAAAAGTATTAAAACTGAACTACAGCGTATCTAGAACAACTGATGTTTCAGGAAGAGTGGCATCAGATCCTTCTAATGCACTTATCAAATTAACAGTTGAAGCAACTGAAGATTCAGGAATCTTAGAAAGCTTATTGAACGGTAAATACAAGCCAACAAAAGGTGAAGTTACTTTCAATAAAGCTCACGAAGAAGGAGAATTAATCAAACTAACTTGGGAAAACGGTTATGTTATCCAACACGAAG
>JAEWYW010000050.1 GCA_023458535.1 Bacteroidota bacterium
AAAGAAATAAAACGCCTGAAGCTTCGGGTTTCGGCGGCAGAGCCGCCGAAACCCGAAGCTTCAGCCCTATCACAAAATCATATTTTTTCAACTCAATTAATAATCGTAAATTTGCGAAGTTTAAAACAGTTAAAAATTAGCATCAATATGGATACTACAACACAATATGTTCCTTACAAGGTTAAGGATATTTCCTTAGCAGAATGGGGAAGAAAAGAAATTACACTTGCAGAAGCTGAAATGCCTGGTTTAATGGCGATTCGTGAAGAATACGGACCTTCGCAACCTCTTAAAGGTGCTCGTATTGCAGGCTGTCTTCACATGACGATTCAAACTGCAGTTTTAATTGAAACTTTAGTTGCTTTGGGTGCTGAAGTGACTTGGTCTTCTTGTAATATTTTCTCGACTCAGGATCATGCTGCGGCTGCGATTGCTGCTGCTGGAATCCCAGTTTACGCTTGGAAAGGACTTAACGAAGAAGAATTCGATTGGTGTATTGAGCAAACCTTATTCTTTGGTGAAGATAGAAAACCTTTGAACATGATTTTGGATGATGGTGGCGATTTAACGAATATGGTTTTTGATAAATATCCAGAATTCACTAAAGATATTAAAGGACTTTCTGAAGAAACTACCACTGGTGTTCACAGATTGTACGAAAGAATGAAAAACGGAACTTTGGTAATGCCAGCAATCAACGTAAACGATTCGGTGACTAAATCAAAATTCGATAACAAATATGGTTGTAAAGAATCTGCAGTAGATGCGGTAAGAAGAGCAACAGACGTAATGTTAGCGGGTAAGAGAGTAGTTGTTTGTGGATATGGAGACGTTGGTAAAGGAACAGCAGCATCTTTCAGAGGAGCTGGTTCTATCGTTACGGTTACAGAAATCGATCCTATCTGTGCGCTTCAAGCAGCAATGGACGGTTATGAGGTTAAAAGATTGGATACGGTTGTAGATAATGCCGATATCGTAATCACAACAACTGGTAACTTCAACATCGTAAGACCAGAGCATTTCAAGAAGATGAAGGATAAAACCATCGTTTGTAATATCGGACACTTTGATAACGAAATCGATATGGCTTGGTTGAACGAAAACTACGGTTCTACAAAAACAGAAGTAAAGCCTCAGGTAGATATTTACAATGTTGATGGTAAAGAAATCATCATCTTGGCGGAAGGTCGTTTGGTAAATTTAGGTTGCGCGACTGGGCATCCGTCTTTCGTAATGTCGAATTCTTTCTCGAACCAAACTTTGGCTCAGATCGAATTATGGACAAACTCTGAAGCTTACGGAAACGAAGTGTATATGTTACCAAAGCATTTAGATGAAAAAGTAGCTGCTCTTCACCTTAAAAAATTAAGTGTTGAGTTAGAAACTCTTTCTCCAGAACAAGCAGATTACATCGGTGTTCCAGTAGAAGGACCTTTCAAACCAGAGTATTACAGATACTAAAACTCTTTGAGTTTAAAAATAATATCCCAATTCGTAATGAGTTGGGATTTTTTATTTCTTATCACCTTTATTTTATACGGTGATAAAATTAATTTACCAACATTATTTATTATATTCATGTAATGAAATATTGGTGGTTTTTAAATTTACTGTTAGTCTGCTTTTTAGCGAAGGCACAAAATAATTTTGAAATAACTACCGAAAAAAAAACAGTTATTCCTTTTCAGCTCATTAATAATCTTATTTTCATCCCCATCAATATCAACGGTGTCGATCTGACGTTTATGTTGGATACAGGTGTTTCAGAAACCATTATTTTCAGCTTGGAAAATAAAGAGCTGAATTTGAAAAATACCGAAAAGATTAAATTTTCTGGCTTGGGCGGAGATATCAGTGTAGAAGGTTTAAAAGCAGAAAATAACATTGCAAAAATTGGAGAAAATTTCATCAATAAAAGTCTTACTTTATACATTATTTTAGATCAAGATTTTAATATTTCTTCTCATATAGGAATCCCTGTTAATGGCATTATTGGCTATCATTTCTTTAAAAATCATCCTATTCAAATAGATTATACCAACAAGAAAATTACTGTTTACCAATCTGAGAATGAAATTCAAAAAAAAATAAAAAAATATACGGCAATTCCTATTTCAATCGAAGGCAACAAACCTTATCTTTTCGCAGATGTCGAGTTAAAAAATGAGAAGGTGAGTCAGAAATTACTGGTTGACGTCGGAAATAGCGATCCTATTTGGCTTTTTCCAGTATTAATAAAAGATTTTGTGTACAACCGTCCCAATATTGAAGACTTTTTGGGACGAGGTTTCAATGGTGACATTTATGGAAAGCGCAGCAGAATACATCGTTTTTATTTACAAAATTTTAAGTTTGAAAAACCTCTTATTGCGATGCCCGATGAATTTTCCATTCAACATGTTAATCTAGTAAAAGACAGGAAAGGTTCTGTTGGCGCCGATATTCTCCGCAGGTTTACAGTTGTTTTTGATTATCCTAATGGAAAAATGTACCTCAAAAAAAATCGAAATTATGATGATCCGTTTGCGTTCAATATGAGTGGACTTGATTTTAAACAAGACGGCATGCAATGGACAGAGGAAAGAATCAATCTTTTTAAAAACGACAATTCAGCAATAAATAAAAAAGACGTAACAGCAGAGGCAAATCTGCCCTATAAATTTGTTTTGAAGCCTATTTTCGCAATTGCAGGTGTACGCCCAGATTCACCAGCAGCACTCGCAGGTCTCAAAGCTAATGATCTACTCATTTCTATTAACGGAATCCGAGCTTCTGATTTTACAATGCAAAAAATTCATGACCTGATGAAGTCTCACGAAGGAAAAAATATTACCTTAGTTATAGAAAGAGCTGGAAAGGAACTTAAATTTAGTTTTATACTGGAAGATCCGATTCCTTATCAAGATTAAAAAAATATGAATACCGAAGAAAGCACCTTAGATAAAATACGATCGCGTCCCAGATTTAAGCTTTACACACAACTCAGCAAAGAGGAAGTGGCTAGAGACCTGCAATACTGCTTAGATAAAAATTCTGATCGCTTTTATGGGAATGTAAACAGCGAAGTTGCCACAATACAGGTACGCACAGAGATAAACAATTACTGGAAACCTAATTTGGCTCTCAGAATTGAAAAGGAGGACGAAAGAACGGTTATTCGAGGAATTTTTGGACCCCATTCTTCTATTTGGACACTTTTTATGTTCCTTTATTTTTTGTTTTCAGTGCTTTGGATGACTTTTATAACCATGTTTTTTGTTGAAAGGCAAATTAACAGCCACGAATTCCCTTGGGCACTTCCGGCTTCCTTTGTGATGCTTGCAGGAATCGGACTTACTTATTTTGCTTCAAGAGTTGGACAAAAAAAAGCGAAGTCAGAAATGAAACTGCTTCGCCAATTTGCTGAAAAAACGGTGCTCGGATTCGAGGAGCAGGAGAAAATTAACCCTCCGGCGCAGGACTAACATCTTTCACTGCAGATGCTTTAGCAGCCTTTATAGAATCCGAAACTTTTATTCTGTTTTCTTGCTCTGCAAGAATCTTATCGATGTTGGGTTCAATCATTTTGGTCATCTCTTCAATTGAAATGTTGTTAGAATTAGGATCAGACAACAAATTTCTCCACGGCTTTCTTTTCCCCCAAGGATAGCTGCCGTACACCAAAACTGCGGTACCACGTGCTTTTGTAGTTGCACCACCCGGATTCAATATCCAGGTGTCTGCATATTTGTAGAGATAAATAGCGTCGTCTTTTAACAATCGTAAACATGAATGTGATGCAGGATAACCAGGCAAATCATACTGATGCCATCCAATACCGTCAAGATTAAAAATATTGAAGTTGTATGGTAGTTTCCATTCGCTCTTCACAGTGGAGATGGCCAATTCTTTTTTCCAGTTAGCGTATGTTAAACCTGTTCTTGTTGGTTTTGCTTTGGTACCCATACTTGTCGGTCCCCATTTTTCTAAAGTACCATTAGAGTATACCGCAAAGGCTTGTATGGGATAGGAGAATACCACAAATTTATTCACTCCACTCAATACATCCAGTTGTTTAGGAAATGGAGCATATTCCATTAAAGTAGGGTCAACCTTTGCTGGTACCACCAAAGTATCGGCGTTGTATTTATGTTTAGAATCCAAACGGTTAAGTGCTAAAATGGCATAACGTTCTTCTTCAGAATATTTTTTGTTGAAAAGTTGGAAAATAGAATCTTTTGCTTTCCTTTCTTTTGGAAATACCCAAGCATTATAAAAGCCCATTTCCAACTCAGCAGGAGGAAGAGATTCCTTTGCTTCTACTTTTGCACTGTCTTTTAATACAGCCACCGAATCAGAACTTTTTGATGATGATGTCCCTGAACTTGAACTATCCACAGATTGATCTTTCTTACACGCCTGCAATAGTGCTACGACTAAAAACAGCAAGCCAATTCTCTTTTTCAACATTAATTTATCATTGTTATTTAGTGGTTATTTTAACAATAATAATACCACTTTTTAATAGATAAAGATGTTATAAAAAATCAGCCTTTGGATTGATCTCACATTCAAATACTTACTTTAGATGTGAATTGAATTGTAATCCAATAAAAACGAAAAAAGTCACAATTTGCATTGTGACTTTTTTGCGATCCGGACGGGACTCGAACCCGCGACCTCCGCCGTGACAGGGCGGCATTCTAACCAGCTGAACTACCGGATCAATTTTTTGAAAAGTAATTGATAAAACTTTTTGCGATCCGGACGGGACTCGAACCCGCGACCTCCGCCGTGACAGGGCGGCATTCTAACCAGCTGAACTACCGGATCATAATTTTTAAAAGAACTTCTTCCGTTTTGGTGAGTGCAAAATTACAAATTTTATGCAACCATGCAAACTTTTTGCCAAAAAAAATGCTTCCCTTTACGGAAAGCACTCATTTTCAAAGCAATTATTTTATAAATGTGCACTTAATTTTTCTGCAATAACTTCTTTTGGAGATACACCTACTAATTTATCAACCACTTCACCGTTTTTGAAAATTAAAACCGTAGGAATGTTTCTAATACCATACTGCATAGAGATTTCCTGGTTATTATCCACATCTACCTTTCCTACAACTGCCTTACCTTCAAAATCTGTTGCAATCTCCTCAACGATAGGACCCAACATTCTGCACGGTCCGCACCATACTGCCCAAAAATCTACTAATACTGGTTTATCTGAATTTAAAACCACTTCTTGAAATGAGCTATCTGTAATTTCTAAAGCCATTATTTTATATTTTTAATTAATTTAAATTATTAATGTAAAATTAAACTATTTCTGAAATAGAACTATCTATGTTCTACATTTGTTTTTTCTATAACCTGAAACTCTGCCATAATCTCTACAACAGCGTTTACAAGAGCATCAATATCCTCTTTGGTGGTAAGATGACTGAATGAAACCCTTAAAGGAGTACAGTGATCCATCTCATCCTCCGTAAGCACCATCATCATTACCATCGATGGTTTTGAAGCACCAGAAGAACATGCACTTCCCTGAGAAACTGCAATCCCTTTCATGTCTAACTGCAATCCGATGAGTGGATTTTTAAAAGGTAATAATACACTTAAAACCGTGTAGAGACTATTTTCTTTCTCCGAGCTTCTTCCATTGAATTTCACTCCTGGAATTTTTGCTTTCAGTTGCTCGATAGCGTAATCTTTAACTTCCTGCATGTGATTGGCATACTCATCCATATGATCAATAGACAATTCTAGTGCCTTGCCCAAACCAACAATTCCTGCAACATTTTCAGTACCTGCACGCAAACTTCTCTCTTGTGGCCCACCAGTGATGAGACCCTTCATTCCGCTGGACTTACGAATAAATGCATAACCTATTCCTTTTGGTCCATGAAATTTATGAGCACTACAAGATGCAAAATCTACAGAAATGTCTGAAAAATCAAGAGGCATGTGTGCCGTTGTCTGCACGGTATCTGAGTGGAAAAAAGCATTGTACTTTTTACACAATTCCGCTACTTTTTTAATATCCAATAAATTACCGATTTCATTATTGGCATGCATTAAAGTCACCAATGTTTTCTTCTCAGAAGCGGCTAAAGCATCTTCAATTTTTTGCAAATCAATATCACCACTTTCATTAGGCCTTAAATACACCACTTCTACACCTTTTCTGTTTTTCATATCCAAAACAGATTCAGAAACACATTTATGTTCCATAGGTGAAGTAATAATTCTTTCTATTCCCAAATGCTCAACACAAGATTTGATGATCATGTTGTTGGATTCGGTACCGCAAGAAGTAAAGATAATTTCTGCAGGACTCACATTAAGATAATCTGCCACCTGTCTTCTTACATTTTCGATAAGAATTTTCGCTTCCTGACCAAAACTATGAGTAGATGATGGATTCCCGAAATTCATTTTCATGGCATCAATCATCGCATCAATTACTTCTTCAGAAAGAGGTGTTGTAGCGGCATTATCTAAATATATTTTATTCATTTTCTATTTGGTATATTTTAATTGAACAGCGCTAAATTTAAAATCTGTTGGGATTGTAAAAATAACCCAAGGTTTTGAAAGTACTTGAATTTCCATTCCACCCGCATTATCCCTTTGTGGTACTTCCACAATAAGCGTGTTATTAGTCACACTTACACTTTTAATTTGCTGTATGGTATGATCACCTGATCTGAAACTACCGAGATTAAGCAAAACCGCCTTCTTTCCTACGGGAAATTTTGGAAATGCTACCCTGTCATCTCCATTTGGTGTATCCGAGATAATATTATTTAAATGATTTCGGTCTTTAATGGCTTTTGTAAGATCCTCCTGGGTCGCTAATACCTTAAAGCTATTATTACCAGTTCCACCTTGTGATTCGGTTGTAATAATAGTTGAGGACATTTGCTTATTATTTGTAGTCTGAGAAGAGGTAGTTGTGCAACTTATCATAAGAAATGAAAAAACAACTAAAAATATTTTTGACATTTTTATAAATTTCTTTCAAAATTAGTGAAAAAAACGGAAATGACTTTCATTTGCCCACTTTAACATTTCTTTGTCACCAGAGGTATCACCAAACGCAATAGATTTGTCGAATTTTTCATGTTCTATCACTTTTTCTATACGCAAAACCTTCTCCTGTCCGTTGCAGTTTTTTCCGATAAAATTACCCGTGAAAACTCCTCCTTTGAATTCCGCCTTGGTGGAGACCAATTCCATTTTAAACTGATCTGCAAAGGGTTTTGCCCATATATCCAGAGACGCAGTAACTAAAAGACTTTGGGTAGATTCTGGGTTGATGTTTTTAATGAAATCCAACGCATTTCCTCGGATGATTTTCGGATAGTTTTTTTCAAAAAAAAGCTGTGATTTTTGATCAATCTTTTGTTGTGTTTGCCCTTTTAAAATAGATCCTATGAAGCTTTTTTTCACCTTCTCTGTATCTGCGAGCTTTAGTTTTAACAATACAAAAAGCGGAACATGACGCAAAAATTGCATATAAAACTTTGAAGGATTATAGAATTTAAGATACATGAACATGGTATCTTTATAGGTTAAAGTGCCGTCAAAATCGAAGCAATATAATTTTTTCATTTTGAATACATTTGAATACCGAAAAACTGGAAAAAATATCCAATCTCCAATATGATATCTTACAATTTCATTTTCTTGAAAATAAATTCAGGGATATTTCTAATAATCATCATTATTAATCCCCAAATAGGTAGAACGTAAATATTATTCTTTTGTTTTTTATAACCTTTAAAAATATAATGAGCGGCTTGTTGTGGTGTTGCTGTAAGTTTCGGATTTAAAGGCAAACCTTCTGTCATTTTCGTGGCCATAAAACCAGGCTTAACCGTCATTACGTGCACCTTTTTATCATATAGATAATTTCTAAGACCGCTCAAATAAGCAGTAAATGCTGCTTTAGCGCTTCCATATATAAAATTGCTCTGTCTTCCTCTTTCGCCCGCAACCGATGACAGTCCGATGATGGTTCCGCCACGCCTTGCTTCCATTTTTTGCGCAAAAAAATTAATAACGGGAACCAACTTTGCGTAATTAATATCGATAATTCTTTGCGTATTAGCTTGATCGTAAAGACCTTCCTCTGTACCCTCACCCAAATAACCAGTTGCACAAAAAAGCAGCGAAGAATTTATTTTTTCCAGTTGTGAATAATTGATTTCCTTCATTACATCCAACTCAATTACTTCACAGATTTGTAAAAATTTCACATCTAAATGCTTTGCGAAACGCTCCGTGGTTTCTTTATTTGAAGTAAAAAGATAAATTTTCTCGAATTTTTCACCTTCCTGCAACGCTTTCTCTACAAAAGCCTGAGCTACCTCAGATGTGCTTCCTAAAACTATCATTCTTAACTGTTGTTTAAAATTCTTTTGTGCTGCATGGACACAAATTTCGGATTGTGAACATTTTTCAAGTAGTTGGTCAACGAAGATCGGCTCATGGTATCTTTCGTTAAGTAAATTCTGCCACCATATTCCTCAACAATATCATCAAGCTTATTGACGAGTTGAGCCAGTTGCGAGTTTACTTTAAAATCCAACGCTAAAGTATAGCCTTCCACTGGAAAAGAATTGTAAGCTTCGGCATTATTTTTACCAAAGAGCTTTAGAACAGCTAGAAAAGAACCATTTCCGCTTTTTGCGATAGTTTCTAAAATCTTTCGCATTCCTTCTTTCCCTTTTTCCTTCGGAATTACCATCTGATATTGTATGAAACCAGATTTTCCGTAAATTTTGTTCCAGTTATTGACGGCATCTAAAGGATAGAAAAATGTTTCATAATCGATAAAGCTCTTCACAAATTTCTTAGTCTGTTTCTTGAAATACAGCCAATTGAATATTTTTACTGTAAGATTATTCAGGATAAATCCAGGAAAATAAAACGGAACTGTAGGACTGAGTTTTTTCTTTAATTGCAAGGGATTTTGCTTTTTATGGGACGGCAACTCATGTTGAAAAGCATGTTCACCACGCATTAAAATACTTCTCCCAATATTTTTTCCTGTCTGGAGACAATCGATCCAAGCAACATTATACGTCCAGCTTTCACTTTCATCAAAAAGAGCAAAAATTTCATCTAAATTCTCCGCTTTGATGCTTTCTTGACGGATGTAGGCAGTTTCAATATTTTTTAATTTGAATTTTGCAGAAAGAATGATCCCAGTTAAACCCATACCACCAATAGTGGACCAAAATTTATCTGAGTTTAATTCTCTGGAACAGGTAATCACTTCACCATTTTCAGTCATTAGATTAAATTCAGTAACATATTCTGAGAAGCAACCCTCAGCATGATGATTTTTCCCATGAACGTCTGATGCAATAGCACCTCCAACGGTAACAAACTTGGTACCTGGAGTAACATACAGAAAATAGCCTTGCGGAACTGCCACTTCCAAAACATCGGAAAGAAGAACGCCAGCTTCACATTCAATAATGCCATTTAATCGGTCGAAACTGATAAATTTATTAAGCCGTTTTGTTGAAAATATGCTTTCACCCAATGAAGCATCTCCATAACATCTACCGTTACCCCGAGCAATTAATTCATTATGATTTTTTACAAAATCTCTGATGCTGCTGATATTTTCTTCAGATTTTATCTCTTTTTTTACCACTGGATAATTCCCCCAATTGGTAACTTCCTGTACAAAATTGGGTTTCATTATTTAAAATAGATTAAAATGAAAAACGAAATTACCCACAAAAACAAAGTCGCTTGAATATAACGATCTCTATAAATAATTTTTGTTGGAGATTCCGTTCTGTTATAAACCAATGTCTGTTGTAAATACCTAAGAAATGCAAAAACCACAAAAACTACGGTATAAAAAACTCCTTGATGAAATCTTCCCTGAACTTCTGGAGATAAGGTAAACATTAGATAACATACAATAGCTAAAGTAACTGATATGGACAAAGTGATGTCTGCAAACTGAACATTGTAGCCATCTAAAGCTTTTCTAGTTTTACCAGATACGGCGGCATTGATGAGCTCGCCCCGTCTTTTGCCAATTGCCAGAACCAATGCCAAAACAAATGTTAGAAGTATTGCCCATTGCGAGATATAAATTCCTGTAATATAACCTCCTGCCAAAACTCTTAAAACGAAACCAGTAGCAATAATAAAAATATCTATAATAGGAACGTGCTTGAGTTTAAAGGTGTAAGCCAAATTCATTATCACGTAAAAAATAATGATGGAGGCAAATTTCCATAGATTCTGTTGAAAGTAGTATTGTGCACAAAATACAATAGCAATATTTACAATTACTAAACTTATCATTAAAATCAAAGCATTTGATTTTTTAATGGCACCACTAGCCAATGGTCGGATTCTTTTCTGAGGGTGTTTACGGTCAGATTCTATATCGTTATAATCATTCAGAATATAAACCACACTTGCTGCGAGAGAGAAAACTATAAAAGCAACAACACTTTTAGAGAACAGCACAGGATCTTTAATACCGCCAGAAAAAAACAAAGGCACAAATACAAAAGTATTTTTTACCCATTGTTCAACACGTATTAATTTGAGATATTTCGTCATTTATGCAAAGTGAGCCACAAAAATACTGAATTTAAAGCAAAGACTATGAAATAAAAAAAAGGAAACCTTGGTAAGATTTCCTTTTTTATCATGTGAAAATATTTTCTTATTGACCCTTCTGTGCGTCTTGAATCATTTTCTCGTTTGCTGTAATGGCAAATTCTACTCTTCTGTTTTTAGCTCTACCAGCGTCAGTATCATTTGTAGCTACAGGATCTTGTTCTCCCATACCCATTGTAAACATTCTGCTGTTAGAAATACCTTTACCTGCTAAGTACGATTTTACAGCTGCAGCTCTTCTGTCTGATAATCCTAGATTATACTGATCTGAACCCATACTATCGGTATAACCATAGATATTGATATTCGTATCTGGGTTATCTTTAAGAACTGAAGCCAATTTATCAAGGTTAGTCTGCGCAGCAGCAGTTAAGTTGGATGAATCGAATGCAAAATTCACGATGCTTTCATTCATGGTAACTTTAATACCATCTCCAACTCTTTCTACTTCAGCACCTGGCAAAGTTTCTTTAATATCTTTAGCCTGCTTATCCATTTTGTTACCGATTACGTTACCAGCAACACCACCAATAATTCCACCTAAAACAGCACCGATAGCTGCATTTTTACCTTTCCCAACATTGTTACCTAAAACCCCACCAATTACCGCTCCAGAAGCTACCCCAACGGCAGTACCTCTTTGCTGGTGATTTGAATTTTGTACGGTTTCACAACTTGTAAGTAATAGTGCAGATGATAAAAATAGTGCACCAATATATGTTTTTGTAAATTTCATTGTATTATTTTTAAATTATTGATAATTATTTCATTCCTGTTCTCTGGAAGTTGTATACAACTCTCACTGTATTTCCATCAAATGGAACATCTTGCTCTAAAGAGAACTGATCAGTCGCCTGATTGATTAATCTTACTGAATAGCCAACTGTATTTTGCTTAGCTTTAGTTCCGTCAGCAATTTTTTTGAATAAAAACTCATTGCCACCTTTCACTTCAAATTTAATAGGCTGAGTAAGTGACGGGCAGCTTCCACCTCCTTTTAAAGTGTAGGCTCCTGTATAATTGTTAGGAATTAACCTCCAGTGACTTCCAACAAAACATTGAATATCTGCACCCTCGTCAAATGGTTTAATTTTGTAATTTTTATCGTAGTCTACGCTTACAATTTCCCAGTCGCCTTTCATACCTAAGAAATCTTTTCTCAATTCCTGAGAATTTTGTGCATTCTTAACTCCAGAACAAGATACTGCTAAAAGTGATGTTCCTAATATCCCTGCAAGTAATACTTTTTTCATTGTTTATTTATTTAGATGATTGTATAAGTACAAAAAACCGTGCCAAAGAAAATGTAAAAAACAAAAAAGTCCGAAAAAATCGGACTCTTTTTTATGAATTTCGCATTCTCTATTTTTTTACAGCTTTCTTCTTTGCGGGCTTCACTTTTACGGGTGCTGAACCTTTGTAAAAGTTATTGTATGCATACTCTGCTGCCTTAGCAACATCTATTACACCACCCGCCTGAGATAAATCTCCAAAACTATTTTCTGTCGATTTATTGGTGGTTTTCACCAATGATTCAATTACCTGAGCCGGCGTTAATCCTGGTATGTAAGCCAAAAGAACTGCTGCAGCTCCCGCCACTACAGGAGAAGCCATTGAAGTTCCCTGCTCGTATTTATAGATATTCTTAGGAACTGCGGAATATATCTTATCTCCAGGCGCAAAAACATCCACCATTTTTTTGTTAAAGTTGGAGAAACTTGCTTTCAGCGCTTTGCTGTCGTTGGTGCTCGCACCTACAACAATCATATTTGTTACGAATGGTTTTGCATCCGCAGGATTTTTATAATTGGTTGGGTAATAAACGTTCTCTTCTACGTTTTCGTTTTCATTACCTGCTGCTTTTACAAGCAACACACCTTTATCTTCCGCATATTTAAAAGCATCCCACACCACATTTTTACCTGGAGACACAGGCTTACCAAAACTCATATTGAGCACCTTGGCACCGTTGTCTACCGCATACCGAATAGAGTTGGCCACATCTTTATCTCTTTCATCACCATTTGGAACTGTTCGCACGGTCATGATCTTCGCCACTTTGTGTGCCACACCATACTGAACTTCTTTCCCCTGAGGATTTCCTGCAATAATTGCTGCAACGTGAGTTCCGTGCAATGCATCAGGACCTTCATAATGGTTGTTGCCGTATTTCTTTTCAGAATAATCATCATAATTATCACCGACGATATCTTTTCTAGGATCAAAGTCTAAATTGTATTGCTGCTCGGATTGAGGTTTGAAATAATCTAAAGCCTCCTTCATCTGCTCCTTAAGTAATTTTTCAAACTCTGGACCTGATTTACCCGCAAATTCTGGACTTTCTGCAAGTTGAGGTAAAATTTGCAGCGCAATAACATCCGCTTGATCTTGCGTAGGTTTTAAGGTAGCAATATTTTCTTTTGTTAAGGTCTTATTCCCTAATAGTTTTACCATGTTAGGAATCAACTTATCAATCATGGAATACGTTTGAAAACCTTGTTTTGCTTCAATGCTTTTTTTGCTAAAAATATCTTTAGCTTTCATATACATCGCAAATTCTTCCGGCATTTTCGCCTGATTTGCTTTGTTCGTTGTAGAATTGTCACCCTCAAAAATAGGTTTATACTTTTTTACCACACGAGTCACCTCCATATTATCTACATCGATATCTCCATTTTTCCCACCGATAAAACTCCATCCATACACATCATCTACATAACCGTTGCCGTCATCATCTTTACCATTATTTGGCACCTCATTTACATTTTTCCACAGGTTATTTTTAAGTGCTGGGTGATCTACCTGTACACCGCTGTCTAAAACACCCACCACTACTGGAGTTGGTTTTAAACCTTTTGATTCCAAAAATTTATATGCGTTGGCGGTATTCACACCGTACACCTTTGTTGTTGCAAAGTCTTTATGATACCAAGTCATTAAGTCTTTATCCTCCATTGGATCCTTCGTTGCGGAAGAACTCTGTGCAAATGAAAAGCTGAATCCTGATAGAAAAACAGCTGCTAACAATATTTTTTTCATTTCTTAGATTAATTTGATATTCTTTAAATAAGTATAAGATTCTGGTCCTTTGTTACAAACCAAATCTAAAATTGATAAATCTTTTATAAAACCCAGCTTGTCGGAAAATACCTGATAATATTCATCCATTTGCCACTTTGAAGGCTTCTTAGACGAAAATTTATCTCGAAAATCTTGCTGATCTGGATTTTTGAAGTACTCATTATTCAAATCGTATGCCTTTTCCTGTTTGAGTATCTTCATGAACATTTCAATACTAGAAATATTAAGTGCAAGAAGGGAATTTTCTTCCTTATCAAAAATTCTTTTTAATTGATCTTTATAAAATTCAAAATACGGCGAACTTTGGTACGCTGATTTGATGGAACGCCAATGATTTTTTTGCCAATCTTCGTTATATGAGATTTCAATATCTTTCAGTTGTTTTTTCCCGTTATGCTGTATGGGGATAATTAAAGAAAGTTTTCCGTTGGCTCCAAAAATATCGGCTCTGTTTCTATAGGTCTGCTTTGGGAAATGTTCCCACTGCTCTATGAGCACCTCATCTGCTTGCAAATAGGCAGCAAACCATGAAATCGGGGGCATGTAAAAAGCAGGGAGTAATATGGTGTTCATACAGTTTAAATTAAATCTTTAATATTTATTCCATACAAAAATGAAGTATTTTACAATACTTCATTTTATTTATTCTTCTGTTCTATCTTTTTTAAAAAGCTTCATAATATACTCCCAGCCAAAGAAAACAATCAATATTAACGCAGCAACCCACCAATAGGATGTTTTGTTGGGATCGCCGGTATTAGCGGCCTTGAACATTCTGTCCCAACGAATTCTTTTACCATCTGCTTGATAGGTAGAACTTGCATCGCTGAACAAGCCTTCAACACTTAACCAAGTAAACATTGGTTTCCCGACAATATACTGTTCTGGAACAAATCCAAAATATCTTGAATCTAAAGAGGCATCTCTGTTATCACCAATCATCATATAGTAATCTTGCTGAACAGTGTACTGGTTTGTTTCTTTACCATTGATGAAAAACTTGCCATTTTTCACCTCAAAATCATTATTCTCGTATTGAGAAATTAACTTCTGGTACTCCGGTAAGTTATCTGCAGTTAAGGTAATTACATCACCTTTTTTAGGAACTCTCAGGGGCCCATACCAATCTTGGTTCCAAGGTTGGTTAATAGGGAATATACTTCCTGAAACATTAAGCTTTTTACTGTAAATCAATTTTTGTTGAGCTATTGAAGCGTTCATATCTGGATAATAGTTCAAATCTGCTCTGCCTTTTTCCTCTATGATAGGCTGAATGGTTTTTACCTGAGGTAAGCTACCAATGTCCTTTGCTAATTGATCCGTTAAACCTTGAAATCTATAATTGTAACCTCCTTGAGTCTGACTTTCTTCTACGGGTAAAAATCCATACGTTTTATACAATGCGGGAATATCCAACTGCGAGCCTGTTTCTACATTATAAGCCTGTTGAACTTCAGCATCTGCCAATCTTTTTTCTGGCTGACCATTAATAAATAATTTTCCTGCTTTAAATTCTATCAGATCCCCCCCAACAGCGACACAACGCTTCACGTAGGGATCTTTTCTATCGATAGCGGTATGCACAGAATCTCCTGGATAATTGAATACAACGATATCATTCTTTTCTACTTTCTCCCAACCTGGAAGTCTCAAATAGGGTAATTTCACAGCATCTACATAAGACTTTGGATCGTCTTTAGGATTGTTAGGCTCACCAGTATCGAAAATGGTACCCTGTAAAAATGGAATGGCTAAAGGACGCATTGGCATTCTGTAGCCGTAGTTTAGTTTATTAACGAAAAGAAAATCGCCTACCAATAACGTTCTTTCCATGGAACCTGTCGGAATACCAAATGGTTGCGTGATGAATGTATGGATGATGGTTGCGAAAACAACAGCAAAAGTTACAGAACCGATAAAAGTATCTTTCTTTTTTTCTTTTTCTTCTCCTCCAATATTGAATAATGGATCTTCAGTTTCAACTTCGGCATCTTTGGAATAGTTGACTGTAGCCATATAAATAAACGGCAACAGAACAGTTAAAATTTGATTTTGAATTAATTTTTTACCAAAGTGCTTCATTAAATACAAATGAAATACCGACATCATGATGGGACCAACAATCGGCAGATATGCCATTGCGCACCACCATTTAGGATGTTTGGTTTCCTTGAGAATGATGAAGTAATTATAAAAAGGGACGAATGCCAATAATGGACTGTAACCCATTTTTTTGAATAATTTCCAAGTACTGATTCCCATCGCTAAAGAAAGAATGAGCACGTACATGGTATAGGTTAAAAAATAATTCATATCTTTTTTTTAAGCTTTCATTCAATATAATATTATTGAACAGTTTGATTAGTTAAAATTTTTTCTGATTTGTTACAGATTCAGATTCCCAACACATCTTTCATGGTAAAATTACCTCTTTTACCCACGATCCATTCTGCGGCAATCACCGCACCCAAAGCAAATCCGTTTCTACTGTAAGCGGTATGTTTGAGCTCGATTTCATCCACCTCGCTTCTGTAGAAAACACTGTGTGTTCCAGGAACTTCTCCTTCACGGATGGCAAAAATCCCCAGCTGATTACCTTCTGTTTCTTCGAGCTTCCAGGCATCGTATTTTGAATTATTTTTGATAATCCCTTCAGCAATAGAAATGGCTGTTCCACTGGGCGCATCTAATTTATGGATGTGATGAATTTCCTCTAACTGACAGGAATATTCGCCTACATTTTGCATTAATGCAGCCACTTTCTCATTCAGAGCAAAAAAGAGGTTAACTCCCAAACTAAAATTTGAACCGTAAATAAAAGCCGTGTCATTTTCCACAGCAATTTTTTCAGCTTCTGGTTTATGTTCCAACCATCCTGTTGTTCCGCTCACTACAGGAATCTGCAGTTCCAGACAGTTTTTTATATTCTGGAAAGCTACCTCAGGAAGAGAAAATTCTATCACCACATCGGGATTATTCAAGTTCTCTTGGGTAGGTGTTTCCTTGAGGCGGGCAACAATTTCATGACCTCTTTTGGTGGCCACTTCATCGATAATTTTGCCCATTTTACCGTAACCTACTAATGCAATCTTCATTGTTTTTTAGAAGCTATAATTAATACTTAATCCTGTTTTAGGTGATTGAAAACCATTTCTATCGTAAATAAGATCAGGCCTGATCGTTAAATCTGGGTCTTTTCGCCCCTCATACAAATGGGCATCTACCACCGCATCAACGATATTTAAAATATAAATAAGTCCTGTAATGGCAATGGCATAATCCCGCTGTCGTTTTGCTCTATCTTGTGCATTTCCCAATGCTCTTGCATCTAACCACGGATGTTCATCATTAAACTCGTTGGGTACGCCATTAATTTTTGCAACGAAATAGCCTCGGTATTTTTTATACTGATTATCGCTCCAAACTGCGTAACCAATACCTGCACCTACTGCTCCCCAAACGATGGGTATTTTCCAATATTTTCGGTTATAGAATTGTCCGAGACCTGGTAAAACTGCTGAATACAAACCAGCTTTAGTGGGATTGTATTTCATGGGAGCAACTGCCTTTGCAGGAGCATTGGCACTTTCTATTTCTGCTAGAACTTTGCCTTCAGATTTAGGAATCTCAGCAGAGATACTGTCTTTAGGATGATTTTCAACCCGAATGGTATCCGCCTTTGGATCTACCTGTGCAGAGGTAAAAACAAAACTAAACATCAAAAAGACAAATAGTATATATTTCATTTATTTAATATGAGATAAAATTTGCTGAAGCTCGTCTTCATTTTTAAAATCTAAAACGATTTTTCCCTTCTTACCGCTCCCGGAAGATTTAATTTCAACATTTACTTCCAGTAAATCTGAAAGTTCTTTCTGAGCCTTCTTTAAATGATTTGCCAACAATGGTTTTTCTTTTTTTACAACCTCTTCATTCGGCTTCTTTAAAGATGCTGAAGCCTGTTCTGCCTGTCGTACATTGAGATGCTCTTTAATAATTTTATCAAACAGTATCTTTTGAAGTTCTTCATCATCCAAACTTATAATGGCACGACCATGACCTGCGGATATCTCACCACTTCTGATAGCATTCTGCACCTCTGGATTCAATCTCAGCAAACGTATAGAATTGGTAATGGTACTTCTGTCCTTTCCTATCCTATTGCTTAAATTTTCCTGAGTGAGTCCTATTTCTTCCAATAATCTTTGGTAGGTTAAAGCCACCTCAATCGCATCTAAATCCTCCCTTTGGATATTTTCTACCAAGGCCATTTCTAACAGCTCTTGATCGTTCACCAAACGGATATATGCAGGAATGGATTTTAAACCTGCTATTTTACTCGCACGATAACGTCTTTCCCCAGAGATGATCTCGAATTTTTCACCATCTTTTCTTAAAGTGATGGGCTGAATAACCCCTAAATTTTTAATGGATTGCGCCAGATCATTCAATGCTTTTTCATCGAAGTAAGTTCTGGGCTGAGTAGCATTGGGATAGATATCATCGATTGATATTTCCACAATATTTCCCATCAATTGTTCTGCTCCTTCATCTGTAGCTGTATTGATGGTTGCTTTAGACTCGGCATTTAAAATTGCACCTAATCCTCGCCCCATCGCTCTTTTCTTATCCTTCATATTTAATGTATCGATTTAATACGATTAATTTTTAACTAATTTTTCGTTTTTCAACAGTACTTCTTCAGCCAACTGCAGGTATTGTATTGCACCCTTGCTTTCTGCGTCGTAATTCAGAATACTTTCCCCAAAACTTGGTGCTTCACTCAGTCTAACATTTCTGCTGATGACCGTTTCGAAAACCATCTCTGGGAAGTGCGAATTTACTTCTTCAACCACCTGATTCGACAACCTCAATCTGCTGTCGTACATGGTTAACAGCAAACCTTCAATATCTAAATCTTTGTTATGAATTTTCTGAACGTTTTTAATGGTATTCAAAAGCTTGCCTAAACCTTCCAACGCGAAATACTCACATTGTATAGGAATTATTACAGAATCCGCAGATGTAAGCGCATTAATAGTTATTAAACCTAAACTTGGTGCACAATCAATGATAATATAATCATATTCGTCTTTTACCGATTTCAAAGCTTCTTTCAACATGTATTCTCGGTTATCGCGATCTACAAGTTCAATTTCAGCCGCAACCAAATCAATATGAGAAGGAATAATATCCACATTGGGAGTGCTCGTTTTCTGTATACAGTCTTTTGTTCCTGCGGAATGTTCAAGCAGGTCGTAAGTAGAATGTTTTACTTCTTCTACACCCAAACCAGAGGTAGCATTTGCCTGAGGGTCGGCATCAATCAACAGTACTTTTTTCTCTAAAACACCCAATGCAGCAGCCAAGTTTACTGCTGTTGTTGTTTTGCCCACTCCACCTTTCTGATTGGCTATCCCTATGATTTTTCCCATGCTCGTTTTGCTTTAAACACCAAAAATACGTTTTTTTTATTTTCCGCAAGAAAATAGATATTCACAAAATAGCTTCAAAAAGCATATTTTCAGCGAGTTAAGCCCAAAAAAAATTATCCACAAAATCTTGGATTATGTGGATAACTTCTTTATAAAATTAAAATGATCATTCAAATTTCATGGAAACTGGGAATTTAAAATAACTTCTAACAGAACTTCCTTGCAGTTTTCCTGCAGTCCATTTTCCGCGAATAGCTTTTACAGCTCGCATTGCTTCGCTGTTAAAGGATGCATCTTTACCGTCTGCTTTGATATTAGAAATACTTCCATCTTTTTCTACAACAAACGTAAGCGTCGTTTTTAATGTTTCCCCACTTCCATCAAAGGAAGAACCATCAAACTGATTAAGGAATTTATCTCTAAAAGCATTTAAGCCACCGTCAAACTTTGCCTCAACATCTGGAATTACAATTTCATTGACAACTGGTTTTACTACAGGAGGGTCTGAGATTACTTTTCCACCTCCGTCACCAGCAGGCACCACATATACTGGCGGTTTTGCGGTGATTGTTGGCGCTTCACCATCTTTATCCACCAACCCTGGAACCGCTGTACTGTAATCATCATTTTTTACGCCTGGCTTTTCCTTTTGTGTTAATTGAGCCACTGGCGTAGGAACTGAGGTATCTATTGTTTTTTGATTATTGATAGGTTGTACTGGCTCAACCGGTGGTATCACTTCAGGTCTATCCGGTCGATCTACTTCGTCTAACTTAAAAATAGTTGGTCCAGGTTCTTGTGTAATAACATCATCAGTTTTAAAACTATTGATGACAAAAGGCGTAATTGCCACTGCAGCAAAAAATGCAACACCAACAAACATGGCTTTTGTTAATATCCTGTCGGCATCGTGTCGCAGCGCATAGGCTCCGTATTCTTTGTTACGACCTTTAAATAAAATTTCATCCAACTGAAATTCTGTGTTTTGAAAAAATTTGCTCATCTCTAAGACTTTTTAATAATTAGTATTGAATAAAACACGACATGGATAATAGTTTTTCAATATTCTACGAAAATGTTTAATTATATAACAAAGATTTTGCCAATTTTATAACAAATCACCATTTATTTAATGTTTTTTTAAGAATATGCAATTAAACCGATATGCAATCAATAACAAAAGTCCTGTAATTGCTTACAGGACTTGGTTTGTATTTTAGAAAAAAAAAGGATTGATTAAAAAAGCTCTTTTCTGATAATATTCTGGCTTCTCTCCGGACCAACAGAAACCAAATACACATTGATACCCAAATAATTCTCGATAAACTCGATGTATTTTTTTGCATTCAATGGAAGTTCATCGTAAGATCTCACATTGGTTAAATCTTCATCCCAACCTTCTAATTCCTCATAAATAGGTTCGTAGTTGTACAATTTAGTAGTCGAAGAGGTAAAATAATCAATAATTTTCCCATCTTCAGTTTTATATTTTGTTACGATTTTTAAAGGTTTAATACCCGTGAGCACATCTAGCTTGGTAATTACCAAATTATTGATTCCATTAATCATACAAGCATGCTTCAAAGAAACCAGATCCAACCAGCCTGTTCTTCTCGGACGACCGGTCGTCGCACCAAACTCACCACCAATTTGACGGATTTTTTCACCTAATTCATTATCCAATTCAGATGGGAAAGGTCCGCTTCCTACTCTCGTACAATATGCTTTTGCAACACCAATCAAATTCTGAAGGGATGTTGGAGGTACACCAGCACCTGTACAAACACCACCCGTGGAAGGCGAAGAAGAAGTAACATAAGGATAAGTTCCAAAATCAATATCAAGCATTAATGCCTGTGCTCCTTCGAAAAGGATGTTTTTACCATCGTGAATGGCTTGATTAAGCTCTAACTCTGTATCAACAATTCTGTCTTTTAATTTTTCACCTAAAGCAATAAATTCATTGTACATTTCCTCAACATCCATTGCTGGTTTTTCGAAATATTTTTCAAAAAGGGAATTTTTTACTTTTAGGTTTTTTTCAATTTTTTCGCGAAGAATTTCTGGATTTAAAAGGTCAACCATACGAATTCCCACTCTTGCGATTTTATCTTCGTAGCAAGGGCCAATACCTTTTTTTGTGGTACCAATATGCGTTCCGTCTTGCTCTTCCTCACGATAAGTATCCAACATAATATGGTATGGCATAATTACGTGAGCTCTTCTGCTGATGAAAATATGGTCTGTCTTCAAACCTTTACTTTCAATTTGTGCAATTTCTTTTAAAAACGCCTTTGGATTTACCACTACTCCGTTGGCGATAATACACTTTCCTCTGCACTGCAGCACGCCAGATGGCAACAAATGAAGCACAAATTTCTCATCGCCCACATACACGGTATGGCCAGCGTTATCTCCTCCCTGAAAACGAACTACATAATCGGATTTTGCAGATAAAACATCTGTAATTTTCCCTTTACCTTCGTCTCCATATTGAAGACCTACAACTACGTAAGTTGACATATATTTTTACTTTTTTTTAGATTTCCACAAATTTAATTTTTAATTGAAAGGTGACCAAATTATGTGGATAATTAATTCAATTAACTGCTGAAAATCAAGTCTTGAAATGAAATTTTATTATCAAGTTAGAAATGCGTAAATTTGCGCTCTGGAATTATTGTATGGAAACCATCAAAATACACGATAAAGAATTTGTTCCTTATCTTAAAAACGACGAACTACAAGAAATTGTAAAAGCTACTGCATTGAAAATTCACGAGGATTACAAGAACGAAATCCCTGTTTTTATAGGGGTTTTAAATGGTGTGATCATGTTTTTCTCAGATTTAATGAAGCACTATCCTGGCAACTGCGAAATAGCTTTCATACAGATGAGTTCCTACGCAGGTACTGAATCTACAGGTATTGTTTATCAGAAAATGGAACTTACCAAAGACATTAAAGACAGGCATATTATTTTGGTGGAAGACATAGTAGATACAGGAAATACTGTGGAAAGTTTGTTTAAATATTTTAAAGAAACACAAAGACCAAAATCTGTAAAAATAGCATCACTTCTTTTAAAGCCTGAAGTTTATAAAAAAGAATTTAAGATAGATTATGTTGGAAAAGAGATTCCTAACAAATTTGTTTTAGGCTATGGTTTAGATTATGATGAATTGGGAAGAAACTTAGGTGATCTCTACCAATTATCTGAAGGAAGAATCAATAAATAAAACATTGCAGAAGCTATCGGTTTTTGCTTGTAGCTTTTGAAATTCAAATAATATAATATTAATAAAGCAATAGCAAAAGCAGACTTTTTATTGCGGAAAGCACATCAACATTATGATAAACATCGTTCTATTTGGCCCTCCAGGAAGTGGAAAAGGAACTCAAGCCCAACATTTGATCGAAAAATTTAATCTTAAGCAAGTTTCTACAGGTGATCTTTTCAGATTCAATATGAAAAATGACACTGATTTAGGTAAACTGGCCAAATCTTACATCGACAAAGGAGAATTGGTTCCAGATCAAGTGACTATTGACATGCTGATTGATGATTTAAGAAAACCGACTGACACCAATGGCTATATCTTCGACGGATTTCCTAGAACGGCTGCACAAACTGAGGCTTTAGAGAATATTGTTAAAGAAGAACTGAACAGCAAAATAGACATCTGTTTATCCCTTATTGTTGATGACGAAATTTTGGTGGAGAGACTTTTGAAAAGAGGTGAAACCAGCGGGAGAACCGATGATAGCAATGAGGAAATTATTCGCAACAGAATAAAAGAATACTACGCAAAAACGGCGGAGGTTGCAGAGCTTTACAAACAACAAGGCAAATATGTAGAGATAAATGGGGTAGGAGACATTGATGAAATTTCTCAAAAACTTTTTGCCGAGGTAGAAAAAATAAAATAATAATGAGTTGCGGGATCCGAATTACGAGGTTGAATTCCGCAAACACACTCGAAACACAAATCTCGAACCACACACAACATGAGCAATTTTGTAGATTACGTAAAAATACACTGTACTTCTGGTCATGGAGGTGCTGGTTCTGCACATTTAAGAAGAGAGAAATACATCCCAAAAGGCGGTCCCGATGGTGGTGATGGAGGCAGAGGTGGAAACATCATCATGAAAGGTAATTCTCATGAATGGACCTTGCTACCTTTGCGTTATACACGCCATATTAAGGCTGGAAGAGGAGTTAATGGAGGAAAAAGCCAATTGACAGGTGCCGATGGAGAAGATATTTATATTGAAGTACCTATTGGAACCATCGCCAAAAATGAAGAAGGCGAAATCATTGGTGAAATTCTTGAAGACAAACAAGAAATCATCTTAATGAAGGGTGGTAAAGGCGGTCTTGGTAATGAACATTTCAAATCTTCCACCAATCAGACACCGAGATACGCACAACCCGGACTTCCAGGCGAGGAAGGCTATGTAACATTTGAATTAAAAGTATTAGCCGATGTAGGTTTGGTAGGTTTTCCGAATGCTGGAAAATCAACACTTTTGGCGGCAATTTCGGCTGCTAAACCAAAAATTGCAGATTACGCATTTACGACACTTACACCAAATCTCGGAATTGTCAATTACAGAAATTTCAAATCTTTTGTAATGGCAGACATTCCGGGAATTATTGAAGGTGCGGCAGAAGGAAAAGGTCTTGGACATCGTTTCTTGAGACATATTGAGCGAAATTCGATTCTCTTATTTTTAATTCCAGCTGATTCCGAAGATCATTATCAAGAATTTAAAATCCTTGAAAACGAATTAAAAGAATACAACCCCGAACTTTTGGATAAAGATTTCATCATATCTATTTCTAAAGCCGATTTATTGGATGATGAACTGAAAAAAGAAATCTCAGCAGAATTTCCCGAAAATAAACAGCCCATTTTCTTCTCAGGAGTTACTGGTGAAGGCTTAACAGAGCTTAAAGATGTTATCTGGAAACATTTGCATGGGTAAACACATTTATCAATAAAAAATTATAAAAGTAACCATCTGAAAAGTTTAAAACTATTAGATTTTGTCATTTCGACGAAAGGAGAAATCTCTAATTGTTATTATTTCAGATTTCTCATTTCCATTTCGACAAGCTCAATGTCCATTCGAAATGACATTTTAAGATACTCACTTTAAAAAATATACCATTTGAATTTTAAAGAATTAGGAGTTCAGGACTCCATTTTAGAGGCTCTAGAAGCACAAGGATACGAAAACCCCACTCCTATTCAAGAAAAAGCGATTCCGCAAATTTTGGCCAAGAAAGATGTTTTAGGTTGTGCACAAACCGGAACTGGAAAAACCGCCGCGTTTGCTATTCCCATCTTGCAAAATTTATCCGAAAATCCACAACATAAAAATCAGATAAAAGCGCTAATCCTTACGCCAACGCGCGAATTAGCGATACAAATTGAAGAAAATTTTGTAGCCTATAGCAAGAATTTACAGTTGAAATCGTTGGTGATTTTTGGTGGTGTTAAACAGCATCAGCAAGAACAACAAATCAAGAGAGGAGTTGATATTCTCATTGCGACCCCGGGCCGTTTATTGGATTTTATCAATCAAGGTTTGGTAAAGCTTCACCATTTGCAAATTTTTGTGTTGGACGAAGCCGATAGAATGTTGGACATGGGTTTTGTGCATGATGTAAAAAGAGTCATCAAAAACCTTCCCGCAAAGAGACAAAATTTATTTTTCTCGGCTACAATGCCCAAAGAAATTGCCAATTTAGCTTCTGAAATTCTAAAAAATCCTATAAAAGTAGAAGTTACCCCCGTTTCTTCGACAGCACAAACCATTCAGCAAAGCATTTATTTTGTTGAGAAAGAAAATAAGTTGGATTTGCTGACGCATATTCTTCAAAATCAAGATTTAGATCAGGTTTTGGTATTTTCGAGAACCAAATATGGAGCCGACAAAATTGCTAAAAAGCTCATCAAATCGAATATTAAAGCGCAAGCCATTCACGGTGACAAATCTCAAAATGCGAGACAGAATGCGCTGAACAATTTCAAAAATAAAGAAACCAGAGTTCTCGTAGCCACCGATATTGCCGCTCGTGGAATTGATATCGATGAATTGAAATACGTGATTAATTTTGAACTTTCGGATGTTTCTGAAACCTATGTTCACAGAATCGGGAGAACAGGAAGAGCGGGCTCGGAAGGGACTTCAATTTCGTTTGTGGATGGTTTAGACCTAGCCAATCTGCGCTCAACCGAAAAGTTAATTGGTAAAAAAATTCCTGTGATTACGGATCATCCTTTTCATACGGACGATTTAATCGAACAGAAAAGAGATAGTAATAATAAGCCAGTCCCTGCAGGAAATGCTCCCTCTAAAACGCAACTAAAGAAGCAGGCAGCAAAGAAAAATTACTATAAAAAAAGCACGAGAAATAAATAGAAAATATAAAAGGAATAACTTTTGTTGATGTTCCTGAAAAAATTATATGAAATATTTATTTTCACTAGTTGTTTTATTGTTCACGCTTTCCTGTGCAACTCAAAACGATAAAAATGCTCATTCAATAGCAAAAATTGAATACAAATCAACGGCATGTTTTGGTTTCTGCCCCATTTTCGACATGAATATCAACGCCAATCGAACGGCAACTTTTGAGGCAATACGCTTTAATTTCACTGAAAAACCAACGAAAGATGATTTTTCAAAACCAAATGAAGGAAGCTTTACGGGAACGATAAAACCTGAAAACTACAACGAATTGTTGTCGTTAATACAAGCTGCTAAAATAGAGACTTTGGACAGCAAACTGGGAAATCGCAATGTAACCGATATGCCATCAGCAATTTTAAAAGTCACGTATAAAAATGGAACTGTAAAAGAAATCAATGATTACGGCAAAAGGGGAACTCCCGAACTAGCAGCCGTTTACAAATATTTTGAAAGTTTACGATTTAATCAAGACTGGAAGAAGGTGAAGTAATTTCACCTTTTTTTTTGGTTTTTTGCGAAAAGTAGTCAGCGAGGAAAAGTCCAATCAAAATGTACTGAAAATACTCAAAATCCAACTTAAATCTCATATTTGCAGCATGACCTATCACGTAAGGCATGGTAAAACTACAAAACAATAGAAGAAATGCAGAAGCTAATAATTTGTTTCTTTTAAAGTAGTAAATCAGTGCAATAATGGTTAAGGAATGTATGACGAATAAAAATAATTTTCTACCGAGGAGTATACTCAAACTGTTGTCTTCATAATAACGCGCAGGCACAGTCCAGATTATAATAGCGTTTTGAATTCCTTTTATTATGGGTAAATATTTCTTGCCGTACAGTGCTTTCTCAACTTCTGCCCGATAAATTTCCTCCATTTTAAACTCATCCACCTCTTTTCTCAACTGGAAAGTTGACTGTTCATTTTCATCAGATATTACATTTACTTTATCCCAAAGATTTACAAGGGGAGTATAACTTAAATAGATATTTTGCCATACTGGAGTTTTAGTTAGAATTATTTTATCAAATGTGATGTAATTTCTAATGATCCAAGGAGAATAAAAAACAACAAAACTGCAGCATACAATCATTACATTTTTGATTGATGATTTTTTGAAAAATAATAAACCTACAATTAAAACAAGTACCAATGGCGCTACAACAACTTGCGTTAAAAATAAAAATGCTGTTACCAACCCCAGTAGTATGTAGTGTTTTACCTCTTTAAACTGACCCGAAAAAATTTTAAGAAAAACCCAAACCCACACCAAAAACATAGGTATAAAAATATTCGTAGCTTCATAAACATTCGAATAATGAAAATAGGCAGGAGAAAATATGAAAATATATGCAGCAATAATCCCCGCTTTTCGTTTCTTAAAAATATCCAGAATTTTAATAATCAATAAGGGAACGAGAAAATAAAGGACGTGCTGCATAAGCACAATGACTTCGAAATAGTGATTGGGAAACAAATACATGAAAAAGCTCATGAACAAAGGGTAAACAGGAAGTTTGTAGGCAGTAGGCCCGATTTTGATAAACTCTGAATATTCGCCGTACTTTACGATGTTTTGAGCAATACTCCAATCTTCGAAATACAATCCGGAAAAGCCACTATACCAACTGTACACAATTTTTAGTAAAAAAATTATTACAGAAAAAAATAAGAAGATTTTTATGGTTAATAATTTATTCAGAAGTGCTTTCAAAATGTGTTAGGAATTACTTTTTAGAAAGAGTTTCAAGGCATTATCGGTTGTAATGCGGTCAATTTCTGTGAACGGAAGTTGATAAATGTCCACCAACTTTCCGGCAACCAATTCCACATAAGCGCTTTCGTTCCGTTTTCCACGGAACGGAACTGGAGCGAGATAAGGAGAATCGGTTTCCAGAACAATTTTATCCAGTGGTATTTCACTCAAAAACTGATCAATTTTACCGTTTTTAAAGGTCACTACTCCACCAATTCCTAAAATAAAACCTAAATCTAGGGCATGCTTCGCTTGTTGTAAATCTCCGGAGAAACAATGGAAAATACCCCGCAGTTTTGGGTGTTTCTTCTTCTCTAAAACTTCAAAAACCTCATCGAAACTGGATCTTGTATGAATCACAATCGGCAAATCTCTGTCAATCGCCCAATCGATCTGCTGTTCGAATGCATTTATTTGAATATCTAACGTGGATTGATCCCAATACAAATCTATTCCAATCTCCCCTATGGCCACAAAATCACGTTGATCTAAATAATTTTTCACAATTTGCAATTCCTCTTCCCAAGATTCAGGTTTTACAGAACACGGGTGTAAACCCATCATACTGATGATCTGATTGGGATATTCAGTTTCTAGGGCAAGCATTTTTTCATGGGTTTCCGAATCAATGGCCGGCAGATAAAAACGCTCGACACCTTTATCCAATGCCCTTTGAATCATTTCCTTTCTGTCAGCATCAAATTCTGTAGAATATAAGTGAGTGTGAGTATCAATCATTTTTTAATTTAGAGATTAGAAGTGAGAATGAGAAAGAATGAATTTTAAATTATAAGTCAAAAATCTTATGTTTTACTTTTGCCCTTTGCACTTCAATTCTTTTTGAAAGCTCCTGTTGGAACTGAATATATTTAGGATTTTTATCGTCCAACGTTCGGTGCTGCAAAGCAGTATTAATTTTAAAATTTTCAGTTATAAAATGCTTTGTATCGTCTGAAAAATAGGCATTCCCAAACTTTTCAAAAATATACTGAATCGCCTGTGAACTTGGATGAATCATATCTTCTTTATAAAATCTGTAATCCCGCAAATCGTCCATCAAAATTTCATAAACCGGCAGATAATAACAGTTTTCAAACTGTGGAATCATCTCATGAATGGCTGTAATAAGTTTAGATTTACTCAATTGGTTTTCAACCATACCATCTTTGGTGTGGCGGACAGGCGACACCGTGAACAAAATTTGTACATCTTCCAAACAAATATCCTTAAGATGCGTAATGGTTTCGTAAATGGAATCCGTAATTTCTAAATGTGAAAGCAGTCTTTTTTTGAAGAATTTTTGTGGAATTTTATGACAATTGGCTACAAGTTTTTGTTTAGGTTCGAATTCGTAAATAAAGGACGTACCAAAAGTGATTAAAACCCATTTTGTGTTCTGCAGAAAAACGTTTGCATTTTCGAGTTCGGTATTAATGCGCTCCAAAGTTTTGTGTGCAAAATTCAAATCGAAACTGGTATGATGATCTAATGAAATAAATAAATCATTGTAAGAAATTAAATCTTCTTCTGTATAATAATGAGCATCGTGAATCCTTGCAATGGCATTATTAATTGAAAACGGATTGAAGATCGTACCGAAGGGATTATTCAATGTCTGCAACTGACCCTGTGCTAAAATATCCGACATCTCTGATGCAAAACAAGAACCTATTGAAAAAATAGAATCCTCAATTTCTATCTTTTTTAAATTTTGTGCTATGTAAACCTCAGTTCGGAATTTCATCTTTATGATATAGATTTTAGGTCTTGGATAATCAATTTAATTCAGTAACTCATTACTCAACTGTATTCAGCTATATTAACTTTCTCTCTTCAGAAGGTAGTTAGCAAGCTCTACAAAAGGTTTTTTTCTTTCGTCTGAAATATTGATTTGGTTTAAGTAATTCTGACCAATTTCGTTGTATTTTTCGATAAGACGCAATGCTTTCTCATCGGCTTTGGTACGCTTGAAAATCTTTTCTACGCCATATACTTTATCTACATTATCTGTTTTCTTAGAATACCAGTAATCCAGCTCTTTCCTTTCTTCTGGAGTAGCATTTTCGCGAGCGAGCAGGTATAAAACAGTTTTTTTGTTCTCGTAGATATCTCCCGCATGTTTCTTACCGAACGATGCTACATCACCGAACACATCCAAATAGTCGTCCATTATTTGAAACGCAATTCCGATATTTTTTCCAAAATTAAAAATTGCTTTAGCATCTTTAAAATCAGCTTTTGCGATCAGAGCTCCAATTTCAAATGAAGACGCACTCAGTACACCTGTTTTATAGGTAATCATTCGGATGTAGTCTTCAAATGTAACATTTTCCTGAGTTTCAAAATTAATATCATATTGCTGACCTTCACATAAAAGTAATCCAGTATGGGTAAAAATTCGGATACAAGCCTTAAAAATTTCGGGTTCAAGATCTTCGAAGAATTTATAAGCTTTCAACATCAATCCATCTCCAGATAAAATCCCCACATTTATGCCATGCAGCGTATGTATCGTAGGTTTATTTCTTCTTAGAGGGGCCTCATCCATAATATCATCATGAATAAGGGTGAAGTTATGGAAGAACTCAATAGCGAGAGCAGGTTTAATAGCGGTTTTCAGGTCGCCACCAAACATTTCGCATGCCATTAGCACCATAATAGGGCGTATCCTTTTGCCACCATGAGAAATAATATAGTTCATAGGAGCATACAACTCCGTAGGTTTATCTTTAAAACTGTATTTTTCTACTGCATCAGCTACTATTTTCTGATAATTTTCTAAGAACTCCATACTTCAAATAATTAATTATATAAAACCCTCGCTCTTCTCAAAAATTTGAATATACTATAAAGTTATTCATGTCTTAAAGAGCCCAACAGGCATACAAAAATAAGGTTTTAAATGCACTTATTAAAATAAAAAACTTTGCCATTGCGACAAAGTTTTTTAGGTATAAGTATTAAAATGTAAATTAAAAAATAAGTGTAATCAGGTAACAGATTCCTGCGATGAGAGCCGACAAAGGTATGGTAAGAATCCATGCCCAAAGCAAGCTAACTGTAACTCCCCAACGCACTGCAGATACTCTTTTCGTTAAACCTACCCCGATAATAGAACCCGTGATGGTATGTGTAGTAGAAACAGGAATACCGAAGTGATCTGTAATGAAAAGTGTTAATGCTCCTGCAGTCTCTGCACTTACTCCTTCCAAAGGGGAAACCTTAGTAATTTTCGTTCCCATGGTTTTAATGATCTTCCAACCTCCACTCATTGTACCTAAAGCGATGGCAATGAAAGAAACCAATGGCACCCATAAATAATGCTCCGTAAAGAAGTTGAAACGGTCTGCCGAAGCCAAGTTCAAATACAGAGGATCGTTAATCATGTTCACGTGATAGAAAATAACTGCAGCACCAATAATACCCATTACTTTCTGTGCATCATTCAAACCATGCCCAATACTGAACAATGCGGAAGATACCAACTGCATTCTTTTAAATGCTTTGTCTGCTTTGTGCGGGTTTGATTTTTTGTAAATATTTACAATAATTAAGGTAATGATGATGGAGATAATCATACCGATAATTGGTGCCAAGAAAATAAAGAGGAAAATAGGAATCACCTTATCAAACTTCACGACACTTTGGGTGGTGAGCTGCTTAATGGCGGCTACAATAGTGTCCCACATTCCTAAGTTGGGTTGGTTAGCGATTACATGCTGATAATCTAAAACAAATGCATGCGTAAGTGCTGCACCTAAAAACCCACCAATTAAGGTATGAGAAGATGACGAGGGAATCCCAAACCACCATGTAAAAAGGTTCCATGCGATGGCAGCGATGAGTCCTGAGAAAATTACCTCTAGGGTAATAAAGTTTTCGTTAACGGTTTTAGCAATCGTGTTACCAATTTTAAAACCTCCGGGAAGAATGTATGCAGCAAGGAAAAATGCTGCAAAGTTCCAAACGGCAGCCCAAAGTACAGCCTGAAAAGGAGTTAATACTTTGGTAGAAACGATGGTTGCAATAGAGTTGGCAGCATCGTGAAAACCGTTGATATAATCAAATATTAATGCAAGTGCAATAATGACGATTAATAATATAGGCAAATCCATTTTAAAAAATTTTGATGAAGAATTATGCGTATTTAATTACGATGTTTTCCATGATATTGGCAACATCTTCTGCCTTGTCTGTTACTTCTTCTAAATAATTTAAAACAGATTGTACTTTTATAATTCTGATAGGGTCGTTGGTTTCAAATAAGTTCATTAAAGCCTTACTCAATACATCATCCGCAATATTTTCAATAGAGTTAATCTTAATACAAGATTCTTTTACTGCAGCTGGATTTTTAAATGCATCTAAATTTTTAATAGCTTCCTGAATCTCTAAACACGCTTTATGAATAAGCAATGAAAATTCTGAATATTCTTTGGTTTCAGGAGTTTTATATAAAAACAAATACTTTGCAGAAGCGTACATATAATCTGCAATATCATCTAAACCACTTGCCAATTGAGAAATATCTTCTCGATCGAAAGGAGTGATAAAATTTTGTCCCAGTTCAACAAAGATTTGGTGTGTAAGATCATCATTCTTATGCTCAAAATCGCTAATTTTCTGCATGTAAGTTTCATCATTAGGATCAAACTCTACAATACCGTCGTGGAAAAATTTAGACATCTCCACAAGATTTTCAGCTACTTTATTGAACAATACAAAGAACACTTTGTCTTTTGGTTGGAAGGCCTTAAAAATATTACCAATTCCCATTTTCTTTATTTTTTGAAATTTTGTGCAAATATCCGATTTTTGACTTTTCGAGGTTTCATTTCAATATTAAGTTTATGTTAACAATGGGATAGTAATCCACAAAAAAACCGCCTTAGAAGGCGGTTTATATTATGCGAGGCTTACTAATTAGCTACCTCAGCTCTCATTTCTTTTCCTTTAAACTTCATGTTAGAGATGTTTCCTAACAATTCATTTTTATAGTCCTTTTCAATCTCAAAGAACGAGAATTTCTCAAGAATCTCAATATCGCCGATGTCTGCTCTCTTTTTAGATTTTGCAGTAGCTTTATTGATGATTTCCAGCATATCTA
Organism: Bacteroidota bacterium; assembly: GCA_023458535.1. Classification (GTDB taxonomy): domain Bacteria; phylum Bacteroidota; class Bacteroidia; order Flavobacteriales; family Weeksellaceae; genus Chryseobacterium. Next base: position 32,511 of record JAEWYW010000050.1, read on the forward strand.
CTTTCTTTAAATTGTCTTTTTTACCTAAGTTAAAGAAGAAACGTACCATGTTTTCTTTTTTTGCTCTTGGTTTTCTTCCTCTATCTCCTCCTCTATCACCACGTTCACCGCGGTCTCTATCTCTACCTCTTTCACGGTCTCTGCCCCTCTCTCTTCTGCTGTAAGGCAAATCTTCTTCACGATTCAGTTTCTGAACACTAAGGTCGTTTTTATCTTTATAATACAACGCCAGATCTTTCAGTTTAAACTGTAGCATTTGTTTCACCAATTCTTCTTTCGTGAAATGAGATAGGTCCGGAATTAAAGTTTCATCAAACTCAAAATAATCTTCATGTTCAGCAAAAAGGTTATCAAAAATACCTACCACTTGAGCTTTTACGATATCTTCACCTTTTGGAATCTGCTTCTCTTTAATATCGATTTTCGTTTGAGCTTTAATCTGCTTTAATTTTCTGGTTTCATCAGGTTTTATCAATGCCATTGAAATACCATCCTTACCAGCTCTACCCGTTCTACCACTTCTGTGAACAAAAACTTCAGGATCATCCGGCAAAGAATAATGGATGACGTGTGTTAAAGAATCCACATCCAAACCTCTTGCTGCCACATCAGTAGCCACCAAAATATCAATGTTTTTCAATCGGAATTTCTTCATCACCGTATCACGCTGCGCCTGAGAAAGATCTCCGTGAAGCGCATCTGCTGCATATCCATTCTGCATCAAGAAATCGGCAACCTCCTGAGTTTCCATTCTGGTTCTACAGAAAATAATGGAATATTGATTAGGATTAGCATCGATAAGACGCTTTAAAGCTTCTTTCTTCTGTCTGTAACCCACCACATAATATTCGTGCGAGATATTTTTCTTCACCTCGTTTACAGAACCTACAGAAATTCTGTGAGGTTTTGTAAGGTAATTTTTAGAAATTCGCTCCACTTCTTTACTCATTGTAGCTGAGAAAAGGAAGGTCTGTTTTGTTTCTGGTGTTTCCTTAAGAATGGTTTCCAAATCATCTTTGAAACCCATTGAAAGCATCTCATCGGCCTCGTCTAAAACCAACCAATGAATCGCAGAAAAGTCCAATGCTTTTCTGTTGATAAGATCAATAACACGGCCTGGCGTACCCACAATAATCTGTGGATTCGACTTCAGGGAACGAATTTGATCCATGATGCTGCTTCCTCCGTAAACTGCTGTAGTTTTAACGCTTGGAAGGTATTTTGTATAGTTTTTAATGTCTTTGGTAATCTGAAGGCAAAGTTCACGAGTAGGGCAAAGCACTAATAACTGGATTTTACGACTAGTGTCGTCTATCATATCCAGAATTGGCAGCGAAAATGCTGCAGTTTTGCCTGTTCCTGTTGCCGCAAGTGCGATAAGATCGCGAATATCCGATTGGATAAAAGGAATAGTCTGTTTCTGGATTTCTGTCGGCTCTTCATAGCCGAGTTCGCCAATCGCCTTGAGAATTTCAGGGCTTAGATTGGTCTCCGTAAATAAATTCATGTAAAAGATCGTCTAATTTGGTTGCAAATATACGAATTTTATTTTTGATAAAAATTATATGCTTTTGTTATCTTTTTGTTAAATATTCTCTATTCCTA